>CAZBNV010000018.1:16669-76381 GCA_964493335.1 uncultured Nitrospira sp.
GGTCGTCAGCCAAATTCGTCAGTTGGCGGTTCAAATCGACTTGGAATCCTGCCGGCCAAGGCTGCGCTAATAACACGTCTCGAATTCGTGCCTGCTGCTGAGCTCGCTGTGCTTCGGAGGAATGCCGTACCTTTTTCCACGCCTCTGCCGCATCAATCCCTCCTGCTTCGAGGCAATGCCGATATAGGGCCGTCGTCACGCAAAATCCTCGCGGCACCGCAAAGCCGGCACCAATCAGTTTTGCCAAACCGGCCGCCTTACCGCCGACGAGAAGCGGATCGCGACTCTCCTCCAGGGAAAGAATCAATGGATCAGGCATATGAATGGAGATAGTACCTAGAGCGCGAGGAGGACGTAAAGATCGTTCACGTTGGTCCCTGTGGGACCGGTCATGATATGGCCGTTGAGTTTCTTGAAGACAGGATGGGCATCGTTCGCCTGAAGCGCGCCGAGCAGATCCAGCCTACCGCGTCGGGCCCGCGCCACGGTCTCGCCGTTCGCAACCGCGCCTGCGACCGGGGTCGGCCCGTCCGTACCGTCGGTGGCAAAACCGGCCACCCACACCTTCGGTAATCCTGCAATTTCAAGTGCCGCGGCGAGTGCGAACTCCTGGGCTCGCCCACCCTGTCCCTGACCTCGCACCGTCACTGTGGTTTCTCCCCCCGCGATCACGCAGCAGGGGCGCCGGGACGGGCGTCCGTGTGCCACGATTTCCCGCGCCATTGCGCCGAATAATTTGGCGATTTCTCGGGCTTCGCCCGTCACGGTGGTCGAAAGAACCAACGTATGGAGGCCCTGCCCCTTCGCACACTGAGCAACGGCATCGACTGCCGCTTGATTATCGCCAATGAGGAGATTGTGCACTCGACGAAAGAGCGCGTCGCCCGCTTTAGGTGTTTCCGCCACGGATTTATTGAGGCCCGCCTCCATTCGCCGTCGCACGGACACCGGAAGACGTGTGGATACCCCATATCGTTCCAAGATCGTCCAGGCCTCACGAAATGTAGTGGGATCAGGCGAGGTCGGGCCGGAGCCGATCGTCCCGAGATCATTTCCAATGACGTCCGACAGGATGACGCTCGCCACACGTGCAGGAGTAATGGCTGCAAGTTGCCCGCCCTTCACACATGACAGATGCTTGCGTACCGCATTCATTTCCTGAATGGTTGCGCCGGATCGCAGCAACAATTTGGTCGTCTGCTGTTTGTCCTTCAGACTGATGCCGGGCGCGGGGGCCGGGAGGAGGCTCGATGCTCCGCCTGACAGGAGCACGATCAGCAGATCATCCGGCTTCAGCGTCTCGATCAGCGCCATCATCATGCGACTGGCCCGGATCCCAGCTGCATCAGGAACGGGATGACCGGCTTCCACGATACGAATCTTCTTCGTCGGCGCGCCGTGACCGTACTTCACCACCACCAGTCCGGTTTCAATCCTCGGACCCAGTTGACGCTCTAACGCCTGAGCCATTCGGGCCGAGGCCTTTCCCGCCCCGACGACAACGATTCGATGTTGTGGCTGAAGTGAATAGTGCTGCGTGCCAATGGAGAGCCGTCCGCGCCGCAGGCGAACCTGACGGCACACCGCCTCATAGGGATCGACCGCCTGCAGTGCCGCCTGGAACAGCCTTACCAAGAGGGCTCGTGCCCCAGGCTGCGAGACGCCAACTTTGATCATGCGAACTACGGCAGTTTGTCTTGTTTGAAACAGCGATTCGGACAGGTCTGTCGCGGCACCTTAACCTGGTAGGTTCCCTTTGGCAAGTAGTCCTTCGTGAATTCGGGATTGAGCATTTTCAATTCAAGGAAGTAGGTTCCATACTCCTGGGCGATCAATGTGAGACGCCGTTGCGATTCCTTGATCGTCACCGTCACCGTCTCCGTTTCAAGTGGAGGGTAGAGGTCTTTCTTGGTCAAACCCAGGTATTTTTCAGGCTGAGAGTAGATTTCTTTCGCGGCAATGATCCGCGCGACATACCGCATGGTTTCTCGCGGACCATGCATGTGCCAGTAGTCGTTGACATTCTGCTCTTTGATCAACTTCCGAACGCGATCCTCTCCGGCATTGTATGATGCCATCGCAAGGAACCAGTCACCCTGCTGCAGGTCCCGAAGATAGCGCAGGTACTTGATGGCTGCTTCGGTGGACATTTCGAGGTTGCGCCGCTCATCAAGCCAGCGTTCATTATGCAATTTGTATCGTCGTCCGGTGGAATTGATGAATTGCCACGGTCCGGACGCTTTGGCCCGAGAATAGGCGGCGGCGATGCACTTACTCTCGACCAGCAACATGTATTTCAAATCGTCGGGCAACCCGGCATCGGCCAGTTGCTTTTCAGCCGGCGCGAAACAACGCCCCGTCCGTTTTGCCAAGATGATGCTTTCACCTTGGTCCTCGAGAAACTGGTAGAATTCGTATTCGATACGCTCCCGCACTTGCCAGTTATCCAAAGGAACCGATTGACCTGCGAACGTCAGCTTGTCGGGCAACTTGAACGAGCTCAAGAAATACCGTTCCCCCTCCCGTTTGATCTCCGGAAGTATGACCAGCCGATCTTCTAGCTCGGATGCAACCTCCGGCTCGCTCACCAGGGGAATCGCGCCTCCGTCCGGCGGGAGACTGGGAGCATCATTTGACTTGGTCTGAGCCGAAACCACAGCCTCCGACTGGAGAAGCAATACCACCACCAACAGCCCAAGCCCCAGCGCGCCCCTGAAACAGACTCCGACTGTCCGAATACCCCAATCATTCTTCCACATGCCCATGTAGTCCTTTCTTCACAGCTGTGGGCCCATGCTATCAACAAGACCTCTACAGGACAAGCAACTCATGGGTTTGATACACTTACACGTCATGATTGCACTCGCGAAACTCAACGCGGACATTATCCGCTGCACGCGCTGCCCGCGATTGGTTACTTACCGAGAAGCCGTTGCTCGGAACAAGAGGCGTCAATACCGCGATTGCTCCTACTGGGGGAAACCGATTCCCGGGTTTGGAGATCCGCAAGCCCGACTATATGTCCTGGGTCTCGCCCCAGCTGCGCACGGCGGAAATCGAACCGGACGCATTTTTACAGGAGATCGGAGTGGAGATTGGCTCTACGAAGCGTTGCACCGATTCGGGTTCGCGAATCAAGCGACTTCCACTCACATGAATGACGGCCTGACCCTCGCCGATTGCTATATCGGCGCGACCGTGCGATGCGCTCCTCCGGCCAATAAGCCCACGCTGGATGAATTCACAGCCTGTCGGCCATTCGTTTTAGGCGAGCTGCGGGAATTGCGGCGAGCACGGGTGGTTGTGACGCTGGGCAAGATTGCCTTCGATCACTATCTCAAAGCAATTCGTGAATTAGGGAGCGAGAGCCCCCGTCCACGCCCCAAATTTGGCCATGGTAGAACGTGTGTATTGCCTTCGGGGGTAACTTTGATCGGCTCTTATCATCCGAGCCAGCAAAATACCTTCACCGGCAAGCTGACTCGACCGATGTTCCATCGGATTTTCTTCGAAGCAAAACGGCACCTTTCGACCACTTCGTAAAGTCTAGTCTCCTCAAGAACCTGTGACTTTTTTCCCCATAGCGTCCCAATCAGCGAGAAACTTCTTCAAACCGATATCGGTTAGCGGATGTTTCACAAGTTGCTGAAATACTGAATAGGGCATGGTGCAAATATGCCCGCCAGCCAGGGCCGCTTCCACGACATGCTGGGGATGCCGCACACTTGCTACTAGAACCTGGGTTTTATAATCATAATTGTCGTAGATCGTCACGATCTGCCGAATCAATTCCATTCCATCCGAACTGATGTCGTCCAGGCGACCGATAAAGGGCGAGACACACCAAGCCCCCGCCTTGGCCGCCAAGAGTGCTTGAGTTGGCGAAAAACACAAGGTCACATTCACTCGAATGCCTTCGGCTGAAAGCTTTTTGGTTGCGCGAAGCCCCTCAGGAATAAGTGGAACCTTCACCACAATATTTTTGTGGATCTTAGCCAGTTCGCGGCCTTCTTTAATCATGCCTTCGGATTCGATACCAACCACCTCGGCACTGATCGGACCGTCGACCATCTTACAGATTTCCAGGAGCATTTCTTTAAAACTGCCCCCTTCTCTGGCCACGAGTGATGGATTGGTTGTAACGCCATCTATGAGGCCGAGGCTTGCCCCGTCTTGGATTTCCTTTACATTGGCCGTATCGAGATAGAGTTTCATGATGCGATCCTTTCTCACTAAGCTTCCACCGTCAACTTACAATCTGTATTCTAGGAGTTACTCAATAACAACGCAATCCGTCAACCAGTTACGTGGTACATTCGTTTGACAGAAAATGCGATGGCTACTAAATGTCCCTTCGGAGTAATGTGAAATTTCGAATCCCAATGTTTTATGAGTCAGAAGGAGACTCGGCATGCGTACATTACCTTGGCTTTTAGTAATAGGTCTCGTTGGAACCGCCTGTAGCCACAACCCTTATTTGGACGCCTCCTTGACTCGCTATCAAGGAAAGGACAAGGCGTGGATTGAAAAAGAATTGGGCACACCCGACGCTCGGAGCGCTCGATTCTTTGGAGGAGAAAAGTGGACATATTACCGAATTGCCGGTGGAAAAGCGGCCCCGCCGTTATTTAACTTTAAAGCGACCGAATGCCAGATGATTCTATTCTTCGACAAGGACGAAATTGTCTCCGACTCGAACTACTCCGGCTGCTAATTCGATAGTTGTTTCTGGAATGCCTTGGCGCACCCTGTGCTACAAAAAAAATACGTCTGTCCACCAATATCTTCCCGTACTGCGTTCGCACGAGGAATAAAAACTCTGCAAACAGGATCTTGCACCATCTGAGTTCCCCGGGCATGACCTTTTGTGTGACTGAGCCAACCACCAGCCTCCCTTTGTTTGAGTATTGCCCTCCGGATGAGATAGTAAAAGAGAACTAACAGCACCGAGATCAATATAATTCTATACATAGCGGCCCGTCTTACATGGCCTACAATGTATAGAAATCTTGTACACAAGCATCATAAATGAACTGCTTCCGCCTTCTTCTTACCTGCGGGGAATAATTCCCTAAGGGGCAACAATAGGACCAAATGGCCCAGATACTTTTGTGCCAATAAGGGCTTTTTCCCCATATCATACAGTACTTCAGATGGATGGTTTCTCCTACAGAGCGATGTTATAAGCCCTACATGCATAAATGTGACAAATGCCGCGGAACGATGTTGCCTGAACGGGCGGTTGACCTGAATGCTGGTTTAGCGATCACAGTGCTCGCGTGCCTAAACTGTGGACGACGAAAAGCAGCTGACGCAGAACCGAGACCGATCACGTCACGACATTAGCTCCGTCGCAATGACAAAAAATCCGAGAGCGCTCACATGCGATGGGCTGACAGCATTTGTAATTTGTGCATTCCGGACTGCCAGATAGTCCCGAATGCACAAAAGCAGGCATGCTGGTCCTGAATTCAGACTGCTCATCGCTGGCGAAATCTCAAATCGATACCCACGCACCAGCTCAGAAGCTAGGCGCTAGCTTCGCCTCATATTTTTGCTAGCCATTCCAATGGCTTGCGTTGGAATGTAACTCCAACTGAAACGATAACTCAACTTACATTTCACGGCGACGTCCACCGTCGCCCTAGTAAGTCACATATGTAAGTTTTGCAAGATCTTACTTGAGACTCAACACATCTAACATATCGTAAAGGCCTGCAGGTTGCTTGACGACCCATCGAGCAGCACGCAAGGCTCCGCGAACAAACGTATCACGGCTACTGGCCCGGTGAGTAAGCTCAATGCGTTCTCCCATCGTTCCAAACATAACTGTGTGGTCTCCAACTATGTCACCTGCCCGGATGGTTTGAATCCCGATCTCTCCCCTCTTGCGCTCACCGATGAGTCCCTTTCGGGCGTAAATACCGACCTGCTCAAGATCTCGATTGACAGCACGAGCTAGTACTTCCGCCATTTTCAAAGCTGTACCGCTCGGGGCGTCCTTCTTGAGACGATGATGTGCTTCAATCACTTCAATGTCATAGTCTTCGCCGAGCGTCTTGGCCATTTCCGCAATCACTTTATAAATCACATTGACGCCTACGCTCATGTTGGGGGAAAACACGCAGGGAATTTGCCTGGAAAATAGTCGCAGTTCATCCAACTCAGATGAGGAAAAGCCAGTCGTTCCCACCACGATTCCCCGTCGGTACTGAGCCACGATGCTCAGATGCCCAAGCGTTGCCGAGGGCGTTGTAAAATCGACTACGACCTCCCCACGCTCCATTACCCTGGAAAGATCATCCGCAATCAAGACCCCCGTTCGCCCGCAGCCGGCCACCTCACCGGAGTCCTCACCCACGGCATGATGCCCTTTGCTCTCCACTGCTCCCGCCAGTGTCAGAAATGCGGAATCCTTTACCAAGGACACGAGGCGAGATCCCATGCGCCCAGCGGCCCCCGTCACGACAACTTTGATCATTGCAACAGCCTTTGGCAGCAACAGACCGGCCTACACCAGTCCGGCTTCTTTCATTACATGAAGAAGTTTCTCTCTATTATCTTTGCCCATTGGACAGAGCGGCAAACGCATCTCGCTCTCGATCTTACCCATCATGTGTAGCGCTTCCTTCACAGGAATGGGGTTGGTCTCATAGAATAAGGCCGTAAAGAGCGGGTAAAGTTGATAGTGCATTGCGCGCGCGGCTTCCACATGTCCGGCGAGAAATGCATTCACCAGCTCGGCCATCTCCCCAGGAAGCAGATTTGCCGTGACGGTGATGACCCCCTTGCCTCCCACCGCCATCATCGGCAGGGTCAAGGCATCATCCCCTGCCAGCACTGTCAGGCGCTCGCCGCAGAGTTGAATGATTTCGGATGCCTGTTGAACCGAGCCGCTCCCTTCCTTAACAGCGACAATAGTCCGACATGCTGTAAGGCGCGCAATGGTGCTCGGCATCATATTCACGCCGGTTCGCCCTGGAATATTGTAGAGCACGAGGGGCAGATCCACAGCTTCCGCAACCGCCTTGTAATGAAGAAACAGGCCTTCCTGAGTGGGTTTGTTGTAATAGGGCGTGATTAGTAGGGCTCCATCCACCCCGGCGGCCTTGGCGTGTTTGGTCAAGGCAATGGCTTCCTCGGTGCTATTGGACCCAGTGCCGGCCACGACTGGAACACGGCCTTTGACAACCTCAACAGTAAAGGTCACCACACGATCGTGCTCGGCGTGAGTCAGCGTGGCGGATTCACCGGTGGTTCCGCAGGGAACAATTCCATGCGTGCCGCTGGTAATCTGCCACTCAATAAGGTCGCCGAATGCTCGCTCATCCAATTTTCCGTTCTTAAACGGCGTGACAATGGCAACCAAAGAGCCTGTAAACATGGGACACTCCATCAGGATGATAGTAAAGGCCCGAATCTATGAAAGAAACGCCGGTATTTGCTCGCCTCGCACCAAATCCTCATAACTCTCACGCGATCGAATGACATGGATCTGGCCCTCATGCACCAACACCTCCGGCACGCGTGGTCGAGAATTGTAGTTCGAGGACATCACAAACCCGTAGGCCCCCGCACTCATCACCGCCATCAGATCCCCGGCATTCATGTCCGGCATGAGGCGATCCTTCGCCAGAAAATCACCCGATTCACAGACGGGTCCCACGACATCGACGGTCTTCTTTGCCGCATGCATGACGGTCTCAGAGAGCGGTCTGATGTCATGGTACGCATCATACAGGCTGGGGCGAATCAAATCGTTCATCGCCGCATCCACGATCAAGAAGCGCTTGGCTTCGCCATCTTTCGCATAGAGCACTTTAGTAATCAGCACGCCGGCATTGCCGACGATCACCCGGCCAGGTTCCATGATAAGAACGCATTTCAAATCACGCACGAGGGGAGAGATCGCTTCCGCCAAGTCCTTCGGCTCGGGCGGAGTTTCATCAGAATACGTGATACCGAGGCCGCCCCCGATGTTGAGGTAGCGAATAGGAATCCCCTGTTCCGTCAAGGTCTGCACCATCGTCAGCACCTTTTTCAGCGCTGCAACAAACGGAGTGACATCCGTCAATTGAGACCCGATGTGCGCATGCAGGCCGACCACCTCGATATGGCTGAATGACGCGGCAACTTTGAACTCTTCAAGCCCACGATCGGCAGCAATTCCGAATTTACTCTTTTTCAAACCCGTGGAAATATACGGATGGGTCTTGGGGTCGATGTCCGGATTGATTCGCAGGGCTACCCGTGCCTTGACTCCCATGGATGCCGCCACGTCGTTGATGGCATGTAACTCCGCGGAAGACTCCACATTGAACATCAGAATATCCGCCTTCAACGCATCACGTATTTCGTCTGGCTTCTTCCCTACACCCGCAAATACGATTTTCGAGGCCGGCACTCCGGCCTTCAGGGCACGAAAGAGCTCCCCGCCAGACACGATATCCACTCCGCTGCCTTCCTTGGCCATGAGGCGAAGCACGGCCAGGTTTGAATTGGCTTTCATCGCAAAGGCGACGATATGCGGAATATTCCCGAACGCTCGGTCATAGACACGAAAGTGCCGAACGAGCGTGTGGTGGCTATAGACATAACACGGAGTTCCGATCTCTTTCGCGATGCGCGAGAGCGGCACGTCTTCGCAATAGAGTTCGCCTTCCCGATAGTGGAAATCATTCATCGTCTCGTTCCTCGATCAAAAATTCAATCCGCAACGAACACCCACCCAAGTCCTAATTCTCACTGGCAGCAATAACGCAGGTACGGGCATCTTCTACCACGCCCGTTATCGTGTACCCATCTCCCTCAGTGGCGGAGTCGGCAATGGGTCCGCGTCCGGCGGGCTCGGAGCTTCTTCAATCGTGATTCCGCTCGGAGCATTAGGCCTCGTCGCCGTGCCCCAAATGGTCGATCCGGGAGGCAGAAGCCCTTCACGTCTCAATTGCCGCTCAATCACCGGAGACACACCGACATCTTCAGGAGGAATCGGCCCACCCAACACGCCACATCCACAAAAATTGAGAACAATCAGCACCACGCCAGCCGCGCGGCCGCTGACCGCAGCTCGCCACGCATGAAGGGGCATCATCTCTTTAGCGCCTTCTCAAGCTCCTTGATACGCGCCTCGACACGGCGTCGCGCCGTGCCGCCGATTTGCCCCTTGCGATCGATCGCCCCCTGCACCGTAAGACAATCCAGTACATCTTGACTGAAATGCCTGGAAAAGACCCGCAGGTCCTCCAGAGTCAACTGCTGGAGTGATCGATGGCGCTCAAGTGAGGATCTCACAATTTTTCCGGTAATGGAATGGGCCTCTCGGAACGGCACCCCTTTCGTCACGAGGTAATCCGCGAGTTCCGTCGCCAGCATGCCGCCGCCTTCGGCAGCCTCAGCCAGAGTCGCCTGATTGACGACCAACCGTCGAATCAGCTCCGTGCACAGGAGCAGGGATTGCTGCGTCGTATCCACAGCGTCGAAGAGCGCTTCCTTATCTTCCTGCAGATCGCGATTGTAACTCAGTGGCAGTCCCTTGAGGAGTGTCAAAGTACCCATCAGGTGACCGTAGACCCGCCCCGTCTTGCCACGGACCAACTCCGGCACATCGGGATTCTTTTTTTGCGGCATCATGCTACTGCCGGTGCAAAACGTGTCGGGCAAATCGACGTAATGGAATTCCTGCGAGGCCCAGAGAATCAACTCTTCGCTCATACGCGAAAGGTGCATCATGATCAAGGACAACGCGCTGAGCACTTCGACCACCCCGTCGCGGTCCGACACGGCATCCAGGCTATTCTGAGTGACCGCAGGAAACGCCAACAGAGCAGCTGTATATCGCCGGTCGACCGGATAGTTCGATCCTGCCAGCGCCCCGGACCCTAATGGCATCACGTTAAGCCGTTCCCGGCAATCATGGAGGCGGCCCCGGTCCCGATCCAGCATTTCGACATAGGCCAAGAAATGATGGGCCAACAGGACCGGCTGAGCTCGCTGCAAGTGCGTATAGCCCGGCATGACGACATCCAGATGCGCGCGTGCCTGCGCCACCAACACCCGCCGAAACTCTTGGATCTGCCCCATCACGGTCGATAACACGTCTCGCAAAAACAATCGCAAATCCAGCGCCACCTGGTCGTTGCGGCTTCGTCCTGTGTGCAGCTTCCCACCCAACGGGCCGATCAGTTCGGTCAGCCGGCGTTCAATCGCCATATGAATATCTTCGTCCTGCGGCGAGAAATGAAATCGCCCCCCGTCCAATTCGGCCTTCACGGCCCGCAATCCGCGCACAAGCCCGGCTGACTCACGAGCCGTGAATACCCCTGCCCGTTCAAGCGTTTTACAGTGCGCGATGCTGCCCTGGATGTCGTAGGGATACAACCGTTGGTCGTAGGCCAACGAGGAGGTGAACTGCTCTACCAGCCGATCGGTTTGCTCAGCAAACCGGCCGCCCCAGGCTTTGCCTTTAGGCAACGCACGATCGGCTCGTTGAGGGGAACGGGAAGACTTACGCAAGCGACTGGCGCCGGCTTTGGACCTAGCCATTACTTGCTCGATCGCTTCTTGTTTCGCTGCGCCCGAATCGCCAGCCGGAGGGCATTCAAACGAATAAAGCCTTCCGCATCCTTCTGGCGATAGACGTCGTCTTCTTCGAACGTGGCCATGTCCAGCCGATAGAGCGAGCGCGGAGACTTTCGCCCCACCACGGTGCAGCTCCCTTTGTAGAGCTTCACCCTGACCGTGCCCGTCACATCCCGCTGGGCTTCATCAAGGGCCGTCTGAAGCATTTCCCGCTCAGGCGCATACCAATACCCGTAGTAAATCAGCTCGGCATACCGCGGAATGAGACTATCCCGCAAATGCAGCACTTCCCGATCCATCGTCAGGGACTCCAACCCCCGATGGGCTGCATGAAGAATCGTGCCGCCTGGGGTTTCGTACACTCCGCGTGACTTCATGCCGACGTAACGGTTTTCCACGAGATCGACACGGCCGACACCGTGCTCGCCGCCCAGTTTGTTGAGGCTGGCCAATAACGTCGCCGGGCTCATCTTCTTGCCGTCTACCGCCACGGGATCGCCTGCGACATACTCGATTTCGACTTCCCGTGCCTTGTTCGGTGCCCGCTCCGGCGACACCGACATCACAAAAATCTCTTCGGGTGGGGCTTTCCATGGATCTTCTAGAATGCCGCCCTCATAACTCGTGTGGAACAAGTTCATGTCCATGCTGTAGGGCTTCGCCTTGGTGGCGGTGACCGGAATCCCATGCTGCTCCGCGTACTCGATCAATTCGCGGCGCGACCGCATGGTCCATTCTCGCCAAGGCGCAATGATCTTGATCTGCGGATGCAGCGCCATGTAGGTCAACTCGAACCGAACCTGGTCGTTCCCCTTGCCGGTCGCCCCATGACACACCGCCTCGGCGCCTTCCTTGGCGGCGATCTCAATCTGCCGTCGCGCGATCAACGGCCTGGCGATCGACGTACCGAGCAGATAGCTACCCTCATAGATGGCGTTCCCGCGCAGCATGGGAAACACATGGTCCCTCACGAATACTTCGCGCAGGTCCTCCACATAGACTTTTTTCACTCCCAGCGACTGCGCCTTGGCCTTAATGGCCTTCAAGTCTTCCCCTTGCCCCAAGTCCGCGCAAAATGCGATCACCGTGCAGTCGTACACTTCTTCCAACCACTTCAGAATGACGGAGGTATCCAATCCTCCCGAATAGGCCAACACCACTTTTTTATACGATGACCGACTCATGCGACTCCTCAACGACGTGAACTGTTTACGGTTTCTTGCTTCCCTTTTTCTTGGCTAAGAGTCTCACCAAGATGGCCTTCTGCATGTGCAATCGATTTTCGGCCTGATCCAGCACGACCGACTGCGGGCCATCCAGCACTTCGGCGCTGATCTCCTCGCCGCGATGGGCCGGCAGACAATGCATGACCAGCGCATCCGGCTTCGCCCGCTTCAATAATCGCTCGTTGAGTTGATATGGAGCCAGGATTCTGAGCCGCCTGGCCTGCTCTCGCTCGCGCCCCATACTGATCCACACGTCGGTATACACCACATCGGCATCCTTGACCGCCACGAGCGGATCCGCCCCAATCTCAATCACCGCCCCGGTCTGCTGGGCTTCCTCACGAGCCAGATCCACAATGTGTTGGTCCGGCTGATATCCCGGCGGGCAGCCTACGGCAATCGTCATACCCATTTTGGCCGCGGCCTCGATCAGCGAGTTCGTCACGTTGTTGCCATCGCCGACATAGGCGATCTTGATTCCCTTCAGGCGCCTTTTTTTTTCCTGAATAGTCAAGAGATCGGATAGCGCCTGGCACGGGTGATTCAAATCCGTGAGGCCATTGATCACAGGAATAGTCGCCTCACGTGCCCACTCCTCGACGATGGCATGGTCAAAGGTACGCACAACGATTGCGTCGAGATATCGCGACAAGACGCGGGCTGTATCAGCTACACTCTCACCGCGAGACAACTGAATATCGCCCATTGGCAGCACCATGGCCTGCCCGCCAAGCTGATTCATCCCGGCCTCGAAGGACACTCTCGTGCGGGTGGAAGGCTTCTGAAACAGAAGGCCCAACATACGCCCAGGCAAAAGTGGATGAGGAATGCCACGATGTTGTTTAACCTTGAGCTGTGCAGCCAGACGAAGTAACGCCGTCAGCTCTATGCTGGGAATCGAGAGCAATTCCAGGAAATCTTTCCCGAAACCGGCCTTGGTTGTGGCTCGACGAGGACGCCGCGACATATGCGCCCCTAAGGGTTAATGGGTTGAAGTGGTTCGCTGACTAAAAATTTGAGTGAGCGCGGTCAGCAAGCGGGCAATCTCGGGCTCCGTGATAATCAGCGGCGGAACAAACCGCAGGACATGATCGCCGGTGCAGTTGATCAATAACCCGCGGGCGAGACAATCGGCCACCACTGCTTTGCCGTCGATATCCAATTCAATACCCTGCAACAGACCCAGCCCGCGCACGTCCTTCACAAGGCGATGCCGCTCCTTGAGGGCGGCCAACCCCTTGGCTAAACTTTCGCCTGCTCGCCGCCCCTTCTCGAGGATCTTTCCATCCAGCAGGACTCGCAGCACCGCGAGGCCTGCGGCGCAGGCCAAAGGATTGCCGCCGAACGTCGACGCATGGGTCCCCGGAGAAAACGCCCGTGCCACAATGTCCGTGGCCAGACAGGCGCCGATCGGCACACCGCCTCCGAGCCCCTTCGCCAAGGTCATGATATCCGGCTGCATACCGAACTGCTCGTAGCAGAAGAGCGTGCCTGTCCGGCCCATGCCCGTCTGCACCTCATCGAAAATGAGGAGCACATCGCGCTCACGACACAACTCTCTCAATCCCTGCAGGTATCCTCGATCCGCGACATAGACTCCGCCCTCCGCCTGGATGGGCTCCAGCATCACCGCGGCGGTGTTGGGCGTTATGGCCCGCTCGACTTCCGTCAGATCATTGAACGCCACATAGGAAAATCCCGGCATCAGCGGGGCAAATCCCTTCTGCACCTTTTCCTGACCAGTCGCCGTCAAGGTGGCCAGCGTGCGCCCGTGAAAGGAATTCTTCATCGTGATGATCTCGTACCGGTCGGCACCGTACTTATCATACGAATATTTTCGGGCCAGTTTGATCGCCGCTTCGTTGGCTTCCGCGCCGCTGTTGCAAAAAAAGACTTTCTGCGCAAACGAGTGTTCCACCAGCATCTTGGCCAACTGTACCTGCGGCTCAGTAAAATACAGATTCGACGTGTGAATCAGGTGCTGCACCTGTTTCTGAATCGCCAAGACCAGATCAGGATGCCCATGCCCGAGCACATTCACGGCAATGCCGGCCACAAAATCGACGTACTCGCGTCCCTCCAGGTCATAGACTTTGGTGCCACGCCCTCGCACGATCGAAATCGGCTGGCGGGTATAGGTATTCATCAAGTACTGTTCGGCATTGAGACGCAGCTCACCCGTCGGCATGACACACCTCTCCCCACATGAGTCGGCGAAGCTACCACAGGGAAAACGTGAAAGCAACCGAACCAGTGCGCATTCGCGGCTCCCAGCGCGGCGAGCGAGCCGCTCGCCAGGCAGGCGGCAATCATCTTGGTCGTCCCTTGACGGGAACAGATGGCGGATGGGATAAGGTGCGGTATGAAACCCTGCTCTCAATGCCAGCAACAGAACCAGGATGACGCCCGTTTTTGTCACCAATGCGGCGGCGCCTTCGCCATGGAAAGCCAAGAGGCCGCGGTAGAAGCGGAACCATCGTCATCCCCTCCACAGCCCCAGACGGATGCAGAGCTTTGGAAGGCCTTCATCGGCCCGAATGCCGATCGGTATCTGACGACATTCAAGAAGTTTACGGGTCCCGCGGGACCCCAATTCGCCCTGACGTGGCATTGGCCAGCTTTTATTTTCGAGCCGTTCCTCTGGTTTCTCTACCGGAAGATGTATGTGTACGCCGTGATCTACGCCATCGGTCCGGCCATGGCCTTCTACATCACCCAAGACCTCTCCGCCGACATCATTTGGAGGATCATCGCGGGGGCCAGCGCCAACTACATCTACTTCTGGCATGCGAAAGAACAACTCGCCAAGATCAAGGGCGAACGGGCCACAGGGGGAGAAGCGAGACAAAAGCTCCTCGGGGAACTCGGAGGGGTACAACCCTATGTGGTCTGGGTCGGCGTCGGCCTGCTCGTGCTCAAGATCGGCCTCGTAGTCGCCATGTTTAAAGACAGTGCGCCGGACGGGCCGAAAGGGCCACCTGCCAAGCCGCACCCCGCCAGCCTGACGAGCGTGTAAGCGGAGCACTCCCGCTAACAGGCTGAGGAAACCCTCTTTTGGCATGCTAGAAACTCAATAGTCTGCCGAGTAGCCTAACAGCATCAGCGGGATGCGCAGAACGGCCCTTCAGCAAGGCTGCAGCGAACGAAATGGCGACGGCATACCTTGTTTGGCACGTGGGGTCGCTGAGCACAGCGAGAACGCTGCTGGCGGACTTTTTCAGTATCCCGCTAGAGCGACATACGTTGCCGCTGCCACTCGATCCAAGACACGAACCATTCAAAATCCTGGTGGTAGGCTGCGCCGCTGAGGTCGGGCGCGGCTTGGGTCGGTTCAAGCTGCGTGTAGGTTCGCGGCCAGTTCTTCTGCCACCAGGACTTGAGTTCCTCTGGGCCATAGGGCTGCCCATTGGGATTGGTGATGCCGGCGGCGGCACAGAGACCGGCCACCAGCGGCCAATAGCGATCCTTGCCGATGCTGAGACTTCGGAAATGCTCGCGTAGCAGAAAAACTACCCAGAGTTCGGCGCTGTTCTTCTTATTGTGCTTGAAGGGCTGGGTTTGCCGCAGCGGAACCGGATCAAACGTTTTAATCACCGACGTGTAGTCCGGGCCTCCGTAACTCCCGGCAGATTCGGCAATGCCCTGCAACATATTGGCTAGTTCAACCTCTACGACCGGCGGCTGGACCAGAGCCGGGTCGCCCGCTCCCAGGCTCAATGGATTGGCTACCGTGAGCAGCTCGATCAATGGCTTGAGTTCACGCAGTCGCACCGCCGCGGCTTTGAGAATCTGCTCCGATTCGAGCCAGTAGTCGGGATTACCTTTAGAAGCACGCTCGCGCCCCGGCGGTGGCAATACGACAGGAATCCAATAGCGCACGAGCACGAACAAGACATACTCGACCTGCCCGCCGACTTGTGCCACACCGACTAAGGCCTGGCTAACTCCGAGTGCGCGCCTAAAAAATGCTTCCACCCGATCTTCGACTTGCAGGCGTCGGCCCATCGCCTGCCACCACTGCTGCAGCGGAGACCAATCTGACGGCGGAATAGCAGTCACCGATACACTCCACGGATAAGGCCCAGTCGGCGGCATGGTACTGGCTGCCTCAGGTGAATGCAACCGCACCTCATAAGGACACATGACCTCTCTGGCCGCGCAGAACGCTTGACAGTGTGAAGGGGAAATCGCATAACCTGTCCTGACAAAGTCACATCCCTTCGGACAAGGAGACGAAGCACGATGAGCAAACTGGTTCTTATTCGTCACGGCGAGTCGCAGTGGAATCTGGAAAACCGTTTCACCGGCTGGGTCGATGTTCCGCTCTCTCCGAAGGGCATCGAAGAGGCAAAGGCGGCCGGGAAGAAATTGGCTGGCTTCACCTTCGATCGCGCCTTTACTTCGGTATTGGCCCGCGCCACTGAAACGCTGCGTATCATCCTAGAGGCAATCGGACAGGCGACCATTCCAATTGAAAAAGACAAGGCGTTGAATGAGCGCATGTACGGAGAGCTGCAGGGGCTGAACAAAGCCGAAACGGCCAAGAAATATGGAGAGGAGCAGGTGAAGATCTGGCGGCGGAGTTATGATGTGCAACCGCCCGGAGGCGAAAGCCTGAAAGACACGGCCGAACGGGTGCTGCCTTACTATGACAGCCGGATTAAACCATCTGTCCTGAAGGGCGAAACCATTCTGATAGCCGCCCACGGGAACAGCCTTCGCGCACTGGTCATGCAACTCGAGCAACTGACCAGAGAACAGGTTCTGGAACTCAACATTCCAACCGGAGCGCCGTTACTGTACGAACTGGACAACAATGGCAAGGTCTTGTCGCACCGGTATCTGTAACAGGTCGCGGCCTCGCTACTACAAAGAGGATTGCTTGCGAGTGTTCAAAATGGCCGTCCAGCGCGCCCGCAGCGAACGAGGAGGCGTACGCGTACTGGTGCCGTACGTTGAGGCTCTGGGTGATACGAGAACAAGGCTGGCGGACTTTTTCACTCTCCCGCCCGACGGTCTACACACATTCGCCCAGCAGAGCCTGATACTTATCGAGCGGCACTAGGTCGGGAAGCAACACAAGCAACTTCGGCCGATCCTCAGGTTGAATAAGGCCCTGGTCTTCGAGCAGGTCGGAAATTTCCTCGGATGCTGCGATGGCGCCGCCTTCGAAATCTCCAACTTGGGCGTAGAAGGCCCGCCGTTCTTCCATTTCGACCAGATAGTCTCCCCACTTCACTGTCTCAAGCTTGAACTCAGTGGCCCAATCCGCCTGAATCAACTCCAGCACGCGCTGAAACAGCACCTCGCGGTACTTCCGGGGAATGTGCGCATTGATGGCCGCATTGACCCAATAGAGCGTGAAGGAGAGCAGTTCCCGCGTCATATCCTTCGACTGCTCCTCGGTCACATCAATGCCGTAGTCGCCCATCATCTCCACGGAAATCCGGCGTGGAATCAGTTTGTACAGGGACTCCGCGGCCTGAGCCGGGGTCATCGGTTCATTGGTCATACATGTCCTCCCACAACGAGTTCGAGAATACTGCAGGCGCAGGCGCACTGACAACTAGCAGACTTCCCACCGTGCCCCCGAAGTCTTGTCCGCTTGGGAAGGCCTATGCTACAGTCCGCGCCGCACCCAAAGGCAGGATCATGAAAACCAACAAACACCTCCCACTCTTGCTCCTAGGCCTCGCCTGCGTGGGCTTACTTTGGCCCTCTCCCGCGAAAGCCGAACCGACGAAATCGACCGACATGCAGGAGGCACGCTGGGGCTTCAACACCGACCTGGGTCTTTGGACCGGCACCACCAACAACACCACGTTCGCGCTCGGCTTCGGGCTCGACTATTACATGGACCAGAATTTTTCCTTCGGCGGGATGGCCCTCTTCACGCCGGTGGGAGATCTGACACAGATCGGTATCGCCGCCGTGGCCAAGTACCACCTTCGCCTCAACAGTGGATTCAATCTCGTGCCGTTCGCCGGGCTAGGTTTTCTTCATGCTGACCTGAACCGCGGCAGCGGCCCATCCAAAATTGATCGCAACGACACCAGCCACTTCATTCCACTCGGGATGTCGCTGGAATATCAGGTCGGACCAAAGATCGCCTTCGCCACCACCCTCATGGTGAACCTGCACCACATCACGCTCTCACCACCGGTTCCCGATGACAACACCAGCGTCGCGCTCCTGTTCGGTATCCGTTGGGGGCCGTAGATCCGCCGATCTCGAATTTGAGGCAAGTAACACTAGCCACTATTGGCGGAGCCGGATAGGACTGGGGACCCGTTCAACGGCTGTCAGGCGGCTTGGGCTGGGCGCCACCGCAGCCCCACATGCAAGAGTTCCTGCAGCAGGTCTTTGTAGGCGAGATTTGCTTTTTCGGCGGAGTCGGCAAAGTCTTCGCCGGTGGCGATTTGAGGATTCGGATTGGCCTCCAAGACGTACACGACGCCGTCTTTATCCATCCGCATGTCGATCCGCGCATAACCGCTGAGCCCTAACGCGCGATAGACGCGCTTGGCCAGGTGCTGAATGTGGTCGACGACCCCCTCCGGTAAATTCCTCGCTTCACAGGACCGAATGCCATACTTCTCTTGATACTTGCGGCTCCATTTCACGCGCTCGGTCGCGATCCGCTTCGCTTCGTCGGGCATCTTATCCATCACCAGTTCCCATACCGGGAAGACTTGCAGATGCGCATTGCCCATTACGCCGACATAGAGCTCTCGCCCTTCGATATAGCGTTCCACCAGCGCGCCGGTGCCGACATTGTCATGGATAAACGCGACTCGCTCTCGCAGCTTGTCATCATCCTCCACGATGGAGGCTTGCGAAATCCCCAGGGACGCCTCTTCGCTGATCGACTTCACGATTAACGGGAAGGGCAAGTATTTAGGCCGGCGGACCATGCGGTGCAGCGGCACCACCATAAACTCCGGATAGGGAATGCGATGGTACGACATCACCTGCTTGGCCAGCGCCTTGTCCCGTGCCAGCATGAGGCCGCGGGGGTTGCACCCGGTGTAGGGAATACGCATTAATTCGAGATAGGAAACCACGTTCTGATCGTAGACCGCCATGCCATCGAACTCTTCCAGTAGATTGAACGCAATATGCGGCTTCCAATCCTCCACTGCGGCGCGGATCACCTCCAAATCGCTCTTCACGCCGAGCGCCTGTACTTCGTGGCCTAGCTTGCGCAACGTGGAGACCACGTCGTACTCCGTCTTCCATGCCGCGACCTCGAGGTCCTGCCCATTCAACTGCTCCGGAGGGACGAGGTCTTTGTGCATCAACACGAGAATACGCAGTCGTCTCATAACGCCACCTTATGTCGGCCGCTGTGAAGATAGTTCATGGTCTGCACGGTCAGGAGAATCGCAAAATCCAACTTGGCTTGGTCTTTCTGGACCGTCAGGTGCAGCTTCAGCGCCTGACACCGTTCGATCATGCCTTCCAATACTTGATCGATCGTGTATTGATATTCACCCGTCCATTCCGCAACGCGGCGGCGAATCTCTTTTCTGGTTCGATGAAGAAACTCCGCGGCGGTCTGATTTTTGACATGGGCCGGCGCGTCGGAGAACAGCTTCTTCAAATCTGGGTCGTACGACGGCGTGTGACCGATCCCATAGTGCTTCCGCTTTTCGTCGTAGTGGTCTCGCAGCGTCTTATAAATACGGGGCAGCGGGTCAAGCTGCTGCCGCCCCGTCACCATCGGTGTCGCGCCGGCCAGTTCCCCCATGAGCCGCTCCATAAACTCGAGCTTCTTCATCACGGGCCACCCGCGATAGCGTTCCTTCCAGAGCGACTGCGGATCGAGCCAGACCGCAAAGGTTTCCGCGAAGTCTTCATCCGGATGGCTTTGGGCATACCAGACATCCAAATGACGCACGAAGCTCCGGCTATAGGGTCGCGGGGTGTAGTACGTGGGATAGGGCTGCGAAGATCGGCCAAAAAGTTTCTGTCGGCGGCGGCGGCGGCGCAGCAAGTAGGCGTTTTCAATGGCATGGCCGGCCTCGTGTCGTAGGATGCGCATGCACCAGTCCAGGGTGCCGCCCTCGACTTCCAACATTTGACTCGCTTCCAATTTCGCCAGCCGGGGATGCGTAAGATAGAAGGGCACGGCGATGCCAGGCACGCCGTCCGGAGTGAACCATTCATCCGAGATCCAGACATACGGCCGGAATAGAAGTCCCCTTGCGGCCAATTCACACTGAAGCTGGGCAATCGGCTTCTCGTAGAAGCTGCCTTCCAATCCCACATGCAGGTCACACATGCGCAGATCGAGGAGTTGGTCATCACTCCAGTTTGCCCAGTCCGGTATCGAATCGACCCTGCGTGACCGATCTCGTCGCTGACTGTGTGTCCGTCCCATCGTTCAACCACCAAAAAGCCTCGTTCGACGCCATTTTGTTCTGTATCAACTATAGCATTCCGTTGAAATTATGCCGGGAACCCGTCCTGACCATCGGAATCGTCCTGCCAGGGGAACCCCTGAGTGCGACAGCGGAATGCAACCCCCATCGTTCTGCGCCTGTGTCCGTGACTAGTGGCGGTAGAGAAGAAGCGGTCGCTCACCGTATGACCGAGAATCGCACTGGCTTGAGAGAGCCTGAGCCGTGGGAGGGACTGTATGGCCAGGTTACATCAGCTGGCTGGTTCGGTCGCTCAAGATACGAAGATCGACCCTTCCCGATCAACCGGCTCGAAAACTCTCGACGATGCTTCCTACCGCTTGAAGAAGAGCATCCCATTTGCTTCCTTCTTGCGATACAATGCCCCGCCATGCCAAGCCCCAGCACACCACCATCATTAATCCCCATCCAACCAGCGACGCGCTCGGACGCGATCGACAAGCTACAGACCCGTCTCTGTCGCCTGGTGGGACAAGCCATCGCCGATTACCGCATGATCGAGGATGGCGACAAGGTCATGGTATGCCTCTCGGGGGGGAAAGACAGTTACGGCCTGCTAGAGATTTTGCTGTCGCTACGCAGTCGAGCGCCGATTCATTTCGACCTCATCGCCGTGAACCTGGATCAGAAACAACCGGGCTTTCCCACCCATGTGCTCCCCGACTATCTCACTCGCCGCGGCGTGCCGTTTCACATTGAAACACGCGATACCTACTCGATCGTCAAGCGGCTGATCCCGGAAGGCCAGACCACCTGCTCACTCTGCTCTCGTCTTCGGCGCGGACATCTCTACCGGCTCGCCACGGAGTTGGGCGCGACCAAAATCGCGCTGGGCCATCACCGTGATGACATCCTTGAAACACTCCTGCTGAATTTGTTGTTTACCGGCAAGCTCAAGGCGATGCCGCCCAAGCTGCGCTCCAAGAGCGGTCGCCATATGGTGATCAGGCCCTTAGCCTATGTGAAGGAAGCGGACTTGGAACGGTATGCGACCCTGCTCCAGTTTCCGATCATTCCCTGCGACCTGTGCGGCTCACAAGAGGATCTGAAACGAAAACAGGTCAAGGTATTGCTGCGCGAGTGGAACCAGCGTTTTCCCGGCTCCAATGACAGCATGTTCGCGGCGCTCTCGAACGTCGCCCCGCCGCTGTTGTTGGATCGCGACTTGTTCGACTTCTCCGCCCTCCAGACCGACGCCATGCCCGCAGAATTACAGACGGAAGATTCAGAAGAAGATTTGCTTTGAACGGACTGGCCTGCGCGCAAAACCCGGCGTTCCTGAATATCATCCTGAGATGATCGGCGAAACAAGGCGGGCGAGCGTATGGAGTCAGGCGCGTTGGCGCAGATGGGTTCTGCGACCACACCGCAGGCAGCGATAGGGATAGAGGCCCAGCAGGAAGCAGAGAAAGTCGAACAACCCTTGGCGGCGAGAACGCTTCGTATAGCCGGAACACTTGCCACAAAACGACATGTCGCGCACTCACTGTTTCACAGCAGACGTCATCAGAAGACATTGACTCGGTCGCTGGGAAAAGTATCCTACGGAAATTCCCTGGATGGTTTCAAGTCTATTTTGTACGACGGGTGGGCGCTGCCGGAAGGCAGGCCAGACATGAGGCTCCGCAGGAAACCTTGACGGCAGCCTAGGTACGACGACGAAGACGGAAGCGGTACAGGCAAATGGTGCAACGAAACGGATAAAACCCAATCACTTGCATGACGAAATCTCGCCAGCCATGACGGCTCACCCGTTTGGCAGCTCCTGAACACATCGGACAATAGACCATTGCGACTGCTGCCACGGGCCTTTCTCCGCCGCTTGAGGTACAATCACCAGGCTGCACGGGGCCGTGAGTGTGAAGAAGTTTTGGCTAGGACGCAAGTCCCATTGAAAGGGAGCCGGCCGGCGACATGGATCGGCCTGAAACATTCCAGCGAGGGGGAGCGGAACCTCCGCTCTGGTCAATCGCCCTGGCGGCGGCCGTGATTGTGCTGACTCCCATGGTGCTGTATTCCATTGCGCCGGACGGACCCATTCGCGAAGGCGACACGGTCTTCTCGAACGGAGCCCACAAGGTTCCGCTCTTCCAGCCCGATCGATACCAACAACTAGGGTACGATTCGACCTGTCTACTCGACCCGAAAGACCCGTTGATTGTGACACACTCCCAGGCAGAGGGGCCGGAGGGCGAACTCATCGCCCAGGTGCAAGGGAAGAGCACCATCGAATGGCCGTTCTGCCCCCCCCAGGCCGAACTCCTTGTGAAGCCCCACCACATCACCCAACAACTCAGTCTGCTTCAAGACCTGGCCGACGGTATCCGGCGACTCTTCAAGCCGTCGTAGAAGGACACTGTTGTCCTCGCCCATCGCTACGCTTTGAGGAGCGGCGCAAAGTGCTGGCGAAATTTTGCCACTTTGGGTCCCACGACATAGGTGCAGTAGCCCTGCGAGGGGTTGCGCGCAAAATATTCCTGGTGGTAGGGCTCGGCCTCAAACCACTGACTCGCCGGCACCACTTCGGTGACGATCGGATTCGGGTAGAGGCGCTCCTGAGTGACCGCCGCAATCACTTCCTGGGCAATCTGTTGCTGCTCCGGGGAATGATAGAAGATCCCCGATCGGTATTGCGTTCCGCTGTCATTGCCCTGCCGGTTGAGCGTGGTGGGATCATGGATCACGAAGAACACATTCAAGAGATCACGATAGGTCACCACCCCTGGATCGAAGGTGATCCGCACCGCCTCCGCATGTCCGGTTCGCCCTCCACACACCTGCTCATAGGTCGGAGCACTCACCTGACCGCCGATGTATCCGGACTCGACCGACTGAACCCCTTTGACCTGGTCATACACCGCTTCGAGACACCAAAAACACCCGCCTGCCAGGGTTGCACTCTCTGTCATCGCCTGCCCCATCACCCACCTCGTCTTGTATGCTGAACCGAGCCGTGAAGGATTCCTCCCGACCTTTTGTCGTTGCTGAGTGCTATCCGATCACCACGACCCGGCAGAAACCCTCGCTGCGTCCCACGCTACGCGTGGCCTCCATTCCACCATTCCCTCCCCTCGCGACGCAATAAGGCCTCCGCCTCCGCCGGCCCCCAACTTCCGCTGTGATAGTTCGGAAAGGCCGCGGCCCCGGGGAGAGATTTCCAGACATCCAGAATCATTTGCACGACAGTCCACCCCAACTCGATGTTGTCTGCCCGCTGAAACAGCGTCGCATCTCCCGCCATAGCATCATGCAGCAGCGTCTCATAACCGGTATTGGGGGCATTGCCAAAATAGTCGGCATACTGAAAATCCATGTCGACCGTACCGATCCGGACTGTCGGTCCCGGCACCTTGGCATCAAAGCGCAGTGAAATGCCTTCGTCCGGCTGAATGCGGATGACGAGCACGTTCGGCGCCAGTCGATCCACATGGGTTTTCCGAAACAACATAAACGGCGCACACTTGAACTGCACCACGATCTCGGTCAATCGCCGCGCCATACGCTTTCCGGTACGGAGGTAAAACGGAACTCCGGCCCAACGCCAATTGTCGATAAACAGCTTCATCCCCACAAACGTCTCGGTCATGGACGTGGGAGAGACATGCGGTTCCGCGCGATACCCGACCACTGGCTTTCCATCCGCCGTCCCGGCGCCATATTGGCCGAAGACGACAAACCGCAAGACATCGAGCGAAGTCAACGGCACCACCCCTCTCAACACCTTGGCTTTCTCATCACGCACGGCATCGGCAGCGAAGGAATTCGGTGGTTCCATCGCCAGAAAACAGAGGAGTTGCAACAGATGGTTCGGCACCATGTCTCGCAGGGCACCCGCGTCTTCGTAGTAGCGGCCCCGATGCTCGACCCCCAGACTCTCCGCAACGGTGATCTGAACATGGTCGATATACTGGCGATTCCACACCGGCTCGAAAATGCCGTTGGCAAATCGGAAGACCAGGATATTCTGGACCGTTTCCTTGCCCAGATAGTGATCGATTCGGTAAATCTGACGTTCCTGCAACACCCGCTGCAGTTCGTGATTGAGAGCCCGAGCCGATTCCAAATCATGACCGAACGGTTTCTCGATGACGACGCGGCGCCACGCGCCATTGCGTTCGACCGTCAGGCCATACTCCCCCAAGTGCGTCACGATTTGGCCGAACAATCCTGGAATCGTCGCCATGTAAAAAATGTAGTTGCCGCCGGTGCCGGCGTCAGCATCGACTTGCTGGAGCAGCTCATTGAGGTGCCGATAGATGAGTCCCTCTTGAAAGTTTCCCGCAAGATAATGCACGCGGTTCGACAGCGCTTGCCAGACCGATCGATCGACATCGGCCGGCAGATAATCGCCAATGCCTCGATTCAGCTTATCTCGGAATTCTGCCGTGGTCATCTCCCCGCGATCTAACCCTACGATGGCAAATCGCTCGGGAAGAAATCGGCCGGCCATGAGGTTGTATAAGGCCGGAAACAGTTTCCGCTTCGCAAGGTCACCGTCCACACCAAAAATGACCATGATGCACGGCGTGCGCAGCTGAACGAGGTCTGATACGAGATGCTCTGTGGTCATATTTGACACCTTTTCTCAAGCATAGGGCATCCTGCCTGATCCCATCTTTGATCGCAACTTCCTGGCTCGGTGGCTGATGGTTTGCGCATTTGCATAGGTTCCCTGCCGTGCCCGTGGTACTGATGAAGAATCATCGACCGGCCACCGATTCGGACAAGCGCCAAGATGTCAGTGTCATCCGTTCCATCGCCTTCCTCATCTCTAAGAAGGGACATGCTTCGTCGGGTACGTCGGAGCGCATTGTCCGCAGTCGGAGGGCTGTTCATTCTCATCGGCAATGCCGCATGGGTCGCCGGCACGCCGTCACCCCTCATGCCGCAGGATGTGCAGATCGAGGTGCCCGCCGACAGCCTATTTGGATCCTTGCCAATCAATCGCGGGCTCACCGTTTCGATCCACATACCGGAACAACCGTCCCGCTCTGGAGTACCGCTCGTCGCCGTGCTCGAAAGCCCTGCATTTGCGACTCGCACCATCCCGCTGGAACATGATCCGGACCAGCACCGCTTCTCCGCCACCGTAGCCCTCGGCCGGCTATCCACCACCATGGGCACTCCCCCGAAAGCCACGCCCATCCAGATCCAGATCGCGCGTCAACGGGGGCGCCATTTGGAGACACTCGTACGCCGCACCGTCGTCGTCACCATCGCGACCCCCGGATACGCCGATCACGACGCAGCGCCCGTCAATCTTTCAACCCACATGACTGATCGCTCCCCGCGCGCGGAGGACCCGCCTCCTGACCTGGCATCGCTGGACGGCCGTGTGGATGAGGAGGACCTGATAGGAGACCGGAGACTATCGCGGCAGGAGGGATACTGGAAGGTGCTGCAGCGGCTCATCCATCGACGAATGCAGGGTGAAGCCGCACTGGATCGCCATCACGGAACTCAACGAGTGTCCGGCATCGGCTTTCGTCTCTATGCGAATGGCGAAGCCCAGTTGATCGAAGTGGAACGCAGCTCGGGGGATACGGCGCTGGATCAGGCGGCCCTGTTGGCGGTCGTCAACGCCCACCCGTTTCCTCGATTCCCGACCGGCAGTCGAGACGCGCACATCGCCGTTCATGTCGATGTGCCCACTCTTGCGCGGTAAGACGCTGTCACCATATTACCCCCTCCGCACAATCTGAGCGCTAATTGTTCTGTGTCTGTTTCAGCCAGTCGATAAACCGCTGGAGCCGCGCATGCTCCTCGGCATGCACATGCACAAACACGAGGCCAAAGCCGACGGCATTGGTCCAACGAACCTCGGCCACTTCGACGGTGAGCG
The DNA here is from genome assembly GCA_964493335.1 of uncultured Nitrospira sp. GTDB lineage: Bacteria > Nitrospirota > Nitrospiria > Nitrospirales > Nitrospiraceae > Nitrospira_A. The sequence continues at coordinate 42,739 of CAZBNV010000018.1, forward strand.
GCTCATAGGGGGCAGGGAATTCGACATGGAGAGAAAGGCACGCACGGGGAGGCAAGGATTCCTCGCTCACCACATGACAACCTTCCTTGGAGAGACTCGTGATCAATCCGCCTCCGGCAATATCACTGCCGGAAAACGTGAGTGGCACCTGAATTTCATACCGGGGACTGTCGCGACGCTCCACAAGTGCCTTTGGCTGAGGTAGACCCATCGGGTTCGGCCCAGAACCTTTCGAAAAGGGATACGCTGTTCTGCAGCCGAAATCAACCGCCTTCTCGATCGGTCAATAACCAGACGCGCCGAGTCCGCCAGAGCCGCGTATCCCTCTGCGATGCTCCCGGAACAGTATCGGTAAGGATACGCAGCCGTATCTGTTTCTACGTCTCATCAGCTTCATTCTGAACTAAACCGCGTTCTGATCCACGGCAGACGGCTCAGCCGACCACCTACACTACGCCATGACCCGGCACAGGGATTGCTCATTGTAAGGTGATATGGGCTCGCCGTATCGAACTCACCGGAGAGGAGATAGCGTATGGAGAATACGTTGGGATTGCTGATCACGATTGGCGCTTTTGCGGCCTTGATCGGGCATTGGCTTATAGAGCTGCGGCAAAGCGCTGGGCAAGACTTGCCCGCGGGGCGTCGGCATCGCTGACTCCACTGGGCAATTCTTAACCAGGCCATGATTCGAGACTTGAGGTGTCCATCCCATGTTTTCCACCCTGAGGCTTCAGATTCACCGACTGTCGGCGGGCAAAGGTATCATGATCCTGGCCCTCGTCCTCCTACCTTTCCCGGTGAGTATCCCCTTGGCCTGGTGGTTGAGCCGTCACGGAGAGCGTGGCCTGCCCCCCAAACAGGCCGTGGGAGCAATCACTTCCGACTCGCATTTTCTCCAGGTGAAACGGTGAATTTTGGCGGCATTCACCTAAAGTTCAGAAGAAACCCTACCGAAAAAGCCTGCAAGCCCTCAGGAACGAGGGTCAGGGCAAGGAGGCCTTTTCAATGAATATGGATCTTCGTACTTCTACACGAGCAGCTGTCACCTACCCCGTCCGGCTTTCGAGCGACGCGATGACCGGCGAGGGAACGGTGATTAATCTTTCCGTGCCAGGCTGTGCGATTGAGACGGACCTTCCCGTTCAGCCCGGGGAGTATCTCGAATTGCTGGTGATGGCGCCTGATCAGGCGCGGCCTCTCACCGTGGGGCTGGCAAAGGTTCGATGGGCGACGGATCAGAAGGTGGGGATTGAATTCATTCGGGTGCGTCGGGATGATCAAAGCCGGATTCGACGCCTGATCACCCAGTCGCTCGAAGAATCGGCCGAGAACGCTGGAACCGCTGTGCGGGAACTGGCTGCCGCCTAGCTACAGCCTTCGTTGTTGGGCAAGTCTCGGACTACCTGTCATCCATCCGCAGCCACCGCACTGTATTGCCAGAGGCCCGTCAGAAGCGAGAGGCTCAGGCGGCGAGAGATTTACGCTTCCCCATCCTTCTTCGCCTGGTTCGCCATGCGCTTCATGATGATTTTCCGTCCCACGGTCATCAGGGTAAAGGAAATGCCGAACGCGATCGGGACAAAGATCGCCGTCGCGACGTTGGCATTCTTCAGCCACCCCACCTCATAACAAGCTTTGATCACGTAACTGCCCAGCCCTGTCAGGTAATAGGTGATCACGATCACGGAGAGGCTTTCGACGGTGCGTTGCAGAATGGCCTGCGCGCGAGTCGTGGAATCCACGCTGATCAGAAGTTTCATGTTCTGATCCTGCAACCCGATGTTCTGCTCCTGTAATTTCAACTCGATATGGGTCCGGAGCACTGCCACCGTGGCCTCAAAGTCCTTTTCCATCGCATCGATTCGCCGAAGCAGCTGCTGATAGCCGTCCGTCACACCCGTAATTTTCCAACTCACATATTCCGAGAGTTGACGAAGCGGGGCATAAGTCCGTTCCTGCAGGGCGGCCAGGTTGCTTTGGACGATGCGATCATAGGGCACGGAGGCGGAGAGCCGATACCGCATCGATTCGGCCAACCGACTCACTTGGAGCAGGTCCTGCGTCAACACGGTCAGCCACTTCTGCATGGTCTGCGGCGTGGTCCCGCCCAGCTGTTCGATCAGCACAGCCCGCTGGTACAGATGTCGCTGCTCATAGTCATGGATTTGGTCCACGGCCCTGGAAAAAGCCTTCATCGGCAACATGACCAAATGGTAGTAGTTTTCAATCGCCACGATCGTATCGGCGATTTTTGCAACCTGTTGCCGGAGCGACTGCTCGGACGTCGAGCAGATCAGGTATCGTTCCCGATCAAACTCATCGGGAGTGAAACTCGTCACTGCGACGATATCCTCCCCTAAGATTCGGCTGCCATAGACCATCGCGCCAGGAAGCCGGGCAGGAAGCTCGTGCTCAAGGGGCAGCTCTTGCGGCAAGAACAACATGTCGAGGGCATTCACGCGCAGACCGAGCGGGCAGAGCGGCATCATATAGCCGGGAAATGTGATCGGCCCGAAATCGAGCGGACTCGTGGCGTCGCTCACCACATGCCACACCTGGTAACTATAATATTCCGTGTGCGCTTCCCAGACGACGATCAGCCGGTCACCATTGGAGGCGACCTTGAATCCATACCCGAACTTCTCGTCGATGGCGCCTTCGGAAATATCGAGGGCCTGGAGCAGGTGTTGAAACTCCCGGCGGCTGTTGGGCCGTTCCACCGGAGGATTGGCCATCCGGTAGGCCACGTGGTGAATGTGCGCCGGAACCCCCAGCCACTGGGGAAGGTACTGCTTAGTCGACTGATGAATCCGGTTCAGAAATCCAGACGGACGGCCTTCAGTTCCTGTGGGAGCGACAGGATCCATTATGCTACCAAGCCCCTTAGCCGACGCGACTCAACTGCACAGACGTCCCTCCAGCAACCCCTTCCTGCCGCATAACGAGGCCGGACTGTCGACGGGGCCGACGCGGCAAGAACGAGGCGCATCATTATTCATCTTCCTCTTCAATGTCTTCGATACCTTCGTAGCTGACGTCTCCTTCATGAATGGACGCGGCCATCTTTTCACAGGCCGACTCGATAATCTCTTCAGCCTCCTCGGGGGAGTCGGCAGAAATGAGGAACTTCACGGTAATCCCAAAGCGCTGGTTCACAATCATACTCCTTCGTACGGGATGGGCGGCGAAAAGCCTGTCACCTGCAGTGGCTCAGATACCATAAGCTCCCGCGTATTGTCACCCTTATGTGATGGGAAAGGAATGAGAGGCTAAGAGCTCAGAGCTACTCGCGGGTCACAAACCCGCGGGAGAGTAGCCACAAGCACCGGCCACCAACCGCAGTTCTTCGAGAGAAATGACTCGCGTAATCGGTGTCACGCACAGGAGGGAGGTGGAAAACGGTACGGGAGGACGCCCATGGCGTAGGGCACAGAACGCCTTACCCGGCGCCCACTCACGGGAAGGCGCCGGGGCTCTCGCCTATTTACGCAGCAGCATATGGCCGCGTCGATTTTGCTGATGGCAGGTTTCGTCATGGTCGGCACAGAACGGGCGGTCCTTGCCATACGAGACAATCGCCACCTGCTTTGGGCTCACGCCCAGATCGACCAGAAAACTCTTGGCTGCCTTGGCCCGTTTTTCCCCGAGCACGAGGTTATAGTCGTGTGTGCCACGCTCATCACAATGCCCGGAGATCTTGAGGAGGGACTTAGGGTTGCCCTTCAACCAATCGGCATTGGTCGTGAGGGAGGCCACCCCATCTTTATCAGAGACACTATATCGGTCGTAGCCATAGAAGACATCCTTGAGGCCGGCTTCCAGCGCCGCCGCTTCTTCCCGACGAATTTCGGCATGCCGTTTCTCATCGCGATCAACCGGCAGCAACATACCGCCCATATTGCTCCGACTGAGTCGTTCCTCCCCGGCGATCTGACCGTTCACCAGGGGTGAGAAGCCCCGCAACGCCCCACCCTCCGCATCGGACAGGGGATTTTGTCGACTGATAGACGGATACTGCCCATCGCGACTGCCTTGTCCCGCCATATGGCCGCCGGGGCTGTCACTCTCCGAAACGACCGTGTCGTCCGATCCAGAGTGAAACCACTTCATGCTGCTGCATCCAGGTGCCGTTAACAACACGACTGCCATTCCGCCCAACATCAGTTGCGACGCGCCAGGGTACTTCATGAACCTTGCTCCTTCACGCTTGGTGTGACATCTGCCTAACGTTACAACTATAGCATTTGGCCGTCCCGCCCCATCCTCTCAGCCAAGGCGGCAATGGATGGTTAACATTTCCAATTAGTTACGATAATCACCGGTGATAGCGCCTGCGAACAAAGACTCTCCGAATTACGATAAAGGGCTCTTTAAGGGGGACACTGTCAGGTAGGAGAGAAGCGAGGGTGTGCTTATCGAGTGGCGGCCTTTCGCCTCTGAATCAAGGCATTCGCTTCCATGATCTGTGATTGTAGACAGTGCGCGACAGCGCCATTGGCTTGAGGAGTGTAATGCCAGCCGGTAGTAAATCGATCACCGTCCGCCAGAGTCTCCAGGCACGATGTGAGATCAAGAAACTCCACGCCGGCTTTCCGTGCCATGCGCCTCCCAAGGAGATCACGTCCTGAAAGCCTGCCGGATGAGTTTCGAAATTCCGTGTACTCGGGCAGAAAAACGACCATCGGAAGAGAGCCGGCTGCCTGCGCGGTGAAGACAAACGATTTGAGTATTGCTTCGTTGATCTGTTGCACCTCATTGTCGAGTTCGTAGCTGAACGGTCGCGGATTGAATTGCCAGGAAATTACGAATCTCAAGAGATAAGAATACTGATAGAGGTGCCACTCCCAGTCGGGTGGATTGTACGCGCTGTCAGATTGAATGAAGGGCAAGTCATCGATTATTGACGCCGACTCGATTTGCTCCCGAGATGGGAGCGGGGAATTGAGAAGAGTGAGTTCTTCTCCGGCCAAGGAGAATCTAGGTTTGGCTCCTGGAACGGCGGCGCCAGGAAATCCAATCCAATAGTAGACCATTCCACTTCGTACCAAGTCGTGACTAATAAAACTCAGGATGACGATATCCGGATGCCACTCCCGCACCTCTCGAAGGTAACGTAAATAGGCTTGATCGATACCGTACGCCGGCACTCCGAAATTGAGCACCTGCACTCCAGGACCCATCAGGATTTCCAACTGATGCCCCCAGGTATCTTCGAAGTTGACGTCCTCACCAAACGTATAGGAATCCCCAAGGATGGCGATGCGAAGTGCGGCTGGTTGATCCTGTAACGATGCCCCGTTCTGTTGGGTTCGCAAGCCGTCTTCATTGCTAAAATAGGTTTCCCCATGCGGCCCGACTCCCTTTCGATTGCGACCTATCGACCAGCCCAGCGCTTCATCAATAGTAAAAACTCCATATTCTCGAGAAGCTTGCGCCCAAAGAGCCCGGCGATGAGCCAAAACCCGCGCCCAGTCTCTGGGCAATAGAACTGTATTCCCTAGCAGAGGTCCCTCCGAGGTCTCCTCGGCAAGGCCTCGTATCATCACCTCTCCGCCTAAAAAGCACAGGGCAAGGACGACAGCACCCATCGACAGGACGAGCCGAAATTTTTTCGCGCCGCTCCGGCGAGACTGTCGGTAGTGGAAGAGGAGGGCCGCGCTTGCCAAGACTAGGACGCTGACAGGGATGATGACAGCCACCCATGTCCACCCTGTAGAGCCGAGCGTCGCCGAACGCCCTTGAAGACGATAGAAAACTACTATGAGGCTAAGCCACGATCCCGCGAGCAGGTAGAGCGCACCAGCAGCGGATATCCGTGAGAACATATATATGAATACCAAATTGCATAGGAATTAAACACCGGGAAGAAGTACGACCAGGAGGGTCGTGAGTAGTCAGGGCAAGAGAGAGGTGTGGTACGCCCCGAGCGACTTGATCCCCCAACCCTCGGATCCAAGGACGTAAAAAGGGCGCTGGAGACTAACAGCGATCAGGGAGGACAGATAGATATTTTATCTTTATAGAACAATGGCTTTTGTGTCAGTCCATGATGACCAATGGCGATGGAGGCACACCCCCAATCGGAGCCAAAACCGGGACCGAACCGTGACAAAAACTGGGACCAGATTTCCTCAAAATTCGAGCCAATTGTTGGGTTTCAAATACGATACGGTTCCCCGAGATTCTAAGCCTAGAGGGGCACTGATCGATGTCAGGGCCAACAGCCCTTAACGACGCCGGCCACAAACTATGCAATGCTTACGAGACGGTCTTCGCCTGGAGCCTTGTACGATATTCCGTTGACAGATTAGCAAAATGAGCATTGAAGGGACGACAGCCGTAGGACTGCAAATAAGTAGAGCGCTTAGGCGCACGACTATCCGACTGCCACCGGAGCAGAGCTTCTTTTCGTGCACGATCCATTACGAAGCCAAAATACACTGCGACGTCCTCCAGTTCTTTTAAGCCGTCTTCGCCCTTCGGGCAGTAACGCGAAGCGTTAAGGGTAATCCTTCTTGGCCGGAATGGACTGGGAAGCCAAGCCCGGTACAGGCAGATCAGGCGGCGTGACCGCACCAGATAGTAAGGATCATACAGGAGGGCGCTTGCTGCTACCGCTCAAGTTCTGCGCGGCCAGCCGTGATGCGTCTCCGTGGCAGCGAGCAACTCTCCTAGTTGCTGACGCGGATCAACCGTCGGGGGAGCCGGTTCACTCTGCGGGGCCTCGTTAATGTGGTTCCAGAACGAAGGAGGACGGCTGCCTGCGGTGCACTCACCTACCAAAGGGCCGGCTGTTTCGTATTCACTGAACGGGCCGGATGTGGTGTCGAACATTGACGGACGCGAACACGGGATAACCCGGTTGGGAGGGTCGTGGTGAGCAATTCACGGAGGCTAGCATCATCCTCGAAGAGAAGAATGAGAGAACATCTTCGTTGCCCCCGTCCGGCAGTGGATACTGCTGCGGGATCGCGTGCGCCACTGATAGTTCCGAAAGGCATTCGGCTCCGGACGAGGCGCCTTCAGCAGATACCGGCGCCTCATCGGGAAAAGAAAAAGGCCACAGTCACAACCGAAGGGAACAATCATGTTCCCTTCGGTCTGCATATCTCACTGATCAAATGCTCTGACTGCCATCACACTGTCTAGCAGGTAGTGTGACCTACTAAAAGTGCATCGCTAAGCCGCCGACCACATGGCTCGCCTTATAATCCCCCGTGAACCCGGCGCTCGTGCCTTGCGCTTGGCTGAAATCAAATTGCGCGTAATTGAATTTATATTCTGCATAGACGGCGAGGTTGCGGGTCAGGAAATACTTGGCGCCCGCCAACGCATTGAGGCCTACCCGACCATTATCCGTGCTCCGGCCGAATTGATTCGAGGTTTCGGCAAAGAAAATGCCGGGACCCGCACCCGCGTAGAGTTGCAGCGGGCAACGCACATTGTCATCCAACGGCGACCAGTCTGTGCGGTCGTCGGACCCGTGCAGGGTCCCGTCTGCGGCAACACGGCCATCGTCCCGTCGGCGCACGTCATCGCGGTTGCGGCAGCCGACCTTGGTGCGAGCGATGACATTGAACGCCAGCGTCGTGACACGAAGGTGTGTTCCGGGCAGGCCTGCGCCCTGCTCGATATGCGGGGTCGCATTAAACCCTTCGACTTCGAGGCCCAACCAGTTCAGTCGTCCTGGATGAAAATAACCGATCTTCGCACCATAGACACCGGAGTTTTTCAAGTCCCGCCCGCCAAATTGCTGTCCTCCGAGCGTCCCCCGCCCTTCGACATCGGAAAGGTCATGGCCCCAGGTGAATCCGCCAAAGCCCGACACATAGACCTCGCCCTCGCGTCGTCGTTCGACCACGCGCTCTTGCACGACCGTCCGCTCTCCGGCGCGGTCCCGCGCCAGGACTCGATCACGCTCTACTCGGTCCCGTTCTTGAGTGGCGCGATCTCCCTCGAGCGTATGGGGTCCCACTTCCCTCGGCTGCTCCTGAACGGGTGCCCCCGATTGCGCGAAACTCATGCAGGCTGATCCCAACACAACGCCTGAGATGACTGCACATTGTACCGCACTGCGTTTTAAGAACATCGAACGACCCTCCTTAGATGTTGAACTGCAATTGATAGACACTGCGGTCTACCATCCAGACACGCCCAGTGCTTGGCGTGCCAGGAGGTGAGACACCAGGCCTTTGACTCTATTTCACGGCACTCTCGGTCGCAGAGGAAATGTCCTGCGCGTTGGCTGCCTTGAGAATCTTCTCGGCGCGATCCGTTTCTTTGGAATCTTCTGAGTGTACTGAGATGAGGATGTTGCCTTCCTTCAATTTCCCTTCGTAACGCTTCGCTTCAAACTCAGGAATCCCTAACCCCACCAGCGCTCCTGTGAGGCCGCCGACGGCAGAACCCACGGCTGCCCCGCCTAAGGCCGCCATAATCGGGCCCGCGGCGACAAAGGGCCCCACGCCCGGAATGGCTAACGACCCAATTCCGACGAGCCAGCCCAATACGCCTCCGACGACCCCGCCCGTACCTGCACCGGCCGCGGCGCCTTCAGGGGCTTTGGTGTTCTTCTCATGGGCAAAGTCACGCGTGCCGTCTTTGTCTGGAAGGAGGACGGAGATGTCGTTATTCGAAAACCCCGCCATTTTGAGGCTATCAACCACAGTTTCCGCCTGAGCATAGGTTGTGACGATTCCGAACACTGCTTTAGACATAAGCACCTCCGTTAAAACGAGTGATCGCTGAGATCAATGGGGTGTGGCGACCTCTAATTGGTTATCAACGATTTGTTTGGTGAACTGTTGAGCTGTCTTTGCGATTTTTGTCTTCTCCTGCACATTGGCGACAGGCCCTCGTAAAACCACTTTGCCGTGCACTGTGATGATCTTAATATTCTTCGCCGTCATGGAAAGGGCATCATCGGCCACCAATGCCTTCCGAATCTCTCGCGTGACCTTCACGTCGTCTGGGTCGTTGGATTGATCCATCGGCGTCAGAGTCTGGTTGTCACGATCTCGCACGTTACGTCCGGTATCATCTGCCGCCGGTGCGGCATCCTTGATACGCTGCGCCACTGCATCGGGTTCGGTTCCAGTCGCCGAGGCAGTGACGTAGGGGCCTGCCATGGTCGCACCCACCGAGGGAGGCGCGGTCATGAGACAGAGGGCGGCGGCGAGAAGCACAGTCGAATAAAAAACGTTGACGGTCGGCAAGAAGCCTTTCATACGTCTCCTTAGGGTGTAAGAGGATTTCAGCCGCGAGAGTTGTATTGTGGAGGAGAACCAATCGGCATCCCACTAGGCAGACCGCTAGTTTCCTAAATAGGTCGTCGGGAAGGACATCGGTGCCGCTGGACGTAATGTAGGAGCTAGCCTAAACACTTGGCGTTTTCTATAGATGGAGGACATGGCTCCCTGAGCTAGGCATCAGCCATCGAAGCTGTTCAAGTACTTCTACGCGCACCCCTATTAACGTTGCTGAACATGGCTCAGACAGCCGATTGGCAGTGTTGTTCTACTTCGTATTGTTCAGATTCAATTAGGTGAATTTAGGCGAGTCTTCTGTGGGCTGAACACGCCCGGAACACGGTGTCGGCGCTACTGCTCGGGTTGGCTCGGCTCTTGCGAAATCATACTATGGTCCGCGTCGCTCAGTACTTAACCGAGATGAAGGAATTGTGTGATGTGCAATAGTTGGCTCTCTTCTTTAGGGCTTGGGAACCCATCCCTTGTCCATCATGCACTGGGAATACACACCATAGGTGCCGGATAACGACTCCTTCGCGTACTGGCGGCAGAGGGCGTCATCTTTAGCCCGTCCGTCGGCGGGTTGAGTCAATTGCAAGGTCGAGGGGTTCGTTTGATCGTTTAAAGGGAATTTGGGAGGAATCGCACGTTTAGCCTCTTGTAGAATTCCTCCATCTTTCATTCCAATAGGTACACACTTTTGGTAACCGAATGCGTCGGTGATAAGCCTTCCGTCGGAGCACTCCGCGATAGCTGGTGAGGATCGTAGGGAGGCGTTTTTTAGTGGGTGCGACACCCGCGGCTCGACGAGCCATTGATATCCTTTGGCCTGCATGCACTGTGTGAAGAGCCTCGCCTGATATGGCCGAGCCTTTCCGATACCATTGCTGGCGACCCTCGCCTGGCACTCTTGTGAGTCATCTGGATATTCCTGGTTGGTCAGAGCCTGCGATCTGTCGGGCCTGGTCCAGTAACCGTCTGGATGGCTCTGACAGGAAACAGTTCCGCCCATCGCACCAAAGATGATGGCGGCAGCGAGGGACGATAAGGACCTCAGTTGGATTCGCATGCAGGGTTCCGTTGTTTTTCACTGGCTCCAGGCTGAGGCAGATACAGCCTGCGACAATACTAGAACCGAGGAGCTCGCTCATGGGGGAGACTGTGATTCTCTACGGTCGATTGCACCTTTATCACATGAAACCGGCCACCCGATTTTTGAGGCGCAGTGTCGCCTTCGATGCGCGTGTACCACCATCGACCGTCGCCTTCCGAGTAGTCAGGTGACAGCGAGATTTCAAAACCTCCCTCTCGATCATTCGCGCGCTGAGCCCATGCTCCGGTCCAGCGATGACCGGTCAGCAGGTCGGTGAGGAAGCGACCCTCCTTGAAGTCGTACGCACCATTTCCAAAGTGATCCAACCGCAGCGGCACTACCATGCCACCTTCTTCATACTCCCATTCGCCCGCGAGAACGCCCTTCGCCCTCTCCTGCCCAGACACGTCGGATGGTAGAGGTACCTTCAATGAGTGATCATATGCCACGGGACCATGGCTACAAGATTGGACGATCAATAAGCTTTCGCTGAGCACGGTTCCAGATAAGATAGAATGTTTCATACGGTCTGTTCCTTGAGGTCGTGATATCGATAAGACACCTTGGGCTTGTCGGCTCGTGGGGCCTGTGGGGTTCATGGCAAAGAGGTGTGTGCATTGCCAATCTTATATCTCATGGTATTACCGCCTGATCGTTCGGTGCCTAGCTAGGACATGCCCTCACCGGGTGCCTGGCACATGCTGTTGCTCATCGCTCAGCCGGGCTACTTTTCTCTGACCGGTTGAACGAGACATCGGTTACCATGTGTTCGTCGTCAATGAGCAAGGTCGCGGATTCGCCGCGAGCTACCTTGGCAAGGCGCTCGTGGATGAGCGGTCGAGCTTCATAGGACTGCTCTTTACCGTCCGTGGTACGAATCACGATGGTGCTGCCCTTCAATGGCTTCGCAATCACCCCCACCACCTGACGAAGGTTTCCTTTGAGCGGAGATTTCTGCTGTCCCAGTTCCGCCGCATGATGCACAGAGTCGGTCGTACCCATTGAGACATCGACAATTTTGTCCAATTCGTCAATGAGGAAGGTGACCTCGGCACCGACCGGGATTGATGCCACCTTGCTTCTCGCCACCGGCCGAATCTGGTGAGATTCTTCTTTTCCGGATTCAGTTTTGATCACCGCTTTTTCATGTCCTGTTTCCAGGGGACCGGCCAACTGACCTCGAATCACACGATGGTGGCTGGCCTCACCGACTTTGTGCACATCGACGAGGAGATTTTGATCGTTGACCGTGATCTCCACCTGATCTCCTTTTTTGAGGTCCGGGAGTCCTTTGTCCTTCCGCACATTCATGGGGACGAAGCGAGGCTGCCCCTCCCCTATATTGACCCTGGCCTGGTCGCTTCTGACCTCCTCCACCGTACCAAGGAACGTGCGATTGCCGGGGAGAGAGGGGTGTTCTCCCTCGGAAGCGCCCAGTACGGGAGACAGGGATAGGACGAACGCACAAGCGAAGATTACGAGCGGGACACGCATTGTTGCCATCTTAGTCTCCATTTTAGTCTCGATTTTTTATTCTTATTCGGAAAATGCATGGTCCTCTATGCAGAGCGAAAAATGCCCAACGCATGTCCTTGCAGATGGGGGGCTCGGAATCCAGGGAATCGCCCATGCCCTGCCATGGCGACGGAGCAACCAGGGGGACGGTAAATTAGCGTGGGAGGTTGTTGATACTACCGCTCAGGTGGCAGTACACGCACAGAAAGCCCCGCGTAGCTTGGTACTTCTGGCATACCTCACACGCGTGTTTCTGGAACAGCTTCTGTAAGAAGTCACGAAACATGTTTGTACCGTATTCCAACGAAGCGAGGCGGGGAACTAGGCACAGCCCCAGTCAATGAGAGTGTCGTCCATGCGGGCACCCCAGCCTCCATTGGGGTTGAAGAGACAGTGGCGCCTATCATTCGACGTTCGCCCGGCTCCAAAGGACGAGGCACTCCTGGATAGGGTCATTGATCCGGTGGAAGAACTCTAGCCGTAGCGGTTACTGAGGAGATTCACGCCTTGATATGCGGGCTAGTATTAATCCTTCGATTTCAACTCCCCGTCAATTGAGATCGGGCAGCTTCTCTCGCACGTTCCGTCGGGGCCCGCGACTGGAGCCCCTGAAGGCTTGTTTCCTATTGAGACAGCGACGGCAGACTGAGCCGTTTCCAGAGATAGCTCCCCCCGTGCTGCCGAGGCGGAATATTCGCTCTTGTCCCGACCCGTTCATACCACCAGATGCCCTTAGCCTCTGTCCCGTCTTCCGAGAGTACGACTTCAAAACCGCCTTCCCGGTCGTTCTCTGATTGCTTCCAGGTGCCTCGCCAGCGGCGATCGTCATACTGCGTGGTGGCGATCTGTCCTCCCTGCCACGTGTAAGGGCCATTACCCTGCGCATCGAGCGTGGCGCGGTAGTTCTTATTGTCCTCGACCTCTGTGATGTCCCACTCGCCCCTTAAATCGACGGGGGTGGGCCCCTCTGTGTGCATGCCACCCGTGCGGTGGCGCAGCGTCGTCTGATGTGTGAGGAGGCTCCCCAGGCCGGTATCCGGTTGCCGCCCGGATTCGTGCCAGGCGACGAGCACCCAAGCGTCGTTCCGCCGTTCGAGGACGCCCGTTTCGCGCAACGGAATCACCATTCGCTGGCTGGGATCCCGGGCGCTGAGATAGCGGATATAGTCCAGCTCCATCGCGAACCACGCCACCTCGCCCTTCTGCCAGACTTGGAGGTACGTGATGGGTAGTTCCAACTTGTGGACCGCGCTAAATTCGCTCCGCATATCGGCCTCGAGGGCCGGCCATCCGACGTATTTATGCCCGTCGATGGTATAGCCCACCGCATCGGCATCGTGGGACATGTATTTCGACATAGTGGCGAGGTCGCGGGCCGCATTGGCCTCGACAATGACACGCAACGTGGCCTCCGGCCCCAGGGGTTCTCCCCCTAGGACCATCGTCGGAGTAAAACTGCATAGTAAGACGAACAAGACCCAGTCCCAGCGAAAAATCACGGTCGATGAAGTCAAATCATGTCGGAGCTTCATAAATAAATATTCTCCTGCCTTTCCCCATTCCAGACAATGTGTTTATAGGTGAGGGGCATCGATGACGCACTGCCCCCGGACGACCGCAAGCCCGCCTGCGAAAGTTGCTTGGCATTTTGATTCTCCGGCCTCGGCGAATGCACCTGGGGAAACCCCCGGAATGCCTACAGGAAACAAGCGCGGGATTTGTGTTTATTGGTATGGCAAGGGCTCTGCCCAGTACACCTTCCTCTTCTGACAATGCACACTCACATTCCCACATAGCTGGGGGGATAAATTATCATCGATGCCGCAGCAAAACACTGTTCTCCGGCATTAGCAGCCGCAGACCGATCGTCTTCCGTTCTTGTATAACCAGCGCCTCGGGCCGCCATTGGCGAGGTGCTTAGTGTGAGAGGGGACGCTCGATGAACCACGGCATACATAGGCACACATAATAGAGAGGCAGTTACATGAAACTCTATCTCGATACGGCGAATGTTAAGGAGATTGAAGAAGGAGCGAGCCTCGGTCTCATCGACGGGGTGACGACGAACCCTTCACTCGTGGCAAGAGAAGGGCGCAGTTTCAAAGAGATGCTCTTGGAAATTTGCAATCTCGTAGACGGCCCGATCAGTGCGGAGGTCGTGGGTACCGAGTCTGACGCCATGATCAAAGAGGGCCGTGAGCTGGCAAAAATACACCGCAATATTGCCGTGAAAGTGCCGCTCATTCTGGAAGGCCTTCGCGCCACGAGAGTGCTGGCAGCGGAAGGGATTCGAGTCAATGTCACCTTGTGTTTTTCCCCGACGCAAGCGCTGCTTGCCGCGAAGGCTGGCGCCTGGTGCGTTTCCCCGTTTATCGGCCGCTTGGACGACGTCAGCTCAGACGGCATGGAACTCATCCGGCAGATTCTGAGCATCTACGACAACTATCAGTTCAGCACACAGGTGCTCGTGGCGAGCGTGCGCACTCCCCAACAAGTCGTCGAGGCCGCGCTGGCGGGAGGCCATATCTGCACGATGCCGTATTCCATTTTCCAGCAACTCGTGAAGCATCCGCTGACAGAACTGGGCTTAAAGAAGTTTTTGTCGGACTGGGAGAAGATGGGCCGGAAGTAACTCTTACTGCCCGTTGAGGCGCAGGATGACCTCGGCAACGAAGTAAAAAATCACGTAGGAAACGGTGCGCATAACAAAGGGCGTTGCTTGCCTTTGAACCAACTAAACGGGTGAAGGTTTCGGCTCTGGTTGTGCCCATCCAGGGCCGTTCGAAGTCTCGCTCCTCCCGGCGGGATTTGCCTTCACCCACAATGGGATTAGCGTGGGGCTGCGCAGACGAACAGCATGCCGACGGACGGCGGGGGGGGAGCGTGCCGTGTGGGGTTCACGTCACTGACTGCCAAAATCTTTAAAAAATGGGGCGACGATCCGGGGCCGCGCTTCGCCGCTGCGCTTGCCTTCTATACAGCATTGACCATCGTCCCCTTGGTCGTGCTGACCATTATGGTCTCCGTAAGCCTGGTGGACGAGAGCTCTATACGAGGTGGCCTGCAGCATCAGATCGGTGACCTCATTGGGGCGCCCGCAGCCGATGGTCTGTTCGACCTGATAAACCAATGGAGATCGGCCGGATCACCCTTGGTGAATGGACTGGTCGCATTGGGGGTCTTTATCATCGGCGCGCTTCAGGTGATGGACCAACTTCAGGACGCATTGAATTGTCTCTGGGGGCTCAAACCCAAACAGCCGTCCGGATTTCTCGATCGCCTGAGCCGGCGGGTTGCCTCGCTGTCTGGGCTGCTGGGCATTGCCTTTGTCCTGCTCGCGTCGTTGACGCTCAGCGCATGGATGGGCATCGCCGTTCAATCGGTGCTGAGCACCGTCGGCGAGCCGGGGACGGTCCGGGAGGCGATGGGTGTCACTGTATCGTTCGGGATCGTGTCAATGCTCTTTGCCATGATCTACAAATGGGTACCTCAGGCCCAGGTGAACTGGTCCGACGTGTGGGTGGGCGCCGCAATTACCGGGGCGCTTTACCTCCTTGGCAGCAAGTTGATCGTGGTCTATCTGGCGCACAATGCGCTCGTAGCCTTCTATGGCGGAGCAGGCGCCTTGGTCCTTGTGTTGTTGTGGGCCTATTATGCGTCGCAAATTTTCCTGTTCGGGGCGGCGGTCATTGCCGTGTACGCCGACCACCATGGATCGCCGGTACGACCGACGGATGAAGCGGTCGCGGTGCACTCGGCTTCTGAAGGCGATGCCATCACCGAGGGATGAGGGCCCCTACGACAGCGTGCTGTCACCAATCACCGTCGGTCTCTAGCGCACTTGGTGAGCCTTCACATCCCCAGGCTCACATCTCTTACGAGACCCGTAGTCTCGGGTGTGGGTTTGAATGAAATCTGTTTGCTCTTGAAACCCGCAGACAGTTCTTGCACGAGTCTTTAATCATTGCGAGGCAAGCGACGGCGCCTCCCTGAGCGACCAGAGCATACGGAGGTGACTTATGTACAACGCGAAAGGTTACTCCGCCGCAAGTGCGAAATTACCGCTACGGCCCACCACGATCGTGCGGCGCGATCCGACGGAGCGGGACGTGCAAATCGAGATCCTCTTCTGTGGCATCTGCCACTCCGACCTCAATTCGGTTCGTAACGAGTGGGCCAGCGTTATGCCCACCGTCTACCCAATCGTCCCCGGCCACGAAATCGTCGGGCGGGTGACGAAGGTCGGTCCGGCGGTGACCAGGTGCAAGCCCGGCGATCTGGCCGCGGTCGGTTGCCTGGTCGACTCTGACGGGACCTGTCCGAACTGCAAAGCCGGACTTGAGAACTTCTGCCCGAACCTGACGCTCACGTTCAACTCGCCGGACAAGCACAACACCGCCCCGGTCACCTATGGGGGCTATTCCGACAGCATCGTCGTCGACGAGCACTTCGTCCTCCAGGTCCCCGCCAACCTCAACCTCGCTGGAGTCGCACCGCTCTTGTGCGCAGGGATTACGACTTTTTCACCGCTGCGCCACTGGGGCGTCACCAAGGGGAAGAAAGTTGGCGTGGTCGGTCTCGGCGGACTGGGTCACATGGGCGTCAAGTTCGCCCGCGCGTTCGGCGCACATGTCGTCGTCTTCACCACTTCGCCCGGCAAAACGGAAGACGCGATGCGTCTCGGTGCTCACGAGGTCGTCGTCTCCCGCCACGCCGACGAGATGAAAAAGCACGCCGGCAGCTTCGACTTCATCCTCGACACCGTTTCGGCAGAGCACGATATCAACGCGTATATCAATCTGCTGCGCCTCGACGGGAACCTGACGCTCGTGGGCGCGCCGGAGAAGCCTCTGTCGCTGTCTTCTTTCGCCCTGATCTTCGGCCGTCGCAGCGTGTCCGGCTCGAACATCGGCGGCATCCCCGAGACCCAAGAAATGCTCGACTTTTGCGGGGCACACGACATCACCGCCGACGTCGAAGTCATCCCCATTCAGAAGGTCAACGACGCCTACGACCGACTGCTCAAATCTGATGTGAAGTACCGCTTCTCAATCGACATGGCTTCGCTCCAGTCTGAGTGAGCGGCCAAGCGGATGGGTATGAAAGAGCAACGACTGACTTCAAGGGTTTCGGGCGGGACGGCCGTGTATTTTTCTGGCTAAGACAGTGGACTGCAGACGCCAGGGCCGCGCATGTCGGCTTCGTTGCCAAAAGTGAGTCCGAGGTGAACGCATTCTATGCGGCTGCGATGGCGGCTGGAGCAATTGACAACGGCAAACCCGGCGCGCGCCTGTACTATGACCCCCGGTAATACGCAGCAAACGTCTTTGATTGACGGATACAGCTCGAGACGGTCTACAAAAGCTGGCAACATCCTCAGCCGTGACGCGCATGAGATTTTAAAAAGACCTTCCGGCCTGCGCAAAGCACAGCCTCAACCGCTGGACGACCTGGGTTTTACAAATCATTGGAAAGGGGGATGCTCAAGCCTTTGATGACTTGGGCAATCCCCTCCAGTACAGCGGCTGGAACGAGGTTAGCCTTTCACTTCCACTAACAGCAATTCGTACCACTTCCATTCGTTTTGTCTCTATTTCTAACACTAAGCTAACACCTCCCCCCACTCGTGGTCACACCCTGCCACCCCTTTGGGTGTAGGACTCCCATGGCCCATGCGCGGTTAAAACAAAGGGAGCCAGTGGCGGCTATCGTCGCTGCCTTACCAGTGCATGTGGCAATGCCGGTGACAGAAGCGCAGATTACGGAAGAGGTTATTCTCCAGGTCATGGGTCACGGTATGGCCGACCTGGGGCGACCTATGGCCAAGTGTCAGACACAGGCGTTTTCACCTATGACAATCGAGGGTGGTTCATGCTCGGGAAAAAGTTGACCTCCTGCTAGACAGACCAGGAAGCTTTCTTACGCCAACAAGAAGTTCGCTAAGTTTGCCTTCTTAAGAGCAGAAGACCGCCTACCCCCGAAGCAAGAAGCAAAAATGTAGCAGGCTCCGGTGCCGTCGCTACCGTTTGACCCATGGCCCAATCTGCGACAAATTGATATTGCCGATCAAACAGAGAGAGAGCGGTCCCTGTAGGCCCACCTAAGCTCATCCCCATCAAGCCGGGCTCATTGCCATGTGAGTTGTTCGGGTTGACGCCGCCACCTGGATACTCATCGTAATTACCGAACATGTGCCCTACCTCATGCACCCACGGTGCAGGACTACCGGTTCCATTGGGGGTCCCTACTGCAGACCATCCTGCAAACCAAGTGAGTTCATTGCCTCGAAAGGCGTCAGGTTTCGATATCGAGGGTGGCAAGTCCGGTAACACGGCAACGGTAATGTTTCCCCCCTGTCCGACAAACTGCACATTTACATTTATCGGTGCATTAAATCTGTCGCGCGTGCTCCAAATGGTCTCGGTACTCGACTTCCATAAATCCTTAACGGCCGGGCCAGGATCGACACCTGTTAACTGTATCTTCTCCGTGACGTTATACCCATCCTTTTGTGTGAAACCGATGTCATATCCGACAGTCATTAGGAATTCATTGTTAAGTCCGGCGAGGACAGTGGTTCTGATCGTTTGTGTAGGAATATCGATGGAGAATTGGGGTAGTAATACAACTGCATAAGAATGCGTTGGGATGAGTAGGACGGCATTCAGGGCACAGAGACAGGCTAACCGTAGTTTGCTGCCCATGGCATTTATCCTTCCCCTTCAAACAAGATCGTGTTCGAGGTGATCGATCCTGTCCACGCCGCATAGTTAAACTTGCGTCCCGTTTCAGAATTCTGGTACCGCGCTGTCATCCGGTACTTCTGCTTCCGTTTCAGTTTGTCAAAAAGGCCAATTTGCAGGACAGAGATCGGCACTTCAAGTTTCTGTCCCGCCCTCAGCACCGTAAAATCCTCCCTGGTGATGGTTGGAGGCGGAGCGGCGGGAAGCCATCGAAGACGATTCCCCATCAGATCCTCAATGTCGATCATGAGATCGGGGCCTGGGTTGGCCATCCTCTTGTTCAGCGTGATGTCATGAGCAGAGCGATTCTCAAAAGTAATGGTGAGCGTAACGTTCTCATCATGGAGGCCATGAACATTTGCAGAGGTCAAAGAAAGCGCGACGGAATCATCGAGTGTATTCTGCGCAAGGGCAACGGCTGCAATTGATAACAAGGCCGCCAGAAGTGGGAGCGTAGAACATGTTGGTCCGTATAAGAAGACGCCCAAGGTTCTAGTGCGGGTAGCCCGTCGAAGGGTATTCACAGGTTATGGACCCTGGGCATGCTCAGGCGAAATGTGAGGCACATTGTCAAATTCCGTTGTGTAAACTGTCTCGTTCCGTCACCGACGGTCGTCGTCCCAATAGGAACTAGGCGTTGTACTGGCGAGTGGGGTGCACTCTTATTCTTTAACCCCTTCATGTTTTATACGACATGTATGGTTCCCCCTACACTAAGTGAAACGGCTTAGTCTGTCAATATCCCTGTGCCCACACAACAAAACTTTATTTACTGCCAGTATTACCTGCCGCCGTAGTGACTGACTGATGTTTTACTATCCAGTTTGTCACGGAATGCACGGTGAAGCGGTCAACTAAGAACTTTCTATATTCTTTAGCGGTCGATCAATTCGGCATGGCAGGGGGTTCGAATCCCATCGGGCCCTGGTGAGGGTGCTCAAAATGTAACCCCCTGTCGCTCTGATCTTCGGCCGTCGCAGCGTGTCCGGCTCGAACATCGGCGGCATCCCCGAGACCCAAGAAATGCTCGACTTTTGCGGGGCACACGACATCACCGCCGACGTCGAAGTCATCCCCATTCAGAAGGTCAACGACGCCTACGACAGACTGCTCAAATCTGATGTGAAGTACCGCTTCTCAATCGATATGGCGTCGCTCCAGTCTGAGTAGCCGGGCGAGCGGGTGGGCATGAAAGAGTAACGAATTGTCGTGTGGTGATTTTGAGGTAACCAGAGCGAACGCATGAGGTGCATTTTTGCTCGACCACATCTTCATCACCGTCGCGGATCTTGGCCGCTCCATTGCCTTCTACGAGAGGGCTCTCAAGCCGCTCGGAATCGTGCATAGCGTCGACTACGACGGCAGGGATGGCCCCGAAGGGCACCCTGATCTCAAGGGTTTCGGGCGGGACGGCCGTGTATTCTTCTGGCTAAGACAGGGGAATGCGGACGCCCGGGCCGCGCATGTCGGCTTCGTTGCCAAAAGTGA
Organism: uncultured Nitrospira sp.; assembly: GCA_964493335.1. Taxonomy (GTDB): domain Bacteria; phylum Nitrospirota; class Nitrospiria; order Nitrospirales; family Nitrospiraceae; genus Nitrospira_A. The sequence continues at coordinate 62,829 of CAZBNV010000018.1, forward strand.
GGCCGAGGTGAACGCATTCTATGAGGCTGCGATGGCGGCCGGAACAATGGACACCGGCAAACCCGGCGCGCGCCTGCACTATGACCCCCGGTATTACGCAGCAAACGTCTTCGATCCTGACGGATACAGTCTCGAGGCGGTCTACAAACGCTGGCAACATCCTCAGCCGTGACGCACATGAGATTTTCAAAAGACCTTCCGGCCTGCGCAAAGCACAGCCTCAACCGCTGGGATGACCTGCGGTCCGTGCCCTTCGGAAAGTACTGCCGAAGGAGTCGGTTCGTGTTTTCGTTGGTCCGCGGGGCCAGGGGCTTTGCGGATCCCAGACATACACCAGGGTATCCGTCGCCAGGGTGAAGGTCTTGTGGTCCGCCAGTTCCATGCCGCGATCCCACGTCAACGATTGACGGAGCCGTTGAGGCAGCGTCCTGACGTGCGTGCTGAGGGCCGTCACCACAGTCTTGGTGTTCTTGTCTGTAACTTTGACGAGCATCGTAAACCTGGAGTGCCGCCCGACGAGCGTCGCCATATGGGTCTATCCATGGCAACCAAGTGCCATCACGTCGTAGTGGGTCGTCCTCCATAGTTTTTTCACATTGAGCAGTATTGACCAGACTGCCTCCGTCCAGAAGACTATAGGTAGACTGTCCGGTGTACGTGTATCCAAGAAGAGCTTTATGAATTGGACAATTTATATCAGTGGACTAGGGGACGTTATGTCCAGCCAATGCTTGCGCGAAATCTATGCGTTGTATGGCAGGGTTGACTCGGCCCACATGATTACAAACAGTATTACTCATCGTCCAACCGGAATGGGAATTGTTCGGATGGACTTCCCTAATGATGTGAGCAACACGGCGGCTGCCCTGAGGAAGGTCCGACTTGCCGGGTATCCCATAGAAGCCTACTTTACGGGACGGCCATCAGCATAGCACTGGTCTGTGAATTGATTTCGTTCCAATTGGCGAGGCCCAGGAGAAAACCCATGTCCCCCAGCAAGATGAGTGCATCGAGCCTTGGCGTGAAGTCATCACGAGCAGAATGTGCGCATGCGAGGATGGTTGACGACGAGCTCTCAGAGAACAGAGAGAAAACAGGACGGCTCATTTGCAAGGAATGCGGAGCCGTTTTCCTTAACGAGAATAAAATTTCGTGATCAACCAGCGTGAAGTGGTTGAGTTGGTCGCTCGAGCACTATCGAACACAAGGCAATGCCGATCAGCCCCTGTAGTTCCACTATCCCTATGAGGGACCACCTAAAAGCTGGTCGATGCGTCGATTCGTTTCGCTCAACGGTTCATAGGCTCGGAAACGTTCTGTCAAACTTCGGGCAATCAGAGCCAGTGCTGCCACAAGAATAAAGCCTGCTACCGATCCTGTTGCCAGCAGCCAATTACGAGCGGCCTCAACACGGGCACGAGCGGTCTCCTGCCGGAGTTCGAGCAATTTGCTCTCTTCTTTATCTACCTTCGATAGAATGTGCCGGCTTGCGTCCATGACTTGCTTGCCGCGATCGGGGTTATGACAAGGGCGGTACTAAATTTGCTGAGGGTTCTTCTGCAGTAGCGGTCATGGAATGGGAGGAATCTGGGGGTGCGGTTGAGAACGATGCATCGCGGCGGTCCTTCCTCACTCACCGACAGGGGTACAGACAGGCGTTGCGTTTAGGAAGAAAAGAGGCGGCCGACAATACTCCTTCTACTCTGGAGATTCAAAGGCGCACCTAGGGTATGCCAATATTAAATGGCATCGAGGCCACTCGACTGATCCGGAGCAAATACCCGCAAGTATTTGTAGCTGGGCTGTCGGTAAATGTTACAGCCGAAATCGATCTCTTGATGCAGCAAGCGGGAAGTCACGCTGTGTTAAGGAAAGAGAATGCTACCGACGAACTGCCCGCTGCAATACGGCGACTACGAGCCGTCTCACATTGAACTCAATACATGCAATTTATAATGGCCGGGGAGATTTTAAACCGGGGCTACTGCCAGATGATGTTAGGTTTGTGACTAGCTCCGTCAAAACCGAAAGCATAACGTCTCGTTCATCCGATGTTAATGTCCTCCCCTGTGCTATAAGGAACTGCACTTGCTCGCATGCACTAACCAATTTCTGAACTTCGGGAGAAAAGGTCATCATGCTCACGCTTCCTTTGCATAACTTTCTATGTCAGACAAATAATCCTCTATAGCTTGCTTTGCTAAAGGGAAACATTCGCAGCTCAATTTTTCCATTTGTCCGACGTTGCCTAGTTCGACTCTTCCGTAGCCAGCTTCGATTATTCCCATTCGTTCGAAGGTAGCCAAAGTATCCGTAACGGTACTACGGAGCACGCCCAATTGTTCAGCAAGGAAGTCGTGCGTGAAGGCAAACGTCGACTGCCCTGTGCGATTCCGATGAGCGAGCAGCCATCGGCTTAGTCGTTGCTCGACGGAATGATGCTGGCTGCAACCGACGGAAATGACCGCCTGCCGGAACAAGACACCGTTGAAGCGCCGCGCCATACGAGTGAAAAATGGGACTTGCGGAAGAAGTCTAGGGAGGCTGGAGACAGCTAAGCGAAAGGTCACACCAGCCACTTGAACTATCGTGCGTGAGGGCGAAAGGTGGACGCCGTCAAGAACGTGAGAGCAGGCACACCCCTCTTTGCCTACTACCGCAATTTCCACTGTACGCCCGGAGGACTGCATATCCATAAGGCTAATGGCAGCGGTAACGGGAAAATGGAGGTAGCGAATGGGACTTCCAATGCCGTTCAGCTCTTCTCGCGTTTTTAAAGCAACACATCTCAAATGCGGTTGAACAAGGTTGAACTCCTGCCTAGGAAGTCGTTTTAAAAGATCATTATGCAGTGCATCTTCCTTAGCACGCTCCATGATTTGCCACCGCCTACTGAGATCCCTTTACGACAATTGCTTTATGCCAAAACGTACGCCGACGCTCGACGGGAATATGCCTTAAATAACGACCGAAGAATGTCGTCTTGACTACAATAAAGAAGCAAAATATACCGGTTGCGCAAGTTTGGGACTGCAAACCATCAAGAGTGGAGTTCTTTGTCCTATTATGACCATATAAATCAAGGGAAGCGTGGGCTGCGCCCCCGAACCCCCGGCCGTCCGGCCCGCATGGTCCGGAGCAGCCGGCGGGTCCTTGGGGGCAAGCTTTCTGCGTTACTTCTTTCCTCATTGTCTGCATCTTACTTTTCCACAGCTAATGCGCATCGCAAGGGCAGATGGGCGGCCAAGCTCCCTAGACCCCAATGAGACGATGGTGGAGCGGTTTGCGCTCGCGGGGCTGCCCTGTAGTCTGCTCGCAGGCTGGCGAAGGTCTTTGACGGCAGAACTATCCAACAGGTCCGTCAGTGCCGAGGGCCGCATGATCAATCATGAACGTTTCGGCCTGTGTGATCTGTTTTGCAATTTCCCTTGTTCTCAACAACTCCTTCAGCTCCTCAGGGGTCGGGTGACGATCGGCCAACATGGCGGAGCTGATAGAGACCGTATACATTTTCTTCCCGTCGCGAAATATCTCAAGCCCGTGATCATCGCGAGTGAATTCCGGGGGAGTCGGAGTCTGTGTGTACTCGGGCTCGGGAAACTCAATGGAAAAGAACCGAGCGAGAACCTCTCTTTTCTCCAGCGCACCATAATCTGAGGTCTGCGCGTCGGGTGTTGCTCGATCATTCATTCTGGCACCTCCCATGGCCCACACCATTGCCCTAGGCATCCATCCAACCGATGCGGCTCTCGAAAACATAATAAGTCATGCGGACCATATCGGCAGGCATAGAGACTACCGGAAGTATCAAAGACCCAGGCGAGCAGCGGTTCATCCAAATTCAAACCTGTCTCACGGGACCAGTACCAGCGACCGGATGTGGGATAGGTATGGGTCCAGGTCATCAACTTATTCCAAGTAGGAGGAACTATGGATTAAGCACGTTTGGATTGTTGGAAGAGGGCCGGGCTCATCACCAGAATGGCGGGACTATTACCGGAACGCCTTTTTGCGCTTCTCTTTGTCGTCGAGTTCTTGTAATCGGCTTTCCGCAGCTTTGCGGATGGAGGCGTATTGCTCGTCTGCGAACAGAGTCAGGATAGAATAATAAATCCCACGGGCTTTATCCGTTTCGCCATTCACCAAATATTCTTCTGCGATCACATGCATGGCCGCCCCGGCTGTATCGGCATCGGAACGTTGGAGGGTCCGAGCGGTTTGCTGATCGCTAGCCGCAGCAGACGGATGTTGAATGATGGGTTCGTAGGTACGTCTATGCTCAAAAAGCTCGTGGGCGATTCGTAGGCGTCCCTCCGCCGATAACGCACGATTTCCGGCCTGCTGTGTGAGCGTGAGTGACTCCTTATTCAATTCCGGCAATGCATTTCGAGGTGTGCAGCTCGACATCGGCAGCATCCAAAGAGTGAGGAAGAAAACACTTGTGATGAGGTTGCTACAACGCGAGCTGTCCATACGCCTCACCTCATCCTCCTGAGCAGTCCTCTCCACTTGTCATTGAAACCCAGATCACGCACGAATGACGCGGCCTTTCTATACAGTAGCCAGCCAGACATGAGGAGCAATAGGAGGATAGCCAACGAGATGTAAAAAAGAATCCGCGCGACTTCTGACGCCCCTGCCGAAATGTCAGTAAACCCGAACGCTCCCGCGACGAGTGCGATTAGAAGAAATATCGCGGCCCACATGAAAAACATCAGTTGTCCATAGATCATCTCGATTGGGCCCCGTACTGCCCGACTACTAGAGCCGCTAGTAGCTGCAGGCCCCGTGATTAGCTACTGCCAGGTCGATGCGAGACAGCACGCTTTCTGATGGAAATGCTGATTTCGCGAGTTGCGATTTGGGAGAATATCTCACGATGCCACGATTCAGTTTTCTACACTGGTTCTACATTCTCAGATTCTAAGAAGATGAAGCTACTAAATTATTGATTACATGGTGCGCTCGGAGGGACTTGAACCCCCAACCCTCGGATCCGAAGGCTCACAAAGTGACACAGAGACTGACAGCGATTGGTGGTGACAGAACATGATTTTATATTTGCAAATCAATCGATTAGAGCATTTAACGATGCGACCAGTGACGATGAGGGTAGATCAGCAATCGGGGCCAAAACCGGGACCGAACCGTGACCAAAACCGGGACCGAAATTTCTTTGAAAATCGGGACGGCTTCCACTTGGAGTGTGAATGCAGTCTGCCCTCTAACTTTGTCCAATCATTGTCGTGATCTATATCGCCATAGAACACCATTTGCATGGGCTTTGTGGACGTTTACACGATGAAACGCGTATCATTCCCTACTATGCAGGCAGCCCTTTATTCTACAGGACGAAAATTACGAATGATCTCGTATCCAAGAATAAAGGCACTGGTAGAATTGCAAACCCGGATCAAAATCTATCACTCATGTTGGATTGCAGAGGTTAAGAGGTTGCATGGGCTGACCCTAGGTCCCTCATGGAACCGCGGGAATGGAAACGGAGCGCCCCCCTGTCCTCTTCCAGTGTTTAAAGCAATCGAAAAGGCTCTGAAACGAAACGGGGAAATCTAGCCAGTTTCTTATCTGCGGTTTTGTGAAAACTCATCCGGGGGACCTAGTATGCCCACAAAAGATTACACCGATAAAAGAAATCTTCAGGAAATTGAAATTTTAGAAGGGATTAATCCGCATGACATGGCGAAATGCCTTGAGATCGCGCTCCAAAACCGTAGTGCTGAAATCGGTTTATTATGGCAGAGGGCGCTACTTTTCTGGGGATTCATAGCAATCTTAATGGTCGCGATAGCCGAGTCTAAAACGACCAACCCTCATCTGGCAACCATCCTTTCATTGATGGGAGTCATGTTCTCCTCAGTATGGGTGTTGGTAAATAGAGGTAGCAAATCATGGCAGGAAACCTGGGAAATCAAAGCGGAGGTTTATTCAAAGCACCTCTACGGCACTGAAGCTCTATTCAGAAGAGCAGTTAATTACAAAGAGCCCAAACTGCTCCTTAGTCCTAAGCGATATTCAGTTTCAAACCTCCTAATAGCGTTAAGCTATTACGTGCTGGTCTTTTGGATAGGCTCAGTCACGTATCTGTTTTATGAACATGTCAGTTTTTCTTTTTTGAAGGCTCTTGTCGGGCTCACCAGTCCCTACTTGAACAAGGATTCAGCCGTTATACTGTTCGCCCTCTTTACCTTTGTGAGTTTATCCTTTGTCATTTTGAAATGTAGAAGCAGCGATGAGACAATACTTAACGATTAATGAATACAGTGCGAGACGGTGACCAGCCATTTCTTTTTCATTAGCTGTAATATTTCTCATAGCCTAAAAGCAGCGCATCTAGCGGTCTCTCCCTAAGGATTGGTCACTTAGCCGCGCATACAAAGTACCTTAGAGGAGAACGGTTACCTTATGCTGGGCCTAAAACAGACGAACCCATTCCTTATTGAGGAGCACTCTGATAGAGTTTCAGAAATGGACCTAACCTTACGCAGTTTCTCTCTATAGTGGAGGCATATTATTAATGGCTATCATGTTGGATGTAGCCAAAGCGGATCTCGCGTTCGAAGCCGGATATTCTCAACCTGACTTTGGACTATTAGACGATCGGTCTGCCTTCCTAACCTATCTGTTCAAGAGGCTTGAGCCCCACGGGCTTCGGTTAACAGATCTCCGGTTAGAGCATGGAAATATTAACGTAGGCGAACAGTATATTACCTGTTACTTATTCAACTACTGGATGACAGTCAAGATCCGCTTGGAACGAATCGAAATAAATTGCTCGGAACTCCCGCGAAGTCACACAGAAAGATTTAAAGCAGCGATTATCGATGTTCTGAAAGCCATAAAAGAGCATCGGCCTAATCTTTCATTCCGCGCTTTTGCCCTTGCTGTTGGATTGCACTCGAAGCTTGAAGGCCTATCAGCTCGAGACTACCTAGCTCGTTTTGTGGCTACGGCCCCACAGAATCTGGGTCCATCCACCGGTAACGGAGTCGTGTTTTATTATGGGCCAGAAGGCGATCGCCTCTTATCATCTGTAACTGCTGATATCTCCGCTGTAACTCAAGACGCTGTGTCTCTTCGTATTCATGGTATGTGGGATGCAACAAAAATCCCCCCCGATGTTATTTGGGAGCTCGGAGATAAATACCTTCGTCAGACGTTGGCTAACATGGGTCTTGTGCTACCTGGATAAGAGATGATTACTCACAGCCTAAACAGACCCAAAGAATATACCTCTGCCATATGTTCCTTAGTAGGCGCGGATTCGCGCCCTTCCACCCTTCTGTCTTCTAGCACTGGTTTATTGAGTGAGCATCGGTTCATGTGGTCCGCACATCATGTTTGGAATACTTTGCTAACAGGAACCCCCAAAGCCTCAAACTTTAAGTTGGGGCAAAGGTTGGCCTCTGAGTTAGAGCCTTTTGTTGAGCCTATAAACGTTGCTTACGCCAGTGTTTATCAGTCGACGTCTAGCTTAGGAGAGATAGCTACCTTTACCTCCTCTCGACCCGCTGAGCGAAGGCTCCAGGAACTGGAGACTATAGCTTTACTGATTACTGTTCGTCAGCTTATCGATAGCGAGCAGTTAGCTACGGCGAGAAGGCTATTGGAAGTTCTACCGCCTCATATATTGAACGATCCTCAAGTTATACGGTTGCGTTCTATATTGGCTCCCCCTAGGATAAAACGCATCGAAAGCAATGAAGTTGATCGTAATCAGGAATACAAATGGATTAAAAATGAGTCTCAGAAGCACGCTGGTCGTTGGGTCGCTTTAGATGGCGACCAGTTGCTCGCTGAGGCCGAAAGCCTTCGAGACCTTCGCAGCAAATTACAGATGATGGAACATAAACGCTCTCCATTGATCCACCATATTCGCTAATGCGAATCCTAGATGCTTAAGAAGCAAGACGGAACCCCTTTCACCAGCGGCAAATCCACTTTTTTAGATCGGCCAGATTCCTCGGCAGAACCCACGGCGAAAATTTGGGTCAGAATTGAGCCTGACTCCCTAGGTGGAGAGATATTGGCTCAATTGGACACCGGCGCCGCTTGGTCGATTCTTGACCCGGAGATAGCCGAAGCGCTTTCGCTGCTAAACGGACAAGGAGAACCTGTGAGTTTAAGAACACGATATGGATCCATAAACGGACGGTTAGAGCGAACTCGAATTGACATCATAGCCGAGCAAGGGGATTCTCTAACTGTCGACGCTACGGTATTCATTTCCCCACAGTGGCCAGGAGGCTCGTTTCTCGGCTTCGGTGGTCTCTTAGAACGCATCAGATTTGCGATCGATCCAAGAGACAATTCATTTCATTTCGGCTCAATGTAAGCGGAGAGGAATCACCGCTCTAAGGCCTAAAGCAGTTGGCGATCAACATTTAAAGCAAACCACAATATCGAATTTGGCAGTCTTACCGAAGAACCGCATTGAGCAGCCTTCCTACCCCGTCTAAAGGAAATTCTAGAGATGGGTCACAATCCTCATATGCATGAGCAATATTTACCTTAAGGCTCAACACGTGCCCTAAGCGAATTGATTCGACTGCAAGAGGAGATAAGGGGACTAATGCTCCAACTGTCTCTTTCCCCACTTCCCAAGATGGTGCAACATATTTTCCAATATTACGGTTATCGACATCCAAAGTAATGCCACCCATGCCGTACGATCCATCAAATGCTAGTGCAACTCTTTTCATACTTGAACGTCGCTTGTTCGGAAAGAATGTTACCGCGAGCAACAAGTGATCTGAATGTTTGATGAAAGCTAGTGAAATTTGACTTTGATAAACCGGTTTAATCTGGTTGATATGGGCTACCACATCGCCATTGGCTAATGGAATTAGGCGCCATTCAGCTTTGGCCGGATCGATATTGTCCACCCTTAACTCGCGCAAATCCTTGAGCGAAAGCCAATGCACTTGTTCGCTGGGAACGAGCGAAGCCACGTCGAGGAGAGCCCTGTCGACGCCCATATGTTCGATATATGTTGCTAGCATCACTATAGTACGCTGTGTAGCGCTGTCGCCAATGTTTCCTGCAGCTCCATAAAACTGATGTATTCCATACTTCGAACCAATCTCAATTGATCGATTTATGCCACCCAACAACGCGAATGCGCATGCGGAAACACAAACCGCGTCCTTCACAAAAGTCTCCTGGTCTCCCAATGTTCCAGCGATCACACGATCATAAGTAGGTGCAAGACATGTATCGAATTCTAAGTCGCGGATTAGTCGTCCCAATCGCACAGAACCAATGAGATCACCTCCGGGGCTATTGAAACAGATGTTCGAGCCTAAACCATCTGTGAGGTACTGTTTTTTATCCGAGATGAACTGTCTCAACTTACGGTCGGAGTCTGCCTCGATGGCACCTTCAGCTAGAATAGCAGGGTAGCAAATGCGATTGTTACCCGCGCACGGCGTAAACCAAGAGAACTCCATCGGTTTTGTATTCTCTGAAAATGTAACCGACGGCACCACAACGCAAACAATCGTTAAGGTGAGGCAGATGAATCTTGAGTTTATGAAATGAAATGCTGGCGGCATGGACTTTATCTATTGATACACACTCGTGCGTATTCCAGCCTTTCAATTGATTAAGCAGACAAGTCAGGGATTAATTTTACAATGCAATCGAACTACGCGGAGGTTTAAGGCGTTAAACAAGGAGAGTACAGATGTCCTCAGAGCTTATACATGGATTTATCCTGTATGTGAATGAGAGACCAACTAAATCGATTAGTCCAACGTTGGAAGAGGCGCAGGCAGCGGCACAGGAATTTATGACAAATAAACCGATGCTTCGCATACAAACCACCTCTACAGATCACAGATATCCATCCCCGATAGAAGTCTGGAATTACGACTACAATATCTCGGCGTGGGTACCACGAGTGTTGCGTTAAAATGCACGCCAAGATCTGACTTATTTCCTAAGACCATCAGCCCCGCATAGTTGAAAATTAACACTCATCAGCCCGACTGGTGTAAGCCAGACTCTAGAAGAGATTCAAGAGTGAAGTGGTTTCCTACTTTGACCATATAGATCAAGTGAAGCGGGGGCTGCGCCCCCGAACCCCCCGGCCGTCCGGTCCGATTGGTCCGGAGCGGCCGGCGGGTCCTTGGGGGTAAGCTTCCTGCGTGACTTCTTTCCTCCTAGTCTGCATGCTTCCTCTTCCCTCAACCAACGAGTCATCGACTTTACAGATGGACGGCCAAGCTGACGCCTCGCCGCCATCTGAAATGGATGAGGCCACCCTATTCCCCTCTCACCCGTTGAGATAATGGACGGGTGACAGGGTGAGATTGATCTGAGCAGGCAACAGTGATCTGGGAACCTACCGTTCCCGTATTCCCGCGCACGATGCGCAGAGCCACACCTCACAGGGAGAGCCATAGAGATGAGGCCGCATTTGCACCCGCGCCCAGGCCCGCTCACACTGGCAGAACTCGCACAACCGCTCTCGATGATGTTCCGTGCAGATCCAGTCCTTTCTGGCTCGGTCATAGAGCGTGGCAGGCTTGCCGCAGCGGGTGACGCCCAACAGACTGTTGATTTGGATGACACAGGTATGAGGGGCTTTCATAGCGGACTCCAGACGAGGCCTTTACCCAGAACGAGCTGGAGGATGGTGTTGCTGAACCAAATGGCATGGCCGGACAGCAGATCTTCCCAGGTCTTGAGAAAGACGATGCGAGGGACCTCGATCTGTTTCCGTATGCGTCGATAGACGTTCTGGGTCTGCCATTGGTTCCGCATCTCTTCCCACATCTTGCCGATGGGGAAGCCCAACGACCGTTTCCAGGACCAACACATATTCACGTAGCCGCATTGATCCTGGACGTATTGGCTGATGACGTAGCGGCTCAGACGGTTCCGGGAACGATGGCTGAGCTGATAGGCCTTGATCCAGACCACCGGGGCGCCATGGAGGGCTTGCCATTGATTAGAGAGCCATTCCTGAGAGATCCAGAAACGGCGAGGGCGTTCGCCGTCCGGCACCCGCCAGGCCCAGAAAATATGGAGGACGCCGTGGCCTTCCTCTGTCCGCACCTGGTAGTACTCCAGACCCCCATAGCCGAGTTGGCGTTCGATCCGTTGTCGAAGTTGCTTATGACGATAGGTGAGCTTCTCGGCATTGCCGCCTTCCGCCGTGGAGAGGGTCACCCAGAGCACCTGAAAGTTGTGGGATTCCCAGAACCACAAAAGGGATCGGACGCGGTGATAGCCTCGTTTCTGCTTCCTGGTCCACTCGCCTGCGACTGGTTCCCGCCGAAACTCCTTCCAGCGGCTCATCGGGCACCCTCCCCTTGCGGGATCGCCGGTCTCAGGCCGTTCGACAGAATGCGCTCTAGCTCTTCAATCGGAATGCGTACCGCTCTGATGGAAGGCTTCACATAGGCAATCTGCCGTTTCAGGATGTATTTCCTGATCGTGCTTTCCTTCAGGCCGAGCCGTTCGGCGGCCTCTCGAATGGTGATCAATTTTGTACTTGGGGCCATGATGGGTACCTCCTTTGTGGTCATGCGTTACATGTATAGATATGCCTGTTACTATATAGGCATATCCTGTCTTGACACGCATTACCACTACCGAGGTACACTCTTCAAGCGATTTCCACGCAACATCTACCGTTGGTCCCAACTTTTTTGTCGGTATTGCGATGGTGTGAGATTCTCATTCACTCATCATGAGAAGGAGTTCCCGATGCCGGTTGATCGAGTCGCCATCTATGACCAGTTTCACGGAGAGATGAAGAAGGCGAGAGAGAGGATTCTCACCACCGCAGACGGCGAGGTGGGATGGCTCCTGAAGTTTATTCAGACTGACCTGGACACCCTCACGGCCAGTGAATGGATGGTCTTGGCATTTGAGGTGGCCAGCTTTGTCGATGACGTCGCGAATACTCGTGGGGTGGACATCGCGACAGAGGCCGGCTGGAGCGTCCGATCGATTCCAGGAGAGGGAGCTCGCGGCACCCTGCCTAGTCGGGGAGAGGCCAAAGAGATCCAGGCGATGGTCTTGGGCAGCCTTGAAACACTCTGGAAGACCGCCGTCACCGCCTTTACGTTCCCGCAATTCACGATCATCGTAACGTTACCCCTCGAAGACGAACGCAAAGGAAGTGTATTTGTCGCCACGAAGCGGAAAGTGAAAGAATTTGAATATCGGTTTGCCCATCTGTTGGTGGACTATGCCGGGCGCATCCGTCGCTGCCCTGAGTGCCAACGGATTTACTTGGCCATTCGTTTCGATCAAAGATACTGTGGGCCTCGTTGTCAGACGCGAGTCGCGACTCGCAAATGGCGAGAGAGTCGCAAAGAAGACCAACGAAAGGAGCGCCGCCGTGGCACGCAAAGCGGGAAAGGATAGGGGGATCACCCAGCGCAAAGGCCGCGAAGGCTGGTGGGTGAGGCTCTATGTCCACGGTCGGGAGCGCTGGTTTCGGTGTGATACAAAATCACAAGCCAAAGCGCTCTATGGCAGATTGCGAGCTGATATTCGGGAAGGAACCTTCTTTCCCGAGAAATTCGCCCCTCGAAAGGACATTACGCTTCGGGCCTGGATCAATCGCTATCTTGAAGGGTCTGTTAACCGCAATAAGCCAGGTGAACTGCTATACGGACGACGCTGGTCCCTGCTGATTGGGAATCGCGTGCTCACCCAGATTACGGTCGACGATCTCCGGCGCATTCAAGCCAGAATGCGCGCCAAACTGAAGGTGGGCAAGAAGGACCCGCAACGACTGTGGGCAGATGCCACGATCAACCGGCATTTTGCCTTCCTTCGTCATGTGCTGATGCTAGCCGTTAGAGATGACAAGCTCACCAAGAACCCGGTGTCCAGTCTCAAGTTCTTCCCTGAAGCAAATCGGACGCGATTCCTGACCAGTGAGGAACTGGACCGACTGAGGGGCGTGATGACCCCGGACGACTGGAAATTGGTGGCCTTCGCCGTCGAGACAGGCTTGAGACGAGGAGAACAGTTTTCGCTCAGGTGGAACCAGGTCGATCTGGAGAACGAGGTCCTGACCCTCCCCATGCCGAAGGGAGGCAAAACCCGGCATGTGCCCTTGAGCGAAGGAGCCAAGACCATTCTGAGGTCATTTGACTCGTTCCTTCGGTCGGCGTGGGTGTTCCCAGGCTTAAAGGACGTGACCCACCCGATGGACAGCCGGGCTTTCCTCCGGCGTTCGTTTGAGCCTGGTCTGAGGCGAGCCGGGATCACCGGCGCATGTTGGCACTCACTCCGGCATACCGCAGCCAGCCGCCGTGTCATGGCAGGGGTCGATCTCGTGTCGGTGAAGGAGATCCTGGGGCACCGGGATATTGAGACGACGCTCCGGTATGCCCACCTGGCACCAGGACATCTTCGGGACGCAGTGAATCGAGGAAGCCTGGCTGGAACCGTGACCAAAACCGTGACCAGCGAAGAGGAGAAAACTGAAGAAAAGATGCAACCTATTGATTATCTGGTGCGCCCGGAGGGACTTGAACCCCCAACCCTCGGATCCGAAGTCCGATGCT
>CAZBNV010000019.1:0-44023 GCA_964493335.1 uncultured Nitrospira sp.
GGAGGACCTTGAGATCCGGCATGTCCGCCGTCGGTTTGGTGCCGCCAAATACGTCAGCCGCCCGCGCCAGCAATGGCTGCTTCCATTCGGTGATCGCGTGGGATGGACATTAAATTGCTCGGCCAACTCGGCCAGCGTCTTGTCGCCTTTGATGGCAGCGACAGCCACTTGCGCCTTAAACGTGGGCCCGTGATTCCGTCTCGTTCTCTTCATTGCCTCGCTCCTCTGGTTCGCCACCTGCTGGTGGCTTCGGTGAAGCCAGGCTACCACTTAGCACACTGTCCGAATTTCCGGGACCCTCTCTATATGTGTTTGTTGAACTGTATCAGGACCAACCCCTTCACTTAGGAGAAGGACAGGCGATGGGCTGGTTTTCGCCTGACGAAACACATAATTTAAAAATGATCGACCATGACCGTGTCATCCTAGAACGAATGCGGGAGTATTTGAACGAACTGTAGAGGCTAGCTAGCAAGGCCGAGGCAAGCAAACTGCTGAAATGAATGGCCCTCCTCTCAAATGCGGACACTCGAAACTGTACTAAAGTTGGATGGCTTTACACGCTGGATGAGCACAGGGGCACGTCACGGCCTCTGTTGCCACCTTCACCGTGGCAGCACATTCAGGGCTACAGAATGGATAGTCCCCAGCCACCTCACACGAACACCCTGGATGCGTACAGGTCTTTGCGGTTGCATCAATCGTTGCGGTGGTCATATCAAACCCTCCTGAAAATGTGTAAAGGAGGGTTGTACCTTACCACGAGGCAAGATGGGGCTAGAGATGTGCCTAGTCGAGGTCGTGTCTTTAAGGGCACAGCGTCATTCGTGAGGCGTTCTTGACGCGATATTTGAGGGCGAACTGTTGAAGTCTAGTGGACAGAGAACCAACGCCGTTTCTGTGGAGAAAAATCCCCCTATGCCCCCGCCTTTTACACGGTGACGCCCCTAGCCGGTTATGGTGTGCCCGAAGTGTGCCCCAACCTACTGACTCACCGTCACACTCAGTGCAATTCGGAGGAACACAGACGCATGGTGCCTACGCGTGCCCTTCAGCGCTTTCTCAACTACCGGTATCCGCGCAGGCGAGCCCACGGTCATGGTCCTAAGTATATCCACCAGTGTTTAGAGGAACAGCGATCGGAAGGGATGACACCTTGCCCGAGAAACTGTGATGGCCTACTCTACATCGCCAATAAATTCCGCGCAGCCTGGCGTGTGGTTTCTGCTTGGCGGGTTCCTGCACGAATATGAGTTGATCTGCGTATCGTTGAAGGCGGTAAAGGTCATTTCGACTTTGTGGTGTGGCGATTTACAATGAACCGCCCACACTCGACACAGACATAACTAAATTCCAGGCACTTTGGATTGCACTCCTCCGCAGTTAGTCAGAGGGACCCATATGTCATCTTCATCCGCACCACTCAACCACTGCCCTGCCCTGCTCGTGCCGATGATGCTGGAGATTCTGGCGGTGCACAACGCTGCCATGCCGAGAACGGGCCAAGGCATCCACGAAAAAACGCTTGAGCTAGAAGGCACCGACTTTGATCAGCTCATGGTGCTGTTCTACAACGCCTTTGGGAGCCCCTTCTCCTGCACGGATCCACAAAAGGGGGTGACCCACACCTTGTCGTTCGTCGAAAAACCCACAGTGATACAAGAGACAATCACCAACGCAGCTCGCCACTACCGAGTTCATGTCAAGGTGATGAAATTGCCGACCGTCCCCAAGACCGGTGAATAGCCTTGGTCAACGTAAAGTGAGCAAGGACCTGTTACCGAAGAGGAAGTTGCTCCTTGTCTGTGGGAGTAGCTGGAAGGTCTGCGGGATAAACCACGGGCTCCAGCGGCAAGGACCATAGAGTAAGCTTTAACAAGCAGAGGGAGATAAAGGATGGCGCTCGTACAACAAAATCTAGTGCCGGGCACTCGAGATCGACTGCAGACTTTAGACACCGAGACCAACCTCGAATGGTTGGACTTAACAGCCACGTTGAACCTCTCGTATTTGGACGTCCTGGGCGGGGCGGAGGATTACCTCACCACGTATGGTTTTCGCTACGAGACCGGGGCCGAGTTACGAGTGCTCCTGGACCATGCCAGGGTCACAAAGTTTAGCCCGACGCAAGTCGTCCCCTCTCCGGAGAGCAATCACGCCCCAATTGAAACCCTCATCGAACTGATGGGCGGACGATCTCTGAATGCCTCGAACGCGAGTGGCTCCGTCCTGGTCCAGACCCAAGGGATGATGAAATTTCAGGGACCCGGCACTCCAGCGGCAAACGTCCCGATGGCTGTCTCGCAACTGTGGCTCTTCAAGAGCCGTCCATCCAGGTCGTATGCCGATACCAATCCTAGCGGACCCGCCGGCAGCCGCAAGCCTGAAATTGGCTCGTACTTGGTGCGAAATCGAATCGTGAAGTAGCACCTTTCGTTTTCTCTGTTCCCCGGAGCTACAGAATGACCGTTCCAGCCGGTGAGAAATGCCCACGCTGTGGCAGCATCATGAATCAGAACGCTGGCACTCAGCCAGGAACAGAGATCTGGACGTGTATTCGATGCAAGATGGAAAAGGTCAAGAAACGGGAATAGGTGTGGCGAGCTGATGGGACATTGCGGCAGAATGTGCTGAAGATCGAGATACACGGAAGGCCAGGTCCTAGGCGGACGTAAAATGCTGGCCAGCGGCGGTCATTGCAAGGATCAAAGACAGAAAATAACGATGCATGTGGGAGCTAAGCCCTAGAAGGCCTATGCCACCACTAACGCATCTATTCTAAAATTCTCCACATCCCCCGAGAAGCTCATCTCACAATCTCCTAGGGGCCGGCACATAGGTGCCAGTGGTAGGTAGGCCTACCCTAGGCACAATCCTGGCTGGTATTTCGTGCATGGCTGAGTAAAGTGATGCCCCAAGGTCAATGCTTTCCGATGCCTAGGGGCACGTGTGAACGACCAACGAATGCTCACTCAACGACATCTCCTCGAATGCTACCTCTTCTTACGCCACTTCTGGATAGAGGCTTCATCCAACGCCGGACAACTGCAACTCAGGAGGAAGGGTGATTGTCGTATCTTTCGCCTGAAGGTCGATACTGAATGGCTGCAGCTGGAGAGCAATGCCACCGTTGAGCATCGACTCGATGCACTGGGGCTGATTCCCTTCCTGGAAAAGAATCGTTTAGCATGGATCGGGCTGACAGCAACCGGTCAGGAAGTGGTGACACACCTTGAGCGAGATGTGGAACCGTAAATGTCCTCACACAGTCGGCATCCCATACCACCGCGTGTCTTGCATACACAGGTAGAGTCGCCTCTGCACGCTACGTTATCCATGTGACGATCAGATGCAACTGCTCAGCGTGGGGTGAACGGCGCGCGCGATATAAAGAAAAAATTATCCTCTCTTGGCTTTCTGCATTCCCAGAGCGGCACCGGCTGCGGATCAATGCAGCCTCCGCTTCCCTTTCCGCCTGACGCCTCAGCGCTCCCCACCGCACGCAGATCCTTCGATACTTCTGAAATCACCACGCGAAGCCAGCGTGAATGCGTGGGAGGCCCATTTTTGCTTTCCAGCCCCGACGAGACTATTCCAAATCCGACGTGCCCCCACAGGAGCCAACTTTCATTTAGTCCGCATGGCCGTAAGTCTAATGTTGTCGAGGGCGAGGAGCTGCATGTGACCGAAACCGCACGGCGGGATCTCGTGGCCCCTGATTGGAGATAGCGGATAGAGGACTAGTAACCTGTGGCTACGAAATAAGGGAACTTACGAGTGGCTGACACAGTAAAAGATCGGTACAAGTATGCCTTCCGATCACTACTTACCTGGGAGGTCCGACCATGGTCAAGCCCAGCTCCGCACCACCCGCCTATGGCGTCCGACAGGAAGTGCTCGATTTCATCCTCTCTACAGAAGCTCTTCTCTCACCGTGACACGTAGTAGTGAACACACCAATGAAGAATGCGGATTGATTGCCGAATATATCACGAGCCTGTGTTGCTCCGGCCACCCGTGATCGAGGTCGCTCCCCATCCGATATAACATTTAAGAGGTTCAGCACGGATGAGACGCGCTGTCTCGGTGGCGGGTAGGGATATCACTAGTGGCACCACTCCTTCGTCCTGTGTACTACATGATGCATTACTGTCTGTGGGATACCTATGGGATTACAGAAGTGTGCGCATCCGGTCTATAGGGGCCGAGTTGATGGCAAGGGTTACTGTGGCGACCGTTGTGCCACCGCGATTCCCCGGGCGGTCAAACCACAGGTATGTCCGTGTTGGCATCAAGACTGTAACTCGAAGCACTCAGAAAATTAGGCCTGCACAAACATTCTGTATAGGGACGAGAAAGAGTCATCCTCACCATCCCGCAAGAACTCCCCACTTGATCCAGGCCGTTGAGTCTCGCGTTTCATCAGCTCACTCTTGGCCGCTTGGTAATCTTGGTAATAATGTGACTCAGGCTTGTGACCAGCCATCCACACGTGCAAATGAGCAGTCTGGAGGTGTCCGATTCCCTCCAGATTGTTTGGACCCATTGGTGGTTCCTCCACGGCTAAGAGGTTCCGCCGAAGCTCAGGGAGAGCTTACTAATAGACATTCTTCATGCCGTAACACACTATTCGCTTAATTCGGCCAATGGTATGAGCCAAGCCGGTCCAGAAGGTGAGCACAAGCGCTCAAACGGACGGAACGACTTATGGCTGAGAGGGGCTAGAAGAGGTTTCGGCACACGTCTCCGCGATAGTAAGGGCCACTTCATCTCGTTTGCGCCTCAGTTGAGGCTCCTCTTCGACATTGGCAGAATCTCGCGCCAGGAGGATCGCTTCATCCAATTGGGGAAGTGCAGCTCGGCTTTCGTCACAGGTCCGCTGCCAACCCGCCTTCAGATATTGCTCGAGGAGCCGGTGTTGGTTGGCATGGGCTTCAGCCCGTAGCGAGTTCATCCCGGCGGTCGATTCTAACTCGCGAGTCGCCTCTATGCGCTCTGGCGGAACTGGCCCCTGAGGGAACGCTTCGCTAATTGCCGGTTCACTATGTGCCGAGCCGTCGTCACCATGAACAATACCGTACAGAGCGAAACTCCCGCCACACTACCTATTCTCATGGACCCCTCCAGTGGTGAGCATCAAGCCTTCGGGCTATCGTATGTGAAGATCCTCGAGAAGACACCGGGAGATCCCCTCGCAGGGGTCAGTTTTTGCGATCCGTGGAGTTTGCGCAGCTCGCTCGTCGTACGCTAGCAGTCAGCCTGAGAACCTGCCCGTCAGAGGAATTCAACGGACCATTGATCACGAGGACCTTGCTCGCCATGAGTACCGGTTGAGTTGAAGGTTTCCCTGGAGCCCGGAGCATAGCGTGGGATGCGTTCGATGACTACCCGACGGGATACTAGGGCCTGCGGCATGGCGCGTAACTTTAGAGAAATCAGTAGAGTCGAATGACCCGGCCATGAGAGAGCTAGCCCTAGATGAGGTTCCAGGTATACGAGCACACGCATTTATGGTTGCATGTTACTCATTGAGTATATCGAGGTTCTATTTCGCACATCCTGGAACAGGCTGGATATGTGGTGCAGGAAGCGTCCACAGGGGCACAGGGCATCCATCTTTTTCGAGAGAATCCGTTGGACGTAGTGATCACCGACATGTACATACCAGACGGCGACGGTTGAGGGCATAAGCACTCTGACATCGGAGTTCAAACTCCGACCAGGGCGCTTGCTGAGGACATTGATTTCTCTAAGATGGGTTACGCATCTCGCGGGGAGTTTCGCGCAAGCACAACTATGGCCTGCCGGTGTCCGTGGAATTAGAGCGAAGGCATTGTGCCTCTAACCGCAAGCTGGAACGTCTTGGTCCTTGGCCTGGTCCATCGGTCTGCTGTTGACTTCAGAGACTGAGATGGACACACCACTTTTCTCCTCAACTGCCTGCTGTAAAAGGGGGATCATCTCGTTCAAGAGAGCGTGATAGGTGTCGGCAAAGCGTTCCTCCATCACTTGCTCCATGGTCAACCGCGAGGCAATCTGTCGCCAGTTGCCATCCACTGCTTCTTTCATCAGCTGCGATGATGGAGACGACTTTCCATTAGCCAGGTCGGACCGGCTGGCCACGATGTAGTACAGCGCTTCAACTGGCCGGTGATCTTTTGTGCAAGCCGCCGCCTTGAACACTCTAGTGTCCTGCTGATTGAAAGTGTTGGCTTGGCCGGGCTGGGCCAACAGGTGACCCGCCGTGAGGAGGGTCCCCAAACCAACTGCCCACACGCAACATGGAAGGTATCTGCTTATGGATTTCATGGCTGGTTCAAGCTCCAAATGGAACATGAAGGCATTGTAGTAACCTGAATGTCTCGATCGGCTTAGCGGCGTAGGGTTAGCGCCCAGCGTAATGCATGCCTCGCCTTGGTTCTTTGCACTCGGCGCCCTACGTCAAAGACTGTGCCCTCACCCGCAACATCCAGAGCTAAACTGCCGGCGCTGATAAGCAAACACCAGACAGCGGATGCAAAGTTCGCGAGTGACCTTGGCCTCCTCATCGAAGAGCGGCGTTCGCCGCATCACAATCTGTCCACAATCGGCGCAGCAACCAGCAGTCGAGGTATCGATGTCAGAAGAGACAGAGATCATGGCGTTGGACCCTCCTGTTCTCTCGAATGGGAGTAGGACTCACGATAACCGGTTTGATTCCGCCCAAAAACATTCGCAGCCGCGAGCCACTGGCCCCTCCTATGAACGAGACACCCTTGGTGTGCTTGAGTTCACGTTGCAGTTCCCCGATGCGTCCGTTCAGCCGGACGATCATCCGCTCCAGTTCATCCACACGCTCAACCATCGCCTGCTGCTGATGAGTCATCACCGTGCCCTCCTTGGATTACGTGTTATCGCAATGTCGAATCACGCCGACAAGCACGCCCTCGATGGTAAATTCATCCGCAGGTGTGACCACGAATGGCTGCATCGCGGCATTCGCAGGATGGAGCTCAATGTGGCGTTCGCGCTTGAAGTAGGTTTTGATCGTCGCTTCCCGATTCACCAATGCCACCACCGTCTGACCGTTTTGCGCGGTCGGCTGTTTCCGAACCACGACCACATCGCCGGAGAGGATCCCGTCTTCGATCATGGAATTCCCTTTTACACGGAGTGCGAACGTTTCACCGTATCGCACCATGCTGGGTGGCACCTCCACCCATTCCGATTGAGTCACCGGTTCAATCGGTAAGCCGGCCGCCACCACTCCGGCCATGGGAATTTGAATCCTCCTCGACAGCTGCGTGACCGCTACCTGCACGGCTCCACTAATGCGCCGCATCCCTGACTCATAACGGGCAATCGACACACGCGTCGTTTGAAGCGCCACCGCCAGTTGCTCCTGCGTCAACCCCAATTCTTCCCGAATGCGACGGAATTCATCGGCTGTCATCATGTAACCAATGGTTACACAGTAGTAGCACTCATGTCAAGTTCCTTAGATTTCATTCTTGACAGTTCGGATGGCCTTTCGCACGGCGGTTTTTCTTCGCATCACGAGCGCAAATGTTCTCACGGACTAGAGCTACTGTGCATAAGTCAAGAGAGATCTGGAAGATCCATAGAAATAAAGAACCTATCCACAGGCTGCCTGGCCAACATACCTAGTCTGTCAAAAAACTGAATGCTAATACATACAGCATTCATGTTAACCACAAGATAGTGTGGTCGTGGCTGGTTCCAATCTCTATGCTTAAAAAATAGGCAACATGGTATACGGCGTGAATTAGCGGGTGTGTTTGCAGTTGGGATGGATAGTATCAACAGGGATATCCACAGATTTTGGGGAGAGATTTCTCGGAAAATTTGGCCATGTGATTTTTCGGAATTTCATCACTTTCCCGATTGCAAATATGCGCAACGTTCACCTAGAATCGCGCCGCGAGTCCCTCTCGCACAGCCACCTCGCACTTCCCATGAAAGCACAGATGGCTCCAGGCTCCTTCCTCGGATTTCTGGCAGCGACCCTCCTGTTGACCGGCTGTGCGGCCAACGTCCGGGACACCGATCTACTGGCCAGCAACAGCATCATGTTGGCACCCTCAACAGCGCGAACGGTCTTCCTACAGAATCGCAATTCTTCCGACAATCAGGACATGTCACTGAACGATCTGAGATCACGGCTGGGCGCAAAGGGATACCACATTGTGCAGGACCCCCAGGCGGCGGCTTATGTGGTGCTGACGAACATCGTCTATTGCAACCAAGCCAAGGTCGAACTCCCGGTTGAAGACATGGTCGCCGGGGGCTATGGCTCGGGAATCGGCAGTTCCATCATGTCGGGGCTGCACGGCTTGACGGGCATGGCGAGCATGGCGGGGCCGCAGGGCGCTCTCGTCGGAGGCGCTGCCAGCATGGGACTCAATGCCGCTGAGGGAATTGGAAACGCCGTGGGCAATATGTTCGGCGGACCGTCACGGCCCGATGCCAATGAGAACATCAACTATGCCTGCGTGGCAGATCTCCAAATTACAGAGTTGGCGAAAACGGGTGGGGCGCTTCCCGTGTCACAGCCCGGTACGCCGCCTCCTCCGGGTGTCTACCAAACTCGTCTAGCGGCAAGCGTGCACCAGAGGAAACTCGATGAGCAAGAAGCCACGCCATTGGTGCAACAGCGACTCAGTGCGTCAGTGGCGGGACATTTCTGACTTTCGATGAACAAACCAGGGAACAGATACCAATACCGCAGCACCACCGGACTGCTTGTCGGCCTGTTTTTGATGACCGGCTGTAGCAACGTCTTGCGCTCCGGATTGGTCAACGACACCTCCATCCTCCTGCCGCCAAGTGCCGCGCGTACTATCTATGTGCAAATCCGCAACACCTCTGAAAACCAGGGCGCAACCCCTTCAGATATTCCCGCCAGACTGAGCGCCAAGGGATACCAGGTCGTCAAGGATCCACTAGAAGCGGCCTACTGGCTGCAGACCCAGGTGGTGTACTGTCACAAGGCGGGAGATGGGGTCAGACCCGAGACGGTCGCCAAGGCCGGCTTCGGCGCGGGCATCGGCAGCGGAGGGACGCCGCTCGCGAACGCAGGTGGACTCGACATGGATGCCATGAGCGGCATGTTCGGTGGTTTGGCGGGCAGCGGGATGAATGCCCAAGCGATGCGCGGAATGGCAATGGGAGGCGGGGCGATACCCGATATCAATGCCATGATGCGGATGGCGATGAGCGGCCGCGGGGGCTATCCGGGAATGACACAGCCGCAACAGAGCGAGGACATTACCTATTTCTGCGTGGCGGACGTCTTGGTCACTGAGCAGGGGAAAAACAATCAGCCTCGAATATACAAAATGCGCTCAGTCGCCCATGTGCTCCAAAAGAAGCTGAACATCGAAGAAGCCACACCCATCGTGCGGGATAAATTCGGGGCCAGCATCACCGGTGCGTTTTAGTCAGGAGACTCTCCAGTCTTGTGAGACGGCATCACCATCCACTAACAGGCTGGGCAAGAAATACTTTGAGCCCTATAAAACCGACGTGCCGGACACCTGAAACCCCGGATCAATATACCTGCAGGATGCTCAAAAGATCGTCCAGCAAGGCCGCAGCGAGGTCCACGGCGCGAAGAATAATGAGCGCCAGGTCTGTGGACGCCGGTGAGACGGCAGTGTCTGGGAAGCGAGTCGTACTTTCTGGGTACGGCGAGGGTCTGAACGACGCGAGAACGCCGCTGGCGGACTTTTTCAGCATCCTGCTAATCGCCTTGCCTCGACACCACATGAACCGCTCCTGCCTTGATCGCGGCCACCACGGGAACACCTGATACCAGCCCGAACTCTTCCACGGCCGAGCGAGTGACCATGGCCACAAGCGGAAACCCGCAGTCGATCGTCACCCGTGCTAACGCTCCGAGCAGGGTGATCGCTGTGACAGTCCCGACGAGATGATTCCGCGCGCTGCTCGCCATAGCGTGTCCTCGCTCCAAGACCACGTCTTCTGCCCTGATACAGGCAAACACATCCGGCCCTGTCGACTCAGGTTCGACAGCCGTCAACGTCGTGCCGTTCACGCTCACGCGCAACATGCCGTCCGCTGATCCGATCACCCGCCCCTTCACGACCGTCTCGATTCCCACGACGCGCGCAACATCCGCATTTTGCGGACGACTGAACACCTCGATCGGCGCTCCCACCTGAAGCACCTCCCCGGCGCTGATGACAGCCATCACATCGCCCATCGTCAGGGCCTCCGCCCAGTCATGCGTCACAATGATTGACGGCAGCGCCAATTGCTTGAGAAGACTCCGCAGTTCATCTCTCAGGTGCAAGCGAGTCGGCGCGTCCAACGCGGAGAGCGGCTCATCCAGGAGCAGCAACAGCGGTCGAGGCGCGACCGCACGGGCAAGCGCCACTCGTTGTTGTTGTCCACCGGAGAGTTCACGCGGTTTGGCCGACTCGAAGCCGCGCAATTGAAAGAGATCCAGCATCTCGTCCACGCGCTTCTTTCGGTCATGCGTGGACAGATGGCTGAGCCCATAGGCGATATTTCCCGCGACGGTATAGGTGGGAAAGAGCGCGTAGTCTTGCGGCATATAGCCGATGTGCCGATCTTGTGGCGGGACTGTTATGCCTGCTCTGGTATCCAACCACACTCTTGAAACAAACTGAATGCTCCCCTCCTCAGGCCATTCCAATCCGGCCACGGACCGGAGAATCGTAGTCTTGCCGGACCCCGACGGACCGAAGAGAATTAACACTGTCGACGCTTCGACGGGGTACCGAATACGAGCCCGAATGGGCGTGCGACCTGGGAACGTCTTGACGATATGGATGTCTATTTCTGCGGCCATGCTGCCCAAACGTTGCGATTGACCGCGTACACCAAGAGCAAGACGGCATAGGAAACGACCAGGAGAAAGAGCGCGGTCTTGGCAGCTCCGGCATAATTCAACGCCTGTACCTCATCATAGATGTCGATGGAGACCGTGCGCGTCTCACCTTCGAGGTTACCTCCGACCATCAACACGACCCCGAACTCACCCATGGTATGGGCGAAACTCAGCACGGCACCGGTCAGCAATCCTGCCTTGGACAAGGGCATGATGAGTTTGAAAAACGTCTTGAGTTTGGACACGCCGAGCGTCCAGGAGGCCTCGATCAACCGTCGATCCACCTGTTCGAACGCCGCGACAAACGGTTGTACTGCAAACGGAAGACTGTAGAGAATGGATGCGAGCAGGAGGCCTTCGAAGGTAAAGGGCAGCGGGTGCCCGACGAGCTCGTTATAAAACCGTCCGAAAGGGCTGTGCGGACCGATCGCGACAAGAATATAAAATCCAAGCACGGTCGGCGGCAGCACCAGCGGAAGCGCCACCACCGATTCAATGAGAAACTTCCAGCGCCGGCGCGAAAAACTCACCCAGTAAGCAATAGGCAGTCCTACAATCAAGAGGATCAGCGCCGTGAGCGCAGCCAGCTTGAACGTCACCCAAATCGCAATCCAGTTCATTGTCCCGTCCACGCCCGATATGGTTGTACCGGATCAGCTCCCGCTGAGGGCCGACGCAGGATTATTTTAAGACGATCACATTAGTTGCTTTTACCGCAACCGTCATGGCATCGCCAATCCTAATGCCCATATTTTCGACAGAGCCTTCGGTGATCGCCGACACGAATTCTAAATTGCCCACCTTCACCACGACTTCCGCCATTGCCCGCCCCTCGGTTATGCGAACGACTTGGCCTTGGAATTGATTTCTCGCGCCCAGTTTCAGGGGATCCTCCGTTCTGTTACGGCTGGGGACTTTCAGCCGGCCATCGAACGACTCAACTCTACTTGTCCCTGTGAGCCATCCCGCTGCTTGCGTCAGTCCCAGATGTCTTACATTCGAACTGAATTCCCCAACGCCGGGAACTCTCCTCTCCTTCAGCCCCTTCGACGCTGGACGCGCTGCTATAGCTTTGCACCTGGCCATCTTTCAGGACGGTATAGCCGGATGGACATTTACCCGCCATCACCTTCAGCGCCTCCCGTCGATGCAGCGATCCCATCGGACCGCCGCGCTCCTCTTTGTAGAGATACGTCACCACTCCGCCCTGGCCTGTTTCACGGGTTAATAGTACGGCTTCGGAACAACCGGCGATCACCAAGGCCGCTACGACCGAGAGCGATGGCATCCAGCGACTAATTCGGCAACGTAAATCCATAGCGAGTCATGACCTCCTGCCCTTGGGGACTCTTCATGAAATTGAGAAATCGCCTGGCGGCATCTTGATGCTTAGACTGCTTCAAGATGATCGCTCCCTGTTCCAAGGGTGGATGGGCATCCGCAGGAATCTCCCAGAAGGTGCCGCGCTCTTTCATCGCCGGAGCCAGCGCCAGAGACAGGGCAATGATCCCGACATCGCAGGCCCCCGACTCGATGAACTGCGCCGCCTGGGAAATATTTTCGCCAAGCACCAGGCGTTCCTTCACGTCGGCATACACCTGGCTCTGCTCCATGGCCGCCACCGCCGCACGACCATAGGGCGCGTGCTTGGGATTGGCAATCGCAATTTTCTTCACCGTCGGCTCGCGCAGGATCGTGAGCCCCTTCGACACATCGAGAGGCGAAGTCTTCGGTGCCCAGAGCACGACTCGTCCCACCGCATACCGATACAACGTTCCCGGCACAGTAAGTCCCGCTTCTTCCAACTTTCGTGGATACCCGATGTCCGCCGAGAAGTAGAGGTCGAACGGCGCCCCTTGCTGGAGTTGCGCATAAAAATTCCCCGATGATCCTAGCGACAACTTCACGTGGTGGCCGGTCTCCCTCTCATACAACACGATCAACTCCTTGATGGCAAAATTCAGATCAGACGCAGCAGCTACGGCAAACTCGTCGGCAAAGACCGACGGCACCGGGCACAGGAGCAGTACCAGCAACACGAGTATTATGCGAACCATAGACCATACTCCTCAGAAAAAGATTTGGTATTGGAGCCGAACGGCATTTTCGATCAGCGTCCCCGCATGGGCATCCAGTGGCACGGTCCCGGAGGGAAAGGTACCGCCCACGGCGGGCAATGGTGCACTGCGTCCAATGGCAAAGCCGCCCTGCCCCATCGCGACGTTGGAATAGGTCAGCATGATCTGATGGTCATAGGTACCGCTCAAAAACCAGTTCAAGGAGAGATCGACCTCTTTAATGAGATCGCTTCCCGAGTTGGTATCCGGATCCCACCAGGCATATCGTGCAGCGAATTCCACTTTTCTCGGTATCAAATAGTAGCCGGACTGCACGTACCAGCCGGTCGCATTGCCGAACTGCTGCGGCGCAGAGACCGTACAAGCCCCTCCCGTAACCGCAGTCTGTAAGCAGGGAATCCCCTTATTATGCCGGGTGACATTTCTGAACCAATATTCCGCTTGCAGCGAGAACCCGCGATATTTGAAGGCATAATCCAACGTCCAGGTTGAGAAGTCCACGACTCCTTGCCCCAACATCCGGCCGTTGCCATATGTGGCCAAGGCGCGTCGCACACTCAGGTTGGCGAGATCGATGCCGACAAAGGCGTTGTCCGTACTCGTATCAATGCCAGGATTATAGGCATAGCCTGCCCCCACAGCCATTTGAGGAGCCTCCGAGTAGGCCAGATCACCTTCCCCATACCCGGCCCGACCAAGAATATTGGCTTGCAACCGTGCCACATACATCAACTGGTTCACATTCGTCCGCACATTGGCATTGAGATTACGCTGATTGACCGGGCAGGAGGCCGGTGAGGGAAAGGGATTCCCTCCCGTCTGTCCGCCCGGACACCCCACTGTCGGTTCTTCACTCGTAAACTGTGCGAACCGGTTCACCAGCGGGCCGGATCCGTTAAAAACTCCCAGATAATAATTTATGGGGTAGATCTCCTCGTCGTTCATAAACGTGATCCCGACATCGCGGCGATTGATCCCGCTTGCCGTAAAGGCATCCATGACAAGCGCACGGCTGGCAAACTGCATCGAAGCCGTCGAATTGATCTGCGACCGATTGAAGTACACTTTGTACTGGCCCACTTGCACGTTGAGCCACGGCAAATGTGTACTCGTCACATTCATGTCGAAGACGGAGAGGGCGCCCGGCGCCTGGGCATTTTCCGCCGTCTCACCGGCCAATTGAATATAATATTTGAAATCCGGGTCGAAGAGGTGTCCCATGAAATAGAGGCGTGCCGTTCTGATATTAAACGACGATGCGTCCTCACCCGAGCGGTTGGCACGATAGTCGCCGAAAACTCCCAATAACTCCGGGAAGTTCTTCGAGTCTCCGGATTCTCGATACGCCTCATTCCGCGATCGTTGCGTAAAGCGCGTGGCAAACCGGGCGCGAATCTTCAGCAGGAACGCATTGTCATTCATAGAAAAGTTGAATCCACGGTCATACCAGGCATGGAAACTGGGCTGAAGTAGGTACGTGCGCTCCTGCGACTCTTTCATGACCGCTGCATACTCGTCCGACGTAATCACCCCTTGCTTGACTGCCCGCTCCAATAGCAACTTGGTCGCCGGATCCATGCTCTCCACGAACACATACTTTCCGTCCTTCTCCACCAGCCGTCCGGCTTCAGCCGAAACCGCCTCCAGTGCATCGAACAGGCCGAAACAAAACAAGATGAGGGAAAGACCGACAACCCATATCCCACACCCAGAATAATTCCGACCAATGAATGAGATCCGCGACACCATCCTTTGCATCTCAAGATCCTCCGCTTCGCACTGGCGTATAACGTGATAGGAAATCGTGATGAAAATATATGTCGGGTCGCAAGAAGCAGCCCCGACTCCCTATGGTGATGGGATCGTTTTGAGAAACTCCCGATAATCCACCGCGCGTGTACTCGTCTTAGGATCGGTGAGATAGAAGCGGCCTGGCTCGAAGTAGAGCAGATACATCTTAGGAGGGGTCCATGGCGTCGGATAATTGAGGTCGTACGCATCCGATTTTCTAACGGGCTGCTGGGCATGAAAATAGTCAATCGTGACATGCAGGTACTGCCCGCGGACGGCAATCCAGCCACCGGTCACATCACGGCCATACTGGGGATTAAAGCCTGGGGCAAATACCTGGAAATAGACTCGCTCCTCTGGCCCGACCTTCTGGAACCCCTCCGTAAGCTGGGGGGCCAGCACCTCTAATTCATCTTCGCGAAAGATCTTATTGGGCGGAGTTTCTTCGGCAAACCACCGAAGCGGCAAGCGCTGCTGTTCGCGCAGAGAGAATCCACGAAGAATGGCCGCAATATATTGCGGGGCGATCTCAACCGGATGGCTATATCTAACCGGTGTGACCTCCTGCTGGAGCATTACCGCCACGCGTTGATCGTCATGCACCACCGCCGTCGTATAGGGCAGCCTTGCGCAGCCGCCCAGCAACAATGCGCTCAACGACAGTCCGACCCTCATAATCAAGAACGAGCTCTTTTCACTTGGCAACCACATCACCATCCTCCACGCACCAGTTCACCATCGATCAGCATCTACTGTTTCCTCGGCACCCCATAACCGAGCCGTTTCAGAATCGTCCCGGCCTCCGCGGACTGAATATAGGCAAGAAACTTGTCGCAGAGCGTACGATTCGGGCAATACCGTTCCATCGCCATTGAATGCTGGATGGGGCGGCCGACCTTCTCCGGTGCCACGGCTACCACTCGAACTCGCTCAGCCTTTTCGACTGCGTCCGGGCCGAAAATAATCCCCACGTCGGCCTGCCCGTTCAACACATGATCCACGACCCCGCGAGCATCCGTCGCCACATCCAGCCGATCGTTCAAGACCTGGGCAATCCCCAGAGCCTTGAAGAGCTCACGGGTCTTCTGCCCCAAGAGGGTCAATTCGGGATCTGCGACGGCCACACGCATATGGGTGTCGCGGGCCAGCGCCTCGAATGACGTGGGCGCCTCGACCAGCGCCTCAGGCACGACCATGACCAGAGAGACGGTCGCATAGGGTCGTGTCGCGCCGGGTAATACATAATATTTTTGCTGTAGCCGGGTAATGAGCTCGTCACCGCCTGGCGCAATCAGGTGAATCGGCCCGGTACCGATAAAGTATTGTCCCGTGGGACTATTCTCCATGCCGGCGATGGTACGGCGAAGGTCCAATCCGGAATCGAAATACAATTTCACCTGCACGTCGGGATGAATCGATTCGTAGGCCCGCGCCAGCGCCTCAAGCGGCGTGGCCAGACTGGGCGAGGCAGCGATGATCAGCGGCTCGGCAGAAACAGAAGATACTGTGGCAACACACAACAGACTGAACGAGAGGGCAAGGCATGGCAGCCAGGCCATTGAAGAAATCCGTGATTTCATGGCCGTAGCGCGTGGACTTTCCCGGTTTGGCTCATGTCGTATCCGCCGAGTGCGTCGATCTCCGTCCGGAAGGGACGGCTCACGAGAATGTTGAGGAAGGTCTCGATGCTGGGATGATCGTTCAGGTGACTTTTTGGCACCACAAGATCGTACCGGGCTTGCTGAAGGGGAAGAAAATCCAGTCCGAATAACTGGGCCGCTGCGCGCACCCCGACGCCCACATCTGCATGTCCCTCGGCAATCGTGCGGGCAATTTGAAAATGAGAGCGCGCATGCGTCTCATATCCGGCGACGTTTCCGGTCGCGATTCCCGCCGCAACCAATCGTTGATCGAGTAAAAGCCGAGCTCCGGCCCCTTCCTCACGATTGACAAGCCGAATGTCAGGGCGGCCAAGATCATCGACACTTCGAATAGATTTTGGATTTCCGGTCGCCACCAGCAAGCCCTCCTCCCACACGGCGAAGGTCACGACGAGATAATCATCGCCTTTGAGGTGGCGGCGTAAATACGGCAGGTTGGACTCTCCTGACAGTGCGTCCACCACATGCACACCGGCGATATGGACCTCTCCCCGCTGTAATGCATCAATGGCGGCGGCACTCCCCAGATTCCATCCCACCACCAAACAACTATCCTTCTGTCGTCGTAGATAGTCGCCGGCCAGAAACACCGAGGGATCACAACCTGCTATGGCGATCTCTTGTTCAATCACGCGACGATCCCGTAGCAGGCGAACCTGAACATGTCGGATCGATTGTATCGCCCCAGCTTCCACCTGAGGGGAATGAACCACGAGACCATCTGCCGGAACGGCGTAGTTGAGAGCTTCCCCTAAATCCACGACAGGTCTCACGATGTATCGCGAGCCAACGCGCACCACCTTCACTCGAACAGACTCCTGCAGAGCCATTGGAACCTTCACCGCGGCAGACAATTCGCCTTCAACAATTTCCTCTTGAGGAATCAAACGAAAGATATCTTCCACACGACAGTTCAGGGCCTCGGCAAGCCGGAGAGCCACTGCTGTGGTCGGAAGATACTGATTAGTCTCGATGGCATGAACGGCTTGACGCGTGACACCCGCCCCCTCCGCAAGGTCAGCACGGGAAAGAGCTCTAGCCTGCCTAGTCTGGGCCAACAGATTTTCGATGGGTTGCGTGTCCTGGGTCGAAGTAGGCTTTCTCATGGCAGGCCGGAAAATGACAGTATGCTTTACATATGTCAATCATAAATAACACTTTCGGCCATGATTCAGAACCTCGACTTTTCCAATCTTTTGTTGACAATATTATTCAACTTGATATATTTTATACATCATCGGAATACAGATGATTTATAATATCATGATTAATAATATTTTTATTCCTAATACAGCTAGACGTATCACTAACTTGGAGGATAAAGGCGATGAGAGCCTTCGCATTACTCAACATCCCCGTTATTCTTGGCTGGCTCCTGGGCGGGACAATACCGACGGCACATGCAGTGGAGGAGGGCCAACTTGTCAAGAAAGATGGCCGGTGGGAGTACTACTCCGGCGAGGACCCAGGCCTGAAATACCTCTACCTCAAGGGCATCATTACCCAAGAAGAGTACGAGAAAGGCCTGAAGGTTCTAGAGACGAAAGAACGCGTCTCCAAACCAAATTTCAATATCGACGTCAATAACGGCTTAAACATCCGTGTGGGAGAGAAGTTTTTCTTGAAGCTCCGCCTGCTCACCCAGGTGCGGTACAGCTATAGTGCCTACAATAATGCCTGGGGAGCGATTGGAGACTCGAGAAATCCAGAGATTCTGGGAGGCCAGGTAGAGTTTCGGGCAGTCCGGAACCAAAGCGACTCGAGTACCTTTACGGTCCCCCGCACCCGCCTCCAATTCCTGGGATATGCCTTCGATCCAGACTTACGCTACAACGTCAGCTTGGCGATGGATCAGGCCCCCTTCAATCAGGAGGGCGGCAGCGGGAGGGTCGCTCTCCTCGATGCCTACATCGCATCCTGGCATATACCAATCGCCACCGTCCAAGTCGGCCAACAGCGGGTGTGGTTCAATCGCGCCCTCATAAGCTCATTCGCCACGTCATCCTTCGCGGATAATCTGATTGTTCAGAGAGCCTTCGCTGCCAACCAAGTCAACAGTCGTGACATCGGTATCACCGTTCTAAGCGATGAAGATCAATATAAGGTTAATTATGCCATCGGCATCTGGAATGGAGCAGGGACGAACCTGACGCGGCAAGGCACTGCCGTCAGCCAGTATTTGCCCGACACCTCGACGACGGCCTTTAATGGGAATGCACGAACCTACAACTATGACACCCGCTTCCTGACCGGCGAGATGATGTATACAGCCAGGGTGCTATACAAAATATCCGGCAACCCGGGGTATGGCCAGGGAGACATCCTGAACTCGCGCACGCCGCAGGCGGCGATCGCCTTCGGTTATGCATACAATCCAGCCCAAAACTACCTAAGCTCCATCCGGTCCGACATAGTGGACCGGGCATATCGCCAGGCGGTGACAAATAGCTTCAACGGACGGCTCCTGGGCGGAGGGATCTATGATTTCCAGACCTACGAAACGGATTTCATTGCGAAATATCAAGGATACTCATTCCAAGCGGAAGGGTATTACCGACACCAGCGGGTGCGGAACACCAATGATCAGACTGTTCCCTTTGCCCCAACTACCGCCATCGTTCAAGGCCCCCCGGTCGATCTCGGCCAAGCCTGGGGCTGGTACGCGCAAGTCGGAAAATACATAATCCCCCGGAAACTCGAGCTTGCTGTGCGGTATGGATTTATGGATCCCTCAACCAAGCAAACGCACGATCTGACCAAAGAGTTCGGCGTCGCCTTTAACTACAGCTTTGACGGCACCTACAACAACCGGCTCATCGTCGATTACTCCAACATCACCATGGGGAGCGGCGGGCGCGCACCGGATCGGTTTCCGTTCGAGAACCTGCCGGGATTCGGTCGCGATCTCGTCGAAAACCGAATCAATGTGCAATATCAGCTCTATTTCTAGGACAACCTGAATACTTCAGAGTTACCCGGAGGACGAATTATGAGACAACGACACTCACTGTTCTGGATTTGGCCCCTCTTGAGTCTACTAATAGGCACCATCTGGATGGTTCCGTCAGTGCAGGCCCAACCAGAGACACTCACCGTCGCAGCGGCCAACAGCCTCAGAGATGCGCTACGAAAAGTCTTGCCGCTCTTCGAAGCACAGCACCGCGAGATCAATGTGCGCGTCATCTACGGTCCATCTCAAACGCTTCGCAGTCAGATTGAGCAAGGCGCTCCGGTGGACATCTTCCTCCCGTCGCTGTTTGAGGAAATTGACCAGCTCGAAAAGAAGGGACTGGTCATTCAAGGAAGCACACGCGCCTTCGCCGGCACGTCACTGGTCCTGATCACCGGAACCACGCTTCCGGCACCGGTCAGGTCAATTCATGACCTCGAAACCGTGCCAGTCCGGCGAATTGCGATCGGCGATCCCAAAACCTCCTCGGTGGGAAAAGTGGCCGCTCAGTTTCTGAAATATAGCAACCTTGAGCCTCGACTGAAGTCCCACTATGTCTTCGGCGAACACTCGCGCGCCGTACTCGATCTTGTGGCGAAGGGCGAGGCCGAAATCGGTGTCGTGTATCGTACCGATGCCGCCTCCAATGACAAAATTCGCATCCTGGATACGGCCCCGGTCGAGTCGCATACGCCGGTTCGGTACGGAGTGGCAACCATGTGGACTGCCAAGAACATCTCGGGCGCAGGTGACTTCATCGAGTTCCTGCTCGCCCCTCAGACGCAAGCCCTGTTTCAGGAATATGGGTTCGATCGCGTCTCCTCGGAGGCCGGGATGAGTCAGCGACAGGAGGTACAGCCGTGAACAGGATCAGCAATGCAACGAACCAGGCACATTCTTGGTCGGCTCGAACCTTGGTCCTTATCATAGGACTGATCGTCGTCGCCGGTTGCGCAGGCCAGCCTGCCACACCATCGAAAACCGTCTATCAATCCGGGCTGAACCAAGTGCGTGTGGAGCAGGACCCTGACTCGACAGCCAATTCGCATCCAACCGCATTGACCGCCACCGAAATCGGGACGCTGCTTCGAGGCGTTCGTGTATGGGAACGGCGAAATGTCATTCATCGGTTGTTCGCCGGCCAAACCGATAAGACCAGAGCATTCCGCGATGAGGAGATTACGATTCTGGCACCAGCTTTGGCGAGAGCTCTAGCGCAGGTCTCCCCTTCCGAACGCGTCTACTATCATTTAAGCCATGCCACCGAGCATGGACAGGAAGAAACCACCACGGGCTGGCTCACGATACGAGAACCACTGCTCTACCTCTCGTTAAGCGAAGTGCACGATCGACATAGTCCAGGACCGGACATCAGCAAGTATGACCGTCAGATGCCGAACGTTCCGGAGGCCTCAGCAGAATTCAACGTGACGTTCGAACCGGAGGAATTTCTTGCCAAGGTGCGTTCCGCGGGACGCCTCTTCGCTCCCGATCAGCGGGAAGAGTTGCAGATTCGATATCGAGAGGCTCTGTCCTCCATGCCCGTGCAACCAGGATTGGAACGCGCAAGCGAGAAGCCTTCGCAGCCCTAATGCGATCTGGCCCGAGAGAAAGGAAATCCCTTGGCAATCCTCGTCGACGGCGGCGATTCGGTGAATGCAATCACACAGCGGGCGCGCGCCGGCGGCCACGGATGCCTCGAACAGTGGAGCGAGCGCAAGACTCGAGACCTGACAAAGGCCATTCCCATCGACACGGAAGCCATGGAGCTGGTGAACCATTACCGGCCTGGCGGCGCTCGCATTTTTCTTCGCACTGCTGCCGGCGAACGCAAGGGCTGAAATCAGAGAACTGCTGCTAGCGGCCTACAGCCTGCCGAAGGACGCCTACGAAAAGCGAATCATTCCTGCCTTCGTCCAGCAGTGGAAACAGGAGAGCGATCGTTCGACCGGGCTGAGCGGAGGATCAATCAGCAACTTTCCGAAAACAAGCGATCGGTCGAGCCAGGCCTAACTGACACAGTGCAGGTCACTGTGGTACGGTAGGCGCTCACACGAGGCCCGCATGCGCTGGCTGCATGACCGCTCGATCGGACATAAGTTTCTCCTCTCATTCGGTGTCATTCTGGGCTTACTGGCCTTGAGTCTGACGGCGTTGCTCTTCTATCTCAGCCGTATCAACAGCTATGTCGACCGCCACAAACGCATTACCGTTCCGGCCATCGTCACCGCCGCCACCATGCAACGCTCCGCCTATGAAATGAACTTGGCCCTCCACCTGTTTCTCGAACAGGCACCGAACGCCAACGCCGGCGACACGCTGGCACGACTGACCCGACATGCCGATGAAATCCGCAGCTCCCTCGACCTGTATCGATCCACCCATGCCGCACGCACGCATCCGATTCTCTATGGCATGCTGACGGAACATCTGCGTGTCGATCTCGTCGATCAGGAAGATCGCGCCATCTCGAAGATTGCTGAAGCCTTGCAGGAATTGGGCGTGTTGTGGGCATCCGTGCTCAACCTCGCGCAGACAGCCAATCCGGTCAGTCACGCCTCCTCCATGAAAGCCGATGCGCTCATCGTCCAACTGATGGATAACCTGGATCAATTGGTGGTAGCCCATCGGGACATCGATGTCGAAATGAAAGTGGAAGGCGATCTGCTTCTACAGCAGGCTAGGCTGATTGCGCTGAGCCTGGTGGCCGTCCTCGGTCTGGCGATCACCATGATCTATCTCTTGGTCAATCGACGGATTGCTCAGCCGCTCCAGCGTCTATCGGTGACAGCCGACCGCGTCGCCCACCATGACCTCACGGCTCAATTCGAAGCCTGGCCCAGCCGGGACGAAGTCGGTACCCTGGCCGCCTCCCTATCCACCATGGTCACCAGCCTGCGTGAGCAGACGGCAGCGACCAATCGCAAGACGAAAGAGCTTGAGGCCTTTACCTATTCCGTCGCACACGACCTCAAGGGCCCGCTGCGAGAAATCGAGGGCTTCTCCTCCCTGCTTGAAAAACGATTCGCCGACGGCAGCGACCCGCAGATCCGTCATCACATCGAAGTCATCCATCGCTCCGCCATGCGCCTCACCCATATGATCGACGCGCTGCTCAAGTATTCACGGCTGGAGCAACAAGACCTGCCGCGTCAGCGCTTCAACATCCTGGAGATGATCACTACCCTCATCACCGACCGATTCAGCGGCCTGCAAGGACCAAAGCCGAAGGTCCAGGTTGAACTCCCGTTCGCCGATCTCTACGGGGAGCCGGTGAGTATCCGTCAAGCGATCGCCAATCTCCTCGACAACGCCGCAAAATTTTCCCGCCGATCCGGGGCGTCCACCATCACGATCGGCGGCACCCAGACCGCCACAGAACGCATTCTCTGGGTGCAGGACAACGGCATCGGATTCGATGCATCGCAGCATGACAAGATCTTCGGCCTCTTCGAGCGACTGCACAACCCTCAGGACTATGAAGGGACAGGAGTGGGGCTGGCGATCGTGAAACTCGTCATGGACAAACACAACGGCCAAGCCTGGGCCGAGTCCACACCCGGAACGGGCAGCAAGTTCTTTATCGCCTTTCCCGAACGCGTCGATGCCGGCGCATCTAGGCCATCGCTCGTCGCGAACGAACTGACAACGGCCCGGTGATCACCCACGGCATGCACACCCTGATCATCGACGACGAAGAATTTGTCCGCCTCATCGTGGAGCAGGCGCTCCGCGATGAAGGCTGCGAAGTAGAGAGCGTGGGGAGCGGACAACAGGGCCTCGATCGACTCCGCAGCGCTTCGTTCGACTGCGTCATCACCGACCTCCGCATGCCCGGTCTCGACGGTCGCGCGGTCTTGCATTGGGTGAAGGAACACCAACCGGATGTCGATGTGATCGTGTTGACCGGCCATGGCGATGTGAAAGATGCCGTCACGGCCATCAAAGACGGCGCGTGGGATTTTCTCATCAAGGACACTCCCTTCGACGGCGCGACCGTGAAGGCCGCCCTCACCAAACTCCGCACGATTCGCGCCTTGCGACGTGAGAACCTGGCTGCGCGTCACGGGGGCTACAAGCAGGATGCGATCGTGGAGGGTGTGAGCCAGGCCTGGCAGTTCCTGAATGCTCAGATCGCTCAAGTCGCGCCTTCGCGAGCACCGGTGCTCATTCAGGGTGAAACCGGTTCCGGGAAAGAAGTCGTAGCCCGTCTGCTTCATACACGCAGTCGGCGAGCCGAGGGTCCCTGCATTGCCGTCAACTGTGGGGCGGTGAGTCGAGAATTACTGGAGAGCGAGCTGTTCGGATACGAGAAAGGCGCGTTCACCGGCGCCGCCACGGCCAAGCCGGGATTGATCGCCGCCGCCGAGGGAGGGTCGCTGTTTCTCGATGAGATCGGAGAGATGCCGGGTCCGATGCAGGTGGGCCTGCTGCGCTTTCTCGATCGGAACGAATACCGCCCCGTCGGCAGCACACGCACCCTGCGTGCCGATGTCCGCATCATCTGCGCGACCAATCGAGATGTGCAAGAACTCGTGTTGCAGGGTCGATTTCGCGACGACCTCCTCTATCGCATCAACACCGTTACGTTGCGGGTTCCTCCGCTTCGCGAACGACAGGACGATCTTCCTGCGC
Source organism: uncultured Nitrospira sp. (assembly GCA_964493335.1). Taxonomy (GTDB): domain Bacteria; phylum Nitrospirota; class Nitrospiria; order Nitrospirales; family Nitrospiraceae; genus Nitrospira_A. Next base: position 23,992 of record CAZBNV010000019.1, read on the forward strand.
TCGTCGACCACATTCTGAGCAGCCTTCGCATGCCCGGTGCGGCGACACGATCCCTCACACCGGAAGGCCTGCAGTCTCTGACGACCTACCATTGGCCCGGCAATGTCCGCGAACTCCGTAACGTCATCGAACGCATCGTGCTCATGAGTCTGAAGACAGGGCCGATCACGCGCGAGGATGTGCTGAAAGCGCTCCCCCCATCATCCGGGGCCCCTGATTCCATCGATCAGACGCAGTTATCGCTCGACGAGATCGAACGCCTCCACATCGAACGTGTGCTGAAAGCCAGCGGTGGCAACAAAACCAAAGCGGCGCACACCCTCGAGATCGACTACAAGACGCTGCTGACCAAGTTGAAGACGTACAACCTTTCCAGCTGATGCCGGGGCTTGTTCCACAGCATTGTGCTTCGCCGCCCTCTCCTCCCGTAGCTTTCGTCTTCAAAACGCGCTAGCATACGTCACCTCAGCAGATTCCCCATCCATTCTTCAGCAAGGAGGTCACCATGATGCCCCTCGTCGTGCTCTCACTGCTCGTCGTTGTGCCGTTCAGCCTATTCGGCCTGTCAGCCAATGCCGACGCGTCATCAAAGAAAAGCGGCTCGGTCAAAGCGGTCAAGGCCATGTCTGAAAAGGACCAGACCGCGCTCGCCCTTAGCGCGGCGCCGAAACCCATCGCCAAAGAAGCCGGGGTGATGGTGTTCGGAACGGACGGAACACTCACCGAAGTCAAAAAAAGCGAGAATGGCTTTACTTGCATCCCCACGGTGATGAACCTCCCGGACCCGGACCCAATTTGCATGGACGGTGCGGCCCATCAATGGATGACCGACCTCATGAACAATGCGCCCAAACCGTCTAACACCATACCGGGCATTGCCTATATGGCACGCGGCGGGTCGCATTTTGAGAAGGACAAGAAAGTCGTGATGCAGAAGGAGGCGGGCGCCAAGGTGGTGAAGGAACCGCCGCACTGGATGGTGATGTGGCCGTTCGACCCGGCGGCAACCAAGCTGCCGACGGCTCCGAACCCGTCTGGCAGTTACGTCATGTTCGACGGCAGTCCCTACGCCCACCTGATGATCTACCAAGACCCCAATAAGATGAAGTAAGCTTCGTTCCGTGCAGAGAGCTCGGCTGAAGGCTCTCTGCACGGACAGTTCCTGTATCACCGCCCCTTCCCCACTCGCCCCAGGCTCTGCGGACACTCATACAGGCCGGGGGATGCTGCCTCGCGCTCATCTGCCGGCCCAGCCATCGACAGTAGGACCGCAGGTGCGAGACAATCACCACGGCCTCGTGACACCCTGACAATATCGTGAAGGAGCATTGGATATGACATGGCCTGGATCATCGGGCGAACGGCAGGCGCAGGAACGATTCGGCACGCCCGGTCGCGCTGAGGCCTTTTATGCAAATCAAATGCTGAGTCACCTGAATCAGCCGATGCGGGACTTCATCGCGCGGATGGAAATGGTCTACATCGCTACCGCTGATGCCAACGGCGAGTGTGATTGTTCGTTTCGAGCCGGCGCGCCGGGATTCGTGCAGGTGCTGGACGAGAAGACGCTTGCCTATCCGGAATATCGGGGCAATGGGGTGTTGGCCAGTGTCGGCAATATCTTAGACAACCCGCACATCGGCCTGATCTTTCTCGACTACTATCAGACGACCGTCGGACTCCATGTCAACGGACGAGCGCGCGTGCTCGATCCGAGTGAGGCGGCCAACGTGCCGAACCTTCCTCAGAGCATGACCGAGGCCGCTCAGATCAAGGGTGGCCGTCATGCCGAAGCCTGGATCCTCATCAGCGTGGATGAGGCGTACATCCACTGCTCCAAACACGTGCCGCTGCTCCAGCGACTGGATAAACAGATTGCGTGGGGTACCGATGATGAGCGGCTCAAAGGTGGGAATTTCTTCAAAGTCAAACCGTAGCAGGATGCTGAATAATCCCGTTGGGTTTTTCCGCAGCCTGCCGCACTGTTGTCATTGCGCCGAACGTAGCCGGGACAGAGAACGCTTACTTTTTCTGCTTCGCACGTGCCAGAGCCAAAGCAAACGCGCCCGTGGGCTGCGGCTCTCGAACCTGCACCAGCGGCTGATTGGACGGACGCCGCTCGCGTGTATCACGCATGCCTCCCGCGCGAGGTTCGGATGGCAAAGCCGCGACCGGCGCGTCGTCGATACGCATCGTCAAGGAGATCCGCTGGCGCGGAACATCGACTGCCAACACCTTGACCTTGACGATCTGTCCGGCCTTCACCACCTCATGGGGATCCTTGACGAAGGTGTGCGCCAGCGCGGACACATGCACCAGGCCGTCCTGATGCACCCCGATGTCCACGAACGCACCGAACGCCGCGACATTGGTCACCACCCCTTCCAGCACCATGCCAGGCTGCAAATCGGTCAGCGACTCCACGCCCTCCCGGAAGGTCGCCGTTTTGAATTCGGGGCGCGGATCGCGCCCAGGCTTCTCCAACTCCGTGAGAATATCGCGCACGGTGGGGAGCCCAAATGTCTCATTCGTGAATTCGGCGGGCGAGAGCCCTCTCAACACCGCTGGACGGCCCATCACCTCTCCAATTCCCTTATCCAGACGCGTCAGGATCCGTTCCACGACCGGATAGGCTTCCGGGTGTACGGCAGAGCGATCCAACGGATTGTCGCCGTCGTTGATCCGCAGAAAACCTGCCGCCTGCTCGAAGGTTTTTTCACCCAAGCGCGGCACCTTGCGAATCATGACGCGGTTCGGGAAGGGGCCATGGGCATCGCGATAGTCCACAATATTTTGCGCCAACACACGGTTCAGGCCTGACACGCGAGCCAGCAGCGGGGACGAGGCCGTATTCACGTCGACACCCACGGCATTCACGCAGTCTTCGACAGTGGCATCAAGCGATCGCGCCAGGGCGCGTTGGTTGACATCGTGTTGATATTGACCCACACCGATCGATTTAGGATCGATCTTGACCAACTCGGCCAACGGATCTTGCAGCCGCCGGGCGATCGAGACGGCGCCGCGCAGGCTCACATCCAAGGCTGGAAACTCGGCCGCAGCGAAGGCTGAGGCCGAATAGACGGAGGCGCCGGCTTCGCTCACGACGATCTTCGCCACCTTCTGATCCGGCTTCTTGTCCGCCACCAGCTTGATCACGTCGATCGCGAACTTGTCCGTCTCACGACTGGCCGTTCCGTTGCCGATCGAAATCAGTTCGACGCCATGCCGAACCACCAGCTGCGCGATCGTCGACAGCGCGCCTTGCCAGTCATTACGCGGTTGATGGGGGTAAATCGTCGCGGTCTCCAGCAATTTTCCGGTGGGGTCCACGACCGCCACTTTGCAGCCGGTACGGAGACCGGGATCGAGACCGAGCACGGCTTTCGGACCGGCCGGTGCGGCCAGCAGCAACTCATGGAGATTGCGACCGAATATTTTGATCGCTTCGGCCTCCGCTGCTTCACGCACCTGCAACAGCAACTCGGTGCTGAGGTGCAAATGCATCTTCACCCGCCAGGTCCAGTAGCAAAGGTCAGTGAGCCATTTGTCGGCGCGGCGGCCTCGGTTCTCGATCCCAAAATGAGCCGCAATCATGGCGGCGCAGGGATGCGGCACGACGGCTTCAAGACTTTCGCCCAATCCGAGATCGATCTTGAGCACCCCCAGCGTGCGGCCTCGGAACAAGGCCAGCGCGCGGTGCGAGGGAATGGTGCGAATGGTCTCTGAATAGGCGTAATAATCGCGAAACTTCTCTTCTTCAGCCGTTTCCTTACCGGGCATCACCGTGGAAGTCACGATGCCTTCATTCCAGAGTTTGGCACGAAGAGTGGCCAGCAGCTCGGCGGTTTCGGCGAAACGCTCGACGAGGATATCGCGGGCCCCTTCGAGGGCGACTTTTGCGTCGGGAATGTTGATGGCCTCGACGCCTTCGGCTGCCGGCACCACCTTCACATACTTCGCCGCTTCCTGCTCAGGATCGAGCGTCGGATCGGCAAAGAGCGCATTGGCCAACGGCTCGAGCCCGGCCTCGCGCGCAATCTGAGCCCGTGTGCGGCGCTTGGGCTTGAACGGCAGATAGATGTCTTCGACGGTCTGCTTGGTGGCCGCCTGCTCGATGGCGCGACGGAGCTCATCCGTCAATTTGCCCTGTTCTTCAATCGACGCCAGGATCGCCGTGCGCCGCTCTTCCAGTTCACGCAGATACAGCAGCCGTTCTTCCAAGTTGCGCAAATGGGTATCGTCGAGATTGTTGGTGGCCTCTTTGCGATAGCGCGCGATGAAGGGCACCGTGGCTCCGCCGTCCAACAACGTCACCGCCGCCGACACTTGCGGAGGAGTGACACCGAGTTCCTTGGCAATAAGATTGACAATGTTCTGCTGTGCGGCTGCTGAGAGGGTCTGAGTCGTTGAGGAAGTCATGTGTCCGGTATCAGGCTTTCCGAAAGCGACGCGTGACCGATGGGGATCACCGGTCTCAAAGGCTTTCTTGTCAGGTGAAGGCGAAAGGCTTGGCCTGTGCGATGGCCATCATCGTTCTCAACGGCCGTCCGCGAATTTAGCAGAAGAAGCGTATAACTTCCAGACCGGATGGAGGGACCTCATCCCTCACTCGGGAAACCATGCGATCGTGAGAACTCCGACGTCAGACCGTCGGCATCCCTTGCTCAGAAATGCTATAGTGCCGACTCGCGGCCCGGCGCATGACTAAGGGCCGACAAGCTATTCTACCCCCACATAACGCAACGGTGGATCATTGACTCGCAAACAAATATTTTCAGTGACATTTTTCTGTATCCTGCTGTTGCTCATCTGGCAGCTGGGTGTCATTCTCAGCCCTTTTTTTTACCCGATTATGTGGGCGCTCATTCTGGCCACGACGTTTTATCCGCTCTACCGAAAACTTCTCATCGCACTCAATCGCCGGTCGCAGTTCGCGGCTGCGATCATGACGGTGATGGTCATGGCCATCGCCGTGCTGCCAGCCGTCTATCTGATTTTTCTCGGCATCAACGAAGCCGCTCAGGCCTATGACACGATTGTCCAATGGTTTCGAGCCGGACGATTGCACGAAATGGGAGTGGCCATCTCACAACTGCCGGTCGTCGGCCGGTTCAGCCAAGATATTTTTGGTCGCCTTATTTTGGCGAACAGTGGGCAACTCGAGTCGTCCGTCATCGAAGGGGGAAAGGTGGTCAGCTCATTTCTGTTGGCACAGGGCGCCGACCTCGCCAGAAACGCCTTTTTATTCGTCACTGATTTTTTGGTAATGGTATTTACGCTGTTCTTCCTCTTTCGCGACGGTGACCGTTATTACAAAAGTTTTTACGCCGCCATCCCGCTGGAGTCCGACCATAAGACAAAACTGTTTGAACGACTGGACGGCACCATCAATGCCGTGATGCAGGGCACATTGCTGACGGCCCTCGCTCAGGGTGTGGCCGCCGGACTGAGTTACTGGGCACTCGGAGTTCGGTTTTCTATTTTTCTCGGTGCCTTATCTGCGGTCTTGTCCTTATTGCCGTTCGGAGGCACCTCGCTGGTCTGGATTCCTGTCACCATCTATCTGTTCGTCACGGGTTCTATCCTGAAGGGCTGCATCATGATCGGCATCGGCGCGGGACTGGTTGGCCTGCTGGACAATCTGTTACAACCGTTTCTCATCGGCAATAAGGCGCAGCTCCCGATGCTGTTTCTCTTCTTTGCCTCTCTGGGCGGTCTGGCCTCTTTCGGGTTACTCGGGCTTTTCCTCGGTCCGATTATTCTGGCCGTCTTGCTGGAAACATTTCGTATCTATCAAGATGAATTTCAGGACCACCCGAGCGACATCCTGATCAAGTGACCCATCGCATGCCTCGATCGTCCTGCAACCATCATCCTAGCCCTCTCGCTACGCCTGAAAGAGCGCATGCCAAAACACTCCAATAATTCGTCCCCACCCATCTCACTTGCCGTCGCCGCCATGGGGGTCGTCTATGGCGACATCGGAACAAGCCCCCTCTATGCCCTGCGTGAATGTTTTCACGAATCGCACGGGTTGACGGTCACCGCCGACAACATCCTGGGCATCCTCTCCCTGATCGTCTGGTCGCTGGTGCTCGTCGTCACCGTCAAATATCTATTATTTGTGATGAAGGCCGATAACGACGGTGAAGGAGGCATGCTGGCGCTCATGGCGCTGAGCCAGCGATCTCACCCGGTGAACCTTCGCAAAGGGCTCAGCCTCGTCGCGACATTCGGGTTGATCGGCGTGGCCTTTCTGTACAGCGATGGCATTATCACTCCGGCCATTTCCGTGCTCAGTGCGGTCGAAGGACTCACGTTGGCCACGGATTTCTTCAATCCGTATATCCTCCCCATCACTGTCGCCCTCGTCGCGCTGCTGTTCACCATCCAACGCCGAGGATCCGGACGAATCGGGAGCATCTTCGGCCCTATCATGCTGGTCTGGTTTGCCATGATGGCGCTGCTCGGGCTTCACAGTTTGATTCAGACCCCCGACGTGTTGTTCGCCGCCAACCCGCTGTATGGGATCCGGTTCTTAATTCGCCATGCAGGGATCGGTTTTCTGGTGCTGGGCAGTGTCTTCCTCGTGCTCACGGGAGCCGAAGCGCTGTATGCCGACATGGGTCACTTCGGCCGTCGACCAATCCAACTTGGCTGGTTTGCGGTCGCCTTGCCCTCCCTTCTGCTCCAATATTTCGGCCAGGGCGCCTTATTGATGAGGGAGCCGGCGGCCCTCGCCAATCCCTTTTATCATCTGGCTCCGGCTTGGATGCTCTACCCCTTGGTCGCGCTGGCAACCATCGCCACCGTGATTGCCTCACAAGCCATGCTGTCAGGCGCCTTCTCCCTCACCTTGCAAGCCGTGCAACTCGGTTATCTTCCGCCGCTCCGGATTACTCACACGTCCGCCGAGCAGCATGGCCAAATCTACTTTGGCGTGCTGAACTGGTTGATGTTCATCGGGACCGTGGGGCTGATCCTTTCATTCGGCTCGTCCAGCAACCTCGCCGCGGCCTATGGCATCGCCGTCTCAGGGTCCATGATCATCACCACGCTGCTCATGTACCGCGTGGCCCACACCCATTGGCGGTGGAGTCCACCGCTGGCGGCTCTGGTGGTCGGAGGGTTCTTATTCATCGACCTCGCATTTTTTCTCGCGAATGCTCAAAAGATCCCTCATGGTGGATGGTTCCCGCTGCTCCTTGGTGCAGCCATTTTCACTGTGATGAGCACCTGGGCGCGAGGTCGGGCTATCGTGGCAGAGCACCTGCGGGTGCAATTTCCCCCGCTACTCCAATTCGTCCAGGAAGTGTTGTCGAAGGTTCAATGCCGAACAGCCGGGCGAGCCGTCTTTTTATCTCAGTATCCGGATGTCACCCCGCCGGCCTTGCTGCAAAACGTCAGGCACAACAAATCGCTCCACGAACAGGTCTATCTGCTCACGGTCCGTACCGAGCACGTTCCGTTTGTTCCGTCAGGAGGACCGTTGGAGATTACCGTAATTCAGGAAAATCTGTTTCAGGTGGTGGCCCGATGCGGGTTCATGGAAACGCCGGATATCCCGCGCGTCCTCACCCAGCTCGCGGCGCACGGCCATGTCCTCCCCCTCCAGGACACGACGTTCTTTCTGAGCAGGATTACCTTCTTAGCGACGCCGAAGCCAGGGATGGCGATCTGGAGAGAGAAGCTATTTGTGGTCTTGTCACGGAATACCCAGCGGGCCAGTTCCTACTTCCATCTACCGGCGGAACAGGTCGTAGAGATCGGTCTGGTACTGGAGATCTGAAGAGAGGCGAGTAGTCTCTATAGGAGAGAATCTCGGGTAGGGCGGGGGCACTACAGACTCTCGTGCATCTGTACATTTTTGAGAAACGCGCCGAGATCAGGATTGGCTTGGGGACCAAATGCATCGGCAATGGTTCCGCGAGTGCCGTCGTTGGCTTCGATGGCATACAACACTGACATGTCATCCGGATCACTGACTCCTTCAAACCGGTGATGTTCAACAATCGTGAGTTGATCGGCCGTAAACGTCTGACCGCTATCGACCGCGCGGAATCTCTTGTTGAGCAGTTCAAAGTTTGCCGTGAAGCCTCTTCGCCTCAGCCCTTCAACAGCTTCTGCGAGCGTTTTGTATCCTGTGTGTTCCATGCCTGCGCTATTTCACACCCAGCTTCGTGAAAATCGCCTGTCCAAACAGCCGAGCGATTTCCCGATGGCCGGCGTCATTCGGATGAAAACCATCCACGTCGAAGATGAGTTCCTCGCGAACCGGTTGCGCAAACAAGTCGACGATTGACGCCTTCACATCGCGCGCTTCCAGAGCGATGGCCTCGTTATAGGCGTTGACCTTGGCCACAGTCACGCGTGGATCAGGGGCTCGTTGAAAACGAGGAAGCCGCGTGAGATCGGGGAGATTGCCGATCACGATGTTTGGCGAGACATCTTCCCGAAGCGTTTGAAGAATGAACCGCAGATCCTCCCGAAATGTCTTCGGGTCATCGCCGTGCACGAGATCGTTTGCCCCTGTCCAGATCGTGACGAGATTCGCCTTGGTGCCAAGCTGCTTCGCAACGCGCACCTGCTCCTTGATGAGATCAATGCGCGCCCCCGGCACACCCAGATTGATCAAAAACACTCCGGGCATCCGCCGATCCAGTTCCCGCTTGACGAGAAACACGTACCCCTCAGTCAGCGGGATGGCTCCTACTCCCGTTGCGTCACTGGCTCCGAGCGCGAGATACACAAACTCGATCTTCTTCTCACGTGGTCCACTTCCGCACCCAGGAACGCTCAGACTGAGGACGGACGCCATGACAATGGTGATGAGAGGGAGAATCTTCATATGTCCTCCACAAGGGACGGGCAATGGCCGTCGAAAGAGGGAGCGGGCGATCGTCGGCTTCTATCAGCGTTTCTATTATGGAAGAAGGAGCGACCTGGTTCAACCAGCGCCTGCTTACACAACATTGCGCCTACTCTCGGGGGTGAGTTGGAGTGGCCGTGGACTGAGTCGAAGAATCGTGCGATGGGACGAATCGCGCACAACGCAGCAGAACGGCGGTGGCTGAGACAACCGAGCGCGATCATGCTCGTCTGCTGCTACGAGCTGGGTCATCAACCCCTTGGCATCGCCACAAGTGAGCTTGCGCAGAAGTTGGCACAGAATCTCATCCCAATCAGCGGCCATCGCCCAGGCAGCTTCGAACGAAGCAAACCACCTCGAAGCCATCTGGCTCACGCCATGCTTAAGAAGGAAAGGCCTGAACGTCGCCCGATTTGCGCAACATCTTATTGACCTCGTCCAGATGCAGCTCTTCACCGACAATCATCTCTCTCGCATACTCTTCCAGCAGAACGGACTTACCTTCGGCCAATTTTAACAGTTCGTAGTAGGACGCGACGGCCGCTTTCTCATGCTCCAAACTTTCCCGCAAAATATCTCCCACATCATGTTTCTCGGTTTCTAACAGCGTACCGATTTTCAGCGAGGGGTGACCACCCAACAGCGTCACGAGTTCACCGGCTTTATGCGCATGAGCCAGACTCTCGTCGGCATTGCTCTTCAGCCAAGACACGATCGGAATACGGTTGTATCCATAGACCATCAGCGCGTAATGCGTATAACGCACCACACCGGCCAATTCATGTTCCATAATACGGTTGAGAATCGCGACAGCCCCTTGTTTCTCTTGATCGTTCATTGCGTGTCTCCAGTGAGTCCCGACGACCCTCGTTCAGGACATTGTGAATGGTATACAAACCCATGCGTAAAGTCAGGCTCCGCGTTCGGCGAAGCGGCGCCAGCCCATCATGACCGGTCAGTCTACGCGAACTTTCTTCGCGTATCCACTAACACGCGGTCCGGGGATCGCGCCGGCTGCTGACTGCGCCGGATCGATCTTTTAGAACCTACGGAGAAGACGCGCACCTACCAGCACTTGACATCATGGGACACGCTTAGCAACGTGTATGCACAAGCCTGGACGAACCATGTGGGGCCGCGATGGAGACTCCTGTCAGTCCATGAGAAGCAAGAAGGGCTGGGCCTATTTTTGCAGCGAGAATTTGACGATCCACCAGAAGGCGGCAACCCCATCTTTCCAATTGATCTTCTTGCCCTCTGCATAGGTGCGGCCTTCATATGAGATGGGCACTTCATAGATCCGGAAGCCGGCCTTGGCGACTTTCACCGTAAACTCCGGTTCAAACCCAAACCGGTCCGATACGAATTGGACCCTCTCCAGCACCGACCGATGAAAAGCCTTGTAGCCGGTTTCCATATCCGAGAGGTTCACATTCGTGAACATATTGGAGACAAGCGTCAACAATTTATTTCCCAGCGCATGCCAAAAATACAGGACCCGGTGAGGGCCTCCGAGGAACCGAGACCCATACACCACGTCCGCTTTGTCTTCCAGGATCGGGGTGATCAAGGTCATATATTCGCTCGGATTGTATTCCAGGTCTGCGTCCTGAATGATGACGATGGAGTTGCTGATCTCTTGGAATCCTCGCCGCACGGCCGCTCCCTTCCCCTGATTTTTCGGCTGATACACCACTTTCAGCACACAGGCATGGCGATGGGCCTGTTCGATGTCCTTCAACACCTCTCTGGTTCCATCCAGCGAACCATCATCCACAATAATAATTTCACCGGGTATTCCCGTGTCCAACACTCGACCGAGACTTTCACGAATGGCATCCCGCTCGTTATAGACCGGCATCACGATGGAGACATCCATGACAGTCATACTCCCTTTTCACGGACTGACAAGGTGGATGACGAAGGGGCAGACCCGCCGCCGGAATCCCCGTCCTTGACCACACTCAGCCAGTGATTGAAATACAGTTCGAAATACCCATGCGTCGCATGGCTGGAAGAGAATCCTGCCTGTTCAATGACAGCAAAAATCCCATCGAGCGATAGACAGGTCTTGTGTTCAGCGATTTCGATCGGACTCACCAAATACACCTTCGCCATGCCTCTCAACAGGGAATGCGCGATCTTGGTCGGCGTCGTCAGGACCAAATGCCCCCCCGGCTGAAGAATTCTTCTCACTTCACCGAGAAGGGCCACCAGACGAGTGATTTCGATGTGTTCAAACACCGCGAGCATCGTCACGACCGAAAAATGGTCATCGTGGAACGGCAGCGCTCCTCCATGCTCGACGTCGTAACGAATCAACTGCAATGTCGAGTGCCCGTCCCGGGCGAGCGAGGCGGCGAGCGGCGCGACATGCTTGTCAAGGCCGAACTTGCGCGCAAAACCGGTCTGAGTAAGGAACAGGGGATACGCGCCACACCCAATATCAAGCAGGCGACCGGCGCGTAAGGAATCAGGAATGAGGCCATTGGCCACACGGCTGCGCTGCTGGGCCAAAAACCCTTCGAGGACACCATACCCTCTGGTGATACGTTGATGGCTCATTCGTTGGACTGGCGGGAAGAGGAGATTTCAGACATCTTCTGCTCAGCGTATACATTCATGATCTCTGTTTGCAACACTGGGTGAAAGACGCGGCCGTGGAGAGTGATCATCTCAGGACGCTCTGGTCGAGGAGGCACATCGATGACCCTGATGGGCTCAGGAACCTCACGTCGAGCCATCATGAAGATGGCGCATGGCGAGGGGGACGCCGGACCTCAGGTGAATCCCAATCCACCGGACTCATTGTTCACGAGCATGTGACTGATGCGGTAGCGTCTCCCGGTCTGATCCAGCAGCACCCACAGGGGGTACTCATAATCGGCCCAGTCCGCCCACAAACCGATATCGGTGCAGTTCTCGCGTAGCGTAAGGTCGACCGCTTGGTGATAGACCGGTCCCAATTCCTTGCGCCCTGAGAAGTACTGGTCGATGCGGGCGGTCGTCAGAATGCTGTGCTGTCCCACGAGCGGACGACTTTCATTTGCGAAGAGAGCAGGCACTGACGAAACGAGGAGAACCACCGCGACTCCGAGACGATAGGGCCCAGAAATGAGCCGCGAGAAGACTGCGGCGACCAATGGGGCACCGAGAAGTAAGAGCGGAAGGAGGAGCCGGTTGTGCCACACTTGCCATTTGGTGCAGAGGCAGAACAGGGCGAATGCGGCCAAGAGCGCCAGCGCGTATTTTCGGGCTGTCTCCTGGTTGGTACGGTGGCGGGCCACGACTAAGACCGCACCGGCTGAAAGGATGAGCAAAAGGTGGAGCGGGCTCCCGGCCCAGTCTTCCTGTGTTTGTTGTGTACTGAGGAATAGCTCAACCCGGGATAGATTGCGCGTGGATCGTTGAGGTCAGCGCCGAGGAGACGCAGGCTATTGCGCACCACTGCCCTGAGATAGTAGTTCACGTCCGGATTACTCGTCGAGAGTTCTATCGAGAGGTTCCTCGCCACATTGGAGAGGAACAGGACCGGGTTCGTGAAGGTCTCGTTGACGAACGCCTTGCTCATTTCCTCCGGCCCGGAGATCGAATGAAAGACGCTCCAATTTCGTATCCCATGCCCGACATTCAGAACGATGACCAAGCCGGCAACGACGCCCAGCATCGGCAAGGCCCGCCATGACCGCCGACGCAACAGGAACCACGTGACCCAGCAGAGAAACGGAAACGCGAATAGAAAGGCCGTACCTTTGGTCAGAATGGCTAGGCCCAGAGTCAGCCCCAGACAGATGATCCATGCCCAGAATGGGCCTGTCACCTCCGACGCGTCTCTGATTCGCAGGACAACATAACAGAAGCAGAGCAGCCAAAAGGCCGTGGCGTAATCGTTCTGAGTGCTCGACGCTTGGAGAATCCCCATGGGGATCGTCGCCGCCACAACCGAGGCCATCACCTCTCCCTGTTTGTCGGCACCGAGGCGGGATGCGATCAGAGAGACTGCGACCAGGCTGCCGACCATGCTGAACCATTGAACGCCATTGGCCAACCGATCGGTCCCCGTGAGGAGAAGCAGATGCGCAATCGTAAACTCAGCCCAGGGATTGCAAAACAGCTGCCTGGTGATGTGAGTGGGATAATGCGCCACGCTCCGCTGCTCGATCCAATGACGCACCCTGGCCATATGATAGCTCATGGAATCTGCATTTGTCGGGGGTGCGATCACGGCAATCAGCCCGATGACACAACCCATTACCACCAACGCGCTGATGAGCAGGCCGTCAGCGGATCGCATGAATGACCGAATGTCAGCCGGGCCGATAGGTATGAACGGCGGGGATCCCTTGCGGTACAGCAGGAGATATCCTGCCAGAAGAGCGCCGACCAGAGTCCAGGCTATTCCTACTGACAGCAGGGTGAAAGACACGAATGCACTCAGTCCTTCAGTGATACCGGTCACCAAGGCACCCCACCACAGGGCTGCCAGAAGAAAAGCAACTCGATACCCCTCCGACCGGCGCCCGCCGATGAGGAACAGAAGCGCAAACGCCATAAATGGTATGGTCACAGCCATGAGATGATTGGATCGATCGGTTGAATGACTCTCACAGGATGGTTAAACATCCGCCGGCGCTTTTCTCGCTTCATTCACTGGCTCTCCTATACGACCATGGGAAAAGAGCCTGGCTCTAATCGGTCACAGGGAAAGCGCTCGGATACGTCCCGTTGACACGGAGACCGGGAAGACTCCCAAAGGCGACGAAAGGCAGGATGACTGTCAGTATATCGAATGGCTCGAAGAGTCTTCGTGCGAGCGCGATCAGCCCAGAGATGTTGAGCCCCAGGGACCGGCGCCTGACCAATAGGGAGCCATAGGCTATGGGCTCTTCGTTTCCCTACCCGGACTTTCCAAACTCGACCTGTCGCCAGGCTTCGTAGATGACCACCGCTACCGCATTGGAGAGATTGAGGCTACGGCTGCCAGGTACCATGGGCACACGAATCCGCTGCTGCTCGGAGACACTTCCCAGGATGTCGGCAGGTAACCCACGGCTCTCGGGTCCGAACACAAAGGCATCACCCTCCGCATAGTCAGGCAGATCATATCGTTGCGTGCCTTTCGTGGAGACGGCAAACAGACGGCGAGCCTTGATCCGTTCCACGCATGCTCCCCAACTCTCATGAACGGCCAGCGTGGCGAATTCGTGATAGTCGAGCCCTGCGCGTAGCAACTGTTTATCCTCCAGCGTAAATCCCAGAGGTTTGACGAGGTGGAGTCTGGCGCCCGTATTGGCGCAAAGCCGGATGATGTTGCCGGTGTTTGGAGGAATTTCAGGCTGAAAAAGGATGACGTCGAACATGGAATGGGTCAGGGACCAGGAAGGAGCACAACTGCTGGCTCTCGCCAAATGACTCCAACTGAGCAGAGTACCACGAGACTCTGCGCAGCCACTTCCTGGTTTCGCTCCGACTAACTCAACAGGTCTTTCGGAATGTTGCCCCCGTTCGCGGCCAACTTCTGCAACACGGTCTTGTGCAACCACATATTCATCTGCGCGGAATCCTCCATTTTCTGCGCGGGACAGCCGAGTTCAGTAGCCAGGCCCTTGCGGGCAGCAAGACTGCTGTCGAGACCAAGAAGTTTAAGGAGATCCACGATCGAGGTTTTCCAGTTCAGCTTTTCTTTGTTCGCGGCCGCGAGACCTTCGAGCTTGGCCACGACATCCACCGCGGCCATCGCCTTGGAAGGGGCGGCGGGTTGAGGCGGCGTGGGAGCCGGCACCGGGGCCGGCTGTGGGGCAGCCTGTGCAGTGGACTTGCCCAACCCGAGCTTCTCCAAAATTGTGCCGAATAAACCCATAGCGGCTCCTTTCTATTCCTGGTTGAGCGGGAACAATGACTCTGGGACTTAGTGCGATCCCTTACAGAGAAGTTTAGTGGTCCATCCTGGTGATTGCAAGGCTGGAAGCGACCTGATGCTTCAGAGCAAAACTCGGGCCGTCACGAAACTCGGCGCTGCCTCACTACCGCAGGGCAAACCTCAGTCAGTTACTAATCAGTCACTTCGGAACCGCCGGCCCACTGCCCGATTTTGAAAATGACGAATTCAGCCGGCTTGATCGGAGCAATTCCGATCACCATAACCAACCTGCCCTGATCGAGATCGGATTGCGTCATCGTCGTTCGATCGCATTTGACAAAGAAAGCCTGCTCCGGTTTCTGTCCCTGAAGCATACCGTCTTTCCACAACCCCGTGAAAAAGTTGCTGACGCTGCTGCGCACACGTGCCCACACGGCTTCATCGTTGGGTTCGAAGACCACCCAGCGCGTGCCCTGCTTGATAGAAGCTTCTATGAAGATGACCAGACGCCGGACATTCACATACTTCCACTCGGGGTCGGAGGCCATCGTCCTCGCCCCCCACAGCAGAGATCCCCTTCCAGGAAAATATCGAAGCACGTTGACACCCCGCGAGTTGAGCCCCTCCTGTTGCGCCGGAGTGACCAGAACAGCCAATCCTCGCGCAGGGTCGAGCGGATCTGTCAGCAAACCGCGAAGAGACTCATTGACCGGGGCTTTGTGCACCCCTCGCTCCCTGTCTATCCGAGCATAAAGGCCCGCAATGTGCCCTCCGGGCGGAATCAGTTTCTCCGTTCCAGTTTCGGCATGTCGAATGCGCAGCCATGGCAGGTAGTAGGCGCCGTAGCGTGAATCACGCGGAGGCCGATGCGCCATGAGGTCGCGGACCAACAATGGGGCTTGAAGAATGGCGAAACGATCCTTCAGAAGTTCGCATTGATCCAGAATCTGCCCTGTGATGCGGGGAACCAGACTCTCCTCAGGACAACACAAAATGGTGATGTCCTCCAGCTTCGCAAAACAATCCAGGGCAGCTTTGAAGTCGTTCTCAGCGTAGGCCTGCCCATCGCTTCCACCCGTTAACCAAACTGCGGTGACATCTGCCGGACGCCCGCCGACGTCGGCCCTTTCAGTTGTCACGAGTCGAGACGCACCGTTGACTCGCTTTTCGTAGAAATCTGGCGAAGCTTCGTCTGTCGACAGATTGTCGTAGGCCTCCTGAACTGTCGGTTCGTCTGACCATGGTACTCCCGGCGCCCAAAAACGCACCGTGAGCCTAAAAAATTGGGTGAGTGCCGACGGGGCGATCCCGACAGCCACCCTGTTTCCCCATAGCCCAGATCCTAGAGCGGCGACCTTGAGTTTCGCATCGAGGGTTGTGCCCGCCGCTGTGGCACCCTTCCCAACTACTCGTTGGATGTAACAGCGCCGACCGCCATTCAGAAAATAGCCCTCGATCGCATAGGTTAAATAGCGATCCTGGGTCCCATCGAGCACATAGTCGCCGAACGTCCCGCGATACTCGTTGAAGCTTGAAAGGAGAGTCGGCGCCGTTGGGCCTCGCTCGGCTATGCCGAGGAAGCCGACCGTACTCGTGGCCGCACCTTCAATGGGCTGATTCCCTGGATTGCTCTCTTGGATGAAGACACCTGGAGGAAGATGTTCGGACATGACCCTCTCCTTGTTTGGTGACGACAAGCTAGACGTTGAGGAGACAACTGTCACCGAACAGGTCTGAGAACGAGATGCATGGGAACAACGCACGCCCAAATGTATCCATTTCGTTCATTTTGTATCCCATCAGATACGATCCTTCTACGCGACATTTCATGTTCACGCAATCGGCGTGACAATTTCAAAGAGACGAAAGACTTCTCCCACTTTTTTCCCGGCACGTTTATTGATGTAACCGGCGTGAATACAGCGATCGGGTGACACAGATTTCGACGAAGCGGAGACGATCGGTCTCGTACCTAACAGAGGAGGTGAGTCATGTTTAGTCCTGAAGAGAGTGTGATCCCACCCCTGCCGTCGCGCAGGAAGTTTCTTCAGCAACTCGGGTTGGGTGCCGGGGCGCTCAGCTTCAGCCTGTTCGGAGGGCTGGCGTTGCCTCAATCCGCCTTGGCTGTCTGCGAACCGCCAGGCAACCCTGGGACCGCGAAACGCTGGCGCAAGGATTGCCGCATGATCCTTCCCCGGCGCCCCGCCTCAACCCTCAGTGCGGATGAACTCAAGAAACTTAAAGAAGCCTATCAGGCCATGCGCGCATTGGATACAAGTGATCCCAGCGATCCGCGAGGATTCAAGCGCCAGGGGAACATCCACTGTTGGTATTGCGGTGAAGGCACGCAGGTGCACTTCTCCTGGCAGTTTTTCGCCTGGCACCGGGCCTATCTGTATTTTCACGAGCGCATTCTCGGCAAACTCATCGGCGACATGAACTTCCGGCTCCCCTATTGGGATTGGGACAGTCCGGCCCATCGCGCAATGCCGGCTGGTTATACGTCGCCGAACGACAACAGCAATCCGCTTTGGAACGGAACGCGTGTGATGAGCCCGACCGACGAAATTCCAGACGAAGATGTGGGAGATTCAGTGATGGAAGCGGCGCTCACGGCCGGGACCTTCGCGGAATTCGGCGGGACCGCGGGAGGGAGCGGCATTCCTGAAGGGGCGCCGCACGGCTCGGTACACGTCGACGTGGGCGGCGACATGGGATTCTTCGATTCGGCAGGCAAAGATCCCATCTTTTACGCCCACCATTCCAACGTGGATAAAATCTGGTCAGACTGGAATAAAGCTTCCTCCACCCACACCAATTCGACAGATCCCGCCTTCCTCAATCTTGCCTGGACCTTTTACGATGAGAATAAAGTCTGGCGCTCGATTACGGCGGCGCAGGTACTCAACCACGAGAATCAATTACGGTACACGTACGGACCGTCCCGGTTCTTTGAAGTTCTGCCTTGCCTCCTGGACTGGTTGGTCATTCGCACCGATTGGCGTGTCAGCAAGACGCTCAAAGTGGTCCGTCAGACGCGTGATAAAATGGCCAACGTCCTCGAACAGGGAGGGCGGGCCAGGTTGCACCTGACCGACCTCTCGTTACCGTTGGACAAAAGTGCGGTCTATCGGTTATACGCCACGCCGGAAACGGCCAAGACCGACGAAGGCCCGAGCGGCAAGGGATACCTCGGCACATTCCCGGTCGTTCTCAATGATCGTGCAGGAAGGCATACGTCCAAGCAGGCCCGCAACATGGTCGTGAATCTGTCCGCTCCGATGCTCGATGCACTCAGCGGTGCTCAGGGTCCTGTGCGGCTTGCCTTGGTGGAGCGAAAGGGCAAGAATCAGAATCCAACAGTGATCCCTGTGCGGGCGAAGGACGTCCACCTCACGATCGCGGAGGTCGAACGCGAAGACAAATGACAAGGCGGGTAGTTTTCCTGGTGCTGAGTCTGATAGCGAGTCTGTCCATGCCGGCCCATGCCGACGAAGAGAAACATCACTTCACCGTCGCGCTGCCGGCACAATGGCAGGACGCGACTAGAATTCGGCTGGTGCTCGAACGGGTGAGCGCACCGGGAGACCGACCATTCAAGCTTCGCGTGACGACCGTCACGGAGGAACAACAGATCCTGGTCCTGGGCTCGGCAGGCATCGTGGCGGTACGACCAACCATGTCGGAGCCACGACGCCTGCCAGCCTTGCGCATCGATGTCACACGGGCACTGAAACTCCTCACCACGCACCTTGCAGACGCGCAGAATGTGACGATTGCCATTCAAGCGGTGGATCGGCGCAATGATCCTCTCGCAGGATTCACATGGTCAGCGGAACGCGTATGGCTCGAAACGACGCAGAAATAGTCGTCAGGTACGGGGATTCTGGTGATCGAATCGATGTTCTCCGCAGCCCGGGCCTCTGGTCTTCACGCCCCTCGCACTGGTGAGCGAGAGCTCGCCCAAACCACTCCCGGCCGTTCACCTCGCACCGGGCTCACTTGACTAAGCAGGCGCTTTTTCTAGGCCTACGTAGCGATAGATGGTGACCCCCTGGTCGTTTTGATCTGGCAAGGTTTATGTCAGGACTCGTGGAAGAACTCAAGTCCGACCACGTGCAGTTGAAACAGACGTTAAAGTTGCCGGCGGATTTCAGACGCCGGCCAGGGAAAGCGTCGACATTCTCATAGGGTAAAAACGGCCTTGCCGGAACACCTGGACAAAGAAAATCGCGAACTGTATCCAATGCTTCAAGCGGCGGCCGCATCCGATCCTTCCCTTAGGTCGCTGTTAGCGGCAACGATATGGAACAGATCGTGCCGCAAGCCCTGGAGTTTTTCGCCCGCTATGATGATCCGGATGCCGTCACCGAGAGGATCAAGTCAGATGTCTAGTATGCGGTGCAGTTCGGTGCGGACCTCGAGCGATTCATCGGACTGTTGGGCCTCAGAATCGGCCGCGAAGAACGGACGCTGTATCCCCAGTATGATCGAGTCAACTCGAAGAAGGTTGCATAGGTCTCGCTGCAACGAGGCACCGCAGGGAGCGGACCTCTGGTCTCAGGCGGAGGCATCCCAGGCCCACTGTCCTTCACTAGGGTGGAGAGAGCTCTCTGACTGGCTGGTCCGACCTCATGCGTTGAAGCAGACGAAAGGCCAGGAATAGTGCCGCTGATGGCAGCCAAATCCACAGAGCCTCGCTGGCTAAGACCTGCACACCATAGGCGGTGAAAAATTCGCTGATGCCGATTGGAGAAACGGCGACCGGTCGCAGGCCAAAGAAATACCTTGTTGTATCAAACGGAGAGAGAAACGCCACGCCCAAACCTCCATTCGTCATGGCATCCAACAGGCCATGCGAAGCCGTGGTGACAAAGAAATACAGACCCAGCATCGTCTTCACCCTCGCAGCCTTCTGCCGATACCACAAACCGACAAGAGTCCCGCTCAACAGGGCAGCAAAGAAGCACGAATGCGTCAGCCCGCGATGTCCCCAGACGTCCCCGTAGTGAATGCCGAAGCGAAATCCAATCACGTCAAAATCGGGAACGATCGAACAGAACATCCCCAGGAATAGCACGCGCCGGGTCAGTTCGTTGTGCGGAATGGCCTTCCCAATTGCCAGTGCGACCAGAGCATGTGAAAAGGCAGACGCCATTGAGTTCCCGGTTGAGGTGTCAGGTGGCCGCTACACATTAAAACGGAAGTGCATGACATCGCCGTTCTGAACCACGTATTCCTTGCCCTCCAGCCGCATCTTCCCCTTTTCTTTGGCGCCCGCTTCTCCCTTACACGCGATA
>CAZBNV010000019.1:44033-74410 GCA_964493335.1 uncultured Nitrospira sp.
CGGTGATGAGAGTGGAAAACGCCTGGTCGAAGGCCGGCATCTGGCCGCGGAACCGGATGCCTCCCCCCGGGAAAACGCCCTTTTCAAGGTCGCGGTAAATAACACCCCCCGCCTGCGGGGCCGTATCGCCGTTATGAATCGTCCAGGCGCGCACTTCTTTCACACCCGCCGTAAAATACGTCTGTAAACCCAGCAGCTGATAGGCCGCGCGAATCAGCCGATTGAGTCCCGGTTCGGTCATGCCGATATCGGCCAGAAATTCTCGCTTCTCCTCGTCCGAAAGCACCGCAATTTCGGATTCCAGCGCCGCACAAATCGCCACGACCGGCGCCCCTTCACGCGCGGCATACTCCTCCACTCGGGTCAGGAGCGGATTGTTGGTGAAGCCCTTTTCCGACACGTTGGCCACATACATCACCGGCTTCATCGTAAGCAGGCAGAGCGGCTTGAGCAATGCCCGTTGCGCTGGATCGAACTTCAAGGTGCGCGCCGGTTTGCCCTCGTTCAAACAGGCCGCCACTTGCACCAGCAACTCGCCCAGTTTTGCGGCGTCCTTATCTCCGGAACGGATAACCTTTTGATTACGCTCCTGGGCCTTTTCCACTGTCGTGAGGTCTGCCAAGGCCAGTTCCGTGACAATGGTCTCGATGTCTGACAGGGGATCCACCTTGCCTGCCACGTGCACGACGTTATCATCCTCAAAACAGCGCACCACATTCACAATGCCGTCGGTCTCACGAATATTGGCCAAGAATTGGTTCCCCAGGCCTTCGCCCTTCGATGCGCCGGCGACCAGCCCCGCGATGTCGACGAACTCCGTCGTGGCATACTGCATCCGCTGGGGTGACACGATATCGGCCAATGCCTGCATCCGCGCGTCAGGCACTTCCACAATGCCGATGTTCGGCTCGATGGTACAGAACGGATAATTCTCCGCCGCAATCCCCGACTTGGTGAGGGCATTGAAGAGGGTAGACTTCCCTACATTGGGCAAGCCGACGATTCCACATTTCACACTCATGACGATCCCTTCCTGGTCATTTCGATAGTTTCCGACTAGTGCCGCTTCCCTCGCACCGTCCAGGCGTATGGGCAGCACCGAGTCGCGCATTGTACGTGCTCAAGGTCTGTCCGGTCTACTCTGCCGACGCTCCATCGTGAGCGACTTTGACGAAGATCTTAAGGTTGATTGTCCATCCACCGACAGGGAGAAGTGGAGGCCCCCCATCGCCCGCCGCAGTCCCGACTGTCACTGATTCGCTGACGCACCCTGGAGGATCCTGTATGCATCGATCCGTCTTCGTCTCAGCCAGTCTGAGCCTGAATCTTCTCTGCCTGGGGATCGCGCTCATGGGCTGGGTGGCGCCCAACGTCCCCACCACATTTAACCCGCATGTCGTCGAGCCAATCATTGCCCGGACGGCTCACATCCATCCTTTGGCGGCGGTGATTGGATCCGTGACGATCGGCGAGCTGATTGTCGTCGCACCCGGCGCTTCTGTCCGCGGAGACGAAGGACAACACATCTTCGTCGGCGACAAAAGTAACGTACAGGATGGAGTCATTATCCATGGGCTGGAGACGTTCGAGGGTGGTCATGAATTGCCTGAAAATGAAGTGCAAGGCGGGCCAGCCAAAACAGATCAATCGCTAGGACTTGAGCAAGAGCTTCCCCGCGCAGAACATCACAGAGACCCGCGCGGAGCCTGCAGACTCCATTCTCACCACACTCACTTGGGCGCCGTGAGCGCATCCTGGGCCACGTGGCCACCCATCGATTTCTCAAGGATGTTCTGTTGAATTTCCGACGCGATCACTCGTGCGAGCTGGTCCGCCGAAAGCGCCCCCATCGGCAACCCCTGGGTATCTGAATAAAACGGGTCGTCCGGCGCAGCCGTTCGATAGGTGTTCACCAAAATGGAGGCCGGCTGAATGCGCTGATCGCGTGCCCCTACCAGCACCGATCTGTCTTCCGGCAACACCCTGGTTCGCGTGGCCCAATCCCGCTGCTCGATCTTCACGAACGACACGTTCCAGACTTTTCCATTCAGCAGACTCCGCACCGCTTTGGGTGTCCTCTCCGCAAAGTAGGAATCCCGCACAATCCTCTGCAGAGCCTCGCGGACTCGCATGTCGTACAGCTTGATCGTAGAATCAGGCTGCGAAGGTAGCACCAAGCTGGTGGTTCCCACCTCGTAGTAGGACTGCCCCTCCAGACTTTTCTGTTCATCCACGGTCCGCAAATAGCTGCTGAGCAGCGCGTGAAGAATGTGGACCCGATCGTCCCCTGGGATCGACAGGATTTCCTGATCCGGGCGTATCGGAGCCGCTTTGAGCTGTCGCGCTGCGGAAGCGGCTGTGGCTTTCGGCCCAGTGTCCGCTTTGCTGACGACCCATTGAAACTCTCGAGCTAACAACGGCACCAACTTATCGGGATGGCCAAGATACCCATTGTCCTTCAGGCTTGAGCCATTGATCAACAATGTGACCCGGCCTGGCTCTTTCGTCCGTGCGACCAAGAACGGAAATTCCTTCCCCTCATCATTGAGGACGTGGGGTTCCAGGACGACCTGTTTGAGTGCGTCTTTTGTAACACTCTCATCAAACCGCGGATAGTCCGCCCGATGCTGCAGCATGAAGTTGAAGGCATCAATCACGGTTTGAACGGCCGTATCGGCATCGGCCGGCGTCAGTCCGCCGCCCTCAGAGATTTCCTTACCTTTACCCAGAAATACTTGAAAGGGCGCGCCAGGAATCGAGTGTCCCATTCCAGTGATTTCCTGCGCCTCGGTATCAGTATGGGCCGCGCGACCTTGATGATTGGCATCGACCATAGTCGCGAACGATGCGGCCCATACAATCATCCCGCAACCGATTAGCCAGTGAGCAAGCCGGGCAGCGCGGACGTCACATTTTCCCTGATGGCAATGTCCTATCAAGCGGTTCATAGGCACCTCTGAAATCGCACTACATAATCTTTCGATACTGCTGGAGTTCGGCGCGCAGAGCGTCATACAAGGATCCGACCCAGGCCGGCTGGTTCGGCAATTGAATTGGTCCGGCCAGCCGAAAATCCGTCGGGCTAATGACAATACGCACACGCTCTTTGGTCGCCAATGCCGCGAGTATGAAGAGATCTTCTGCGGCCTGATCTCCCATCGCCAAGCAACCAATCGATACGGAGTTGCCATGGATCATGATATCTCCGCCCAACTGTGTGCGACCGTCAGCCTGCGCCATTCGCCGATCAAACTCATTCGGATAATTCACTCGAATCGAGAGATGAAATTGGCTGTTCGGATTCAAAGACTCAGCGCGATAGATTCCCTCTGGAACCTGCTCATCCCCTTCCTTGAGTTTAGGACCCAATGTCCCACTATCGGCAAGAATCGGGTACTCTGCAATCAGTCGCCACGATTGCTCGTCGAACATCCGACCATAGACTTCCAGGCGGCGTGAATCCTTAAAAGCAACATACGTTACTTCATGAGGTGGGTATGCCAATCCGGCACCTTCAATCTGACGTCGAAGACGTGCCTCGACGGTCTGACCATACTGTGTCACTCGCTCTGCCACCGTATATCCCCCGCGAACCTTTCCCAACGAATACTCCGCGAATCCACGAATAGGATCGATTGACATCGCCAGCACCATGAACACGGCGCACACAGAGCCACCGTTGAGTACCGTTTTTCGCAACGTCCCCTCCTTCCCCACTCGCCAGTGGGGAAAGCCCCTGCTTCGGCACTCAGCCTGCGTACCCTTTGGGATTGCTACTCTGCCAACGCCAGGCATCCGCGCACATATCAGCGAGCCCGCGTGCCGCGCGCCAACCCAATGATGCGAATGCTTGTTTCGGATCCGCATAGCATGACGCCACATCACCAGGGCGACGCGGCGCAACCTTGTAGGGAACCGGCTTCCCGCTCGCCGCTTCAAATGCCCGGACGATGTCCAATACGCTGTATCCGTTCCCCGTGCCCAAATTCACCGTCAAACATTCCGCTTGATGGTCGAGCCGAGCTAGCGCTTCGAGCGCTTTGAGATGCCCCAGTGCTAAGTCGACGACGTGAATATAATCCCGCACACCGGTCCCATCGGGAGTGGGGTAATCGTTGCCCCACACGTTGAGGCATTCCCGCCGCCCCACTGCGACCTGTGCCACGAACGGCAGCAAATTGTTCGGCATCCCCTGAGGATCTTCGCCGATCAGGCCGCTGGCATGCGCCCCAACCGGGTTAAAATAACGCAGAATGCCGATCCGCCAAGAGGCATCGCTGCGGTGCAGGTCACGCAGGATTTCCTCCACCATCAGTTTTGTTTGGCCGTAGGGATTGGTGGCGGAGAGCGGGTGGTCTTCCGTGAGCGGCAGTGTCTGCGGATCACCGTACACCGTGGCTGAAGAGCTGAATACCAGCTGTTTCACCCCACATTCTCCCATGGCTTCCAGGAGGCGCAGGGAACCGACCACATTGTTGTCATAATAAGCCAACGGCTGCTGAACCGACTCTCCGACCGCTTTGAGACCGGCAAAGTGAATCACCGCGGTCGCGCCACTTTCACGCAACGCCGCCACCAACGCCGCACGATCACGACAGTCCCCTCGTATCACGCGTAACGGCTTGCCCGTGATCCGCTGGACCCTGGTCAGTGATTCCGGATGACTGTTGGAAAAATTGTCGAAGACCGTGACTGCGGAGCCGGCATTGAGAAGCTCCACGCAGGTATGTGAACCAATGTAGCCGGCGCCGCCGGTGACCAGAATCATACGCATCGCCTCCGCGAGGATGGGAATTGGAAATCAGCCTATTCGGGTGCCTACCATACACCGCCGCTCTTTCACGCACAATGGCGCGCCGCGTTGAAGACATCCGTCGATCCAGGGATCATTTCAATCTAGCGCTTCACCCTGTACTCCGTTACACTTCGTCACTCGAAGAGGAACCACCGATGCGGGACGAACGGACCACTAACTACTACGCCGTACTGGAACTCTCCCCCACCGCCACAGAAGCGGAGATCAAAAGAGCCTGGCATGAGCACATGCAGGTCTGGCATCCCGATCGCTTTGTGCATTCGCCCACCCTGCATCGGAAAGCCGAGGCCCGCACGCAGTTAATCAACCAGGCCTATCAAACCCTCAGCGATCCCGTCGCGCGGACCCGTTACGATGCCGCCCGGCAACAGACCCCGTCTGGCACGCCACCTCCACGTCCGGCATCCTCGCCGCGCCCACAATCAGCCCCGCGAGTCCGGCAGGAATTACGCGGGCCTCAAACGATGCTGAACGTGACTCGTTTCAGCCATCCGAAAATCATGGTGCCGGCCATTCATCTGCTCGTCGATATTCATGAGCACCTGCCCTATGAATTTAAAGGGCTCGTCCGCATCGCTGGAACCAAGCGACAGGCCTTGCCGGCTGGGGATTACGCGATTGCGGAGGCCCCTGAGGTCTTCTGCGTGGAACGCCGGCGCGTGGAGGAGATCAACACGATCTTCTCGAATCCTTCCGACAATCGTCCGCGGTTTCTGCGGGAACTCGAACCCCTGCTCGCCGTTCCGCATCGATTCCTCGTCATCGAAGGGACCATCCAATACAACACCGGCGGAGGGCGGTTAGGCCAGTATCACAAGAACGGCATGGTGGATTTTCTGGATGCGCTGACCGCGCGATTTGGCCTACAGATTATCTATGCCGATAGTCGCGAAGAGGCCGAAGAACGAGTCGCAAACTTGGCAGCGCTGCACTATGCCTACCACCTTGCCGAACAACAGGGCCTCGGGCGCTGCCTTACCGAAAACGACGCCTAAATCAACAGAGGCGCCCACCGAACACCCCACACCACAATCGCCCCTTTTCTTGGTGACGTGCGACCCTCATGCTAGCATCTGACCTCATGGCCCTCTCAACCAGCGTGCATGACCTCCGCACCCTCATTCGCTCCTGCCATCCGGTCATCGTGATCGAGACGGTGGAAGAAGAGCGCGTGTTGACGTTGCTGCAATCGGTGGCCGCCCAAGAGCGCATGCCTCTGTTTGAATGGTCCATTACCAGAGGTCTCACCAGACAAGATGATGGACCGACGTTCAACAAAATGACCGCCACACCCTTGGCCTTGCTTCAACATGTGAATGGGCTGACCGTGGAGGCGATGTTCTGGTTGAAAGACCTCGCCCCGCACTTGCAGGATACCTCCGTGGCTCGCCAGTTGCGCGAGGTCGCGGCCGTCTTCGGCCGATCACGAGCAACCTGCGTGCTCACCGGCCATCCCATCAGCCTTCCGCTTGATATCGAACAGATCGCGGTCCATCTCGACCTGCAGCTGCCGGATAAGAGCGAACTACAATCCATGCTCCACAGAGTCCTGCAATCGCTCGAGCCCAGAACTTCGCCTCGTCGGCCACGCTCCACCACAGTCGTGCACAGCCTCTTCAATTCCATGACCGATTCCACACGACTCGCTCCAGCCCTCCCGGTTGAAGAACGTGACGCCATCCTTCGCGCCTTGCAAGGGATGACGCTCCATCAAGCTCGACAAGTCATTACCCAATGCATCGTCGAGGACGGCAGGCTCTCTGCTGATGACGTGCAGACGATTTTGAAGCGGAAGGTGCAGGCCATTAAAGACGGCGGCCTGCTGGAATATTATCCCCTGGAAGACAATCGGTTTGAATTGGGCGGCTTCGCGAATTTGAAGTCCTGGCTGGAGCGGGCGAAGGTTGGCTTCACGCCAGAGGCCAAGGCGCTCAACCTGGCGCCTCCGCGAGGTCTCATGCTGGTCGGCGTGCCGGGGTGCGGCAAATCGCTCGCCGCGAAAGCCATCGCGCGGGAATGGCAACTCCCCTTACTCAAACTCGATGCCGGCCGACTGTTCGACAAGTTCGTCGGGGAATCGGAAAAGAACTTCCGCAAAGCGATCGAAATGGCGGAATCGCTGTCGCCGATCGTGCTGTGGATCGATGAAATTGAAAAGGCGATGGTCGCCGGTGGCGGCAGCGGTGACGCCGACGCAGGGTTGAGCCGCCGGCTCTTCGGCGCCTTCCTCACCTGGCTGCAGGAAAAGAAACAGGAGGTGTTCGTCGTCGCCACCGCGAACCATCTCACGTCCCTTCCTCCGGAGCTACTCCGCAAGGGTCGGTTCGACGAAATCTTCTTTGTGGACTTGCCGGATCGGGGCGAACGAGAAGCCATTTGGAACATTCACCTCGGACTCCGGAAGCAAGACACGACGCGCTTTGATCTCCCCGCAATCATGAGCGCCAGCGACGGCTTCAGCGGCTCGGAGATCGAACAGGCCGTGGTTGCCTCGCTCTATCGTGCGCTGCACCAAAAAGCTCCGCTGACGACCGAATTGTTATTGACAGAGTTGACCCAGACCGTGCCGCTCTCTGCCACCCGTCGCGAAGACATCGAGCAACTCCGAACCATGGCCCAGGGCCGGTTCGTCAACGTACGGTGACCCAATTCGATTCCTTTTTATCCTGACGATGGTCGCCATTGTGACCCTCGTCGGCTGACAGCCCTGGCGAGCGTTTCTCTTCTCACCCATCTCGTACGACGTCTCGCAGGTCACTCGCAATGCGCGGGTTTGTACGGTAAGCTCATAGATCATTCAGGCCTTGAAGCCCAGCGAATCCTTCTCTGGTCTGATGCCTCTAATGACCATGCCGGGAAATATCCCATGGGGTCATCGGCTGTCGGCTGCGACTTGGACGATGAATAGAATACTTCAACCGTCACGAAGGCCTGAAATCATGTCCACACATCGCTGTATACCGTTCCACCTGCGAAAAATATTTCTCCGGACGAAATTTCGCTACATGGGCATGATCCTGGCCCTCTTGCTGTCAGGGACATCCATAGGCAGTGCTGTGGCACAGTCACATGACCTCCCTCTCCGCTCCGAACTACAGGTCGCGCAACGTGCAAGAGCCGCATGGGACCAAGGCACCCTGGACCTGGCGCTCGACATCCTGAACCAAGGCCTGCATGACAATCCCCAGGCGCTCGCGCTGTACCAACTCCGCGGCGATATGCTTGCCACCTCGCGCCATACCGAAGCCGCGCTAGAATCCTACGAGATCGTCCTGGCGAGGACACCGACCGCCCTGGAGGTGCGATGGGCCAAATGGA
Source organism: uncultured Nitrospira sp. (assembly GCA_964493335.1). Lineage (GTDB taxonomy): Bacteria > Nitrospirota > Nitrospiria > Nitrospirales > Nitrospiraceae > Nitrospira_A. The sequence continues at coordinate 52,168 of CAZBNV010000019.1, forward strand.
GTGTGCTGGTTCGGTCCGGGCAGATGGAGGAGTCCGTCAGCGAGTTGCAACGCATTTCGGCGATCGATCCCCAGAATCCCTTGATTCATTTGCGGTTGGCGCGTGAACTCCGCAAACTCGATCGCCTGGAAGAATCCTTTCAATCGTATCAGAAGGCCGTGGAACTCGTGCCGGATTTGCTAGGCTGGCGATTGGCCATGGCGCGAGCGCGGTTCGATGTGCTGGACTACGACGGTGCGGATCGCGACGTGCAATTCGTGTTGCAACGAGTGCGACCCGGTTCCCCGCTGGAACTCTCAGCCAAGAATCTGCTCACGGTCTTCTATGGCTCGACGGAACGAGGCCGGCGGTTTGCGCCCATGATGACTCCGGACGCAACACCCCAACAATTGAGGGACTGGTCGATGATTCGCCACGACGGCTACGCACTCTTCGAGGCGGGGCGATATCAGGAAGCCGAACCGATTTATCGCCAGCTCCTCCTCCTCAATCCCATGGATCCCCTCGCCAAGCAGCATCTCGGGCTGATCCTCATGAATCTGGGCCGATGCAAAGAGGCGATCAGCATGATCCCAAAAGTGTCGGACCTCGACCCCACCGACGAAGATTATACGGCGACGGTCTATCGCCTCGGTCAATGTCTGGTGGATTTAGGGCGCTGGGAAGACGCCTACATCCAATTCAAGACCCTCTACGACGCGACCGTGGAGTTCGAAAAGACAACGAAGGATGTCGAACTTCCGCCGGGAATCCGGGTGCTGGATAAGAAGAAACTGATGCGGTGGTTGGACAAGATTCGCCCGCATGTCCCCGACCTCGCGAAGGAAAGTGACGCTGAGGGGACGACCAACCCCTCACCGGTGGAACCCGGCGCTCCGGCAATTCCTACGGAGGCGGAATTGGCTGCAAAGACCATTGAAAAGTTACGACCACAGAATACATTGGATCCGGCGGCGTCGCTCGCAGGCAGAGATGCCGATTTCGCATGGTTCCGATTCGTCATTCCGGCCAAAAAAGTCATGCGGGATGATTCACCGACCGGCGCCCATGATTTCATCCCCTTGGAACCAGGGATCAGTTTCCCCACGACCCAGCACGAAATTTATTTGGTGTTCGGGCTGGTCACGGCCTCGTACGATGAAGTGCCGCTGGCCGCTCGCTGTTTCAAGGAAACGTCCGAGTTGAACGGAGAGGCGACCGCCGTTTCACAGGACCATCTCATCATGTCCACGAACGACCAATCCGGCTACTTTTTCCTCTCTCGTCCAGCAGCCGGTTGGACGCCAGGCCTCTATCGATGCGGGTTGTTCGCGGGAGAGCAGACGTCGGCCTACACCCAGGTCGATGAGGTGCGGTTCCGCGTCGTCGAGCCTAACCGACCGTCGTGACAAAGCAGGCCACGCACATGTGTAGGCGCCTCGTGAGACCCGACGCACATCTCGTCAAGCATTTCCTATAGCAGGTGGGTGAGGAAGGTTGGATCGACCCTGTCTAGCCGCGGCGCGATCGTATCAAATAACGGCCGGCAAACGATTCTTCTGGTAGCAGTCGTTTCAAGCCCCACTCGGGGTGATTCAGGGCGTCCGTTGCGCAGGTCATCGGCTCAATGGCCAATGCACGTCGCGGAGCATCGGTGATGGCATCGCCGCTGTACACCACGACCGCGGAGAATGAGCGGTCCATCACGATGTCGATCGCGCGGCCGCTGCCCACATGACGCAGGGACGCCGTGGCCATTCCTTCTTCATCGCGCTCCAGTTCCACATAACAATGATTGAACCGGCGGCTGCCAACGCTCCGATAATGGCGATAGTCCCATTCCCTGCCCGTCACGTCCAAGATGGTTCCCGTGGGCGCGAGCCGTTCATTGAATTCTACATATCCCGCACATGGGATCTTGACCTCAGCCTCGTCGACCAGCGCCGTGCCGACCGTAAAATAGGGATGAAAGCCGACCCCCACCGGCGCCGCCAGCCGACCGGCGTTCTGCACGGCAAATGAGCAGGACAGACCACGATGATCCAACCCATACGTGACACTGATGGCGAGCGAAAAGGGATACCCCCTGCGTCCATAGGTTTCGGCCTCGAGCGAAATATCGAAGGTGACGCGACCGGGCTGAAGGTCGCGAACCTTCCACGGCAAGGTTCTGACAAATCCGTGGATTGCGTTCGGTCCTTCCTTGTCGTTTCGTTCGAGTTGGAAGGTCTGCCCGTCGAACGAGTAGCGGCCCTCGGCAACACGGCCTGGAAACGGAATGAGCACATCCCCCTGTCCGCCTTTTTTGTGCGCTCCTCCCGAATAACCCCACACGATATCCGTCTCCCTCCCATCGACCTCTGTCAGAGAGTACCGCCGCAATGAAGCGCCCCAAGGCGAGACGACCACGCGCTGGTTCCCCAAGGAGAGAGTCAGTTCACTGTCTGGCGTGGGATCGATCATCATGACATCATACTTCTCAGTCTATTCTATGACCGGCAGCCCTGCTCACCGACGGATCACAGGCCCTTTGCCGTCAGATAGTCAAATCGCTTCCGAAAATCCTCCGGTGACAGGCCGACAGTATTCGCGAGGCGGGACAATTCTTTCGGCTGATTCAGGTCCTCCGCGGAGAGGCGAATCATATATCGGCGGGCAATGATGTACGATTCGGATTCTACGTCCACCATGCGCACGCGTGTGCGGCCTGTCGCCGGATCCAGAATCTCGGCAAACGGGATCGGGATAAACCGGCCATTTTGGATCGACACCATGGCGGCATTCCCGCCCTCCAGGAGAAATTGCGCCGCGCAATATCCAAGATCCCGGGTGTATTCCATATCAAAAGAAATGGGATCGGCACAGCGGAGCTCGTAGCCGATATTTTTGTCGACGACCGTGATCTTCATGCCCAACGCACGCAGGGCTTTTTCGACCGCCCGTTTGAGCACGAACCCAAAGTTGATCTCCGCCAGTCGCACATGCCCGTGCTGGTCCCGTTCCACATCTTCCAATCCTTCGAGGTCCTGCTGATCGAGGAATTCAACCAACCCTTCCGCCAATACCGCCACGCCGTCCGACCTCCCGGCGCTCTGCCGCTTGATGATCGCACCGGCCAGGATATCGACCAGCGTGGCCAGCCGGATGGGCTTCTGCCGGAATTCCTCGGGGATCAGCGTCAAGGTCGCGCCGGCCGCCTTGCCGATGCCGAGAGCCAGATGTCCGGCCTTGCGACCCATCGTCACGATGAAGTACCAGCGCGAGGTCGTCTCGGCATCGACCATCAAGCTCTTCACGAGCTCGACACCGATGTGGCGGGCGGTCTGGAACCCGAAGGTGGGAATTCCATGCGGTAGGTCCAGATCGTTATCGATGGTCTTGGGTACATGCACCACCTGGAGACGACCGGCTGCTCGCTGCTCTAACTTCAGCGCAGAAAACGCCGTGTCATCACCGCCGATGGTGATCAGCCTGGTCACCCCGAGCTTGGCCAGGGACGCAAGACAGGCATCCAGATGCTCCACTTTCTGCGTGGGATTCGCGCGCGCCGTGCCGAGGCAGGACCCCCCGCTGAAGTGGATCCGACTGATGTCTTCGATCGACAACGGTTTGACCTTGCTCGCATTGCCTTCCATGATCCACTTGAAGCCATCCAGAATGCCGATCACATCGCAGCCGCCAAGAATGCTCCGAATCGTGGCTGCGCCGATGACGCTGTTGATACCCGGCGCCGGTCCACCCCCAACCAAAATCGCCACCACCGGTCGTTGTTCGCTCATCCCCATCTCTTCTGGTTCTCCTCTCGCGCTCGGACGCGTTTCGTTTGCGCCTGTTCAACGACTCGCTACGTGCTCACCACCGCTATGCTCGAGGTGGTCCGATTGCAGGTCATCGCTCGGAGCGCTGCTTCTTCTCCGGCCGGACCTCATCCGCTTACCGCTTTGCGCCCTCTCAGTCCTGCACTCACTATTTCACAAACCTTCGCTTGCGCGTCCTGTTTATCCCCACACAAGATTTTATCCTCTTGGCTGATGTCATTGTCGAGGCAATGTTTGAACTCTTCCGGAAATGAAAGCAAGACGACCAACAGCGTGCGTATGGCAAAATCACCTCTCGGATGAGCCGATGAACGCTTAAGGCTGTACTCTGGTGCGACCCTACACTGAGAATGGGAGTGCGTCAAGAACGAGCAGGACCAGTCTACACAGGAATAGGGTGGCCCCAGCGCGACGCCTCTTGCATTAGACTCGGGGATCGGCGAGAACACATTACAGAGATCATAGAGCACGTTGGTAACCGTACTCATGACGGCAGATGAAGCTGTAGGAAAAATACTCGGCCTACATAGAATCTCGGCAGGCAATTCAGTGGGCGCTGATTGTTTCCCGGAAACAATCCTCCACCGGGTTGCGCAATTCAATTCGCGTCAGACTCGACTTGTGCTAGCGTAAGAACTCTAGCCTTCTGTTTCATCCAGAGGAGGTGCCCCATGGTCCAAATTCTCGTGGTGGACGACAATCTGCAGTTGAGAGAAACATTACGGACAATCTTAAATAAACGGTCCGGCTTTCACGTGGTCGGTGAAGCAGCAGACGGGATTTCAGCAGCGCAATTGGCCCAAAGCCTTCGCCCGAACGTCGTACTCATGGATGTCGGAATGGCGCGCATGGATGGGATCGAGGCGACCCGCCGCATTCGAGCGCTTCTTCCCGATACCGTTGTGATCGGCATGTCCTGCCATACCAGCCGGGACGTAGAAGCGGCGCTCTTGGCGGTCGGCGCAAACGCCTTTCTACCGAAAGAACATGTTCCTGAAAAAATCTTTACCGTGATCGCCGAAGCCCTCGAGCAGCGAGATCAGATTCCTCACGGCATCAGCTGACATGGCCTCGGCTATTTCTTGCAGGAAGACTCCTGCGTCTGAGATCTGAACGCCTACCCCCTCCTAGCCTAAGATTGCCGAACTGCTCCGCCTCTGCTGTAAGACCTACCGTTCAATGGGCTTTCCCTTGTGGCCCGTGGTGCACTCGCATATCCCCTCCTCATCAGCGCGAGTCTCGCCCTTTTTCTGTCTCAGACTGTTCTTGTGAAGAGGTGATTGCATCGGCACGGATTCGCTCAGGAGTGGCGTTCATATGCGCAACCGGATAGAAATGTCCGAGATGACGGGTTTAGTCACCACTGCTCATCGCGTCGACAATCGCGCGGCAGAGCTGCCCGGCGGCACTCTCCTTCGTGAGATAGTGAGAGGCGCCCGCCTGCTTCATCCGCTCCATCATGTCGGGAGAATTGTGCATGGAGAGCGCGACAATCCTGATTTTGGGGAACTCTTCCTTAATGCGCTGGGTGGCCGTGATGCCGTCACACCGAGGCATGTTGACATCCATCACCACGACGTCCGGCTTGAGCATGCGAGCGTGGTCGATGGCCTCCAGACCATCTCCCGCCTCACCGACGACTTCCAACCTGGGATGACTGTTCACAACGGTTCGCAGGCCCTGCCGCAGCATGAGATGATCATCCACCAACAGCACTCGAACCAGGGGAGGCTGCAGGAGCATGTGAGTCTGAGGTACGAGCGGCGACCCCAATTCAGCCATAGCCAGGCTGCCATCTGCTCCTTCGGAATTCGCTCCTGGTTCATTGGTTGACCCGACACTCGGCAGCGTCGGGTGAGCAAGCGGCAACAGGAGGGTGGCCATTGTCCCTTCGCCGGGCGTCGACTGCAGCTCAAATCCCCCACCGAGCGCCTTCATGCGCTCACGAATGCTGAACAAGCCGAAGCCTGGCTTTAAATTCGTCTCCGCCGCGGCGACATCGTAACCGGCGCCTTGATCGGACACGGTAATGCGGAGGATCTCGTCTGCTTGCGCCACCGCAATGCTCGCCTCGGTCGTGGCGGCATGTTTCACGATATTCATCAGTAGTTCGCGCACCGATTGAAACAGTAGTACGGATTGCTCCTCAGGCAGGGGCAAATTCCTTGTCTCTAAATCCAGCGACACCGTGAGTCCCTGCTGCTGCATCTGCTCCGCCAGCCATTTCAATGCCATCGGCAGACCGAATTCATTCAGCACCGGCGGACTGAGTTCCGCCACCAATGTCCGCGTGTAGGACAGCGCTTGGTCCATGACTTCCTGCACTTCCGTCATCGCCTGGGCCACCGACGGCGCCACGTCCTCAAGTTTGGCTTGGCCCAACTTGATCCGGCTCAATACCAGTAACTGCGCCAAATAATCATGCAAATCGGTGGCAAGTTTTTGTCGCACGCGATGCTCGGCCAGGTGTAAATCGGTCGTCAATGCTCGAAGCTTGTCTTGCGAGACGGCCAATTCCTTAGTCCGCGCAATGACGCCTCGTTCTAAGTCATCTGCCAGCTGCAGCAATTGCGCCTGCGCCTCTTTCCGGCTCTGAATGTCTTGGATGATGGATATGAAATTTTGCGCACGGCCCTGCGCATCCCGTTGAAGCGACGCGGTCAGATTGATCCAGATGAGCGAACCGTCTCGCCGGACATACCGCTTCTCCATGGAGAAGGTGTCGGTCTCACCGGCCAAAAGTCGACGCACCTCAGACCAGTCTGCGTCCACATCGTCCGGGTGGGTGATGTCGGCGAACGTTTTAGTCATCAATTCTTCACGAGGATAACCCGTGATGGCACAAGTCGCATCGTTGAAACGAAGCCATCGCCCATCCAGCCCCACATGTGCAATGCCGACGGCCGCGTTGTCGAAGGTGGCTCGATACCTGGCTTCACTTTCGCGCAGCGCTTCTTCGGCCATCACTCGCTCCGTGATGTCATGGGCCACTTTGGAGACACCCACAATCTGGCCCTGGCCGTTCCTGATGGGCGACACCGTCAATGAAATATTGAGCAGTCTGCCGTCTTTACGCAGGCGCACCGTTTCATACTGTTCGATCGACTCGCCTCGTCGAATTCGCTCCAAGATGGGCGGCTCCTCGTAAAGCCGGTCCGGCGGAATAAGCATCGTCACGGATTGACCGACTGCTTCCTGCGCAGTGTAACCAAAGAGCCCTTCTGCCCCCCGGTTCCAACTGGTGATCACGCCATTGAGGTCTTTGCCGATGATGGCATCATCCGAGGACTCGACGATCGCCGCGAGTGTGGCGCGTGCTTGCTCCGCCTGTTTGCGCTCGGTGATGTCGACGATAGCCGCAATGAATCCGACCACTCCACCGCCATCATTGAATTCCGGCTTATACGTGACTTGCAAGAGACGTTCGGCTGGAGCTATGCCGGGAACCTTCTGATCAAACTTCACCTGCCGTCCCGAAAGGGCCTCTTTCATGAAGGGAGCCGCCTGCTCATAAGCGGCTTCTCCCAGCACCTCTCGCGGATGTCGGCCGATTACATCTTCTGACGACCGACTGAAGAGTTCCGCATATTGCTGATTGACGTACCGATACCGGCAGTCTTCTCCGCATTCGGCAATGAGGACTGGTGCGTGATCCGTCACAAACTGCATGTGCCGCTCGCTCGTTCGGAGCGCTGCTTCCGCCTCGATCCGCGCTTGCATCTCTCGGCGTAAATGATGCTCTGCAGCACGCGCTAAGGACGTCTCCGCCAGCGCCCGAAGGCGCGCCCGCCTCACGGCTTCGGAAAGCAGCACAATGAACATGTTGAGGGCAATAAAGACGGTCACGGCTGTCCCTTGCACGCGAGGCAAGGAACCCAGGTCAAGAAACAAGCCGGCGGAGAGCGCCGCAGAAATCAGCGTCGCCCCGGCGCCATGGCGCCATCCATTGGCCACCGCAATGAACATGATCGCGGGATAGTAGGTAATGAAAGTAAATTCCGAGCCCCAGACGGGGGTGAGGGCCATGCGCAACCCGGTCGCCAGCGCAAGGACCGCTACGGTGAGCACAGTCGGATTCCATTGCGCGAGCCGGGACCACCAGGTATTCGCCCCGGGCGAGGCGGTATGGGAAGAGATCGAATCGGGCAGGATGGGGTCGGACGCCATGTTCTCCGCCAGGTAGGGTGAAGCAGTCCTATTCAGATGCGGCGATCTCGGTGATCATGCGCCCTGTGCATCACGCTATGAAGAGATGGGGCAATATACAGCAATGGGGATGTGAGATCCAGGTATCGATGCCATGCGCATATGAAGACCACGTGCGCATCTGGCTATCTCCTTGAGGGATGGACCGTCGAGAGGCTTCTGGCTCCCACTCGAACAGGCAAGGTTTCGCGGAGCAGTGGTGCAGCGAGGACGATACACAGGCCGTAAGCGACAGTCGCATGAATCACCTGGCTGCCTGGCATGAGTACGTACTACGCAATCCATTGATGTCGCTCACAGCCGCCATGCTCGACGTGAGCCTCTCACTCCTTGAAACCTTCTATTTTGAACCGGCCCATTGAACCGAAAAGGCTAGCGCAATTTATTCATGAATGCCGTCGCAAGGCGTTCAAGGCCGAAGGCCGACGTAGGCGTACTTGCAGTCCGTCGAGGAGGCCGAACGATAAAAGCTCCCTCGAACGAGAGGATCGGACGACGTAGCAGGTATTCATGAATAGTCCAGGCCAGCTCGTGAGAGGCCGTCGCCGGCTATAAGCGGATCACAGAGCGCGCGACCCTTCTTGTTTTGTAGGCGAGATCTGAGTAGTCTGCGGCTCGCCGTCCGCGTGCGTCCTATGCCAGGCGTGATGGCAGTAGTTGAGGAACGATGCGGGCGAAGAGGCGACAGGCTCTCGCACAAGAAAGGTCTTCTATGCACGGGTACATCCGCTTTGTGATTGTGGGGGTCGCGTCGTTGGCCCTCCAAGGATGCATCGGTCTCGGGGCTTGGACGCTCGGCAGTCGCAGCGAGTCGAGCGAGCATCCGAAGATCGATCAGACCAGAGGCTCCCTGGACCTGCGCAAAATTGGGGTCGAAGGAAATATCACCACGGCCACTGAATTACGCGCACAATGGGGTGAGCCGGATCGAGTGGAACCACATGACGCAGGCAGAGAGGAATGGATCTATAAGACCAAGGGACTGCGATGGTCTGGTATGGTGCTGTACGTCGTCATCATTCCCTTGCCGGCGATGATCCCGATGGGGTCGCAATACGTCTCCTTCCTTATTCATGACGGACAAATCGAAAGCGCCACGCGCACCGACTGGGCATTCAAGGCCGGGGCCTACTGCGGGTTCTTCGGCATGACGTACGGGGGCTTGGGATGCGGAACGGGAACCTTTGAAGAATCACAGGGACCGGCGTCTCGTTCCTAAGAGATCCATTCTCTCGATACCATGCGCTGGACCGTCGTTTCGTTGCTGGTGCTGAGCGGGGGTGGAATGACTCTCTGAAGCCTTACCCCGAGTCAAACGCCCAGATCACTCCCAGGATCGCCAGATGCTGACTCGCGGTCAGTCCGGGCAGAGCAGACGAGGAGGGGCTGTCACGAAAAAACCCGCCTTGCGAACCGGTTGAACGATCGTATCGATGCTCTAGCCGCACAATGACCAGCTGCCGACCCAGATGTTTTTTGTACTCGAGCGTGGTCGTGTTCGCCCAGATGAGTTGCTCGTGCTCTGTCATCCGCCCTTGAGGATCCCAATAAAATTCCGGCCGCACTGCAACGCTCCAGGGACCCGTCAGGTGACGTTGCGTGAACAGGGCGGCTCCCATCCAGGTCGCTCGAGCGCCTCCCACATCCGCCATCTTCTCCGTCCCGACATCGTAGGAGAGCGCCACCCGCCAATCCTGTGTACGCCACTCCACGGTCGAATCAGCAAACGTCCGCCAATATTGCATCGCGGTGGCCTGTTGGTCCGGACCGTAATAGACGCTTTGGTAGAAGGTCACATTATCGGTCGCTCGCCATTCCAGCTTCGAGATATAGCTCGGGAGATCATTGGCATGCGAGAGATGTAGGTACTCAGTGACCACGTACAGCCCGAGTTCCAGAGATTTGGTCACCGGATAGGACGCCCCGAACCCGACCAGGAAGTTTGGATTGTAATCAGTGAGATAGGCTCGCGTGTAGTTGAGGTTGTACTTCGCATAGAACTCTTCATAGGACTTGGTGCCCTTAAACAATCCGGCCGTAAAGGTGACGCCCGCTCCAATGGGTGCCAGGTAACTGACATTCGTCCGCGCGAGATGTCGAAGGGTGTCTGCCCCCGAAATCGGCTGAGGACCGCCGGGTTGGGGATCGGGAACGAGGTCATCGGTGTCGTATCCGGCCTGCAACGCCATCTCAATTCCCCAACGAGATTGCTCGGCCGGATCTTTGCGTAGATACACAAGACCCATGTTGGGGGCCAGTTCATTGGTCCGGGGCGACGTTTGTTTGCTTCTCCAGAGATGGTTGTCCGGGTGATTGAAATTTTGCAGATAGCCGGCATCGACAAATCCACCGTATTGCCAGAGGTCAGCAGCCTGTGCGGCTTCAAGGAAAAAGGCGCACAGCACGACACACAGGAGCAGGCACTGTCGTACTGTTCGGTTGCCGTAGACCTGCTTGATCCTCACGCAGGGTATGGCCACATCTTCTTGCATGGGAGGCGAAGGCCACATCATTCGAGTGGAAGGTACACAGCGGCAGCAGAATAGTCTAAAAATCCACTTCGATTTTGTTGATAATTGTTTTGACTCCGGGGATAGCCTGCGCTTCTTTTTCCGCATGCACCTTACTGGCGTGATCGTCTGACATCCCGCTCAAATAGACCAGTCCCGAGTCGACGCTCACTTCAATCCGGCTGAGATTCAACTCGTCAGAGGCCAGGAGCGCCTGATCAATGCGATTGGCCAACTCATCGTCGGCTTGCTGTTGTGCATGGACACAGCGTAAAAAAGTGAGCGGGCCGAGCAACAAGAGCCAACCCCAGCGGCATCGCCTGCGCGAACCTCGGGCGAACATCGGCTACCCGACCTTCGGAATAATGGAAATCATTCCGTTCGTTTCAAGGATGGCATACTTGATTTGCTCCATCCGCTCCAAGCCATGCTTCTCTCGGGCGGACGCAAGGATGTCCTTTTCATCGACCCGCACCCGGTTCATGAGTTCCTTCAGTGGCCGGCCCTGATCGACCAGGACCAACGGCAACCCATCGACGTACCGTTCCATCGCGGGAAATCCCTGTTTCATGAATGAAAAGACAATGTCGAGCCCGACCAGTGTGAGAATGACCAGGAAGCCATTCGTCACAGAATAATCATTCCCGATCATGGCATTTTGCGTGGCCTCGCTGATGATCAACAGGAGTACGAAGTCGAAGTTCGTGATATTGCCGAGGGTACGACGGCCGGCAATGCGAAAAAGGATCAGTAAGAACAGATATACGGCGAGCCCTCGTACAATGGCGTCCATGTGCTCCTCCCTTCTACGGCCATACGAAATGCGTCACGGCGAGCGCCTCACCGTCGTCGGCCCTCACGCTGCCATGCACCATCCCGACGGCTTGGAATTGAACCGATAGAATTGCCGTGAACCGACTGCCATCCGTCTGAAAGACAAACGCCCGACCACCGTCGCGCGCCTCGCCCCGAACAGGCACAGGTGAAACGGCGGTCACTTTGAATGCATCAAGATATTCCTGATCCAACCATAGGCGAACCACTCCGTCCCCAGGTTTGCCTGGTTCGAACGTCACCAGGAAGTCGCTGTTGCTTTCAATACGCGCAAAACGATCATAGTGAATCGAAAGCCGTCCGTCCGCCGTCTGCCTGGTAGCTGTGGAGAGAGGGTTATGGCCGAATAGCCCGAGGAGCGCGGCCACGATGCAGCATGCGATCAAGACCTGCCCCATCCGCTCCAGTCGCCACTGGCGGTATTGGAAGGGCAGATCCTGTTCGATGTCGATTTTCTTATCCACGATCGTGACGGTCCTAGGCCCTCAATCATGGACCAGTTCAATGTTCATTAAAAATAGGGGTAACCCTAGGGAGGCGGGGGAGCTTGGAGGCGTCGGTGTCGGGGCTTGGACCGTCGACAGGCGTATCGAGTACCGCGACCGCCCGAACATCGATACGGCCAGACGGTCGAACGCCTGTGCTAGCTTCTGCATGAACGACACGTTCCCCTCTTGAACGAAAAGGACGCCAAGGTTACACTCTGCTCCCTTGCTGTCACCTGAGTTAGGAGGTCCCATGACCTCACTCCGCTTTATTTTCCTCATCAGCATTCTCGCGACGACGTCCCTATTCGGCACCGTGCCCTCTGCGTTTGCATTGTCCTCACAGTCAGTCAGCCCCTATGCGGAAGGCCTGGACGCATTGAATGGAGGCCGCTGGCCTGATTCGGTCTCGGCTTTTTCCCGCGCGTTGGATCAGTCGGAAGATGATCCCGATATCGTGCTCGCCCGCGGCGTGGCCAACACATTGGCCGAGGACTTTCCTCGCGCTTTGAAAGATCTGGAACGGGCCAAGCGCCTGGGCTTGCGAGGGCGAGAGCCGGAGCTCTGGATCTATGTCACGGAAGCCATGAGCGGCATCATCGCCAATAAGGATCACGCACTCGGGGGAGCTCCTCGCGACAATACACCGGTCGTCGTGAGCATCCCAGGACACGTGGCCCAAGGCCAGGAGGATTACACCACCGACTATGGCTCGTTCATCGTGTACCGGCTTGGAATGGAGTATCAGAAGTATCGTCTGCCCGATCGGTTTGGAGGGATGAACAACCCGACTGGCGTCAAGGGCCCACAGATGCGGCAGGTCATATTGAAAGCCGGCCAACTGTTTGCTGAGAAGAATTACCGACGGCCTGAGCTGGCCTCCCTCAACGTCTCACGAGCCAAACAAGCGGCCGGCGGCAAGGCCAGCGCTGGATCAATGGCCCATGTGGAACGCGCGCTCGTGGCGAATCCCGGCAATCCCGATGCGCACTATCAGGCAGGCCAGGCGTTGCTCGACGCGGGACGTCCCGCCGGCGCCAGAAAAGAATTCACCATTGCACTGACGCTCAAACCCGATTTTCCAGAGGCCTCCCTGGGCCGTGCCATCGCGGCCGCCCGCCTAGGCGACGAAAAGCGAATGAACGCGGACCTGGCTGTCTATAAGAAAGAGGGATGGCTTACGACCAGATCAGCCCGTGCGGCCTTGGAAGATGAATTGGGCAGCCACAGGGTGAGGGGTTCGGCCGAGTCATTCCTGAAAGAGCTCCAAGACGCAGCGCATGCCGACAGACCGATGGAGCAACTGATCGCCATGGCGTCGAAACTCCATCGCGTGGCGGGAGAGCAGCGGCTTCGCTATGACGAGATCTACCAGGAGCGCGTACGGACCCTGGACGAGGCGGTGCGCGAGAGCCCCAAGAATCCAGACAAGCTCGTGGATCTCGCCACGTACGTGGTCGAAGAAGCAGAGAACCGCGGCGAAAAGGTCGAACCACGCCGGGAACTCCAGCCCTATCGGTTTCAGGAATCCCGCGAGAAGGAGTTACAGTGGGCTGTTCAGCTCGCCGACCGCGCGCTGACGCTGAACGCCAAACACGTCGGCGCTATGATGCAGAAATCGTTGGCGCTGACGGCGTTGGAACAATACAACCAGGCCGACAAGCTGGCCGACCAAGCCTTGAGTCTCTCCGGAAACAATCCGGACGCCTTGCGGCTCTATGCCAAGTTCCGCGCGCTGCGGGCGAATCAGTTATCGAACGAAGCATCGAGTCTGCGCCAGGAACGATGCGCGTGTTCATCGCACGACGAAAACAGAAGCGACGGCACATACCGTGTCACCACGACGACCTGTTACCCGCCTTCACAGGCCGATTTGAACCGGGCGGCGCAACTCGACGCCATGGCAGCCGAACTAAGGCGCCGAGCGAAAACCGCCTTGGAAACCGCCGCGAAAGTGACGAAAGGCACCGTCGATGGGTTTCTTATTCTGGCCGATCTCGCCTTGTGGGAGGGCAAGACCGCCGAGGCCCAAAGCTCTCTTGAGCAGGCAGTGAAACGCGATCCGAAGTCGTTGGAAGCCCAAGATCGACTGGTGCAGCATTACGCACAAACGGGACAGCAGGACAAGGCGGAAGAACAACGGCTGATTGCAGCCACTCTGATCCAGACGACTGTCGCGCCGTTGCTGCGACAGGCCTGGAAAAACGCTGAGAAAACAGCCTGGCAGGGAGCAAGGGGTTATCTTACTCGAGCCTATCCGATCGATCCCGAAGATGCCCGTATCCCCGCCTATCTCGGAGTGATCAACGAAGCCGACGACAAACTCGATGCGGCTGCAGCCCACTACCGCGTCGCCTTAGCCTTGGAAGAGGCACGCCTGCAATTGGACGAGTTGAAGCGGGAACCCGCTGCGCCTTTGGGACGTGATGCGCTGGAGTTCGGGCCGGCCATTCAAGCCCGCTTTCATCTCGCGAAGCTTGCCGAACTCAATCACAACCAAGCGGATGCCCTTGCCCACTATCAAGCAGTGCTGGGATACGAAAAGCGAATGAGCCGGGGGTTTGAATCCCGGCAGATGTTCACCGCGATGTGGCCGGATCAGCAGCCGGAAAAAGGTGCCATGGTCGCCGAAAAATGCCTCCACGTTCGTCGCCGATGCGCATCTGCGAACGGGCAAGCTCCTCGCGGCGATGGGGAAACATGACGAATCGATCGAGCACCTCCGAGCCGCGGCGATGTATGGCCCTTGAGGATGGCCGGCATGCCACAGATCGGCAACGCCACAGGAGATACGAATTTCGGAGGCATCGCCGGCGCGCCGGCTGCGGAGGCCCAATTCTACTTAGCCAAGGAGTTGATGGCGAAGGGCGACCTCGAAGGGGCGCAACGGGTCTTGTACGAGGCAGGCCGCAATCTGCCGGACGATCTGCGAGGGCAGCTCAACGAACTCAACATGGCCATGGCACGCCTGCATTCTCGCCGCCCGCGCGATCCCTATTCCGGCATGACTGAGGAGAAACGCCCATACGTCGACATGCAGATGCAGCAGGATCAGGAACGCTCGCGCATGGCCGTGCGACAGATGGCGCCGAGGGCACGGGTAGTGCCGGAGGTCGTCGGTCGCTGGGAGATGACGCCGAACAATCAGTTTCTTCCGAAGAAAACTCTGACAATCGATGCCGATGCGAAGTTCACACTCGTGTCGACGGACGGCTCGACCTCGCAGGGAAAGATGGACATACAGATCGGCCGCGGTCCCGTGCGGGGACGGCCCGGACCTTCCAGAGGTCAGATGATGCTGTACGACGAGACTTCGGGACAGATTGGGACCATGTGGTATGAATTCACCGGCGAAGGCCTGATGGAGATCACCGAGATGGACAGCACGAAGTACGCCACGAAGCGGCAGCGGTAACAGATGACCACTCTCCTGTTGCGTCACCTCTGCGCTTCTGATAGGGGCCTGTGCGATTTACTCCCCGCCCCACGCTCAGCCGACCTCGGATGGCTTCCGCTCTGAAGGACAACACGACCAATTCGCCGTCGGCGGTGCGCACCGCTGATTCGACAACTATCCAGTCGACTTCGGAGAGAAAGATAGTCACTGAGAGAGGAAGTCACTGCCTCTCGATTCTCGATCAGGCCAAGGTCGATCTGGACGAGGCGTTGGCCCCTATGACCAGGCCAGACAGCCCGGTGTCGGCAAGGCCTCCGAACTCGTGCGTCAGGGCAATCAAAAATTAGATCCGCGGAGAGAAGCTGCGCGCCCTCACCGATTGTGTGAATCAAGCCAATCGTCGGCCGATGCTCCAAGGGCGGGTCGAGCAGAATGAGGGTCCGCAAAATTAGCCGCCGCAACCAGACAAGAAGACCCCTCCGAAAAATCGCAAGACCACGATCCCACCTCCGAAGAAAGTGCCGCCACCCTTGTTGAGGACGCAGAATCCTGCCCCATTGCCATGTCATTCTGCTGATCTGAGCAATTCTGACCAGATCGCAACGGTCTCGTGACGTACCATGCATATATATCCGGCCGTCATCCGCCCGGAGGGCGCACATGGTGGCAATCATGGCCTACTACTTGATGCTTGTGCTGATGAATTCGAAAGCCCCGTACCGGTCGGACCCTTCTTCAAAGAGGAAGGCCTCGATGGTCGATCCGAGTGCATGGATACGCAGGCTTGCGGAGTCGATCCTGATAGGACGAGACATGGTGCTCTGTATACAGCACTCTTGAATGGCCGACATGAGTTCGTTCGGGCGCTCGCGAAAGCAATCAGAAAGTGCTCCCACCCCAACAAGACGGAGATGCCATGCAATTACATCTCGCTTCATGGCTCGTGATTCTCGGAATGACGATAGCAGGAACTGGTTGCACCTCGATGGGCTCCTCCAGTGGGACTAGGATGGTCGATAACTCGACGCATCACCGCCTGACGAAACAGCCGCAGATTGTCGTGATCGTCGAAGGGAAGCAGCGACTGACGCCAACCGAATACTCCCCGACCGAATCGGTGAAACAGACGATCATCGATCTACTCGCGATCCTGGGGAACGAGACACTGCACCAGCCAGGCCAGTCTCAGGAACGCCGCCAACAAATTGAGCGCGTCATCAGATACCGCGTCGACTATGGGAAAATGGCACAACGCTCTCTGGGAGCTCCTTGGACGAGACTCAATGAACCAGAGCGGCAGGAGTTTGCGAACCTGTTCGTGGAACTCCTACGGGACAGCGTCGCCAACAAGATCGACCAATATTACGACGAGCAGGTCTTCTATCTCTTTGAACGACGTGAGGGTAACTTTGCCGAGGTCAAAACAAACTTGATTGGCCCCAAGGTTGATACATCCTTGGATTTTCGGCTGGAGAACCACTCCGGCTCGTGGCTCGTGTACGACGTTATCGTCGACCGCGCGAGCATCGTGGGGAACTATCGGACACAGTTCACCCGGATTATCCGCGATAACTCCTATCCCGAACTCGTGGAACGGATGAAGCAGCGCGCGCTGACCGTGAAATGGTTTGAGAAGACCGCGCCCGCCCTCGCGCTAGTGCCCACACCCGACTCTCGATAAGGGACCATGCGATTTTGGTACGGCCGTGCCCCCAACATCACGGCCGTCATCATAGGAGAATGAGATCAAGAAAAGAGGCTGACGAGCGGGATAACCTGGTTCTTCCGCGAGCAAAGGCATTGCTGCCTGGGTGACGGGCCGTTCAGGAAAAACTCACGGCCTCCTTGTTTTACCTCTTTCGCCACGCGTCATACGTCAATAGTCATTCCTGACTCCATTACTTCTTCGAGTCGGACAGACACCAGGCGAGCTCTGCAATCAGGATAGCGCGAGCTTCAGAACTGTTCACGAACGAAGGGGCTCCTCTACGATCAATATTTTGGGAACCGGCTCCCTGGTTGGCACACCAACCGCGCATAGATTTCCCCTGTGCTCAACCAAGCGGGCTGTATGGCTCCAGTCCTTTCCATCTTTGGCATCGTGAACACTAGAGCAACTTCTTCCCGTTAAAGACCTTAACCGTTCCTGCAACGGCACCGCTCTCCTGAGAACGATAGCCCATGATCTTGGCGCACTTGGCACAGACTAGAGGATTTTTTTTTGACACTGAATGCCTCCCGGCTAAATTTAGAAACGCGCCGCCTATTTGAATAATTCAGGCAAATCCCTCCGCCTTATAACCATCTCCTCAACATGGGCTAGGCTCTTCAATCCTCAATAGCTATCAGATGTGTGCACTGCGCGAGATCCACGGCGCCACGAATAATTAGCGCCACGTCTGTGGACGCCGCCGAGATGTGAGGCGTCAGTGGCTTCGAAGGATGGACTGACTCGTCCCCGCTCTGACGCTCTGGAATTTCTCCCCTCCACTCTGGAACTTCTCCCCAACGACAACCTCGTGATCCGCCATACGTCACTCGTCTATCGAATGAACTATTTAACATAACTACTTGTTTATACTACTACTATTATCTTCCACAACTTCATCGTGCTGCCCGGCACAATCCCTGCTCTCCATCTTTTCAGATTTCACCGGACTCGTATGCCATGCCCTCATCCATTCTGTTGATCGACGACAGCCCCGGCGAGTGCGAACTCCTTCGTCAGGCGCTGGCGCAGGCCGGGTACCAGGGCCGGTTGGAGGTGACGCATGACCATCTCGGAGCCTTGACGCTGCTTAGCCTGAACTCCCAAAGCGACGAGCCGGCGCTCATTCTGCTCGATCTCAAATTGCATGGCGAGCGGGGTGTCGATGTGCTGAGGCAGCTCAAACAGAATCCGCGGTATGCGCATATTCCGATCGTTATCCTTACGAGCTCCGACGATAGCCTGGACATTCGCGCCTGCTACCAAGCGGGGGCGAACGGGTACGTGGTCAAACCGGGCGAGTTCGAAGATCTGGTCACCTTGGTCCTGCACCTGTGGAAATTCTGGATTGAGCATAACTGTACGTTGCGAATGGCGACTTCATGCTGACCCGCGCTGCTCTCAAAAACCCCTACGCCGTCTTCGCCCTCTGCATGATTGCGTTGATCCTCGGCGGCGTGTCGTACCAGAAGATGCGCGTGGACATCTTCCCCGAAATCAAACTGCCTTCGATTCTTGTCACCACGTTTTACCGAGGCCTCAGCCCAGGTGAGATGGAAGGCGCCATCACGCTCAAGATGGAGCAACGGTTTGTCGAGGCGAGTTACGTCGAGCACATCGAATCTCAGTCGCTCGCCGGGATGAGCTACATCAAGGTCTTCTTCCAGCCCGACTACAGTATCGACTCAGCACAATCGGAGCTGACCAGTTTGGCCTACAGCATCATCCGCCTCTTGCCGCCCGGCGTGTATCCGCCCTCCGTCTACAAATTCGGCGTCTCCAGTCTTCCGGTCGGCCTGCTCTCCATCTCAAGTGATTCCCTGGGCGCCAAGGAGATCCGGGACCTGGCCTACTTCACCGTACGCCAGCAAATTGCGAATATCCCGGGTATTTCCTTCGGCCCTCCACTCGGCGGAAAGGTCCGTCAGATCACGGTGTTTCTCGATCAACAGCGGCTGCTTGCGCGCGGGATCTCGCCCTCTGAGGTCGTGAGTGCGATCAATTCACAGAGCGCCATCATTCCGGCCGGCGACATCAAGATCGGCGACCTGGACTACTATGTCTATTCCAACAGCCTCATCGACGTGGTCGACAAGATCAACGACATTCCCATCAAGATCGTGAACGGCACGCCGGTGTTGGTGCGGGATATCGGGACGGCCGCCGACAGCGCCGCCGTCCAGACCTCGATCGTGCGCGTGAACGGTCGCGAAGCGACCTACATTCCGATTACCAGGCAGGAAGGCGCCAACACGCTGGAGGTCACCGACGGCATCCGCGCCAAGCTCACGAAGCTCACCGAAATTCCCTCCGGCACCACGGTGAAGTTTCTGTACGACCAGTCGTTGTACATCCGCCAGGCCATCGCTAACTTGCAGAAAGAAGGTCTGCTCGGTGCCGGGCTGGCCGGCTTGATGATCTTCATCTTTCTGGCGAGCGTGAAAGCGGCTCTGGTCGTCGGCCTGGCTATTCCCCTCTCACTCACTGCCGCACTCGTCGCGCTCTACCTGACCGGCCAGAGCGTGAACATCATGACCCTGGGTGGATTAGCGCTGGTGATCGGCACCCTGCTGGACAACAATATCGTGGTGCAGGAAAACCTGCACCGGCATTTGGAAATGGGCAAGGATGGCCGCTCTGCGGCGGAAGACAGCGCGACGGAATTGACCCTCCCCATTCTCGTCGCCACGATCTGCATTCTCATCGTGTACCTGCCGATCATGTTTTTTACCGGCATCATCAAATACCTCTTCGTACCACTGGCCATGACGGTCGCCTTCGCCATGCTGGCAGACTATGTGGTCTCTATGTCGGTCACGCCCGTCGTCCTGGCTTGGCTCTATCAGGTCGGCCACGGCAAGAAAACAGAGGAAGATTCGTCGGCCAATCAAGGCTGGTTCCGCTATGTGCTCGCCATCTATGAGCCGCTCTTGAAGGCAGGTATGCGTTTCAAGGCCCTGGTCATCGGTCTGGCAACTCTCGCTTTGCTTGGCACGGGCCTGCTGCTGATCCCTCAGCTTCACACAGAGTTTTTCCCAAAAGTCGACGCGGGTAATTTCACGATGCTGGTTACGGCTCCAGAAGGATCACGCATCGAAAAGACCACGGCGATCGTGGCGCAGATCGAACAACTCGTGCAGGAGATCATTCCGAAGGCCGACCTGGAAGAAGTGATCTCCAACTCCGGTCTCTACTACGGAGACGCCGCGCGATTCGCGCCGAATACCGGCAACCATACGGCCTTTGTACTCGTAAACCTGGTGACCGGCCACGAGGGCCATACGGATGACTACATCAGTGAGTTGCGATCGAAGCTCAAATCGACGATGCCCGGCGTGGAGGTTGCCTTTCAAACGGGCGGGATCATCAGCGACGTGTTGAACTTCGGCCTCAAGGCGCCGATCGACATTCAGGTCAAGGGCCCCAGCCTCGACATCATCCGGCCGGTAGCGGAACAGATTCAACAACGGATCGCCCAGGTCCCCAACACCGTCGACGTGCGGATCAAGCAGGGCAAGAGTTATCCCGAGCTGCACATCGATGTGGATCGGACCAAAGCCGCGTATTACGGCATCAACCAAAATCGCGTAGTCGTGGATGTGATCACCGGCATCAGCTCGAACCTGGCCCTCTCTCCGAATTATTGGCTGGACCCGAAAACCGCCAACGGCTATTTCCTCCTGGCGCAATATCCCGAACAATCGCTCACCACGACGGAAGATCTGCTGAATATTCCCATCATCGGCGCGCGGACACCGTTGTTGCCGACCGCCAGCCTTACGGGCGGCGGGATGCAGGGCTCGACCCTGGCATTGCAGAACACGCCGTTCGCCGGTCGACAGATGGAACTCACGAGCGGCTACTATGCGTCGGGCGACGATCGGCGCGGGCCGCCACTCCTGTTGCGGGACGTGGCCTCGCTCAAATTCAAGACGGGTCCCGATTCCGTGGACCACTACGATCTATCACGTTTGATCAACGTGCTGGTGACGCCGGTCGGGAACGACCTCGGACGGGTCGCCAAGGACATCGAAAAGGCATTGGCCGACGTGGCACTGCCGAAAGATGTGACGGTGCAGCTCCGCGGCGAAGTCGCCAACATGCGCAGCGCCATCCAGAATTTTGCGCTGGCCCTGCCGCTCGCCGTGGTGCTGATCTACCTGGTGATGGTCGCACTGTTTCGATCCTTCATCGATCCGCTGATCATTCTGGTGGCCGTGCCGTTGGGCTGGATCGGCACGGTCTTGACCCTGCACTTTACGAACACCTCAGTGAACGTCGAATCGATGATCGGCACGCTCATGATGATGGGCATCGTGGTGTCGAACAGTATTCTGCTCGTGGATTTTGCCAATCGCATGGTCCGCCACGGGGCCACCGCTGAACATGCCGTGTTGGAAGCGGGTCGGCGCCGCATCCGGCCGATCCTCATGACCGCGCTGGCCACCATCCTCGGCCTCTTACCCTTGGCCCTCGGTTTCGGTGAAGGCAATGAAACCATGGTGCCGTTAGCGCGCGCCGTGGTCGGCGGATTGGCGGTGAGCACAATTATGACGCTCCTGGTCGTGCCCGTGATGCATTGTCTCGTACTCTATCGACGGGTGCGGGTACCGCTCTCGTCAACCCTCAGCGCGACCTCGGAGGACATTTAATGGATGAACCGTCGACGACTCCCCGCCCGATCCGGGCCACGCGCCGGACAGCCCGCTGGATTGCGGCTGCCATCGTGCTGACCTTGTTGATCGGCGGACTTCTCTACTGGCGCAACATCCACGAGGTCGGACAGCCGGTTCCCACTGGGTCACCCACAGCCGGTACCGCACCGCAACCCGCTGAGGAGACGCTCGCGCTGCCCGATAGCGAGCCGGTTGACGTGCAGGCCATAAAAGCGACTAGGCGCGACTTGGTCTACACGATCACCCTCCCGGCGAACATTTCGCCGCTCTATCAAACCACGCTGTACGCCAAGGTCTCGGGGTATCTGAAATGGATCGGGCCGGACAAGGGCGACCGGGTGAGCAAAAACCAAGTCGTGGCGATCATCGACGCGCCGGAAGTGGAAGAGCAGTATCAGCAGGCCGTATCGGACTTCAAGATCAAGAAGTTGACCTATGAGCGGCTCGCCAAGGTCTGGAAGGAATCGCCGGACGTCATTGCCAAGCAGGACGTGGATGTGGCCGAAGCTACCTACCAAGGAGCGAGGCACCTCATGGAGCAACGCGTGATCATGCGCGACTACACCAAAGTCCGCGCGCCCTACGACGGCATCGTCACCGCGCGTTTTGCCGATCCCGGCGCGTTGATTC
>CAZBNV010000020.1:0-70878 GCA_964493335.1 uncultured Nitrospira sp.
CGCCTGCTTGGCTTCAGTGGAATCGACCTTGCCTCGGAGCATCACGACGCCCTGCGTGGTCTCGACATCAATCTGCCGCCCTTTGACCCGGCCATCGGCCGCCAGGGCGATCTTGGTTTTCGCCGTCAGCCACGTGTCGTTGATCGGGGTCTTCTCTGTGGCCTTATCCGCAGCGGTGACCGATCCAGGGATGACAACCCCACCGATAACCAGGGCCGTGAAGAGTGTCAGGACAGCATGTATGTTCATGAGCGTCTCCTTAAATAAATGTGAAACAGCGTCGGGCTTCAGGGTTTTCTTCTTGATGACGTCCCCTCAGGGATTCTTGCCCTTCGTCGCGTCCGGCGCCGCTTTCTGATGCCACTGGTCCGCCCACTTCATGAGCTCATCTTTTTTATCGCCATACCGCTCCTGCACTTTGCCGGCGAACTTGTCGTAGCTCCCTTCGATCTGCTTTAAGTCATCATCGGTGAACTTGCCATACTGCTGTTTCAGTTCGCCTTTGAACTGCATCCATTTCCCTTTGAATTGATCCGCGTTCATAGGATTGTCCTCCTGTGTTAAAACGTGATTGCAGCATGCTCGTATCTCCCTGGCCCGGTCGTCCCCCCCTCACCCCGTCACTGAGCCTGAATGGCGACACCAAACCCCGTCCGACCGACGGGGCTGCACCAGGGCTCTGCCACCCGTTACCGGCCCCTCAGCTACGTGCGCCGGCCGAGCCGTCCGGTCAAGGCCAGAATGACCAGGATCAGGAGGATGAGACTCAATCCCCCGCTGGGGTAATACCCCCAGTTGGCGCTGTGCGGCCAGGTGGGCAGAGCGCCAACGAGCAACAAGACCAGCAGAACGATCAGAACAGTACTCATCTCATGTCTCCTTTGTTCGGGGATTCCTCCCGGTGCCTCACATCTGCGACGATGTACTCCGCCGTCACGAATTCACCATCCGCTTCCCTTGGGCTACCACGGATTCCGCCACCTCCTTGGCATCCGCCGCCAAACCGGATGCGCGCTCCTTGACGTCCTCCGCTAAATTCTGGAGTCGCCGGCGTGTATAGGCGCCCGAATGCGGGGCGACCAAGATTCCTGCGGCGATTCCCACAAGCACGCCGGTGGCGAATGCCAATGCACCCACCAGGAAAACTCCCGCTCCATCGCCTCCGTCGAACTTCTGATTGTGCTGTTGATCGATCGATTCCGTCATGGTTGGTACCTCCCTTTGTGCTCGCGGTTGATGTCTAGCTCTGGCTTCTCTTCCTCCACATCGATCACGCTTCCGGTCCCGGCCTCAATGTGGACCTCCATCACCTTGTTCTCCGCCGTGACGGCCTCGACTTCCCACACGAGCAGGCCATGCATCCGTCGTCTTATCGAAAGACACCGAGGAGCCAGAGGATGACGAGCAGCGTGAACGGAACGCCCAGCAGCCAGAGAATGAACGCTTTTCCCATGCTGTAACCTCCTTTCCCGCCCGATTAGCAGCCCGAGCGATGAGATGTCGAATCGAAGCCCAATGTTTAGGAGGCCGGTCAGCGCCTCTCCATGTTTCGCTTCTTGCGCCCTGAGGTGAAGACAGAGCTGGGTTGGATGTCTCTTCGGATCACCGAAAATTCACCTGCCTTGCCGACAACCCAATCACTATTGAGAACGCCCGGGTCGCCTGGAAACGACGGAACACCTAGTCCTGAAGGATGCTATTGAGGAGGGTCCTACGCACCTGCAACCCGTCGTGGTTGTAATCAATGCACCTCAGTTTGCGGAACTTATTCATGAAGAAACTGACGCGGGAGCGAGTGGTGCCAATCATTTCGGCGAGCGTTTCCTGACTGATCTTTGGAATGACCGTCTCGGGCGTACTCTCATTTACGCAGTGCGCCAACAACAGCAATACCCGCGCGAGTCGCTTTTCGCTGGGATTAAACAGTTGATCTACCAAATCCTCTTGGATGCGCATGTTCCGAGACAGGAGATGGGTCAGGAACACCTCGGTAAATGTGGGTGTCTCCTGAAGGAGACGGATCATGGCGTCTTTGTCGATGCGCTCGATCCGTGAGTCTTCCAGGACGGTCGCCGTCACCATACGAACCATCTGTCCGGCCAGGCAGGATTCCCCAAAAAAGGCCCCGCGTTCCAGCAGCGCAACCACGGCTTCTTTGCCCTGCTGCGAGATTACAGTCAGCTTGACCTGGCCCTCCTGAATATAGAAGGCCGCGTCAGCCACCTCGCCTTGCGAAAAGACCCTGTGTTTCCTGCGGAATGTCAGCACAGTGGTTCCCTTGCCTGAGGCCAATGTTCGCAGGTCTTTGTCGTGGATCGCTTTGGACTCACGACGGAACGGCCCGATTCGGAGTGTGGGATTCGTCTTGTGCTGGTCGTGCTTCCGCCCTGGATCTGCTCGATCGTTCGTGTTTTGGGAGGAATGTGACCTTGACATAACCTCTCCCTTGTCCCTCGGATAAGGGATCTCTGACAATTCCGTAGGTTCCCCTGCTTTGCTGGCTCGGCCTGCACTGCGCTCACAGGAGACCAGCCTTGCAGGGTCAATGCCTCATGTTCAAACAATAGGTAGGGTCTTAAATCTGGACGCAACCTCGCGAAAGATATACACAGAGGGACGGACCACTCCCAATGAGACTGTCGCGATAGTCATCACGACCAGCAGGATCCTGTCCCCAAATGCCACCGTGTAGATGAGAAGACCGAGCTTGGCTGCGGGAGGGATCTGATGATCGATCCTTCCGGCGAGATACACCCTCAGAGCAAGGATCCGTCCTAGATTTACTGTCTTTGTCACCATGCATCCAATTCAACCTGTGAATAGATTCTAGGTTCAGGCGGGCCAGATTTGGTTTGCCGGGAGTGGCTTTGGCGAGGAATCTCGGGCGGATGGAGCGAGCGAGTGCGTGTACGCGCGAATATGCGTTGGGCGCAGTCTCTCCAACCTACTGGCTCTTCACGAGCTCGGCTTGCCACTCAGAACATGGGTGACAATAAGCCATACCGGCCGCACGGCGGAGCGTATATGAGCAATTCTGCTCAGACAGATTCCTCCTTTGTGCGTATCCTTTCACGAATAGTTCTTCGTGCCTAAAAGGCACTCCATGAAAGGGGCAATCAGATGAGCACCAGACTCTACGTGGATGGACTGCTCGCATCGGTTGACGAGCAAGAACTCAAGACCATGTTTTCTCGCTTTGGGCATGTGCTCTCGGCCCAAATTTACCAACCTGGCACTCCTACAGGCTCGGGTGTCGGGGCTGTAGAAATGGGGAGCG
This sequence comes from uncultured Nitrospira sp., assembly GCA_964493335.1. Lineage (GTDB taxonomy): Bacteria > Nitrospirota > Nitrospiria > Nitrospirales > Nitrospiraceae > Nitrospira_A. The sequence continues at coordinate 3,278 of CAZBNV010000020.1, forward strand.
TAGAGGAGGCCCAAAAGGCCATTTCAGCACTCCATCACTCCTACCTGGGAGGAATATTCCTTCTGGTCTTCCTTGCCTCCCTCGGAGCTCAGAGTTGAGAAGGCAAGGCACGCAATTTCCCGCCTACAGAGAAGTTTGACGTAGGCGTAGGGGCTATCTCCAGAGGTTTGGGAATTGAAGAGGTGCTCTTCTCCGCCCTCTCTGTGCAGCTGTGATCCCTTATGCAATATTGCCCCTACTGACCCTTCCCACCTGCCTTTCATCATCTAGGGATTCTCATATACTTCTCTTGATTGCTGGCTCACGCTTGAGGAAGAACATCGCTTGCTCCAAGCGGCGCTGCCATGGCTACGTGAACTGTTAGTCTTTGCAATCCATACGGGGATGAGGATGGGAGAAATCGTGTCCCTGACCTGGGCTGGTGTTGATTTGACCCGACGTAGCGTCACGGTCTTTCGATCCAAGAACGGTGAACGGCGGACCATTCCGGCCAATCAGACCGTGCTTGGATTGCTCGGCGAGAAGCAGGCCATTCGTCATGCTGTGACAGATTTGGTGTTTCATAGCCGGACTGGTACGCCGCTCGATGGGAGCAACATCCGACGATGCCTGACCAGCGCGCTCAAGACCGCTAAGATCCATGATCTCCATTTTCATGATCTTCGGCACACGTTCGCGACGCGAATGGTCCAGGGAAGAGTGGATCTCTACAAGGTGCAGCGGTTGCTAGGGCATAAGTCGCCGGTCATGACAGAGCGTTATGCCCATCACTATCCAGAAAGTCTGCGAGATGGAGTGGCAGTACTGGATGTGCGGCGACCAATTAGCACGAATTTAGCACAGTCGCCGGGTTGGCTCGGTGAGATCACCCTGACACATTGATTTTCTGGAGCCGGCGAGTGGAATCGAACCACCGACTTGCGGTTTACGAATCAGGCCAGGACAATTTTTGAAACGCTCGGTGTATCAAATGGTTTCCCCGTTTTAACTTCGAAAACAGGTACTTGCAGGCATTCCATTGATTCGATGGGTTCGAGGGTTATGGGTGGGTTTTGAAAATTTTTAGCACAAATTTAGCACAGCAGTTTGGGGTGAACCCTTCACTGAGACAGGTTGGTATTAGCACAGTGCAGATTTGTTGCTTAGGGCGGGAAAGCGAATGGGTCTTGGCCATTAGTGGCTCGTTACGGAGAGCAGGTCTTTCGTTCCTCTTGCATCAAATTCATGGACGAACTCACTTCGAGCTCAACAAAGACTCCACACCGAGCAATCCAAAACCTGGAACTGGGCGGAGGGGTCGATGCTGGTGCTGGCCGTTGATCTAACTCGGGAATTTGGATCTGGACATTCACAATCGTTAAAGAGGGGGCTGGGGGATAGACGATGTATGGCCATAGGGATATTCCGAATAACCCAGGAAAACGCATTACCGGCGATGACATCATCCGACTGTCATAGCGCTGCATAGCATCGCCGCTAAAGTCATGTTGTATTCTTCCAGCCTCGACGTCTGTGCTAAATAGACCAACGAGTACTACGATTAAAGCCCAACGCGACCCGTGCCAGGTCCGCTGCACTCCTCTCTTCTTACACTCACTCACGAGCGAGACACCATTCATCCCGGGACCTCGCGACTAGCTTCAGTTCAGTATGGCGAAAATCCGAATCGATGTGACAATATTCGCTTTTTGCAATACCAGCCACTAGAAAATCCCCTAGCCCTGAAAAAACCTTTAGTTGGACTATGAATATGCCAGGAGAGAAGGGCTAACGACCTTGCAGCACCGATATGGGAGCGACCCGTATGGACCGATCGCTTAACGGGGGAGAGCTAAGGGGGGTACCATGAATCAGATCCCTAAAAAGCCTGAAGATCGGTGCGCACTCCAGGCGCCATGAGCCCCCATTAACGGATAGGTCACGAATCTGGGGGAAACCTCTGTCTTCGCCATGTATTGCCGTGCCGCGAACGAGTCGGCCGCGGTAAGTATGGGGCCTTCAATGAAGCGTCTTGCAGTACTGTTCTAACTGAAGAGAGAAGATCAGGAATTCGTCTCCACCCTCACGGCGGTAATGCTCTCTTGACACGCCCTCGCGGCGCTCTTTTCTGATCTGTTTACAAGCATTCCGTTCCGCACTTTGAATTTGAGGTTGCAGTTTTGCTTGGTCCTCAAGAGAGCGCCCTGCCAAGCTTCCTTGCATGCGCTTGAGGTCGAGATAGTGATCGTACAGTTTTGGCTCCTCAGACTGAGCCGGCACCGGTTCAGTCTCTGCTGAGAACGCGACGACAGGGCATAGGAAGATTGCCAGGAGAAAAGGTAGTTTCATCGCCCCCTTTTCATATGAGTCGTATCCCTCGGTGAGCCGGAATCGTCTCGATCAAGTTGAAATCCGTTCGCACGGAGGCGATCGCTTCGCCCCGCTGTTCAATCGCGCCCTCGCCAATCGGCCCTATCCACTTGTCGGCCCGCTCGAGATACGACACCTTATAGGGATCGATCCCCATAATCCTGCAGCAGGTCGCATCCACCGCAGCAAGATTGCGGCCCATGACGAGCGCCCCAACCTTCTTAGGATCGCCCGTGATGGGCCCATCGCCATCCATCCCGACAATACCGTCGACGATGGCGAAATGCGGTTTCAAGGTGGCATTGATATCTAAGATCGAATTCTCAATCCCCGCATGATGCAACACGTTCTTCGGCCAACCATAATAAATACCCGGCATCACACCGAAGAGATTCTTCATCGACAGCGTGGCCCCGGCCCAATGGTGTGTCTTCATCTTGGCGACGGACACGATCCAATCCACTTCCTGAAAGAGGGCAGGAAACGTCAACGTCCGTAGCGAAGACTGGCGACCGGCATTCGGCAGCTCATAACCCGTCATGTAATTCAGATCGTGAAATGCGATGCGGTCTTCCGTCAACACGTCTGCCAAGCCGGACTCTTCATAGACCGCCAGCGTATCACGCCGATGACCGGGCCCTTCTGCGACCATCACAGCAGCCGCTCCTAGCCGTAGAAAGGCTTCAATCGCCCCACGCAAGACTAGAGGATGGGTGTTGATGTGAGGCGCTCCTGAAGCGGTTTCGACCAGGTTTGGCTTCAGGAGAATGCGTTTACCCGTCAACTCTTCAGAACCAATGGTCAGCTCACGAATTCCCCTTGTAATTGAATCGGCAATATCCAATTGGTAATGCGCGACTTTGGCCACGAACACTTGCGCCTGTTGCGGCATCCGAAAATACCGCTTCGGAACGACCAACGAACCGACCCCAAGTATAAGGCCGGCACCAGTAGCCATGAGCACATCACGACGCGTGAGACTCCTCGTCGATTGCGGATTTGCGTGTTCCGACAAAGCGCTCCTCACTGAACAACGTTAGTCGGATTAGTATCCGAGTGAATCAGCAGGGGGTGGCGTACCCTTGACTCGCCGGCTAGTGCACCCAAGAAGAGAAGGCATAGCGCCGATGTTTCGTATTCTCCATACCGAGACTGGCTCGCGAAGCAACGCTCAACCAGAGCTACGCCGTTCGACGGGTACTGTTCCCAGGCAGCAAGACCGAGCAATGCCCATCCCAGTGAGATGGGCGTGCGTAATCGATCCACCTCGCCTTGAAGATAGTCGAGACTACGAGCAACACTTTTTAGCTCAACTTGGCTGACCAAGCTGACCAATGCTGCCCCTGTACCCTCCGGATTCGGATGGAGCTCCTTGCCAAACATAAGCGTGTTCCCAGAATTCCATCCTCCATGGGGCAACTGACGATCAAGTAGCATCCGAACAGCCTCTCTTACACGGTCGTGCTGAACATGGCCTGTCACTCGTAACGCCATCACACCCATAGCGGTAGGTTCAACCCAGGAATGTGTCGCCTCGATCCAGGACCATCCCTTCAGGGACGTATCGTGCGCCCATGGAGCATCCGGCTTCCTAGGGAAATGACTGCCCGTGGTGTCTAAGAGAAAATGGACAGCGCGGCGTTGAGCAACCTGACTGGCCAGGGAATTCTGCCAGGCGAGAATAGCAATTGGGGTTGGCCAGTAGGAGGCGGGATGCTCCCTACTCACCCATACACGTCCGTCGTCGCCCTGCTCCTTCCTTAGGCGCGCACGACTACGCTCAAGCGACTCAGGAGGCTCTCCAGCAGCAGCGAGGGACAAAATAGCAAAGGCCGTCGAATCAACTCGAAACTCCCCATTACGCCGGCCCGCTAGCCCGCCGTCCGGTAGAATCCGTTTTGAGAGGGCCTCTCGAAGTAGACGCTTCACTGAGATCCCCAGCCCAGCAATACCAGAACTAATGCCCAGCAAGCGCGGGGAACAAGACCCTGACCATTCTGATGCAAGCCGGACCGATCGTCACAACGAACATGCTAGGAAAAATGAAGAAGATGAGGGGCAGCAAGAGTTTCACCGGCAATTTGGCTGCCAGTTCCTCCGCCTTGAGTCTGCGCGTCGTTCGCATCGAATCCGCGTGAACGCGGAGCGCCTGACCGATGCTCGTCCCAAAGCGGTCTGTCTGCACAAGTAGCGCCACTAGATTCTTCACCTCTTCGAGATCGGTACGGTGAGCCAGATTTCTCAGGGCTTCCTGCCGTTGCACACCGGTCCTCAGCTCGAGCGCCAAAATGTTCAGCTCGTCACCCAATACAGGATGCGCTTGTTTGACATCCTCCCCGACCCGCGCAATCGCTTGATCCAATCCTAATCCCGCTTCCACACAGACCACCATCAAGTCGAGAGCATCAGGAATCGCCCGCTGCAGCGAATCCTGTCGATGGGCAATGGCCCGCTTGAGCCAGAACCCTGGAGCATAATAGCCACAGGTTGCAGCAAGCAGGTAGTACAAAATCAAATTTGTCGCGGTCGGGAAGCCAAGCGCCTTGATCGGAACCATCGCGACGACCGCCACAAGCAGCACGGCAAGCATCAACTTCGCGCCCGTATAGAAGACCGGCGCTTTCCCGCTCCGATACCCTGCGGTAATCAACAGGCGTCGTGTTGCGCGCATTTCCTCCACATTGGAAGGCTGATTCAGCTTGGCAAACCATTCCAGCAAAGCACGCATCTGAGCTTGAGCCTGGTCAGCAAATCCTTCAGCGACGACACTGTCTTCTCCAGCAAGCGTGTGCCCTTCCGCTCGACGGCGCCAGATCTGCAGGGCCTCACGCGAATTGAGATACAGAAACAAGGCGGTACCCGCCAGCAGGATGACCAGAAATGTCGACAATGCCGCAAGCAATGGAAGTTCCATGCGCCGCTCCTTAGACCTTGATCGCTACCATGCGTTTCATCACAATCGCGCCCAGCACCATCATGATGCTGCCAGCCGTGGACAGGCTCTGTCCCATGGGATCCGAGAACAAAAGGCCTACATAGTCGGGATTTAGCTTATACAGCAGAAGCCCGATCACAATGGGAAGCCCCAAAAGAATCATGGCGGAAAACCGCCCCTCGGCAGACAATGCCCTCACTTTCAATTGGAGCTCAAACCGTTGTCGAATCAGTCCCGCTAGAGAATCGATGATTTCAGCCAAGTTGCCGCCGGTTTCACGCTGAACTAAGACGGACGTGACAAAAAACCGACAATCGACGCTGTCCACCCGATCGGTCATATTCTGAAGCGCCTGCGGAAGCGCCACCCCCATGGATACCTCATCGAACACACGCCGGAACTCTTGTCCGATGGGATCGGCCGCTTCATCCCCGACAATTTTCAACCCCACCGAAAACGCATGCCCGGCCCGTAATGCACGCGAGACCAGTTCAAGCGCCTCAGGTAACTGCCGCTCAAGCGTCGCCATCCGTCGGCTCTTCAGCCATGCAAGATATCCGACAGGAATCGAACCAAGCACAGCGGCAAATAGCAGAGCGAGCACCGTTGCTTGATGCAGGGACAGAGCCAGTAAGAGCCCGCCAAAAGCCAGAAGAGGTGAGGCAAGCACAAAGACTCCAAGCGGCAGCCGGCAATCTGCCCGCTGATGAAGCACTCTTAGCGGCTGCAGCCGCCGCGCCGTCAGGAGTAAATCGTTCAGCCACGGGATATCGCTGAGCGATTCCTTGCGGACAATCTCCAGCGTGGCTGCCTCCATCGGCGCTGTCCATGCCTGGAGCCGTTCAACAGCTCGATCAGTTCCGCGGGGCGCCATGATTCGATATAGCGCCGCACAGGCGTACATAACTAGCAGGATTGTGCCAAATATACCGAGGGCTATAAATACATTCAGCATTCATACACCTTTGAGGGATCAAATAAGGTGAGGGGCAACGCCACACCCTTTGCGGCCAGACGTTCGGCAAATTTAGGACGCACGCCAGTCGCCCTAAATCGTCCCTTCACTTTGCGATTCTCATCGAGACCGGTCTGCTGGAAGGTAAAGAGTTCCTGTAACGTGATCAGGTCGCCTTCCATGCCGACGACTTCTTGAAGGCTGATCAACTTTCTGGTTCCGTCAGACAACCGCGCAATTTGGATGATCACGTCCAACGCAGAAGACACGTAATGCCGCATGGCCTTCGCCGCCAAATTAAAGCCTGCCATTGACACCAGCGTCTCAATCCTCGTCAGAGCATCTCGACAGGAATTGGCATGGACCGTGGTCAACGACCCATCGTGACCGGTGTTCATGGCTTGGAGCATGTCCAGACTCTCCGCTCCGCGCACCTCACCCAGAATGATCCGATCGGGACGCATACGAAGTGCGTTCTTGACAAGTTCGCGCTGTGCGATCTCCCCTTTCCCTTCGATATTAGCCGGCCTGGTTTCCAGCCTGACCACATGGTCCTGGCGCAATTGCAACTCGGCCGCGTCTTCAATTGTCACGATACGTTCATCGTTCGGAATAAATCCTGACAACACATTCAACAACGTCGTTTTCCCTGATCCCGTTCCACCCGAAATCAAGATATTCAATCGAGCCTGGACAATGGCCTTCATGAGTTCGCCGATTTCCGGCGTGAGCGACCGTTTTTCGACCAGATGATACAGTTGCAGGGGATCTTTACTGAACTTTCTGATCGAGAGAGACGGCCCGTCGATGGCGAGCGGAGGAATGATCGCATTCACGCGAGAGCCGTCGGCAAGGCGGGCATCGACCATCGGCACCGACTCGTCGATGCGGCGCCCCACGCGCGAGACAATTTTCTCGATGATCTTCTTCAAGTGGGCGTCGTCCTTGAATTGGATCGGCGTCAGCTCTAATCGACCGGATCGTTCGACGAAGACCTGCTTGTGTCCATTGACCAGAATGTCGTTGACGGTCTGATCCGCCAGCAACGGCTCCAGGGGACCCAACCCTAGCACCTCGTGAAGAATATCCTGCGTGATCTGTACCCGCTCTCTCTGGTTGAGCGGCACCGATTCCTGTTGCAGCAACTGCTCGATGAGCTTGGTCAACTGGTCCGTGACAGCGCCTTGCGACATAGTGCCGATGGCATTCAGATCGAGCATTTCGATCACGCGCTGGTGCAATCGCTCTTTCAGCTCATGATACTGGGACCCGCCTTCCGTGCCATTCACCGGCTTCATCATCAGCATAATGTGTGACACCCTCCTTCAGAATCGTTCAATCAGCAGTCCGTTTCGATTTTCAGACGACAGATGGTTTCCGACCTGACTCCAGTCCAAGAGTCGAAAAACAGCGCCCTAAAAACGAGGACTTCTTCTCCGATCTCCTCTCCGAATCGCTTCCCGCGGCAAGGGATTTATCACCGACGAGCGCCTCGCTTCCTCGCAGATACCACTGTCCGATGGACGTCCTCGATGCCATGATCGTCAGCGGCTTGCCGTGGTTGATCGCCTCACTGGCTGTCCCGTAATCGTTGGGAATCAATCCAGCCATCGGCACCCCCAATAGATCTTCCGTCTCGGCCAAGAGATCCTTCTGATCGTTGGCATAACGATTGACCACCACACCCACCTTTCCGGATGGATAGGCTGCCATCTGCAACACATCGAGCAGGCGCTTGGTCCGTCGGATGGCCGGCAACGAGAGCGTGGTTACGACGATGATTTGATCCGAACAATCCAGTGCCTCCTTGACCACCGACTCGAGCACATGTCCACAATCGATGAAGACATGTCGATGCATGGCTCGCAGGAGGCCGATGACTCGCATCGTGCTACCCGGCACGTGTACCGGTTCTTCAAATCCTTCATAGCCCGAAGGCAGCAGATGGAGGCCGGACGAATGTTGCGCCAAACTGCTCCGGACAATCGTCTCGTCCAATCGAGAGATATCTTTTGAGAGATGTTTCAGTCCTTGCACTGCCCGCAGGTCCAAGAACAAACCGAGATCCCCTCCGAGCAGATCCAGATCCATCAATGCAACCGGCTCCCGTTGGCTCACCTGCTTGACCGACATCGCGAGGTTCGTCGCCACGGTGCTCGCCCCCACTCCCCCCCGCGCGCCGATGACCGCAACTACCCTCCCGGACTGCCTCTCCATACCGGACACTCGCCCGGCGAATCGTTCTTCAAAACGCGCCAGCGCCGGTTCCACATCCTGGCGGGTCAACGGCTGAGGCAAGAATTCCTTCACTCCCAACCGAAACGCTTCCAAGAGAATTTGCGGATCGGTGCGCGAGGCCGTCAGAAATACCTCAAGATCCGGCGACGCATTCAATAACTCGCGGATGCGAGCAAACGTCTGTTGCGGGCGCAGCTCGTCCAATTCAAGCAACAGCATGTCCGCAACACCGGTCCCCTGCCCCTTCGTCACCAGATAATCTCGCCTACGAGAAACAATCTCCTCAAAAGTCTGCCGCGCCGCTTCGTTTCGACAATCAATCGACACTGCAATCAGTCGAGCCATGCGAGCAATTCTCCTCGATTACACAGATTATTCCACTAGGCCAGGCAACGTCGTGAACACCCCGAACGCTGGACCACCACCGCCACCACCAGCCTGGAACAGAGGGCATGTTACGTTCCCGGTAATTAGATGGTTCGGAGGGCCCTGGACGTTGGTGATGCGAATATTGGCATATCCCTTAATCGTGATCGCGCCACTCGGACTGCAGTCGTTTCCTTCATACACCGGGACCAGTGCATCCCAATACCCGGTCCCTGCACTCTTCTGTACAAAGAGATTCGTGAGAGCATTCCATGTCGGATTGCTCAATGTTCCATTGGTAAACTCCAACTGGGTCACACCGGCCGTCGTGGGCGGCGCCTGATAGCTGCCATCGATCATGCCATTGAGGATGTTCCTCATCGCGTTGTCATTCGATGGAGACACATCGTACGTTGTAAACCCGGCACAGGATTCCGGTGTCCCATTGCTGGGATAGAGCATGATCGAATCTCCGCACCCGTACTGGCTGAAGAACAATTCCGAGATGGCCACCGGAAGATCCATTGCCCCAAGAGGCGTGGACCCGATGGCCGTGAGTTCCGCCGTCGCTGCCGCGCTGACATTCACACTCGACATGCCGACAATATTTGCCAGGAATGTGCTGATCGGGCCATTCGCGCTGCCGTCCCGATGGGTGACGACTCTGACCGATCGCGGTTGATTCGCCGTCGGGGCAAACGTCCTTGTCGCACTGTTCCACAACCCGACCTGAACGTCGGCGGCATTCACCGACACATTGACTGCTGCAGCCTGATTCAGCGCACTTGTCGCCTGAGCCGCAGCGACGATCGCCGCCTGATCTCCGCCCGTGAGTGTATAAATGGCCATCTCAGCCGGCGTCATCCCCTCATAGGCGATGCCCAGGGTCCTAGCACCGGCCAGCGCGGCGGCATCCGCAGCATTCTGCAACTCATTTCTCGCCACGAGTGCATGGCCGATATCGATGGCTGCCGCGCCCATCGCCAGCAAGACCGTCAGGGTGAGCGCCACCATGACGGCCGCTGCCCCGTTGGAATTGTCGAGTGGCTTTAGGAGCTGTTTCACGAACGTACGGGGCATGGACGGACTCCTTAATTTCTTTAATGCGTCATTCATGACGCATTGTCGTCGACATCGTAATCGGCAATGGGCTGGGCAGACCCAACACGCTCGGGATATAAGGAATCAACCAGGGATAGTTGTAGGTCGCCGTCACCGTCAACATCGCAGGGCTCGCGCCTCCCGCTCCGGCCACGGCTATCGTCACATCCGCTAAATTAATCCCCGTTCCTGTCAGATAGTTCGTAGCGATTGTCGTGATCTGTCCCGATGTGGGTTTTGGAGAGACCTGGACTATGCCCGCCCGCGCTCCTTCCCGGCTGGCATTAGTGACCACTTCCCGTCCATACATGATCATGCCGAACTCAATGATCCCGAAGAGGATCGTCAAGAGTACCGGTAACAACAGGGCAAACTCCGCTGCCACCGCACCACGCTCGTTCAGCCTTTGCATGGGACACACCCTCTTCACAGCTACTTGGTTTGTACACCGCTTGCTACAGCCGACCGGCTAAACTCCGCATCCGGTTGCTCAAAACTCTTTCGATAGGCCTCCATGGCCGTGGCGTTCACTTTTCCGTCTTGTCCTTCAACCGGTGCAAGACTTTCTCCCGCGGCGGGATTTAGAACCTGCTGAGCCCGCATGTTTTGATAGGCCGTCCCCCAATTCGGACTAATTGTGGTCGGGGCACAAGCCCCAACCAGTAATCCCATCGCCATGACCGCCAAGATCCCATTCATTCTGGCCATTGTGATCTCCCTCTCAACCATGTGCCGACTGGCTCATGCATTTAATTATCGCCTATGGAACGATATGCCCAACTTGTCCTTCTAGCGCCATCTGCCTGCCGACACGGTTGGAGAGTACTTCAGCGGCCGGCGAGCGCTGGCCGGCCTTTCCCCCGAATCCACCTTTTTCCGAAAATCCCATCAGATAGAACTCGAAATCGTTCGGCTCCACGTAATAGTCGGTCGGCAAGGTCTGCGCCGTCATATCCAATGGCTTCACCAGATGCGGAGTTACAATGATGACCAGTTCTGTTTCGTTTTTCTGGAACGAGCTACTTCTGAAGAGTGCACCCAGAATGGGAATCTCACCAAGGAACGGGACCTTCTTCACTGACTCGCGGACATTGTCCCGCATCAGTCCGCCGATCGCGAAGCTTTGACCATCAGCTAGCTCAATTGTGGTCGCAGCCCGCCTTGTCGTAATCGCCGGCACGAGAAACCCTTGCAAGCGCAACGCATTCTGAAAATCCAGTTCCGAAACCTCCGGCGCGACATTCAAACTGATGTGCTTGCTATTCATGATGTTGGGGGTAAACACCAAACCCACCCCGAATTTCTTGAACTGAACCGTCACCAATCCAAAGGCCTGAGGCACTGGAATGGGAAACTCGCCGCCGGCGAGAAACGCCGCTTCCTGGCCGTTCAACGCCACAAGCGTAGGCTTCGCCAACACCTTAATGAGATTCTCTTCTTTCAACGCATCGACCAGCCCGGTCCAGGAAATGCTCCCGGTATCGAATCCGAATACCCCTTGTATCGCTGACGTGACAGCTGTCGTAACCGTAGCCGCCCCGCCGCCCACGCCTGGATTGGTGAAGTTTGTCAGGGTCGTCAATCCACCGAGAAGAGACACTCCGAACTCATTGGGGCCGATCGCGCTGAAATTAACCCCAAGCCGTTTGATCAACTCACGATTCATTTCAGCCACGCGCACTTCAAGCATGACCTGCTGCACTCCTCCGACTTGCAAAGCATTGACGACCTTCTTCGGCGCGTAGGCTTCCGCGATACTGATCGCCCTGGTCAGGCTATTGGCGTTTGACGCCGTGCCGGAGAGGGTTATGTGGTCGTGGCTGGAGGTGACCAGAATCCCTTTTTCCTCCGGCAACGTTTTGTGCAGATTTTCTTTCAGGCGGCTTAAATCTGGTGCAATGACCACATCGTACATGCCCATCATATTGCCGCTCTCATTCCAGAGAGTCAGATTCGTCACCCCCGTCGCCTTGCCGGTCAGATAAATCTGGGTCGGAGACAGGACCACGGTATCGGCCACGTCCGGGTTCGCCAGGGACGCCCGTTTAATCGCCACCGGCAAGTCCAACACTTTCGACTTGCCCGAGGTCAATTCCAATTTCTGAATGTCACGCTGCTCAATCGCTTTGCCCGCCGGAGGGACGGCTGTCGATTCCTCAGCGTAACTTGTCGGAGCGGCATAGATCCCTAGCAGCAATCCTACTGTCACGATCACGTCACGTTGTTTCATCGACATATTCCTCCAGAGTCTTGGCAAACAATCTTCTCGCTGTCGGATACACACTGCGACTGTTTCACGTCAGAACTTCACAGAATTCACGGACGTGCCCTTAATCACTTCCACCGTCACAGTCTGCACATCCGGTGCGGGGCTTCCGATCGGTTCGGGATATACCTTGAGGAAGTTCAGGACTTTCTTCGGGGCATAGGCCTCCGCCACAGCCATCACCTGATTCAGCCGCGCCTCGCTCGACACCGTGCCTGAGACCGTCACATGATCGTTCGTGCCCTTAAGCCGGAGGTTCGTTTCGTCCGGAAGCAGTTCGCCGAGGTGCTGTTTCAACCGCGTGAGGTCGACCCCCACGTCCAGATCGAAAATCGCGAGCACTTGGTCGTCCTTTCCCCAGAGCGTCAGATTCGTCGAACCGTAGCCCTTGCCGGTTACATAGATCTGTTTCGGACTCAGCACGATGGCGTCAGCAATCAGCGGATCGGCCAGGGACGCGCGCTTGATCGCCACCGGCATATCCAGCACGGTTGATTTGCCAACGACAAGACTTACTTGTTGTGCCTCGCGGATCGTACTCAGGGGAAGGGCCATGCCCTCACCGGCCGCAACTGCGCCACCCGGCCCCAGCAAGATCCCACTGATCACAAGAACCATTGGCCACAAATCGCCGCTCCCAACTCGCTCATCCGCTGTCTTCATCATCACACCTCCATCACGCCTAGAACTTGTATTCCTTACGGACATCGCCTTTGATAACTTCGATCCGCACACTCCCATCGTCTTCGACCTTCGGTTTGAGCGATTGCTTCGGACGGAATGAACTCAGTAGCGCTCCGACATTGGCCCCCTTCGTCAACACATGCTCTTTGTTCAAGGGATTTCTAAGCGCCAGTCTGAGCTTGCCTTGGTTGGAGGCTAGGGCCAGCTTCTCAGCCTCATCCACATCGACCTCGACCGTGATCACCTGCACCTGCTTAGGCTCTTCGTCCTTCCCCTTGCGTTCCATCTGCGTGCCGGCGGCCAGCACCTTCACATTCTCCAGAATAATTTTGGCAATCGAATTCCCTTGCTTCCCGCCAGGCGGTTCGATCGTAACCATGACATCTACGTGGTCCGCCGGCTTAATGAAGCCCGCCACTCCTATCACGTCGTCTACTTTCACCGACATCGCCCGCTTGTTGGGATCCGTGACGGCCGCCACCCCACCTGTCGCCCCGATTGGAGCCAGCTTCGACTCCAAGAGCAGTTCGTTTCGCTTGAGATCGACAAGGAGCACGCGATCCTTGGCGGCCTCTGCACTTGTAAAGTGCCCTTCCGGCACCGCGCCCGGCACGAATTCCATCAACTGCATCATTTCCGGCGTCAACTTGGTGCCCCAGGGAAGATCGGCATTGGATACCAACACCCGCACGTTCTGGCTCACAGGAATCGGCGCCGCCATCAACCGGTTCTTTTCGTTCTGCAACCAGGTAAACACCAGCACGCTGGTCACCAACCCGAGCACCAACGCTACGCCGAAAAAAGCCAAGGGCCGATACCGCTTCATTGCTTCGTCTCCTCTTCTGTCCTCAAACGCCGTCCCGCGTCTTGTTGCCTCGTCATCTGTCTCAATGCCGCTTGCTCGAGTCTAGCGTAGCTCTGGCACACGCCTATCCACCGAAGGGGTGAAGCCCCAACTGAAAAAGGAGGGTGCCGCCGGCAACCGCGAATCCATACCGTAGCCGGAACGGGAGTTGTAACTCGCGAGCCCACTCGGATCCCCCTGTCAGAATGGCTCCCTGTGTGGCAAACACCAGCTTTCGCCCTGCGCCTAGAACGCCCCACTGGTAACACATCGCGCACAAGGCATAGGCGCCACCGACCATGATCGCAAGGAGTCCGGACAAGAGTGCGCCGGAGGGGCCAACCAAGGCGCCTACAGCAGCCATGAGTTTCACATCACCCGCCCCGATACTTCCGGACAGATACAGGATCAGGAAGAGTCCCAAACCGGCCCCGAGCCCCGTCAGCCCAAAGATCGCTCCTTGCAGACCACCGAACCACGCATACACGACAAGCGCAAAGCCCATGGCGGAGAAGGTCAACCAATTGGGGATTCGAGACGCGCGCAGGTCAGTCCACATTGCCGTCATGAGAACCGCTGCGAGTGCCCCAACCATAACCGTCTCCATCGTAATGTCCTCCTGTAAGCACTACCCTTCTCGAATCTGACACTGCCCGGATACCCTCCAAGCCATTCACCTCAAGGTACCGCAGACTCAATCCATCATCGGCTTCGCGCACGTCCCTTCCCCTCACGCCGCGAGACCCGATGGTTGGCCCGATCAAGATCGGGCCAACCCCATTCTCATGCCATGGCTAAATTAGCTAATGGCAGTGGTAGCGTTATTAATTGCGCCTTGAATTGCAGTGCCAAGACCTGTAACCGCGGTGGCCATTAACACAGTGATCAGCCCAACCAGCAAGGCATATTCCGCAGCCGAGGCACCTTCTTCTTCCTTCACAAATTGACGAATCGCGTTCAACATGGTGACATCCTTTCTTTGTCTCGCATGAATGGTTATGGCTCTCAAACATCCTGCTAACTCTGCGTCGCCGACTCTTCCTCCGCGACTCACCACAGCAACCGGTAATTCCCTCACCTCCTTCACTCGATTGTCGCGTCCGATAGTGGTTTCCGCATTGCACACAGGAGAATGCAAAGCGACGGCCAGCAATACCATTTCACCAACTCCCTGTTTTTCTTCACAGATTGAATCGCCTCCCTTGCTCACTGCGGCTACTACGCCGCAAGGCGGCTCCTCAATCGCCGTCTCTATGTGTGGCGCGTGCGCCGCACCTGGAAAGACAACGTCCGGATTGGCTAAGGAACCCACATGAAAAACTATCGTTTTATTTGACCAACAGGCAGGCTCAGGGCATGCTGAAACAACACCCCACCGGATAGGGAGCAAACAACGGGAAGAAAATGATGATCAGTTGGCAGCTATCGAGATGGCAGCTTTACGCCGGGATGCTTCTTGGGCTTTGTGTCGCGTCCGGATGCGCGGGCTCTAAAGACCCCGCCACGCCGATGTTCGACATGGCGGACTATCGCAAAATGATGGACACTCAGAAGGGATCACAAGGGAACCTCGAGGATACCACACTCCCAGCCCCTGAAATGACCGCAGAAGAGCACGAGCGCGCAGGAGATTTGGACGCACAGCGCCGCAACTTCCCGCTAGCGGGCGTCCACTACAGCAAAGCATTGAAGACGGACCCAGCCCGTAACTCTGTCCGCCTCAAGCTCGGGCAGATTTTTCTACAGCAGGGGATGATTGAACCGGCGCTCACTCAGTTTCAAGAATTGCGAACTTGGGAACCCAATTCGTCACCAGCTTACCAGGGAATCGGACATGTCTACCTGCTGCAAGGCAAGTTGCGAGAGGCCGAAGAGGCGCTTACAAAGGCCGTCACACTCGACCCATCCAATTGGATCTCCCAAAACTTATTAGGTCTTGCCTATGACCAAGGACAACGCCATGGAGATGCCATCACCGCATACAAAGCAGCGCTGGTGTTACACCCACGCGAACCAGGCATCTTGAACAATCTCGGCCTTGCCTATGCCTTGAGTGGGGATCATGAATCCGCGATTCAAGCCTATGAACAAGCTCTCTCAGCCGGCTCTGCTTCACCTAAACTGCATAATAACTTGGGTGTGGCTTACGCATGGCGCCAGCGGTATGCCGATGCGCTAGACTCGTTCAAGAAAGCGACGGACGAGCCTCGCGCCTACAACAACCTAGGGGTGACCCTGCTGGGCATGGGACAGGTCAAGCACGCCGCCGTCTGTTTCGAAAAAGCGATCGAATTGAATCCGCAGTACTATGAAAAGGCCACGGAGAATCTTCGCCAAACCCGTCAAGTTCTTGGGAACTCTGCGAATGGGGCCTCAACAGCCAGCTCGACTGAAGACGTGTCATGCCCATGATTCTTAGTGGAGACTCACATGACTTTGCAGAAACCGCTGTAGATTCCACCGACGGTTCTGGTTCAGTCCATAGACGGTGACGCCCGCATGGCGCGCTGTCGCCCTCAGCCACCCCAACCTAACCAGATAGTCAAGAGAGCCACGAACAACCTCCGCATCGACCTCGATCCCTTCGCCTTTCAGCCACCAATTACCCACGCCTTCCGCCGTATCCTTCGCGTCGGGGTGGGAGCAGAGGTAGCCGAGAATCAGCCATGCTACGACATCATTGTCTTCAGAGAAGTCCGGCCTATTCATGGCCGAAACAGAGGAGCAACTTGAGTGCCGGCGCTCTGACTCTCAAAAGTACGTGTTATTTAACGAATCGTGCGCTTCCGCTTGCCGCTCCTGCGGCTGGATCACCTCAGGATCAATGTCTCTTACGCTGCGGAAAATATCCGCCGATCCATCCCGTGCTTTTGTAATAGGCGTTGAAAGGCTCGCCGTTCCTTCTTTGCCGCACGAGCAGCCTTGGAGATGTTGCCGTGATGGGCGGACAGTAACTCGCTGAGGTAGGCTCGCTCGAATTCGTCGATCACCTTTGTCTTCATAGCTTGGAAACTGGAGTCGTCGGATATCACTCCGCGAGACACGAGCGTCATGGTTGGTCCGGTCAGCTCCGGCCTTTCGGTCTCAGGCAGATCAATGTCATGCCCTTCAAGTGTCTCTCCCAATCCCATCGCGACAGCGCGCTGCAAGACACCTTGGAGCTCTCTCACGTTGCCGGGCCAGGCATGGCCCATCAGCTTGGCTTTGGCCGAATGCCCGATGGTGATGGTAGCTCTACAGAACTCCGTCGCGTAGACCTTCAGAAAATGGTTGGCAAGCAATAGGATGTCCTCTTTCCGATCACGCAGGGGAGGCAGCACTACGGACAAGATGTTCAATCGATAGAACAGGTCTTCGCGAAATTGGCGAGTCTCGACCAAGTAGCGCAAGTCGGCGTTGGTTGCGGCAATGATCTTCACATCGACCGTTCGACTTTTGGTCGAGCCAAGCGGCCTAAACTCCTGATCTTGCAGCACACGCAACAACTTACTCTGGACCGCCATGGTGAGCGAGTTAATTTCGTCGAGAAACAGTGTTCCGCCGTCGGCTTCTTGCAACAGACCTGGCCTGTCGATCAATGCGCCCGTAAAGGCACCCTTGCTGTGGCCGAACAACTCGTTTTCGATTAAATGATCTGGAAGGGCTGCACAGTTGACAGGGACAAACGGTTTCCCTCGTCGTTCACCCGTATAGTGGATTGCCCTCGCAAAAAGCTCTTTGCCGGTTCCCGTCTCTCCTGATATCAAGACCGTGGATTTGGCCATGCTCAGCAGCGGGATCATCCCAGTCGTTTGAAGAAAACACCTGCTTGTTCCGATCAATGTTTTATCCCAACTGTGCATCCGATACCTCCTGAGGTTTCTGTGACACTCACGGTTCGGGAGTGTTGGTCTGAAGACTAGCCGGGTAAACCTTGCCTCACGCGGCCATCTCGCCTCAGGATAGAAGCCCCATGTTGTTGTGACCATTCGTCACTCGTATGTCTATCCTTGACCCGTTGGGGGGATTGTGAGGAGAGGCACGCTACAGGACACTTTCGGCACACACTGCGTCGTCATACCGGAACTGGCCTCGCACACTAAAGATGCTTTAATGAGAGGATGTAGACGCTCCATGACACTCTCCCCAAAACCAAGACTTTGGCGCATCCTCCCCTTGGTGATCCTCTGCATAGCTGGATCGTTGTTGATGTTCTCCAAGACCGCGTCACCGACAAAACTGAGCGACGCACCCGACTCGCGCGTGATTGCTACGGTGGGAAATCACGCGATTACACTACGCGAGGCTGAGCGCCGTATAGCACTACCGCTCTACAAGCTTGATCAGCAACGGTCGCAACTCCTCCTGCTTGCAGTGCAACAGCTCATCGATGCGGAGTTGTTACGCGATGAAGCGACGCGGACTGGAATGACTGTGGAGCAACTCGTGGGCACTCCTCCTTTTACATTCAGGTCTGATTCGGCTTATCCTATAGACACTCACCTACCAATCTTCGATAATACGAAATCCCTCTCAGAGCGACGGCAGGCCATGATTGTGGCTTTGCGGCGACAAACCACGATCCAGCTAGACCTTCCTCGAATCACCGAACCAGTACTTGCCGTCTCAACCGATGATGATCCTTCGACTGGCCCCACTGCTGCGCCGGTGACGATCGTCGAGTTTTCTGACTTTCAATGTCCGTTTTGCAAGCGGAGTGCGGGCGTGGTCAAGGAAGTACTTCGCGCATACGGAGAGAAGGTGAGATTCGTGTATCGGGATTACCCCACGCCTAATCATATCCATGCTCAGCAGGCAGCGGAAGCAGCTCAATGCGCTGGGGCACAGGGAAAATTCTGGGTCTATCATGACCTTCTTTTTGAGCACCAACAGACTGGATTGGGATGGGACTTCAACGGCCTTGCGCAACAGGCTTCAATGGATATGGCGGCATTCTCACATTGTCTCGATACACATGAGTACGCATCGGAAGTGGAGGCTGACTTGCGGGACGCACTGAATGTGGGGGTCACGAGTACGCCCACATTCTTTATCAACGGACGCCCGCTTATAGGCGCCAGATCTTTTGGGGATTTTAAACTGCTAATTGACGCCGCTCTTGCTGAAGGTAATTAATACCGCTTTCGTAGCTCCAATTAACTGGCTTCAACATTAGATTGTGCAGCAACAATTGGCCAGTTTCAGAGCGCAGAACTGCACAATGAGTATTGCTTGTGTGGACGAGTAGCTTAGTGAGCTGCTGCCTTGCGTTATTCGAGTTTCCATAATGGCAGAGTCTGAAAGAAGCTGATTCTAGGGCGCTCAGTCAATGAGTCGTGGCGATAACCAGGTATGAGTTGCGTACATATTACAAGAACAAAGCACCGACTATAAGCAGGCTCCAATTTGACTCACAGTTTTTCCACGGTCGTCAGCATCCCTTTTTCCATGGTTCTGCCCTATCCCCGAACGCTGAGAATGCCTTCAAAACTTTTTTTCGCGCACCGCCCGAAAACTAGTCGATTTTTGATTGCTGCATATTCCGGATCAGGACGATGCGTACAATTGCCGCCATAAGCCCGGTAAAACGCACATATGCCTCCTTATGCTTACTTCCCTTCGTGCCTTATCTGTCTGAAAATCTGTCCTCACCTGTCCCCTCATGCCCCCTAGTGGCCCTTTCCGGGGCCTTTGCTTCGGTACGGTGATTCGCCTACGGTGAGACGAACGGGTGCAGGCTCACAAGAAGGGGATACATGTCCGAGTTGGAGGGCGTCACACAGCAGCACGGTCGTCCATGGCCGGGAGGCAAAGCCGGTCCGCGCCGCATGCCGGCAGGCTGCGGGGCGGAGCGGAATGGCCCCCGTCTTGGTAACACGGGGGCTCTCACCACAGGGTTCCTTACAGGAGTTCGATAGGTTCCATGGAGTCTACATTCACTCTCACGGTTGATTGGTTGGCTTTTACGGTCTTGGCCAGCAATCCCCAAGAGACGATGAAGGTCCTCGGCGGAGACTGGAGTCGAGCTAAAGGAGGCTTTCGAGGCTATCCCTTGTCCTGGATTAGGTCGGATGGAGTCCAGGGGGTTGGCAAGCTCGGCACAAATGCCCCTCGTCGCCCCAATGAGATCCATGTCGATCTGTCCGGTGGCCTGGTGTCTGCCCTGACCTTGGAGCAGATTCGCGTCCTGCTCAGATGGGTACATGAGCAACAGGGCCATGTCACCCGGATCGATTGTGCCCTCGATGATCGAGCCGGAACCGTTCCGGTTGCTACCATTCGTCAGGCTGTCGCAGATGGTCACTGCGTCACACGAGCCACGCAAGTGCGGCAGATCGTTTCCAACCTCACGCGTGGCACCGGGGCGCCCACCGGCGACACCATGTATTTCGGGAGTCCCCAAAGCCAGACCCTCTTGCGTATCTATGACAAGCGCCTGGAGATGCAGAGTAAGGAACGAGAGAACTGGCAGGACTATGGAGTCCGGGGGGAGTTGGAGTTCAAAAAAGACCTGGCCCAACTCTGCGCGCGAGCCTTGGCCAATTTGGACGAAGCCGACTGGAAAGAGTGCGTCGTAGGGCTACTCCGCAATTATGTGAACTTCCGGCAAATCCCCAAGGATGCCGAGGATGAAGAACGATACCACGCTCCGATGCTGGAGTGGTACGCCCTCCTGACGGAGGGATTTCAGAAGGGGCGATTAGCCCAGGAGAAGCAGGTGCAGACCCTGCAGAACGTGAAACGATGGGTGAGCGACACCCTGACGCCAATGCTGGCGGTAATTTGTGCCACCCCTGGAGGGGAAGAATGGCTACAGTACGAAATTGTCAGGGGCATCTCGCGGTGGAAAGACCGGCACCGGAATTTGCTCAAACAACCACCCACTCGGTTACACAGGTCTGCCGGCGGGAACGCGGGCAGCCCATGTTAGGGGGACTGGGGGTGTCGCGAGACTCCCCCGGTGTATCTGCATCATGCTCACCATCAAAGAGCTTTCGGCTTGGCTCAATATCAAGCTCCACACTGTACCTCTGGGTCTCACGGAACAAGATTCCTTGCCGTCGCATTCATGGCCTCCTCAGATTCGAACCTGACGCCATCCAGGCGTGGTTGAAGGGCTTTGGGAGAAACTCGGTCAAGCCGTTCCCGCTGCCTACCCGCAAGGATTGCAACGACGTAGACCACCTCATTGAAGCCGCCAAACGCGCGGTCTATACTCCCCGCCACGGGGAAACCATCACACCGAGCCCACGCAAGAAGGAGGAGCAGCATGGGGCTCGTTAAACGAGGGACAACTTGGTGGATGTCATTTACGTATCAGGGTCAGCAAGTCCGGAGATCGACAGGGACGGCTGACAAGCGGATGGCTGAAGCGATTCTCGGTAAGGTGAAGGCTCAGATCATCGAAGGGCGATTCTTTGAGAAGCCAGAAGAAGAATCTCGAACTTTCGGTGAATTGATGGATCGGTATAGTACGGAGCATGCAGCAAGGCGAGCCAACGCCCGTCGGAATGGTACAAGTGTTAGGCAGCTGCATGCGTATTTCGGGAATCCGAAGCTGAGCCACATCAGCCCGAAACACATCGTGGCCTATAAGAATAAGCGGTATGCCGATGGGGTCAAACCAGCCACCATTAACCGTGAATTGAGCACACTGAAAAAAGCCTTCAATCTAGCTCGCCGGGAGTGGGAATGGTGTAGCGACAATCCTGTCTGTAGAGTCTCTATGGAACGGGAAAACAATACTCGTGATCGTTGGCTGACGCTTGAAGAAGAGCATCGCTTGCTCCAGGCTGCGTTACCGTGGTTGCGCGAGGGGTTGATCTTTGCGATCCATACGGGAATGCGGCTGGGCGACATCGTGGCGCTCACCTGGGCTGGTGTCGATCTCACTCGGCGGAGCGTGACGGTCTTTCGCTCAAAGAACGGAGAACGGCGGACCATTCCGGTCAATCAGACTGCGCTGGAATTGCTAACGGAAAAGCACGCTGTTCGTCAGTCTCTGACTGATTTGGTGTTTCAGAGCCAGAGTGGGACGCCGCTGGATGGAAGCAACATCCGACGATGCTTGAACAGCGCGCTCAAGACCGCGAAGATCCATGATCTGCATTTCCATGATCTTCGGCACACGTTCGCGACGCGAATGGTCCAGGCAGGGGTGGATCTCTACAAAGTCCAGCGGTTGCTGGGTCATAAGTCGCCGGTGATGACCCAGCGCTATGCCCATCACTACCCAGAAAGTCTGCGCGATGGCGTGGAGGTATTGGATGCGCGGCGACCGATTAGCACAAAATTAGCACAGTCGCCGGGACGGATCAGTGAGATCCCTCTAACACATTGATTTTATGGAGCCGGCGAGTGGAATCGAACCACCGACCTGCGGTTTACGAAACCGCTGCTCTGCCAACTGAGCTACGCCGGCTTGGCGGGCAAGAGGGGCAATATTACGCAGACGGTGAAACACCTGTCAATGAGTCCATACGCCTGCCGCTCTATGGAGCTTTGAAAATTGGGGGTGGTTCCTCAACTCCTCAAACATAATCTGCGCTTTGACCTCTTCCCCCGCGGGAGTGAGATGGCAATTGTCTTGGAACCAGTCATCTTGGAATCGATCCTGGTTGGGAATGATAAAGGGCACGGCATGGCGACGCGCCACTTTTTGAAGCACATCGTAGTTCTTCTCGAGGCCGACCACCAAGGCTTCCTCGAACCCTTTGAATGCTCCCGCGTTTTTGCTCAGATATGGCTTCCTTGCCTGCAAAAATCCAAACAGGACGACATCCGCCCCCGAGCTCTTACTCAATGTCACCAGATAATCGATGTTACGCTCGAAACCTTCAGGGGCCTGTCGCTGTACCCGTTCCAGTGCGACCTGGGGATCCACTTCCCAAAACGGTTTCGTGACAAAAATCGATCCGACCGGTTCCAGCCATCTCGCATAGAGATACTTGCCGATGTTGCTGCCTGCTAGAAGTTTTTTCTCTCCAGGTCTCGGGACCGTGCCGCCGCCATGGCTTCTGAAATGCGTATACTCCGGGTTGTAGTTTTCAAAAAACAATGGCAAGACATCGTTCCCGCCTCCGTGATAGATGACGATGTCCGGCTGCAGGAACCGGTGCCGGAACACGAATCCGGCCAAGGCCTCGGCGCTCGTCCCATAATTTATCCCGGCATTGATCACTTGCACTCGTTGATTTGAAATCGCTTGTAACTTAGCTTCTAGGCGCGCGACCCAGGTGTCGGCAGGATTCTTAATGAATGGCCACATGAAGGTGGTGGATCCGCCTAACACCAGAATTCGAATCGTGTTGCTGGGTTTCTCGACAGCAAACTCCTCGTTCCGGTATCCTAATGAATTGGTCTGTCTGTACCCGTCCGCCGTGAAATTTGGTGTGTGGGTATAGAGCAGGTACGGGTGCGGTGTGATGGAAGCATTGCCCGTTTCTTTGACACTCGAGCGAAATTCCGTTGGCCGGTCTAAATAAAGATCAATAGTCCTCTTTCCATTGGCAAGCCCCGCGCGGTCATAGAGATACCCAGTGGCCACCTCCAAAAGCGCAACTGACACGCCGAGACTGGCGAGGAATATCACTCCGACAATGAGGATGTTGCGATATCGTGTTACTCGCATGGCTCGTCGTGAGAGGAGCTCACCAGGCTTTTGACTATGCTACGGAGACAGAAGATGGTCTGTCCAGAGGAATCTTAGGACGATTGGCAACACCGCGCCAAGGCTCGTCAGCGGGACTTGCTGAGCGGAAGCACCCTCAGTGGGGATGTCCGTCCGGCCTCGGGAATGCAGATCGGCTGCTGCGTATCAGTCAAGGTCGACCGCGCAATAGATGTGACCTGTCCATGCACATACGCGCAGAGTTCTCCGCTCAACACTGTCCCATTCTTGTCGAGATCGGCCGCTCCGCGCAGCCCCTTCAACAAGAAGTAGGTGAATAGTCCGTGCTGCCCTGGGTGATAGGCCTGCGCCTCCTGTACGGCAGAATTTCCCACCATCATGAGCAACCGGTCTTTTTCACCCTCATGACCCTGCGGGCTCCACTGCGGCGGCGCGGGGTGGGCCGGTACGGAACCGGGCGCGGGTTCCAGGGAGAGATCCAACATCAACACGGCCTGCTTCAGCGACGTCCGAGTCAGGGCACGTTGGAGCCGGGCGAGCGAAAATACCCGGCTTGCGGTGGTTATCGAGCCATCGTAGGGAAGCAAGGAGATGGCGCCGGTGTTTTGATCCACTAAGGCCCGGCCGGAAATGTAAATGTATGCCGTTTGTTGCGACGTACTCTGTTTCGGCAGCCACTGTTCGAACACGTCGATCAGGTCGTCCTTGAGTGCGTGGTTATCGATCACCACGTTGACCTGCTGCGAAGGGCTCCCCAGGATTCGTTGAAAATACCCGCCCATGACCTCCGCATCATGGGCGGCAAATTTCACTCCCGGCATGGTCGAATCACGAAATGCCCCGACCCCGATGGCGATCCCGATCGCATGCGATTGGGGTAACTTCCCGTTCGCTTTGGGAAGCTGGTCTACATCGACCGACAACACCTCAACGGCATCGCTGCGATCGGGACGAATCGCGACAAAAAATTTCTTCGACGAGGGAAGTTCGACGTTCGAAGAGGCGCGCAGGGCACAGATCAGTTCTCCCTGCTCGGCAGTTGAAATGGCTCCCACCTTGCCATCGACAGCGACACGCCGAACTTCCCCCGGTTGCAACGCGCCCAGGGAAACTGGTGTCTTGAGTCCTCCCACGATGGCGACATGGCCGCTCAGGTCGATTTCCACCGCTTGCGCGACCCCCGCCCCCTCGTTCTTGACTTCGAATTCCACGCTGAAGGCTTCCTGCTGCTCCAGCACGTGGTTCTGATTCTCGTCACGGATAATGGTGCGAAACGAGAGTTTCGTCGGCGTGGATGTCGTGTCGGCAGGCGGCGGTGCGGACGAGGCAAGTGGGGACTGTCCTGCGCCCGATTGCTCCGCCACTGCAGGAGAAACCGGTGCGGGGGAAACCGGCTTTACCGGCGACGTCCCCTCAGCCGACACCGCAGACTGGCTCCCCAACGGCGGAACGGCTCCCCGATTGGCTTTTCTGAACTGGGCCTGTTCACGAATTTTTGTGGCAGTTCCAAGTTGTTGGGCCACGCCCTGCACCAAGTTCGTGATCGCCGACTGCGCCACCGCCTCGAGATTACTGATGTGGCAGGTGTCCGCTCGAGCCTCGACCTCTCCCGTGGCCGAACTCTGCAGCTTCTTGCTGTGGAGCACGGTGCCTTGCTGATCGGTATAGGAAAAATCGACGCCTAGCGTTACCGTCGCCGGATATGATTTATTGGCCTTGCGAGGGACAAACAGATTCACCTCGCGAAACCCCAGCGCAACATCCACGACCCCATCCGGTGAGCTCGCCTGGTCGCCGGCCGCTCCCTGAACCCGCTCGAACACCTGCGCCAGGCGTTTTTTGAGTTGTTGCTGCAATGCCTCATGAATGGGTGCAGTGGCCGGCTGACCGCAGGCGTCACGATACTCGATAGCCGCCGCGGCGATGGTGGGATCCATCCGCAGCTGAACAGTGAGGGGTAGATTGTAATCGGTGGGAATCCCGCTACGCTCGGCAAAGAATTGACAGCCCGCCGAGAACAGCAGTACCGACAATAACGTCGCGAGTGGACGCCTCGATATCCACCGCCCTCCAGACCCTATCCAGCCGCACAGGTGTTGCCGCACAATAGATTCGTTATACCCAATCTGGTGACGTCATAACAACCGCCACCTTACCCGCGTTGACAGGTCCGCCGTGCTCCGCTATGGTCCACTCCGTGATCCTCGCGAACGATCCAGTCGAGCGATCAGCGCCGCCCTGGTCGTGGAGCGCCGTCGCTGATCTCATCCGCCTCCGCAACCAATCCGGCACATGGCTGCTGATGTTGCCCAGCCTCTGGTCCCTGGTCTTAGCGAATCACGGCCGCCCACCGGTCGCATTGATGGGAGTGTTTGCCCTTGGCGCATTTGTCATGCGCAGTCTTGGCGTGGTCATCAACGATTTGGCCGATCGTAATTTTGACAAACATGTTGCGCGAACCAGTCACCGACCGCTCGCTGCCGGCCGATTGGTGCCACGGCAAGCGCGGCTCGTCGCGCTGATCCTCGCAATAGTCGCCGCGCTCCTGGTGGTGACGCTGAATCCTTTTACGATGCTGCTCAGCCCCATCGGACTGTTCCTCGCGGCCATCTATCCATATAGTAAGCGATGGATCCAGATCCCCCAGGCGGTGCTGGGGGTCGCGTTCGGATGGGGTGTCATCATGGCCTGGGCCGCTTCGCGTGGCACCCTCGACGCGCCGGCTTGGTGGCTCTTTGGCGCGACCATCTGCTGGGCCATAGCCTACGATACAATCTATGCGCTACAGGACCGCGAGGATGACCGCCGCATCGGCGTGAAATCATCCGCGATCTTCTTCGGTGAGGCCGTACCAATAGCCGTCGGCCTCTTTCTCTCAGGGATGCTGGCCTGCCTGGTAGCGGCCGGACAATGGTCAGGCTTGCAGACGGGATATTACCTGGTGTTGGCCTTGCTGGCAGGTCTCTTCTGGTGGCAGGTACAGCGATTGAAAGCCTCGGTGTCACCCCATGCGGCCTTCATTCTGTTTCAACAACACGTCTATGCGGGGATCGTGATCCTACTCGGAATCTGGCTGGGCACATTCGACAGCACGCGCTAGCAAGGATACTGAAACCGTCGATCAGCCTCGCTCTCAACACCTGCCAAGCGTATCTGACGAGGATATCGCAGCCGGCTCTTTACCGAGAGACGAATAACGCTTCACGAACAACAGACTATGTGAACGTCCTCCTCAGCATCCTAGAGGGACGCGTTTCCAACGTGCCGACAGAATCGCTTTGCTGCCTGCTCGTCGGTCAGTCGCCGACTTTTCCGAGAGGCTTATCTGGCTTCGGAGCGCGAAGCGTTTTCAGATAGAGCGCCACGGCTTTCGCGTCGGCATCACTGAGTCCCAAGCTAGGCATACGGGTGTCGGACTTCATGGCCTGAGGGTTTCGCAGCCAGCGATACACCCAGGTCGGATTGAGTCGGAATCCGGCACGATCAAGCGCGGGTCCAACTTTTCCGCCCTCATCTCCAATTTTGTGGCAACCGTTGCAGCCGTACTTGGTCACATACAGTTGTTTACCGACCTCGGCGAGTTTCGTCGCGGCGTCCGGCTTCATGGTCATATCCGGACGGGCAATGTTGACGCCCTTCCCAGGTCTGGTCGTGAAGTTCGTGAGGGTAAGGGTGGCCTGATCGAGTTCCTTCTTCGCTTGGCCCATGAGCTGCATTTCTTTCAGATAGGCGTTATCGTCTACTTCCACGCCCTTCTTATCCGCCTCATCGCTGGCTTTCTTTTCCGCTTCCTGCGCGACGCGTTCGGCTTCCTTGAATTTCTGCTCCGCAGCTTGGACCGCAGCCTGAAGGTCTTTCTTTCGCCCTTCGACGTTGAATTCCAGCTTTCTGCCGTGCAGCGAGCGCACATACCCCACAATACCCCAGATTTCCTCTTCAGAAAGCGTGTGCTTAAACGTCGGCATGGTCGGGACCGCAAATTCGTCGTCACCGATCTTGTCCCCACCTGGACCCGTATCTTTCATGTCGCGCGAGATGGTGGCGAAGATTTCTTCGTCTTTGAAGGTGCCCATCTCTTCTTTATTCGAGAGGTCTTTAGGTTTGGGATCCGTCATGGAGGACCAATTGAAGCCCTCATTTTGTTTTCCGTTTTCCCCGTGGCAATGCATGCAATAGTGGGTATAGAGCTTTTTACCCTTCGCGGCCTGTTCGTTTTGAAACATCGAACAACCCCCGGCTCCGATGAGGCCCGACAGTCCGACCACGCCTGCTACCGCTCCAATCACGCGTATTCTTTGCCACGCCCTCATGCTCACGACCCTTTCTTTAAACGTCTCACGAGGACCATCTCAAAACCCAAGGCCAAGGCCACCGCGAGTAATGCATACAGGTACGGCGAATAGTCCGGCGGCGCATCAGCCCGGAAGTACCACCAAGATGAAATCGCTTTTTCAGAGCCCTTTTCCTTCGGCTGACCGGTCTCCATTTTTTTGCCGTCCCAAATGGCAAAGGCAATGCTGGCAAACTCCCCTGGCTTGAATTGGGTATCGGCGTCTACATGTTCGGTGTGCAAGGGACGGGAGAACACAACTTTCCACGCACCTCCCTGATACACGCCTTTGGCTTTCACATCCTGGTGTGCATGGGGCTTAAGAGTCCCGAAGCCCTTGGCGCCCATATTCACGCCTTTACTATCCTTATTCTTCCAATACCAAATATTGACCGGACCGCCCTGCACTTGCGCCATCGGTTGGCCGTGGGCGAAATGGGCTTTCGTGTCGCCCACCATAAATTCAAGAGCTGCCGCATCGTCAGGGTCTTCAGAAGGGTCACTGTATTCCAACAGGATCGCGACATTGGTCCCGTCGTGCAATCCACGGACTTTGACGCTCTTTGCGGTCACTTCGGTAATACGAGTCGGCCAATGTACCTGAGGAGACATGGGGAACTCAGAGACCGCCGCAGTCGCCCACACGGCGGCAGTTGGATCATCGGCCGGCAAAGCTCCCTTCACAAGCGTGGCACGCACGGACACGCTCTGTTGACTAAAGGCCGGCTGTAATCCCGTGGCCAGACACAGCCCTACGAGGCCGGTAGCCCCAACCCACCATCTCGCTCCTGGTCTCCTCACTCGTGCCATACGCTCCCCTTAGTTGCTCAGCAATCCCTGATCGGAGGAATTATTCGGACTCATCCCACGTGCGTGGCTTT
Organism: uncultured Nitrospira sp.; assembly: GCA_964493335.1. Taxonomy (GTDB): domain Bacteria; phylum Nitrospirota; class Nitrospiria; order Nitrospirales; family Nitrospiraceae; genus Nitrospira_A. The sequence continues at coordinate 31,837 of CAZBNV010000020.1, forward strand.
TGTCCGGCTCCATCGTATTCACCCATGATGACTTTCCAAATATCTTCGTCTGACATCTCAAGCTCCCAACGCGGCATGGCCGATTTCCAGGGCATACCTTCGACTGGAAGACCGACGCCGCCCTTTTTGATCCGCCAGAACAGAAAGCTTTCCTGAAGCATCGCAATCGTCGTCGGATCTTTAAAGTTTGCCGGAGGAGGAGTAAATCCAGGCGCGGCGAAACCCTTCCCATCGAAATTGCCGTGGCACGGCGAACAGCGCGAGGCATACAAACCCTTGCCGTACATAATATTGTCCGGCGTCTTTGGAACGGGATTCGACAGCCCCGTGTACTCACCCGGAGGAGCTGGATGGATGGTACGGTTCTCCGCCGGAGGCGCGTCACTTGACGCGGTGCTCCCATAGGTCTGCCAGCCGACGAGCAAGGGGAACAGCGCTAACACAAGGTATCGCGCGCTGCTGAGAGCTCCTCCGCTTTCTCCGGTCAGAAACCGGAAGATCGGACCGAAGAAGGCATCCTTCGATGCACCGCTCAACGTGGCAAAAATCACGATGCCCGCAGTAGTCAGCATCAAGTACAGGAAGATCAAGCTCGATGGCAACGGCGCGGAATGCGGTAGACTTGGGACGATAAACTTCAAAAAGAGATAAATAAGGACCGTAAGAATAATCGGCCTGACGAGTACGCCTCCCATATCTTCCTCCTCTACTTCACCGACAACTATCGAGCCTGGGCCACAGCGAGCGTACCGGCATCAGCCGCCTTGACCGGCGCCGGGGTCGCACGCGGCAGATCCAATTCAGACGGGTTCACGCTGATGGGCTCACCGCTCATTTGTTGCAGGAACGCGATGACCGATAGAATTTCATTCTTGGACAAGCCGATGGGGTTCTTGTTGATATGCGGCATCCGGGCCGGGTACTCCTTCGGAATGCCTTCATGACGGTAGTCCAGATAGATATAGGCTTGGGGTTCCGTCAAGCTCTCAAACATGAAGTCACGAGAGAGTTTGGCGCCGATGCCCTTCAAGTCCGGGCAACGAGCCGATTCGCTCGGACCGATCGAATGGCAGAGAGCGCACTGACCCTTGCTAAAAAATATCTTTTGACCGATGGAGGCCATGTCCGTCGGTGTTTTGATATCGGCGATGTTGATACTTTCCTCTGCCGGCGGCAAAGAGGCCATCTGCGGGACGGCGAGCGCCACCAGAGCAAAGAGCCCGAGCACGATCGATACAAAGCCGATCACTCGAGCAAACTGGGACTTCACAAATAAGAGAATGATGGTACCGAAGCCGACGACGCAGAGACCGATTAGCTGCAGTTTGACAACTTCGCTCATAAACCCTCAACAAAGGATAAAGGTCACTGCCCACCCGTGGCGGGCCAGAGAAAGATCATCTACCCGTTCAGATCGGACGATGCCCCACCGATGCATCACGGGCGGCCTCATCCAAGGCCGTGGAACCACCTGCCATGGCCGGAATCCCGCCTGGTTCAACTTGGCCTTTTGTGCCCGCAGCCGCCGCTTTCGCCTTATCCCCCATGGTGGCCACCCAGAAAATAAAGGCCACTAACATACAGAACAGGAACGTATTCAAGGCCATGAGTGCTGCCGCATAACCGAGAGCCGGGGAGAAGGCATACTGAGACGAATCGCGCATAACCCCATAGACATGCCAGTGTACGCGTGAAGAGGACCGCGCATACCCCATCAACGTCATAAGCAGAATAACCATGACCGCATTTAACACGAGGGCATAACCGGCGCGAGGCGGCATCTTCCCCCAGACCATTTCGGTCGTGGTCTTCGCGCTCTTCAGAAGCAGCGCGGTGAGAGGCGTAATCGTCAACATCACGAAGATGACAATGCCCACTTGCGACGTGGAAAAATAGTTAATGCGAATAATGGCCGGAACGAAGTATCCCCAGACGCCAAGTACAATGACGGCTATGCCGGCAAGGGCGAGCACGGCGCCCATAACGGCTTTGGCAACCTTGGCCCATCCGGCCGTGTCCTGCTTTCCCGCTCGCCAGTACATAATGAAGCTCATGAATGTGACGAGCACCATTAGGTTGGAGACAGTCATCTTGGCCGACATGACGCCGAACACACCCAGCAACGGATGGTGGGTGCCTCCCATCTGCTGGGCCTCTGCCAAGCTGGCGACGAGCGAATGGGGCGTCATCCAGACAGCCAGGCACAGCAGAAGGATGATCAACATCGCCATGATCGGCTTCCGATACTGCGTCTCCGACCCTGGTATCCGATGGGTGATGCCGAGCCAGAAATAGTAGTTCGACCCTAGGAAGAGCACACCGATCAACATAGCTTGAAGAATAAACAACCAGGACAGGAATCCGCCCATGAGGGTGATGCCCATCTGTTGGTTGTACTGATAAATTTCGCGCATCAGCCAATACCCGGCGAAGGGCAGCGGGAGAAGGCCGAACACGCCGATAAAGTTGCCGACGTACCCCATCCAATCATAGTGATACCGCTCTTCCTGGCTCCTCGCCGACAGATACCTGATGCCGGCATAGGCGCCACAGATATAACCACCAAGCACCACATTGGCGATCAATCGATGTACATTCACCGGCCACCAAGTGGGATTCCACGTCGCGGCCCAGGCGCGCTCAAAATCAGTGCCCTCGGCAAGGACAACAGGACTGGCTTGGAATGTGGCCCAAGAGTTCGGCACGATCATGATGAAAAAGGCGAATACATTCAGGAGGAGGCCCAGGAAAATATGAAATTTTTTCCCATTGCCCTCCGACATGGCGTCCCAGCCATACCAATAGAGATAGAGGGTGGCCGTTTCCACCAAAAACAGCGCGCAGTACACGAGAAAAGATGGGAAGAAGATGTCGGTCAAATACGCCATCAACTTCGGGTAGAAGCCGATCAGGAGAAACAGCAAAATGCCGCCGAACAAAGCCGTGGTGGCGTAGGAAGAGGTCAAAAGTTTAGTGAACTCTTTCGCCAACTTGTCATAACGTTTGTCCCCTGACTTCCAGCCGACGATTTCGCACAACCAGGCAAAAATCGGCACGCCCAAGACGAATCCCGCAAGCAGGAGATGAAGCTGAGCAATGATCCAGACGAGATTGCGGCTGCCGATAAAGGGAAGGTCTCGATAAGCGGTCGGAGCCTGCGCAGCGACGGAATCCTGCGCCAGAGCCAAGTCGGGAATCCCCGCCAGTCCCAGTAATGCAGCACATCCGGCTAGCAAGGCCGCAGGCCCGGCAAGCTGACGCCCCTGATTTGTGACCAATGGACCCTGGTGCATCATTGTTCTCACCTCGTCATTCCCCATGATGTCATTTGCCGCTTCCCGCCGGTTTCCCGGCTGCTGATTGCGAAGCCTTCCCCTCGTGCTTAGCGGAACCTTCCTTGACACCAGCTTTGTCTTTACCTTTGGATTTATCTTTTTCTTCCTCGGCCGCCTGCTGCTCCAAAGCGGCTATCTTGAGCTCCGCGGCCTTCAAGGCCTTTTCGCCTGTGCTAAGGGATTTCCGGGGATCAAAGTGACCAACCACAGTCTCTTCCGGGGGCTTACAGCATTCCTGGGGATGTGGCGTCGATACCGGAAGCACGGACCAGAAGAGGATGCTTAGCACGGCCCCGGCGGCAGTAAACGCCGTTAACATCAAACCCTGGTCGGCCGGCACCCGGAGCATATCCCAACGTGAGATCAGGCCCTGATAGGACCCCGCGGCCTGTTGCGCACTCGCGGCAGAGGCTTGCACCAGCTTTCCAAGAATCGACAGCCCTATGAAGGTGAGCAGCAGGAGTACGATCATGGAAACACTTCCCCATGCCGTGAACTCGACTCCAATCCGTTCGGCTACCGGGAGATGCTTGAGTGCCTCCATGTCCAGGATTGACTTCACCGTGGACCGCGCAATATCCGTGACTCCGCCTTCAATGAGCCATAAAAGTGGAAGATAGATGGCCCCCGCGATCGAGAATTTCGCCCACAGACCGAGACCAAGCGAGGCCGGAGGTTCCAGTCGCAGCTGCTCTAAAAAGAATGTGCGCGCCACGAGGCCCAGGGCCCATATATCGATTGGGATAGACAGAATGAAGAGCAGAGGAAGGCCGGTTCCCTCGGCGAAATGGAATCCAAACGCTGCGGAAATGACAAAATAGGCAAAGACGCTGACTGGAGTCAGCAACAGCATTAAGAATGTCACCCCGAGCGTGTTCTCGATATGGATGGACCCCATGGCCATGAATAAGAGAGCAAAGGCCATTTTGATCGGCAGCGCAGTCCAGCAGGCAGGCCAAAGAATACTGATCCCTAACTTAAATGACGACATCGTCTCTCGACCAGTCATGTGCTCGAGGCCCTCCGCCTAATCCAAAAATTCGCGGTTGATGATTGCTGCCACGGTGAAGATCACAATGGTCGCCATGACCACAATCCATCCGATCAATGCGATCGGTCGCCGGAAGATATTCCGCTCCGGACTAGTGTCGATAAACGGCAGCGCTGCCAGAAGCGCCATGAACGCGCCCGGCAATGCAATGGCGCCAAGAAACTGTCCGAACTCTCCGGCGAACACCTTCAGGCGCAATAGCTGGAACAGGAAAAGGAAATACCATTCCGGCTCCGGATGGTAATCGCCTGGGTCAGGAGCCGCCTCCTCGAGCAGAACCACAGGCTCCCACACGGCCAAACTGCAAATAATCAGGAACACCAGGACCATCCCGACCATGTCTTTCCAGATTTGACGTGGAAAAAAGTAGTCGGTCTTGGCCTTGATTTCCTCGACGCTGCCGCGAAATGGCCCGGCTGGACCGGCCTTCCGGAACAGGAACACGTGCAGCCCGGCCAGTCCCATCAGTGCCGCCGGAAGGACCATCACATGGATCACGAAGAATCGACTCAACGTCATCTGCCCTGGCGTCGCGCCGCCCTTGAGAAAGCGCGCCATGAAATCACCGAGGACCGGCGTCTTGTCCATGATCTCGACGCCGACCGTCGTGGCCCAATAGGCCCGCTGATCCCAGGGGAGAAGATAGCCGGTAAACCCGAATCCCATCACGATGCCAAAGAGCGCCAAGCCAACGAGCCAAACCAGTTCTCTCGGCTTCTTGTAGGCACCCCAAAGGAACACCTGGGACATGTGGGCAAAGACACACACCACCATGGCCGTAGAACCCCAGAAGTGGTACCCCAACAAAAACCAGCCATAGTCCACATTATGGATGATGTACTGCGTGCTGGCGTAGGCATGGTCGGCGGTGGGCACGTAATAGAACATCAATAAAATACCGGTGACCGCCTGCATGATGAAGATAAACAGCAGGATGGATCCGAAGACGTATGCCCAGCGCGAACCGCCCGGGACCGGCTCATTGAGCATCTTCGCCTGCAGGGTCTTAAGCCCGACACGTTCATCGACAAAGGCTAAGACTTTTTCGATAGCTGAGGGCTGGCTGCTTGTCGGCTGCGTAGTGGTTTCCATTTAGACAATCCGAACCTGGGCCTTCGTGCCCGCCTTGAATTCCATATCGATAATGGTGATCTCGCCGGCAGAGGTGACCTTGATGGGCAGCGGATCGAGTGCTCTCGGAGCCGGCCCATCCAGCACCTTGCCGGAGGCATCGTAAATGCTCAAATGACAGGGGCAGAGAAAGACCTGCCCGAGCGTCTTATGCGTGCGCCACTTGTACCCACAGCCCAGATGCGGACACTTGCCGGAATACACGATGTACGGCACATCCTTTTTATTGGTCCAGAGATGCTTCCCGGTCGCGTCCCGAAATTCCATATCCTTCCCTTGATAAATGCTCTCCAGCACCTTGGGCGAGGCTTTCAAGACCCAGACGTTCTTGTCGATCTCCTGCTGCGGCATATAGGCTTCTTTGACGCTTCGCTTGTACTTGTACTGAACGCCGATATCATCCTGCTTGATTTTTCCGGTATTGCCGATCTTCAGCCATTGATTATCGAACGGGGAGTACATCGGCTTCATGAGATACCGCAAGACTGGAAACGCGATTGGAAGACCGATCAGGAATCCGATGGCATGAGTAAAGTTGGCGAAAAAAGTCCGCCGTTTCACGCTGCGCTCGAGTTCAGGAAGCGGAACAAGGACTTCGCCCGGCGTCACATGGATGCGTTCCTCGAGATGGGCGATTTCGACTTCGTGAGTCGTCACATAGTCTTCTCGCTTAAAGACCGGCAATGCCGCGAACTCCACCGAAGAACAGCGGAGCGTCACCACGTCGTCAGTCACTGCCTGAATCTGCCCTACAGGAACTTGGCGCTCGACGACTCCGGACGTCTGGCCACCCACCACAATGTGGCTCACCTCCTGCGAAAGGGGATCCATGATGACCCGGCGCACTTCCCCGACTTCACTGTCAGAACAACGAACTTTGGATTTCAGTTTCGGCTGCATGATGCTCACTTCATCTTGATCGGCTTCGGCGTATTCACCGAAGCATTCTTATAGCCAGCCAACCAGCCCGCCAATGCCTGCACATCGCTTGGTTCCATCAGGTCCTTGTACTTATCAGGCATCTTCCCTTTTTCGAATTCCTTCTCGAAGCCTTCGGCCTTAAAGCTCTTGGGATCGAGAATTTTTTGGGCGATTTCTTGGGCGGTTAGTAAGTTACCAATGTTATCCAACTCAGGACCGCGCTTCTTGCCGCCTTCTCCGTTCAGCTTGTGGCAGTTGTAGCATTCCTGAAGCTGCCATTGTTCCTCACCCAACTTAGCGAGATCGCCGCTTGCCGCGGCAGTGGTGGAGGAGGGCGCCCCGCCGCCTCCGGCCTTCTGATCGGCAGGAGCCTGAGCCGCACCTAAGGCCTGCAACCGGGCCGTCAACTCTTTCGTCTTTTCGTCCAATGCTTTGGCGCGCTGCAACAAGACTTCGACCTTGCCGGCTTCATACTGTTCCCGCTTGGGCTTCAAGATCTTGTCGATCTTGCCCTTCTCATCTTCCGGATCGAACTGCGGCCATACGGCCCCACCCGCAACATAGGCGACCGAGAGAATGACGTAGAACGCGACAAGGGCGCCCGCAGCTTTGACGCCACCGAAGGGCTTGAGCGGAGGAAGATCGAGAATAATAAAGACGACGGTCCCGAGCATCGCGTAGCCGAAAAACAACATCTGGAATACCAGCGGAAATCCCAGCGCATTGGTGGCTCCGAAGAGAATCCCGCCGACCACGATTCCAACTATCGACTTCTTAATCACGTTTCCCATGAGTACCCTCGCTTATCGCCCTTCCAGTTTTGTGACCACTTATTTTGCACCGGCCGGTACAGGGCTTCCCTCGTGCGCATGGCCCTTTGAATCGGAAGGGCGCAATGTCACGAGAATTGCAAAGCTGACGACGGCAAAAAACGTTACCGTAATGCCGGTGATCCACCAGGCCGAATAGGAAAGAGTCGGCGTGAAGGACTCGGCGGTAAAGTCGGGCAGGAGGTTGTAGGTGTGGAAATACTTGCGCAACAGCGATCGAACCGCACCCATAAGCCCCATAGTCCATATGGCGCTGAAGGCCAGGAACACCAGGACGAATTGTGAGGCGAAATCGATCTTGCCCCAGACGATCGTCCCCTGCGAGACCGCTCGGTTGTAAATCACATAGTTCACCACCGTCACAAAGATCAGGGTAAACGCTGCGGAATTCTTCGCCGGCATCAGTGCCAGGAAATTCCAATCGGACGGCAATTCGAGCTCCGCCACCAACTTGGCGCCAGTAGGGACAAAGCCATGCGGCGTCATCCAGATCGCGTTCCCAACCACAACCATCAAGAAACCCACCTTGATGACGGTGCTGGATGAGACCGTCAGGGGGATAAAGCGCCCCAGGATCACTGGAGCCAGCAGCAGCGGCAGCAAGAATGCCAACGACGTGGCGTCCGGCACCGGATAGTCCGTGAGGACCTTTGTCATAACAATCGGCAACAAAACCATCACGATCGGCGCAAGGACGGTCATCCGGACCCGCTCCACACCCTCGATCCGTTTCATACTCAGCCAAATATAGTAGTTGCTGGCCAGGAAAATCAGGCCAACCATGGCACCCTGCATTTCAAAGAACATCGACAATTGATCGGCCATCATATAGGGACAAATCGAAGCGTCGTAGTCGCACAGCTCATAGGACAACAAATAGCCCATAAACGGCAAGAACAAGAGTGCGCCCACGCCGATCATGTTGCCGACAAACCCCATCCAATCGTAGTACGCGCGATCTTCCTGCTTCTTCGACCCCATGAACATGTAGGCCGCAATCAGTCCGGCGATGAATCCACCGAAGGTCACATTTCCGACCAGTCGATGGAGATTAAGCGGCATCCAGCTATAGTTGAACACCTTATCCCACAGGGAGGCGCTGGCCAGAAATTCCGCCGGCGACACCCCCTCGGCCCTGACTGGCGTGTTCATAAACGAGGTCGGACCATCGATAACGAATAGGGTGATGGACCCAATGAGGTTCAGCAAGACGCCTAAGGCAATATGGCGCCCCTTCTTTTCACCCTTCCAAGCATCCCACGTATAGAAATACATGTAGAGCACGATGGTCTCGCCGATGAACAACAACGGATAGATCACCGCGAAAATCAGGAAGAAGTGATTGATGAGCCAGGTGGTGAATTGCGGGTAGGTAGCCAACAGCACGAAGATGAACAGGCCGCCCGTGAGCGCCGTCATACTGTAGAGAATGACGGTGACCTTCGTGACCTCTTTGGCCAACCGGTCATAACGTGGGTCCTGCTTTCGATATCCCAGCCACTCCGAAATCACGACGAAAATCGGGGCACCGAGGATGAACCCAGCAAAGAGAATGTGGAGTTGAGCGACGATCCATACCGCCGTGCGATTCCCGGTGTAGGGGAACTCCACGGGGGGCGCACTGGGAGCCTGCGCATACGCAACCCCTCCCATTACCGCCACTAGCGCGAACATAACCAACAAACAGCGCTGCCAGATTTTCATGATGTCTCGCCGCTCCTCCTCATTACCAACCGATTGACCCACCACACGACCCGATCCCGACACGCATTACTTCACCTGATCAGCAGGGACCCACTCTTTCTTCGTGGTGTCCCATCCCTTGCCTGCCAAACCAAAACTCCGCTCAAAGGCCATAATCTTCCAACGATCTTCCTCGGACAACTTGCTCTTCCAGGGCTTCATCTTGGTATTGGGAACGCCCTCGGAAATGCGCCAGAACCAGACCGAATCGGAATAGAGCTTCATGCGATCTCCATTTCGGAAATCCCGCGCTCCAGCCTTGACCGGCTTTCCGTCTTTGCCATGGCAGCTCGCGCAATTGACATCGGGGTTCTTGCCGCCGATGTACAACTCACGACCTTCTTCGATAATTTTCGGATCCGCCCACCATCCCGCAGGCATATGCTTATCGGCATACTCAGCCGGCGCCGGGGGTGGCGGAACAATCGGGCCTTCCCCTTCACCACCACCACAGCCAACCACTGCCAACCCAAATCCCAGGATGCCGACCGCAAAGCCCAACCTATTCATGCCTGCTTTTTTCATAAGAAACTCACCGCTCCTTTCTTCATGCCGACGCCCACCCCTGCGCCGACATCTTATCTTCGACAGAAAAAAAAGACGCTTCCCTGGAGCCGAGTAAACAGCCACAGCAAAAGCGTCAAGACTCAGAATGCAACGAGGTCACGTTTCGACTTTCCCCGCCTACGTATTCATGTTCGATCCGGCGAGGAATAATGCCCCACGGACCGTGCCCTATTTCTGCCGCTTCCCCTGTCCCTTCCTTCGCCGCTGCTCTTCGCGCATCCGCTTGCGGGAGATCTTTAGCCCAATCCATCCCACAATAGCAACAGCCGCAACACCCAGTCCGTACATTAACCACTGCGGAGGACTGAGATCGCGCGCACACCCACTTCCGAAATCGACTCGAAGCTTGCGTTCCGTCTCCAGATCATTCGGATCGAACTGGATCTTAAAATTTTGCTGCTCCCCGCCGGCTTCCACCAACAGCGGATCGCCTACATTGTCATTGTGCAGATGCAGGGTAATTTTATAGTACCCGTCATCATCGGTCGTTACGGTCTGACCCACCGTGATTCGAGTATCTTTTACGAGCACCTCGACCTTAGTGCTCGGCCGGCCATCCTTGCCGCACACAAACCCTTCGACCGTAAATCGATGGTCAGCGGCATGACTGGCGAACAGAACGGCCGGTGCGAACAGTACCCCAATCAACCCCCAAAAACCAATAAGATTCCAGGCGGTGTTTCTACTGTTCGCTTTCCGCCGTTGCATACGTATGACCCGCGCCCGATTTATTTTTCAGCCTCACACAGAACCCGGCTCTAGACCATGCTAGGAGAGGCTTCGTCGACACGGGCCTGGCCCAAATTTAAGGCCGATTCTTCTAGCATAGCCCCCCTTCTTTGTCAACAAATGGATCGAGTCAAACGGAGGGGAGCGGGATGAAAAAAGCGACGTATATTCTCGTTGCGAGTGGGGAACAAGTCACGGCTTGGGGGAAACAGATTCAGGGGGAAGAGCTCAAGAAATGGTTGGCAAAAATCTATGCGAGTGACTACAAATGGCCGCGGGCTTTGGCGTCTGCCTCCACCCGTTCCACCTCTCGCTGCCGTTCGGAATCTTTCTTCGCAACCCAGGTCTCCCATGACTTTCCGGTAGCCGTGTCTTCACCGGTGAAGGCGATCGTCGCGACCTCAGAATATGGAATCGTCATGGTGCCGCTACTGGTTGCGGGGAAGAGTTCAATCGTAGGCTGGTCGCCCGTCGCCGTTCGGTTAAACAAATAGCCGGTCACCTGGCTGCCGGACCTCAGTTCAACGGTAATATCCCCTCGGTAGTCAAAGGCGAGTTCAATGGCCTCGCTCAAATCCGCCGAGGAAGCGGGGCGAAACACCCGGCCTTCAAGACTGCCGGTTTCCGGGGCATGGTATTTGGCGTCAGTCATGGTTATCTCTTGCAGCATGTAAGGTAATTCGGGAAGCGGTCCGGCCGGCTCACCGATCGGATCGCTCCCCCACGGCTGAACAACCACTGTCGTGCTTATCGCGCGCTCGGCAGCAGGGTAATTTTTACGGTCTTCGCAAACCCGGACAACGATCCGAACGTATCTTCCACGGCCGAGGCCTCATAGCCGCAGTGCACCATGCAATCCGCGCACTTTTCGTTCCGCCCCGTCCCGTAACCATCCCATTCAGTCGTTTCCATCAACTCTCGAAAGCTTGAGGCATAGCCCTCCTGGAGCAAGTAACAGGGGCGCTGCCACCCAAAGACGTTGTATGTCGGATTTCCCCAGGGCGTGCATTGATATTCCCGCTTGCCCATAAGGAATTCCAGAAACAGCGGCGACTGATTGAACTGCCAGCCTCGCTTCCGGTCGCCCAGAATCTTGGAAAACAATTCCGTCGTTCGGCTGCGCTTGAGAAAATGCTGTTGATCCGGCGCTTTCTGATAGCTATAGCCGGGCGAGATCATCATGCCCTCGACGCCCAGGCCCATCATCTCGTCAAAAAACTTTCGCACCCGCTCCGGATTGGCATCGTCGAACAGCGTTGTGTTGGTGGTGACCCGGTGGCCGCGTTTGAGCGCGGCCTTGATGGCCTTCACCGCCACATCGTACACGCCGTCCCGACAGACGGCCAAGTCGTGCTCATCCCGCAGCCCGTCCATGTGCACGCTGAAGGTGAGAAACTTCGACGCTGGATACTCATCGAGTTTCCGCTCCATCAGAATGGCATTGGTGCAGAGATACACATACTTCTGACGCGCCACGAGCCCGCGCACAATTTCAGCCATCTCGGGATGAATCAGCGGTTCCCCTCCAGGAATGCTGATGATGGGCGCCGCACATTCATCGGCCGCGGCCCAACATTGGGCGGGCGTCAACCGTTTGTCCAGAACATGGTCGGGATATTGAATCTTGCCGCATCCCGCGCAGGCGAGATTGCAACGAAACAGCGGCTCGAGCATGAGCACGAGCGGGTACCGTTTGACCCCCCTGAGTTTCTGGGTCAATACGTACTTGGTCACTGTATACATCTGGGAGACTGGAACAGCCATCCCTTACTCCTATTCGCGTAAGTGTGAATGTAAGTAACGACTGAGACGTCCGGCCTTCTAGCAGAGGAACGGAGGGGATTCTACCATTGCTGTTGAAAAATCGTCAATTTTTAGCTGGCCGTCGAGACCCGACGAACATGAGAGCGATAATCGAGAAAGAAGGCCAGGAATACTCCTGCTATGAGTGACAATATCCCGGCAACGGCGAGATTGAGTAAGAGACGCGGACGACTCCGTTTATCGGCCGGCACAGCCGGATCCAATACCTGCACCGTCGGAGTATCTCGGGCTTCGGCAATTTTCGCCTGCTCGTGCTGAGAGGTCAGTAAGGTAAAGAGTGTCTCTTGGACCTTCACTTGCCGAAAGAGTCGACCAAACTGCAGCGCCAGATCCGGCACGTTCGTCATGGCTGGGTGAAGACGATCTCCGAGCACGATGCCCCGGCCGTCTTTTCCTGACCCCATGATGGTCAGTTGTTTTTTGAGTTCCTCGACATTCGAGCGAATTCGAGCAAGATCCGGGTTATCCGGTGATAGATAACTTCCCATGACCTGCAGCTGGACTTCCTGCGCCGTAATCTGTCCCTGAAGGATCGCAGCCGCTTCGATCATGACCTTGGCCTGGGCCTCGACGGCCACCGTCTTGTTCTTCGTTTGAAAGTCGCGGAGCGCATCCTCCGCTTTGACCATGCTCTCCATCGTCTCTCCTAACCTCCGCTCTATAAACGCTCGATTCTGCCCAGCTTTACTTACCGTCACCGTGCGATTCAATCGATCGAGGTTGGCGACATAAAAGTTCGCCATATCTGCCGCGATGTGGGGGTCGGTATCCTCCACTGCAACCTTGATCACTTTCTCCTTGGTCACAGTGATGCGCAAGTGATCCTCAAGCTTTTTGCGGGTTTCGACCATCGTCTTTTCCCGATACCGATCCATCAGATTAAACTTCTTGATCACCTCGTCCGCCATCAGGCGCGACTTTAGGATCGAGACAAAGACGTCGGTCGGTGTGGCGGGCAGACCCGGCAAACCCAGCCCCAAGTTCTGCGCCATGCCGCCGGCAGCGGGTGAGGCCAACAAGGCCGCCAATGCCCCGCCTTCCTTCGATTCCATCTGCGGCAGCACCGAGGAGGTAGATTCGAAAACATTGGGGAGCAAAAGGCTGATTGCGAGTGATGCCATCACTCCCGCCGCGCAAAGACCACCGATGAGAGTTCTGCGTGCGACCAGAATATCCCAATAGTCAAAGAGACTGACAGAATCGCCCGGAGACGTTTTCTCCGTGGGAGTGCGAGGAGGGTCCAGAAGAGCATGTGGATTATCAGAAGGCCAATCCATAGACATCCCACCCTCTGATTTATCGCCCCACCACCGCAATACCGGCAGCCGTCAGGGCGACACTGCCGATAATACTCGCGACCGTCTGCCACAAGGCCAGCTGCGGAGGACGCGCCTCGATCTTTTGCGGCACCACAATGGTATCCCCAGGGCGCATTTCTTTGGCCGAGAGATATGAAGAGTCCGTCGTTCCATTCGCACGCATCACATACATTTCACGCTTGTTGGCATCTTCCGTCATACCACCGGCCTGCCGCAGATAGTCATTCAGATCCAACCCAACCCTGTACACGACCGTGCTGGGATTCTTCACGGAACCGATAATTCCAACCGTTTGCGGAGGCGTCGGGATCGTAATACGATCTCGCGACTCCAAAATGATATCGTCTTCCGTCCCTTCCAAACTTTCGATCGAGTCCAACCGAACAATCACCCGCCCCAGTTCGATCCGTGACGCCGTGGCTTCGAGCTGCTGAAGGCGCAGCGATAGAATTTGTTGCTCCGCAATCGTGCCTCCCGAGGCAAATGCCGCCGCGGCGCTCAGTCCCGCTGTGCCCGCGGCCATCCCGGCCGATTGCGCGGTCAAACGCTGCCGCTCCGATGCGATAAAGCGATCCAATTCAGCTTGCTGCTTCAGTTTTACCGATTCCCGCACCAGCATGATGCCGTTGGGAAATGCATTGGGACTGAACCCGCCGGATCTTTTCAACACCGAACTCAACCGCTCGCCAATCTCAATGGTGAAGTATCCGGCCCGCCGCACCTCTCCTTCGACCAAAACCAGAGCAGGAGGCCGTAGTTGACTGGCGATCACCACCTGATCCAATCGCTGCAATGGATGGTTATCGGACTCCTGCCCCTCGAACAACGCCTTCGGACTGAATTGAATGACCTTCGTGAGGTACGTGAGCGGATCAGTGCGAACGATCTCGGCACGATCGGCGTAGGCATCCACTGAGAGTTGCTCCGGTGACAAAATCTCCTTCACCCGCATGCCGGCGCGGTACTCGTAGGGACCGGGGCTTTTCACGGCACCCACAAGACTCACCACGTTTACCACCTGCGTGGGCAAGCTCGGAATGCGAATATAATCGCCATCCAGCAAAATGGGATCGCCGCCCTCGGCACCCAGTCGACTTTTTTCAGATCCTTGGGACGCAAGAGCCCGCACGAGATCGACATCGATCATATTGCGCTCCTGAAGAGCCGGATCCTGTCGGAACACATGGCAGCGCTGGCGATCAGACAGCGGAGTCAGGCCTCCCGCCAATGTCAACACTTCCGTCAGTCGCGCACCGGGCTTCATTTCGTAAATTGCCGGTCGCTTGACCGATCCGCTGATAGCCACCACGGGCCCCAGCGGGGGGACCAGTACCACATCGCCGGCCTGCAGCCGATTGTCCTGCCGCCGATCACCCTGCAGCAGAAACTCGTATAGATCCAACTGTCCGACGGTTTTTCCCTCTCGCATGATTCGGATTTGTCGCAAAGAGCCTGATCGGGAAGGCCCGCAGGCCGCGTAAATCGCATTCGAGGCCGTGGCCAACGCGCTCAACTCATAGGCCCCCGGACGCGCGACTTCCCCTACCACATAGACTTTCATGGTGCGAATACGCGCCATCGACACGTGCAATTCGAAGCGCTTCAGAAGCATGCTCAACCGGGCATGGATCGTACGCTCGGCCTGCGAAAATGTCTGCCCCCCGACCGGAATGGCCCCGACTTGCGGAATCACCACCATGCCATCCCGCTCGACGGGAGCGATGTAACTGCGATTAAAGTTTTGATCGGGTACGTTCCAAATGTGCACGGCGAGCGAATCCTGCGGGCCGATCACATAGTCTGGTCCGACGGGGACATCTTGAAGAGAGGTAAACCCGCCCGCATGAGCGTCAAAAAAGTCATATCCGAACTGTTTGAGGCGGCTCTTAACACCCTGCAATACCGAAAATTGCGCGAAGGCTTCTTCCACCGAAAAGTCCTGGTGACGAAGCAGTGCCGCCGTATAGGGTTTTTGCTCGAGTTGCATTTTTTGTTGGTTCGCCTGGGCCTGTGCTTGCGCCGCTTGCGCCTGTACGCCACCCAGGCCCCCTTGTATGGCCGACTGCAATCCAGGCAGTTGCGACAAACCTTTCTTCTCCCGCTCCACCTGCGTCTGGTGCTCGAGGCTCCGCTGGTCTTTCTCTGCCTGCGCTCGTTCGAGTAACCGATCCCGCTCTTCCTCTTCCTGCCGCATGCGTTGCTCGACTGAGGCAGGCAACAAACTATTCGCTGCCATGGGCCAGTAGTCGTTGAGGTTCGGCACGGTATCCTCGGGAGAGAGATCCGGCGACTTGGGGGTGGGGCACGGCGCATGCTCCGGAACGATCGGTTGGGTCGCGGTCGGATTGGTCACGATGGCTTGGCCTGGATTGGTGGGCAAGCCATAGTTCCCAAAGGGAAGAAAGGGCGACATCTGATTCCCGATTGAAGGACCGCCAGCAGAAGGCGCAGAGGGAAGATTGGGGTTGCTCAACGTCTGAGCCAGAAGTGGCGGTGGGAGAAGAATGCCCACCACCAACATCCAGGTGACCCCAGACATCCAGTGACAGGATGCTGGCCCTCCACCAGGATGAAACCGCCGTTTGACTCGAAGAAACATAGATTCTAAGCAGTGTTTTCCTGTGGATAATGACAGTAGGTTCTAATCCAAATTCATCACCTCAGTCAAACGAGACCTACATGCGAATCGTTAGAACTGTATGGTGACCGACGTCCACAGAAGGTGATTCTTTGCCGTCACCCCAGCCGCAAAGGTTTCCAGAAAGGGGGTGATCGCAGATATTTGGCCGGGATTGGTCAGACGTTGAAATGTATAGCCGGCCATGATTTGTAGATCCTTTGAATACCAGTAGGTCAGGTCGACAGCTGCTTCACGCTTCTTCTCATGGTTCGGTTGCCCGCGGTCCCGTTCCTGGAGGTTAAAGTTGGCGCCAAGCTGCAGCGTCTCCGTCAGATAGCGGGTCGTCCGCACGAAAAAGTCGATGCCATCGGTTCCCATGTGATGACCAAGCGGAAACCCCCGGTACCGCATGCCGCTGGTATAGGTGCCGCTGTTATACCAAACCTGCGACAACTCGGGATGACGGCGGCGGCCGTAATCCGTGTCCGCATATTCGATACGCAGGTCCATGGTATCGCCTTCGAACACCTGCGGGATGTAGATCCCGCCCAGAAACGCCGTCCGGCTGGGCAGGGGAAGTTGGGACCACTTATCCTCGGTTCCAATCTCTCCATAGAGCTGAAGGCCGGCGGGAAAGGGGATGAGATAAGGAACCGACGGAATACGGAGCCGGAAATCAGCCATGGCCTGTTCGTTGACATCCCGGCCACCGGTTTGATTGGGTTCTGAAATATACGCGTCGGCCACCACTCCGGGAAAGGATTGATCGCGACCTCGTCCTCCGAACTGAGTCAATCGGTTGAGGCCGAACTCCAGCCAAGATACCGGCAAGTAGCTGATGCGCAACCCGAAGACTCTGGCTCGCGAAAAGTCACGATTGCGCTCCAGTTGAGCGAGAAAGGCGTTGACCTTCCAATCGCCCAGCCCGCTCAGAAAACCAGGCAATTGAAACGGTCGCTCGGTCCCCAACTTGATCATGTCCATAGGAAAGGGATGATCAGTCAGCAATAACGACCCGTGATAACCAGGCCCCCACCATTGCGTGCCTCGCCCGGCCTCCAACGCGATGTTGGCATAGATCAATTTGAGGCTAAACTCTCGAAGATAGAAATTGTCGCTGTTGTTGGTGGCCCCAATGCCCAAGAGATGACGGTTGCTGATAAATTTCGGCTGCGCCATCAGCGCGGCCCAGTCACCCAGCTCAACCCATCCGCGCACATCGGTTTGGTTCTGCACACCGTTGACATAATACTCGCCACCGCGATTTTCACGAAACCGAACGGTCTGGCCGCCACCGATAGAGGACGCATCGAACTCGCTCGTGACGCGAGCGCCCGCGCGAAGCGGACCAGTTTTATCTCCAGGCCGAGCACGGACGATGCCGAGTCGGATGAGCTCTGGACGAAACTCCGACTGCAATCGTTCCAGGAGAGGCTCGGCGATCGCCTCGCGGCCGTCCAGCGCCACCGCGTCGGCCCGAACCAGTTCGATGGCGCGTGCCACGGATTGAGCCGCCTGCATGCGACTGTAAGGCTTGGCCCCAATCAAGGCGCGATCGATCACGCCCAGCGCGATCAAGCGCTCAATGGCCTCATAGCCCCAATGGTGAAGTGGAAGGTTGGCGGAAGCTGCGCCATGAGAAGGAAAGGCGAGCTGCATGACAAGAACGCTGAGGACCAAGCAGCGCACCCATAGACGGGTATTGGGCAGACAGCCAACAGAACTGATGCAGGAACTTGTATCCAGATGCCTTGGAAGCCACTCAGATAGGGGCGCAAGCAGGCCGCCTCCACCCTGCAAAGCGCTCCGTATGTGACCTATCATTCTCTGAACCGGGCAGTGGAGGCGCCTATCACATTCACGCGACCTAGATATACCCCACTCGCAATGAGCAAACTGAAAAACAACGCAAGCCAAGGCGAAGTCTGACGCGGGAATCGCTGGAAGAGGATGGCTAGGATGCAACCGATTCCCGATGAGAGGTAGAGAATGTGGACGGCTGTGGATTCTGGAATTCCCAGACGGACCAGACGATGGGAGCTATGATCACACCCACCCTGAGAAATGGGCTGAGCGCGCCATATTCTCGTCACTGTCACCAAAGTTGTATCAAAGATTGGAATGCACAGTACGAGCGCAGGAATGATCAAGGCACTGAAAGTGGTTAACAGTTCGTCGCAGGACGACAAGCCAAGGTATCCGTTCAGCGGAGTAGGCACCGCCAACCCCGCTAGAAGGTAGCCGATCGAGAGACTGCCCGAGTCACCCATAAAGATGGATGCCGGAGAGTTGTTGAATACCCAGAATCCGGCGAGAGCAGCCGCCAACATCAGTCCGAGTGGGGCTCCAAGAGAGGCCCCCACGCTAGCGCCCGTCCCCCAGGCAAGAACGGCAAGAGTTACGCTCCCGATGACGACGATGCCGGAAGCGAGTCCGTCCATATTGTCCAACATATTAACGGCATTTGTGACTCCAACGAACCAGAAATATGTGACCACCTGATTCAACACGACACTGTCGGTCAGCAGAAACGTGCCTCCAGCAACGATAAATAAACTCGCGCTTATGAGCTGACAGACTAACTTCGTCACAGGCCGAATATTGCACATATCATCCCATAGTCCGACCGCAAACATGAGCAAGGATCCCACGAGCCAGGCGACGCCCAATCTCAGGTGAGCGGGAAGGGAATATATCCAGTTTGCCGCCGACGTCGGGTCGATCGTCGCGGCACCCCACAGGAGCAAACAAGCACTCAGCAAAAAAGGAGGATAGAAACCCGCACCGCCATGGAGAGCGACGGGCTGCTGATGCCATCGATCGGCACGGGGCATCGCCAGCAGGCCGAATCGCCGAGACGTGTGCCGCATGATGTATGTGCCGAGAGCGGCGGAAGCGAAGGTTGCAATGCCTTGCATAAGAGTTGACGGTGACAATTCTGTCATGAAATCAACTCCACATACAGTGCCTTAAGATCCCTCACCAAACGACTGACCAAATAATTTTCTTGCACAAAAATCCTGCCACGCTTGCCCATGGTCTGGCGTTCTCTCGTGGCATTGATGAGGTACAATAGGCCTTGTGCAAGCCCTTCCGAATCGCCACTGCGAACCGTCACACCATGGTCCCAAATCGTAAAGCGCTCAGAAGCTAAATGACGTTGTCCCATCAGATCCAGCACACCGCCTACTTCGGTGGAAGCAACGGCCCGACCCGCGGCCATAGCTTCAATTAATGTTAGGGGCGTTCCTTCATTAAGGGAGCTCAAGACGACAACATCTAGGTCTACGTAAAGTGACGCTGTGTCCTTTCTAAAGCCAGTGAAGAATACGGACCCGGATAGGCCAAGCTGTTCAACTTGAGCCCGAAGTTTGCAGCTCAGGGGCCCGTCTCCGATTAGCACTAATTTGGCAATAATCCCACTGTTGATAAGGCGGTGGACTGCGTCTAGAAGCATAGGCAGATTCTTGATTTCGCACAGGCGCCCAACAAACCCAATCAAAGGTATCTCCGATTGGATCCCAAACTCCCCGCGAAGTCCTCCTCCAGGAACCTCTTTTAGGTCTAGACCTAACGGAATTACGCGGAACTGCGACGGCAATCCGATCCTATATCGTGAAACCAGTTCATCGTATTGTCGCCAACTCAGAGCGATGATCTTATCCGTGGCGAAATAGGACAGCATTCGCTCCAGCATCAGAGCTAAACGCGTTCTCCACGCTGAGAAATATCCATGGAAGATATGGCCATGAAATGTGTGAACAACATGGCAAGAGCGAGGCTGTAACCATATACATGAGAGTGTCATCCATCGATAGATCCATGCGGCAATCCGGCCTGTGGCACCCGCCTTAGCTTTATGGGTGTGAATTATGTGCGGAGATACCTCCATGAAAAGGCGGACAAGCTTGAAGATTACGAGGACATCACTGAAAGTTACTGTGCGGCTCAGTTGAGGAATTACCACCGGGGTGATGCCCGCCGCATCAGCAAAGTACCGCATATCACCTTCGTCAGGTGGGACTTTTCCGGTGACGAGCGTGGTCTCGAAATCTCCATGATTCAGCGCGGCCGCGAGCCAAACAACGTGTTTCGAGGGTCCGCCGATATTAAGCCGATCGATAATTCGAATTACTCGGATCGGTCGCTTCTGCGAAGTACGATCAGTCATCACGGATAAGACGCCTCATCTCCGCCACGACCTCTAAGCCCACATATGCGGTTTATTGCCCGGCCACATTTCGGTGCGTGAACGAGACTGTTTGGATGTTAGGCAGTTTGCTGTCGGAACAGGCCTTATTTCAGGAACAGATTCGATTAGGCCACTAATATTCCTGAAACATCGGAGAATCTGTTCACTGTTCGGAGCGCCGCGTTAAATAGGTGGTTTCAAGCTCGTCCCCAAACGGATCGGTAGTGGCATGTTGGGAATTTGATCTTGCACGAAGTCGCGGCACAGTGGGATTACTTACACGATAATGACTTATGACATCCTCTAAAATCTCGTCCAGTCCGGTACATGGAGAGAAATCGGTCAGTGCCCGCAACTTAGCAGTAGACGGCACGCGCCGCTGCATATCTTCAAAATCACGGCCGAAGACATGATCATAAGGGACGAGGTGAGGTTGTGCATTGCATCCCACTCTTTCCCTGATGCGATGCGCGAGTTCGAGCATAGATATCTCTTCAGTTCCTCCCACGTTGACAACTTCCCCTACCGCATCCGGCGAATCCAGCAGACGCATGACCGCCTCGCAGGAGTCGCGCACATGTGTGAACGTCCTCGTTTGCCGTCCGGTTCCATAGACGGTGATGGGGCGATTGCCAAGAGCCTGCTCCACAAATCGCGGGATAACCATGCCGTACCGGCCGGTTTGGCGTGGACCCACCGTATTGAAAAACCTGACGATACAGACGGGCAGATTCCGGCTCCTATGGTAGGCCAAGGCGGTGAACTCATCGATGAGCTTAGAAGCAGCATAGCTCCAGCGTGACTTGGAAGGAGGACCATAGACACAATCATCGCTCTCAATCAGCGGTGCATGCGTATGCTTCCCATACACTTCCGATGTTGATGCGATGAGAACTTTCTTGCGGAACTTGGCACAAAGTTCGAGCACCTTCTCGGTTCCCTGAACGTTCGTCAGGATTGAGGAGAGGGGATTGTCGAGCACATACTGCACGCCGACTGCGGCAGCAAGATGGACCACCAGGTTGCATGTTCCGATCAACTCGGATAGGGCGTCCGTATTCAATACGGTATCAATGGTAACAAAGAGACGCTCCGCAATCTCGGGATTGCCTTGCAGATGAATGAGATTTCCGAGAGACCCGGTCGACAGATCATCAATTATGAATACCTCATCTCCGCGGTTCAGGTAGCATTCCGCAAGATGCGATCCGATGAACCCTGCGCCTCCGGTAATTAAAACGCGCATCCAGCCCCCCTCTCTGACACACAGCGAATGTACTGGCGATCGTCTGCAACCGAAATGCGTTTAGGTCATGCGATGCTCAAAATGGTTGGCAGCCTAAATCGCATCCTGCCGGCTTGGTCAGTGACATGCGAGGTAGATTTCCCGATACCGATCTGCAACCCGATTGATGTCAAATAAGTCTGCAATCCGAGTTCTGGCTTGCGCGCCCAGGAGCTTTCTAGCCATATGACCAGAGGCTATTAACTCGCTCAATGCCTGCGCAAATGCATCGGCGTTTCCCGCAGGAACGACTCTTCCTGTAGATCCGACAATCCAGCCTGAATCCCCAACATCTGTGACGACGCATGGAACCTCAGAAGCCATAGCTTCACCAATTGCATTTGAAAATCCTTCTCCAAACGACGAGGAAGAACAGGCAATGTCAAACGCCGGGGTTATCCTCGAAATATCCTCACGCAGCCCCAGGAGCCGAACGGACGAATTGAGGCCGTGGTCCTCAATGAGGCGCATCAGAGCAGCATTGCTCTCATCGACATTCTTACCACACAGCACAAAAACCGACATGGGATGCTCACTATGGACCTGACTGATCGCAGTAAGGAACATTTTATGATCCTTCATAGGATCATAGCGAGCGACAAGACCCACAATGACAGCGTCCCCTGCCACGTCGAACTCTTGGAGAAACCATTCTCGAGCAGAATCATCCGGGCGAAAGCAGTCAAGCTCAAACCCATTGGGAATAACCTGAAACATCTCTGGATAAAAACCCTTTCGTATATGCGCCATGCGGCCTGCTTCTGAATTGACGATAACGAGCTGTGGAACTCGAGACATGTGACGCAGCATTTGTATCACCAACCTGGTAAGTTTGGGATAGTGTGCCATGTCCATTTCTGCGCAGCGTATATTCCAGAACACCGAAGGGATGCCCATGAGCTTACCTGCCAGGACAGCTAATAGACTCGCATGATACATCCATGATTGAATGATCGCTGGCCTTTCGCTGCGGACCAATCCAACGAGCTTCAGTAACCCAGACACACTAGAAACACTCAGCGCTCCACGCTTCATGTTAAGACTGTAGACTTGGATTCCCCGGGAGCGGATTTTCTCAGCGATGACCCCGGGTCCAGCCATGGATACGACACAGTGTCGTAGCGAGGGATGATCCATATGGGCAAGCAGTCGGCCCAGTTGGATTTCCGCACCGCCTATTTCGGAGGTGGTGATCAAGTGCATGATCGTTTTGATTTTAGACGCCACGCTGGCCTGATTTTGTGCCTTACGACGTAATCCTCAAGGTCGCATAGGTGTCAACGTGAAGACGCGTGACAGTACCAGGCATGCCATCCACACAAGAATGGTCCTCTTTTCTAAGTTCACTTGATAAAGGAGATCATTCCTATGGATGTAGAATGCCCAATAACTGAATATCACCGCGGCTCCGGCCGCGACAGTCGTATCACGGGATCGGATCCAGTGGGATCCCAGCATTAACATGAGAACAAATGCCCCCAGGAAGAGACCTAAGAGTAACCACCCTCCACTGCTGACCATTTCGGCCCATATGTTATTGGCCATGCCGTATTCAAGATCACTGGGGAAAAGAGTTCCTTGAAAAAATTCATTGAACGAGCGCGGCGTGCCGCCCAGCTCTGGAGAGAACAGCAGAAATTGAAGCAAGAGATCCTGGAAGTGCTCCATCCCCACACGGAAATCCTGCGCGATGACTTCATTCAAGATCGCCTGAGTATTAAACGGCTCCGACATCAAGATCGCGGTGGCGTAGAGCTCGGTGTCCGTCAGCCGATCGAGAATCACGTCCCATAATCCTAGTTTGACAGCCACATACACTTGCTTGTAGAGGAAGAGTAGAAGTACGAACGTCACCCCCAAACACCCGATCTGCCAGTTTTGCACCGCGAGTCTTTGCCGCCCGTAACGGGAAAGATGCAAGGTGAACATTGCGATGAGAGCGATCCCGAACGACACACGGAAGCCGATGTACATATCGAACAAGAGCAAGGCCATGCAGACGGACAATAACGGCCACCGGCTACTCGCAAACGCCAGCACTGCCCCAAGCGGAGCGGCCGTGGCGCCGAGCACATGCCAACGATTGAGACTTTCCATCATGGCGATCTTATCGTCACTCAAAAGTGCCTCTCCGGCCGTGACCCAAATCAACGCGTATCCGATGACGGCAAGAAGCGTAGCGCACCAAGCAGCCTCGGCGGATCCGTTTAGGTCCCAGCCGGCGGCATGGCTTCCGCCCACATGGTCGAACAATAATGCTCCCGCCCAGACGACAATCAATACGCCCACCATGACCAAGTAGGTCTGGTCTTCAAGATCGACTGGCGCCGCCATGTCCACCCCAACGGGAGCGACCGTATAACCGAAGAACCCAGGCAAGAAGTAGACGCAGGCGGAGAAGAACGCCACGGAGAAAAAGTCGAACTGTCGCAGACAGAGGAGAAAATAGGCGCAGCCCGAAACAGCCACGACGATGAAGGTTCCTTGCATCAGCGACATGCTAGTCGAGCCAAATGCTCCTCCGTCGCCCGAACCAACTGCTCGCGGCCGAAAGACCGAACGATGTGTTCGTGCAGTGTCGCGGGCTGATAGGCTCCACCCGATTCCAACACAGCCTCTATGGCCTTGGCCAATGCAGCGGGATCCCCGGGCGGCACAAGCCTACCTACCGTAGCGGCGAAGAGCAACGAGCTATCGCCGACATCCGTGGCAACGCAGGGAATGCCACAGGCGATAGCCTCGGCAAGGACATTGGGAAAACCTTCTCCCCATACCGACGACGAGACGACGACGTTGCACGCGTTATACACCGGCCTCATATCGTAGAAACACCCTACCCACATCATGCGATCCGCAACGCCCTCTCGCTTAACCAGTGCCTGCAGGGCACGCTTGTAGTCGTCAGGACCCTGTCCCACGCACACGAATCGGACATCGGTGGGACGTTGAGACAACAAAGCCGCGGCTTTAATAAAAGTGGCATGGTCCTTCATGGGATCCAACCGCCCCGCCAAGCAGACGACCTGTCCCCTTTCATCGATGCCCCACTGATTTCTTATCGCTCTACCTGCCTCCTTGTCCGGCTGAAATCGGGCCGTGTCAATTCCGTTGTGAATGACGATCATCTTATCGAGGGGAAAGCCGGAGGACCCATAGTGGCTCCGACCGGCATAGGAATTGACGATGAGCAGGTCGGCAAATCGTGACAGGACACGTTCAATGAGAAAGGAAGTCTTATGTAGCCAGTCATACTCTTGCAAGTGCATATTGGATGCGCGCAAACCCCAGACAACCTTTAGGGGCGGGCAGCACACCTTGGCTATCACAGCCAGAATGTTGGCCGTGCTGAGATAGCCATGCAGCACAGTCGGCTGAGACTTCCGCACAAGACGGACAAATCTCACGATCGGACGCAGGAGGTCCCAACGACTCCGTTTTCCCAGACTGCGAACCTTCACCCCGGCTTCCTCCAGTTCGCGTTCGAGCGGGACGTCCGGATAATAGGTCACCACCACGACGTCGTGACCCGCTCGCGAAAGGCCACTCGCTAGGTTGACGAGCTGCCGCTGGGCTCCGCCATACCAATCCAGCGAACGAATGAGGAACATGATCGTCATAGACGCAGGCAACCTCCTAGGCCAATGCGTTTTGGGGTCCTGAGGTGAAATGTTCTCCTTCGAATGACGGAATAACAGATTACCACGTGAAAATAACGCGTTATAGCGGGAAGTCGCGCAATTCGGCGAATACGTCTCCAGTTCGATTTCCGCTGTGACTTTCCCTCGGTCCAAATTCACGCTCGACGAAGACCTGCTCCCTCTCACGTTTTCTCAAGACATGCATGAACATGAATCCTAAATATAGCGATGACACCATAATCACGAGAGCAGTCGACAACGCAATACCGGCCACATCGAGCCATCGCATCAACACCCAATTCAAAATGACATTCAGAACGAAATTGATGACGCAGCCCCACATCAAGATAGAATTCGACTGTAAGGAAGATATTAGACGAACTATAAGAATTCCAATGATATAGAACGGCACTTGCAGTAGCAAAAAGACCTGAACCCGGCTAACGACTTCGCCATCCGTGCTCGTGAACGCGCCGCGCTGGAAGATCGCTTGCACGAGCGGCTCGGAAAACCACACGGCTACCATCGTCAAGGGGACAGTGACATACAAAATCAACCTCACATAGGTCCGCACGGTATGGCGAACCCCCCGCCAATCCGATGCGGCCACCAACCTTGAAAAATGAGGTAGGACCGCCGTCCCCAGTGCCGTGGCGCCCACGACAGTCACGAACGATACGACCTTTCCGCCGTAGCTCAATGCTGCCACGCTTCCTGGCCCCAACATCGCCGCCATCGCTTGGTCCACGAGGGCGGTGCTACTCATCAAGGCCCCGCCCACCACCACCGATCCATATTGCCTCATCAAGGTTGCCATGGGTGGTGTCCAACCATTCCAGCGAGGAATGAGCGGGATGCCGAGTTGCCGCACATACAGAGCCAGAATCGCCACCTCCAGCACGGCGCCTCCCACTGCTCCCAGGGCCAATGTGTGAATCCCCCACTTCGGTCCGAGATATAAGAGCGCCGCCACGGTCACGACCGGCGTTATCACTGGAACGATGGCCGCCATGAGGAACCGATCGGTCACGTTCAATATGGCGGACCATACGGTCGCCATGCCCTTGAGCAAAACTATCGGCAGAAGGATAAAGAAAAGTTCTCGGGTCAAGGTGAGCTGTTCGTCGGTGAAGCTTGAATTCAGGAGAGCGAGGATGGGGGCGACAAGAATCGGGAGGAGAATGGTGACGACTAGCAACACCCCAATGGAGGCGGCCAGAATGTTGCCACACAAACCATAGGCAGCCTCGGGTCCGTCTCGCCGCTCGACCTGTATGTAGATGGGTATTGCAGACGAGGAGAACGAGCCTCCAACGACCACAATAGCTAAAGATGGCAATAAGAACGCAATAAGAAACGCATCGAGCTCGTCAGCCGTCCCAAATTGGTACGCCGTCACCAAATCCTTCGCCGCGGTCGCGAGGTGAACCAGCAACGTCAGGCCACCGACGAGAAGCATGGTCGTCAGAATTCGATAGTTCACGGATGGGTCGGAATATGCTTTCCATGAAAGCATATATCTTTCCACCGAGCGAAGCATGCTGCTTTTACCGCGGGCTGCCTGCATACCGAACTCCATACGGTATTTTTGCCGAGTGCGTTCCGGACTCAGCCTGTTAGGCTTTCAGGAGAGGCATCAACGGCCGACTCGCCCGTCGGACGAGCACCTTCGGGGGACGTAATTGTACCTCGCAGCAATCTCACAGGGAACAGGCAAGGCCAGGGGCGCTTCGTTGATTGACGCATCGCTCTTTTCCCTTTTATCATCCGCCTTCCCATAGGGACTACTCAGGGAGGTGGCGTCTGCTCTGTTATCGCTTCGTGCTCGTCCTTGCCATTCTGTTCGTGGTCGATCTCCAGGCCTTGCAAGCTGCTGAATCCGCACCTCCGCTTCCTCAGCACGATCTGGATCTCCGATTTGAAACAACCACATTTTTCCTCAACCTCGAAAAACAAGGGCTTGAGGATAACACCTTTATCAATGGACTCGGCCGTGACACGACGCTAATCGGAAGTCTCCTGAATGTCTCCCTACATAAGCGGCTCTTGTCATCGTTAGACATGGACCTGGGAATATTCGCTAATATGCCGTTCGGCCACGATACTGAAGTCTCGCAGGTCCGGCCGATTGTGCGTTTGACCTACCAACCCGTCGAACAGGTTGCCGCCATTCTCGGCACGGTTCGGACCCCCCATCGCGATTTTCACGATGCCGTCTTCGACAACGCCAACCGCTTCGTCCGGCCGATCGAACAGGGAGGGCAAGTGCTGGTGGAATCTCTATACTATCGGCAGGACTTATTTGCCAACTGGGAGCAAGCGTTCGGTGGATCAGCAACCAATAGGTTTGATATCGGCTATGCGGGTCAACTGCGTGCCGGTCCGCTTCGCTTCAATGCACAGGCCCATTGGGTCCGGAATGGCCAGGCACTCTTAAAGTTCGATCGTTCATTCAATACGCTCAACAACGTCGTGACGGCCGCGGGACCGGAATTCGTTCTCGAACCGAAAGCATACTTCCCGGCCCTGTCATGGTGGAATGAAGTCGGGGTTCGGTTTACTTACCTTACGACGTTCAACGAACCGCTGGACAATCGCCCGGCGTCCCGTGGTCGCGGATACGATACGCGCTTTTGGTTGGATCTTGCCGGATGGCGGCCGTCCGTTTCATTTTGGAAGAGCAGAAATTTCTTGAGCCTGCAGGGCGATCCGGAATTTACCGCCACCAATTTTCCGGAATTCGGTCTGTCGAAAATCCTCCGGTTCGGCGAGGATGCCTCAATAGAATTCGGCGTGCAGGCGCGACGAGTCCGCACATTTTTTACACCCGACGGAATCACCTACGAGAATCGAGACACCTTCAAGTGGGTCAATCAACAATACATCGTTCTCAATTGGAACTGGGATACCAATCGGACCAATCTCATCGGCGAGGTATGGGCATCGCTGTCCCCCTCCCCACGCCCGGCCGACGAATCGGGTCCACGGCGCTTCAGCGCGCTGTTCGATTCGTTGACCTATGTCTATAACATCGGCTATCCCGGGGTACGCCAAGCGGGCTCCGTGGCGGTTTCCAATCAGTCCTTCGCGGGACAATATTTGGCGCCCGTGCTTCGTTATGCCCCCCTGCCCGGCCTGACACTCGACGCCGGGGTGTTCGCCGGGCTGCCGGTGGCCGACAAGCAATCCTTCCACACGGTGCAGCCTATCTTGGCGGCGCAATACACCTTTGCGCCGGGGGCAAGCCTGGTGGCCGGAACGATCCACCGGAACCACCCCTTCGTCGATGCACTTTTCAACGACGCCATGCTCTTTTCGCGTCCCATCGAGCAAGGTTTTCAGCTGCTTATCGACCGTGAGCATTACCAGCAGGATCTCTTCATCAATTGGAATCAGATCGAAACCTTCCAGAAGGCGGAGCGGTTCGACGTCGGGTATGCCGGGCGGGTGGCGGCGGGATACTTCGCCTTCAATGGCCAGGTGTACTGGGCTCATTCCGGGGGCGCGCAATATTCCGAAGCCCGCACGTTCGTCTCATTCGGGCTCCCGCGTGATCGACCCGCCGGCAACAATTTCCTGACGGCCTTCGGGCCGCAGTTCACGTTCCGACCGGGCGACCATTGGTCTTTCATTCGGTGGTTCCGCGAGATCGACGTGACGGCCCTGTACCTCAACAGCCAAAACGAACCCACCCAACTCGGATCGCCGATCATGCGCGGACGCGGCTATCAGCTGACCGGCGGCGTGGATATCGCCGGGTGGCACCCCTATGTGACGCTCTGGCGCGGCGAGCAGTTCAACACGGAGCGGGGCGATCCCGCCTACTTCGCCGGCAACTTCACCGAATTCGGAATGATTAAGGATTTCCTCTTGCCGGCGGGATTCTCGCTGCGCATCGGCGGATTCGGCCGCATCATCGAACAGCGGCTGACCCACACGGAATATGCGCTCTTGAATTGGTCCTGGGACCAGTCACGCTGGCGTGGATTCTGTTTGCGCCCCACGCTACTGCATCGGGGCGAGGCACAATGCTGACATGCGTGAAACGTCAGGCGTCAACGGTTGGTTGCCGCAACAATCAGCCTTCACCGTTCTGCCGTCAACTTCAAGGACGACCGGTCCTCGTGAGAGCTGAATGCTGAGAGCTGATAGCCCGGCAAGCGAGATATCAACGATGCTAGATGGTTGACGAGGCAGGCTCGGATGCCACCATGCGGTAAGCCCGTTAGAATAGTACTCGGGACACCGCGATAATAGATCCTTTCCACCTTCTTATGGTTGACCGGCCCGTCTTCCCGTCGCACCCGCACATAGATTCGGGGACACCCATAGCGCCGCTTGCTTTCGGCGATCCCACGAATCCGCGTCCGCAGCCCGACATGCGCTTGCTCCGTCATCCATCTGCTTGAGCCGCCGGTTTTCGTCTCCCAGTTGGCGGAGTCTCTTCACGTCACCGAATGAGTAGTCACCCGACTCCGGAAACATGAAGAAGCGAATGTCGGCTGCATCCCTCAGTTTGACATACTTGTTCATGTCAAAGCCGAATGCGCAAAATCCCTGGTCACGGAACTCATAGGGATGCCGTCCGGCACCGCATCCTAAATCCAACACGATGTGGTGTTTTTTCAAAGAAAACCCGTAATCGTTTAATATACCTGTACAGACCTCACCATTTTCTGAATGCAAGGCAATATACCGTTGAGCTAACAGGCACACCGCAAGTCCAAGAAATACCGTTGTTCCAAAGTGTCGTCATAACGACGTAGGGGTTTTGCCTGTTACCGTCGAAAAATGCCAGCGGGATCAGGCTCCTGCCTGCTTCTTGCCGATAAGACGAGACCGCCAAGTTTCGTGTATAGCCACCTCGCAAGGTGACGGAAAATGGGGTACCTAATCACTATGGCCAAATTGGTTAAGTTATCGTCTCTTAGCCGATAGGCGAGGTACTCGTCCTCTATGCGCTGTACTGTCGGGAAATAATTGGAAAAGCCCTGCCATATGTCGCCGTATGGTCGGTAGACTGTATACTTGTCCAACCAATCCAGCATTTCAAGCACCCATTGGGCTCTTGATTTGTTGCCAGTAAAATAACCGAGACCGAGGCTACGAAGAACCAACATATAGGGGTATCGCACCCGACCTGTTTTGGGGAACCAATGGATAAACGGGATGCCGCAATGACCTTCTCTCATGACTTCTTTTGATGGGAACAGGCTCATAAACGTTCCCCCAGGAACAAGTACCCGATCAATCTCCTTGAGCACTGCATTCATATCCGAAACATGCTCAAGCACTTGGTTTGACACAACTAGCTCAAAATAGTGATCAGGGAATGGTATCCGACCTTCTATGAGTTCCTTGATTTCATTCCCCAGTAGCCCCTTTGCCTCTACAACCTCTTTACTGTTGCTCCCCTTATAGAAAGCTTCTACTCCATAGATATTCAGCCCACGATTTCGGCCCTCTATGACTATTTCTCCATTGCCGCATCCATAATCCAGAATCCGAGCACTCGGATGACTGACCATTTCCTCGCATTTGTGTAGAAGGAATCGATGGACGACGTGGATATCATTACTCTTTGTTTTAGCCATTTAGACGGCGGCAATGAGCCGATCAGGCTCGCACATTTCAGGGAGGCTCTTTCCTCAGCCTTGACGCTACCAGCTATGGCCCCTGGGGGCTCTAGTGGCAAGGCAACTTAGTATGCTCAACAGGCGCTCAGGCGGCGTGCTGCTCGCGCCATGCTTGAAACATCAAAACCGTCCACAAGGCGTACTGCCAGTCCCGCTGGCCGGAGAGGTGGGCTGCCCACCTTTCCCGGATGGGAGCCGGGTCAAAAAATCCTTCATCGCGGAGCCGCCGTTCTCCGATCAGCGACTCGGCCCATGCGCGCAACGGTCCGCGCAACCAACTGTCCATAGGCACTCCGAAGCCCATCTTGGGTCGTTCAATGAGCCGGCGGGGGACATATTTGTAGAGTACCTGGCGCAATGCCCATTTACCTTCTCCGTTTCGGACCTTCAAGGAGGTAGGGAGCCGCCAGGCAAATTCGACCACCCGATGATCGAGCAGCGGCGTCCTTGCTTCGAGGCTGACACCCATGCTGGCCCGGTCGACTTTGACGAGAAGGTCATCGGGCAGGTAGGTCACGGTATCCAGGTACATCATCTGTTCGATCAAGCCCGGCACCGAGGCCCACTGTGCACGATCGGTGACCGGCGTCGGCGGCTCGACTGACCCCAGGACCACGGCGGTGGGGTTTTCCCATAGTGAAATCAATCGGTGATAGAGCATTTCTGGCTCAGCCATCATCAACAGATTGGCCAACTTGTACAGCTTGTCTCCCGGCAGCGTCATGTGCAACCGCTTGGGCAAGAGTGGCGTCACGTACCGTACGAGGGCGGTCCATAGCGACGGGGGAACCGAGCGAATGCCGAAGGCCAGGCTTCTGCGCAAGGGAGCCGGAATGGTCATCAACCTATTCCATATCAACTGGCACTTGAAATAGCGGGTATACCCGCCGAAGAGTTCATCGCCACCATCTCCGGATAGGCTGACCTTGATATATCGCCTGGTGAGCTCTGACACCAGAAAGGTGGGAATTTGCGAGGCATCGGCGAAGGGTTCATCGTACAGCTGAGGCAATCTTGGAATCACCGCCATCGCGTCCTGGGGCGTGACATACAGTTCGGTATGGTCGGTTCCAAGATGTGCGGCGACTTCTTTTGCATGCCGCGCTTCGTTAAACTCCTCTTCATGGTACCCGATGGTAAAGGTCCTGACCGGCTGCGTGCACTGAGCCTGCATGAGCGCGACCACTGTCGAGGAATCCACTCCTCCCGACAGGAATGCGCCTAACGGCACGTCGGCCACCATGCGCATCCGGACGGCCTCACGCAAGAGGCGATCGAGTTCTTCGATCGCCTCTTGCTCAGACATTGGAAACACCTGCGTGCACCCGCGTTCCACCGCGGCCCGTGCCGACCAGTACCGCACAGGCCTCCATGGAGTCCGGTCCGATTCTGGAAAGGGCGAGAAGTCAGTCTCTCGGTGGCCGTGATCACCCGAAATTCCCAGCATCGACCCCGGCATCAACTGGTACAGATTCCGGTAGATACAGTAGGGCGCCGGGACGTAGCCGTGCCGGAGATAGAGCGCGAGAACGTCTCGATTTATTTCTCCCTGGAAGTCCGGATGCGCCTGCAATGCTTTAAGCTCCGACCCAAAGAGGAAAGTACTCCCCATCCATCCAAAGTACAGTGGTTTCTTGCCCAGTCGGTCACGGGCGAGCGTGAGCCTGCGTTCCGCACTGTCCCACACGCCGAAGGCAAACATGCCGACGAACCGGTCTAACGATTTTTCAACTCCCCAGTCGTCAAAGGCAGCGAGCATGACCTCGGTGTCCGAATGGCCGCGAAATCTGTGGCCACGCCTGTCCAGATCGCGTCGGAGCTCCTGAAAGTTGTAGACCTCTCCGTTGTACGTGAGCACATACCGTCCGCTCGCCGACACCATGGGCTGGCTCCCCTCGGACGAGAGCTCGATGATCGAGAGCCTGGCATGTCCCAGAGCCAGCCCGTTCCGTTCATTCACCCAGGTCCCCGATGCGTCGGGCCCGCGATGATGCAGGGCCTTGACCATCCGGTCGATCACGGGGCGGAGGTCCTTTCTGCGTCGATCAAGAATCCCGGCTACGCCACACATGGCTCTCCCAAATCACGTACAGCGCAGCCAGCGGTCTGACATGTCATCGCCCCGCGCATGTGTTGACGGATGGTGTCTTATCCTTTTATGATCGGCCCCCACGCGTGAGCCCACTTCCTTTTTTTTACACTGAGTCACGTCTGCCTTCGAAGGATCCTTCCCTTCGTGTCCCCGGTCTTGGTCGATCTTTCCTCCGTACCAGCAGCCTTGTTGCTCGTCCTGACTATCCTCTTTATTCCAAGACCCGCCTTAGGTGCAGATACGTTTGACCAGTCCCATCTGCTGGACATGCGCTTCTCCGTCTCCACCTTTATGCTCAATCTCGAAAACAGGGGCTGGAAGCCAACACCTTCACCAACGGGCTGGGACGGGATACGACGCTGATCGGCAATCTGATGAACGCGTCGATCTATACACGCCTGCTGCCCACCTTGGAAGCCGAGCTCGGCGTCTTCGCCAACATGCCGTTCGGTCACGATACCGAGTCTCTCAAGTCCGGCCGATCCTGCGTCTGACCTATCAGCCCGTCGAACAGATCAGCGCCATGATCGGCACGCTGCGGGTACCGCATCAGAATTTCCACAATGCCGTGTTCTACTACGGCAATCGCTTTTTACGCCCCATCGAGCAAGGGGCTCAAATGCTAGTGGATTCCGAGTACTATCGGCAAGACTTGTTTATCAACTGGGAACAGGCCTTCCGCGGTTCGGCCCCTAACCGATTCGACGTCGGTTATGCCGGACAATTGAAGTTCGGCCCCCTTCATTTCAATGGCCAGGCACATTGGGTGCGCAACGGACAGGCCCTGTTCAAACTCGACCGATCATTTCAGACCGGCGATAGTATAGTGGCTGCCGTCGGGCCTGAGTTGGTGTTGGAACCCGCACGCTTTTTTCGCTCAGTCGCCTGGTGGAATCAACTGGGGATCCGCTTCACCTATCTGACGAGTTACAACCAGACCGAAGCTGGCTCTGAGGCCACTCGCCGACGTGGGTATGAACTCCAAGCCTGGCTCGACTTGGCCGGGAGGCGTCCCTATGTCTCCTTCTGGAAAGGCCGAAGCTTTTTCAGTCAACAAAGGGATCCAGAATTTCAAGCGAGTAACTTTCCGGAAATCGGCCTTTCCAAGACGATTCGGCTGGGAGATCGCGCTTCGATTGAATTTGGAGCCCAAGCCCGCCGCATCCGCGCCTTTTTTACCCCGGAGGGCATCAACTATATGACCCGCGACACCTTTAAGTGGGTGAACCAGGAATATGTCGTGTTCAATTGGAACTGGGATACCAATCAGGCGGACTTGGCCGGTGACGTCTGGGCATCCCTCTCACGGCCATTCGGCGACCGGCCGGCGCCTGAATCGGAGCGCCGGTTCATTGCGAAATTGGACACCTTGACCTACGTCTAACATATTGATTATTCTGGCGTTCGACAGCTGACTGGGCTACCGGTTTCGAATCAGACGTTTGCCGGGCAATACCTCTCCCCGGTTCTTCAGTATAGCGTCAGTCCGCGGCTCACCCTCAGCACCGGTTTCTTTGCCGGCCTGCCTGTGGCAGACACCCAGCGGTTTCATACGGTACAACCGATCCTTTCAGCCGAATATGACATGTTTCCTGACGTGCGGCTGGTGGCCGGCACCTTACGCCGCAACCATCCCTTCGTGGATGCGCTGTTCAATGACGCCATGTTGTTCGCCCGTCCGATCGAACAGGGATTCCAATTGCTGGTCGATCGAGAACATTATCAGCAGGATCTTTTTATCAATTGGAACCAGATCGAGACGCTTCAAAAGGCGGAGCGGTTCGATGTCGGCTATGCAGGCCGCGCCTCGGCCGGTTTCTTCTCACTTAATGGCCAGGTCTACTGGTCCCATTCCGGCGGCGCCCAGTATTCCGAAGCCCGCACATTCTTTGGACCAGGGATTCCCCGCGATCGCCCGGCCGGTAATAATTTCCTGACGGCATTCGGTCCGCAATTCACCTTTCAGCCGAGTCGATATTCGTCCGCCCTCTCGTGGTTTCGTGAAGTCGATGTGATGGCCCTGTACCTCACCAGTCAAAATGAACCAACGCAAAGCGGGGCGCCGATCGTCCGAGGCAGAGGATATCAGCTGACGGCGGGGCTGAACCTCGATGGGTGGCGACCGTACGTGACCGTTTGGCGCGGAGAGCATTTCATCACGGAACGCGGCGATCCTGCCTATTATGCCGGTGACTTTACCGAATTCGGACTGTTGAGAGATTTTGTGCTACCAGCAGGATTCTCATTGCGCATTGGCGGATTCGGACGAATCATCGAACGGCACCTCACCCATACTGAATACGCACTGTTGAATTGGTCCTGGGATCAGTCGCCCTGGAGGGGCTATTGCCTGCGGCCTACCCTACTACATCAAAGTGGGCAGTCCTGTGGAGTATTCTAAGATACACTTCCCTCTTGCCACCTCCCTTCAAGCCCGTTAGAGTAGCAGCCTGAGTGCTAATCTGGTCGTATCACTGTCGGTCAGAGGAGGGGTAATGGTTCGCTGGTCGGTCGGTCTTCTACTCTGGATTATTCTCTGCCTTCCCACCGTGATCCATGCTGAAAACTATGTTGCCATAGGAGCCGGCCTCAACGCTCCCAGCTTTGATACCACCGACGTAGGAAGCGTCAAGCTCAACAAAGACCTCTATTACGGAGGCAAGATCGGCCATTTCTTCGATGACCGCGGTTTTAATTGGTTTGGCCTGGAAGTGGACATGTATCGTTCGACCCCCGGTATCCAACAACAGACCTTACCGACTTCCACCAATCCTCGACTCTCGGGAAAGATCCCTGGCGCCGACTTGCTCGTGCACTCGCTGGCTTTCAATGCGTTGGTTCGGGTGACAGGCTATCGATACAAAGTCGAGCCCTATGCAGGGCTGGGCATCGGACTCAACATGGGAAATATTTCCAGCGGGAACTTCAGGCCGGAAGCGGCGTTTGCCCCGAGCTTCAACATTCTGGCCGGGGTGAAATATTTTCTCACCCCCCAAATCGCACCCTTCATCGAATACAAATACAATTTCGCCCAATTTACCTTTGATCGGAGCAACATCACAGCCGACTACCGCGCCAACCTCTTCATGTTCGGTGTCGCCTACCATTTCAATCGATAGGCTACTGATTTCATCCAAGAGATTCCCCTCTAACAACCTATCCTGACGTGCGCGGTTGTCAGCCTTGCACTGGACAGACTGCTCGAGCCCGGCTGTCTTCGCTGCTACTCACTCATCTACCGCCTAAACCTCCATCGCCAGGCCTTTGCTTTTGCTGGACAGACAGCGTAGAGTCATAAGTGGCTATCCCTCCCTACTCCACGCTTAATTGCCTGCGGCCTGCCACCGCCGTCAACGCTCGAAAGGCGGCCATCCGTGCTGACGCTCCCACAGGAAATCAGGAGAAGCCTGCGCCTCGCAGCTGTCATCTTTTCACCCTCGCGAATCGATCCTCCGTTGCATCGCGTCTTTCCTTAGGGACCAGACGGGAATCTGACCTGTACATCCAGGCAGCCTGGGCTTAGCCCTCAACTGCACAGATCGAATGTCCGGCCTCGCTGGCCGAACACCGCGCAGACCGACGAGCCGGCAATCTATACAGGGCAGAACCGAATACACGTGCCAAGCTTTTGACCTGGTTGCTTCCTGGGAGGTGTTCCATGAATTCAAGTACGTTAGCACAACTCTCACTCTGGGTCCTTTTCGCCGTAGGCCTCTGGGGTTGTGCCGGAGGTCCGGGGTTGGCTGTCACCTTGCCGAGCAGTGCATTTTTTGAGGCCGATACGAAAGAGCAAGAGGCGTTGCGAGTCGTGAGTCGCGCCCAAGAGTCGCGCAGGGCAAATTGCCAACAGAGCGCGACCTGCGAGGAGGTCACTTACACCAGGGGTTTGGTGGCGTTGTTCGAGAACCGCGAGGATGCGATCAACGCCTTTCAAGAATTGCGCACGACCGTTCCAAACGGCCGCTATGCAGCGTCCAGCACCCGTTGGCTCGCGCTCCTACAGGGAGGTCAGCTGGCCTCGGCCCGTCAAAGCCCGCTGTTTATCCAGTTGAGACAGGAGATCCTTCATGGCCTATTGGAGCCGGACACACTGGCCGCCAGTCGGAAACTGAAAGAGCAAGAACGGCGAATTGCTGAATTAAGCCACTGACCAATGCGAGAGTACGCATGAAAGAGAAGATTGCAAGCGAGGCGTAACCGTCGGCGTGCATCACGATGAAACGATGACGAGACGGCGGTATCCGCGAAGCAGGAAGGAGAAAGTAACGATTCCGGTGGGGATTATCCCCTAGTCAACCATCACCATTCCCCGACCAAGGACGGATGGGGCTTTTAAGATGTAGGCCTCTCGGTCAGACTTGTGACCCCTTTGTCACAACTACCAGTCCCAGTTCGGACCACCCCAATTCCTTCGCGTGTGTCGTGATATGGGCCAGGAGAGTTCGTTTCACCATTTCTTCATCCACTTCCTTCGCCCCCTTAACGACCATGAAAGGGAGCTCACTCTTCCATAAGAGGGTCCCTTCCGCACTTACCAGATGTAGGAACAGTCTCTGTGGGTATCTCTCCTTCAATCCCCACAATGCGGTCTGCGGCGGTTCGACCACCACTCTCCCGAATAGCACCGCGTCCACCTGAATATCCCGGCGAAGCTGCGGCGCCAGTGCGATATCATCTTGGGCGGTGGTGCTCTGCATCAGTTGGGTGAGCGTATTCGAGGCCAGCCGGCTGCTGACCTCAGCCGGACTGATCACCTGAAGTTCGGTTCCCTGTGCGAGCACGGCCGTCCACCACTCAGCCATCCGTACGTCCCCGACAAAGGAAGCCACTGCGAGGCTCTTTAAGTGAACTTGCCGTCGCTCCTCAGGCAGTGCCACCCACGTATGTTCAAAGGGCTCAAACGTCACATCACTGCAGCGAGCCACATCAACGCAAACAATGCCCAGCCAAGCCAGGACTGTGCAGCCTTGAAATAGCAAGACAGTGGAAAAGAGAATTCCTAAAAGAGAGATTTGTCTGAACCGAATTCGCACAGCGGGTGGCTTTGACCCTGGAGGGATGCGTCTATCTGAACCCTCCGACATATAGACCCATAAGCGCCACGAGCAAGTGACGCTAGGACGAGAGCAATGGCTTACATATCGTTCGCATGGAGAGGATCATCACGCACAACGAGAGCACAGTGTTGTGCAGCGCCTCCGTCAGAATACTACGCAGACAAGGAGATTCAGTCAAGCTCTGGTCGTGCGGTTACTTGGGGTGTGGTGAGTCCTCGCGGTCCTGACTTGGGTACCAACCTGAGGGAGCGGTGCTCATTAATGTGCTCAACTCCACTCCCTCCGACTTATTCCCCTATCACCATGCGACATACCCACCAATGCCGCGCTCATTTGCGAAACCCGGCAGGTGATAGAGCAAGTCTGTGACGATTGCGACAAAAAGTGGATTTGGAACCGGGAGTAACGTAATGAGCGCGTAGAAGAGGGTCCGGACAAAATCACCGAAGCCTCTGAGATATCAGCAGGAATGTTTGGAGGCGCCGGGCGGGTTCGAACCGCCGCATCGCAGTTTTGCAGACTGCTCCCTTAGCCACTTGGGTACGGCGCCACGGATCGGATTATAGAAGGGGGACCTTCAGGAACTCAACCGCGAAGCGAGGGGAAATGAAGAAAGAATCGAAACAGGTACTTCTATGACACCTGCGGTTGCGCTACCGCTTGGTCGGGAGAACGGGGATGTCTCGGACAATGGTCGAATGTTCATCGGCCGCATGACCGATCAGCTCCCACCCTGCCTCCGCATGCCCATCTTGTGACGCTATCACATCGTTGGCGCTTCCGCCCTCAGCTTCGGCTTCTTTCTCTTTGGCCAAGAGTTCGACTTCGCGAATCAGGGTGTCCATGAGGTCTTCGATAGGTACTTTCCGCATCAGCTTGCCCTTCTTGAAGAGAATGCCTTTGCCTTCTCCCCCGGCAATACCGATATCCGCTTCCTTGCCTTCCCCAATACCATTTACCACACAGCCGAGCACGGACACGTTGAGCGGCGTCTTGATATGGCCCAATTTCTTTTCGAGCTCATTCGCCATACGCACGACATCGATCTCGACTCGGCCACAGGTCGGGCAGG
>CAZBNV010000021.1:0-67568 GCA_964493335.1 uncultured Nitrospira sp.
GGGGGGGGGGTTGGTTGTGGGGGCTGGTACCGGGACTAAAACCCCGCACGTTAAACTTGGCGACCCCCAGGTCGCCCTTCCGGCCTGCGAGGTCCATGGGGTAGAAGGGTTAGAACACCCGCGTGTAGTCACCATCCCGCTTGATGCGCACCTCCCATTCGCGTCGGCTTGACGCATCTACCGGAGGCGGGGCAAGTTCCGGCGTCACGAGGACACCCGGATCAAATAACGCATGACGGCCGAGCGGGCCGCGATCCGGCAGCTCGACTGGCGCCGAGGTTTCAACAATGAGAAACAGCCCCGGCTCTTCTTTCGAATCAACATGGACACGATAAGTCGTGCCTTTCGGGATCACCAGGTAGTCGCCGGGTTCGTAATTGAGAATGCCATAATCCGTTTCCCACTTGCCTCGTCCGCGATGCACAAAGACGATTTCGTCGCCGTCGGCATTGCGCACGAAATGATGCATCGTTTCTTGGCGTCTGGAGATTGAGATGCGTGCATCGGCGCTGTGCAAGACCATGACTGGGTGTCCATCGGGGGAATGGTAATCGGCAGTGGGCAACTCTGTGCAAGCGAACGCCCGAGGCTGTAGGGGACCTTCGATCCTGCTCCAAGCAGTAGGGGGATGATGGTGATAGAGATGCGAGGCGGGGCCGCTGAACCCTTGGCGACCATGCTCCTCCTCGTGCAGGCCCTCGGGAATCCCCACATGGGCTTGGTTGGGAGCGGTGCCTTTTTTCACCAAGTACATCAGAAACCTCCCGACGAGTCAGGTACGGCTCGATGTTCTACGACGCCCGCTGATAAGTCCTTGACGGCGCGTCCTCAAATGGAAGCGGAAGGGTTTCGTAGTCGACGATTGTTTTCTCGACACCTCTGGATTGATCGCGTTCGATGTCTTTATAGAGGGCTTCTACGGTGGCGCGCACGAAGGTTTTGGACTCCTCCTGCCCGTGCTGCCGTTGGGTCAGTTCCAGGAACACGCCGCATCCCGGAAACAGGGGATACGTAAATCGTTGTTTAAGGGGTCCGAAACCGTCCCGCCCATTCTTGATATCTCCGCAGAACCTGACGCCATGGGTTTCCCACTCCTGACAGACCGCATCGATATCATCTACTTCGATCGCAATATGCTGAACACCCTCGCCGTATTTGTCGATGAAGTCACAGATCTGAGATCGACGTTCCTTATTTCTGCCCTGCATCAGTGCGATCTTCGCATCGCCCCGTTGGACAACGACCGTGTCCATGCTGGATTTGTCACTGCCTACATCCTGCGCCGACCAGATGACATGAAACCCGAGAACCGTGGTGAAGAGGGATTCCGCGGCGGCCAGGTTCTTCACGCAGAGGGTGATGTGATCAATGCCTATGGCTTCTTTCATGGTGGGTCCTCCTACGTGGCATCGGTCAAACGTCGAAGGCTGTCATGCCATTTTGGGTATCCAGCTGAGGACGATTCACAGATGGGCACACTATATAACATAATAGTTGCATCATGCAATATAGATTTTGTATTATCTAGGCATGGCGTTGAATAAAAAGAAAGGAACTTGTTGTGAAACACGGCCAGAACTTGTGGGGACGTCTTGGTATGACGGCGGAGGTGCACGATGTCGTTTTACGAACAAGTGCGCGCGGACGTGCTTCGACATGGAGCGATCAATAACCCCTATCTGACACGTTTTCGAGCCGGGGATGTGACCGACAGTGAGTTGCAGGAGTTCGCCGTAGAGTTTTATAGTTTTGCACGCTTCTTTCCCCGCATTCTCGCCGCCCAGCTGGTCAACACCGAAGATGAAGCCGTTGCCGATGAGCTGACGAAAGTCCTCTATTCGGAACTCGGCGATGGCGTCGTCAAGAATCGCCATGAATTGCTGTATCGAAACTTCCTTCGTTCTCTCGGCATTGACATCCACGAAGCCATGAGCACACCCATGATGCCCTCCACTCTCGCGTACATCAAAGGGATGGAAGATCTGTACAGCAGCAGCAACCACGCGACGGCGCTGGGGGCTTCGTTTGGACTGGAGAACATGGCCATCACGATGTGGGACCATTTGATTCCAGGGCTCACTGTATTCAAGGAAGCTCGGCGCCCCCGCATGGACATGACGTACTTCACGTTCCACCGACAACTCGAGTCTGAGCATGAAAAGGCCATGGAACATGCCATGGCAGCTGTAGAAGGAACGGGATGCGTCTCGAACGCATGTATGTCGGAAATGGAGAAAAAAGATTTTCGCCTCGGAATGAACGCGGTCCTCGATTATCTTGAAGGGTTTTGGATGGGCCTGGAACGGAAGTCGGCCGGTTTCGCGCAGATATGGACGCAGCCGGTGCAGCAGCTGGCGGGTGAGCTGCGCGGGCAAACTCATTGATCCGCTTACGGGCCGGAGGATCATATGGAGCGCGCTTGGATCAGTCGCTATGATGCGGGTGTTCCTCTCACCTCCGCCTACCCGGAATGGACAGTCCCGGATCTTCTTCGCCGGTCCGCCTCGCGGTTTCCCGAATCACCTGCACTCTTCTTTTACGGTGCGCGCATTTCTTACCGTGAACTGAACGATCTGACCACTTGTTTTGCGCTCGGGCTGCGGCGGCTTGGCGTCAAGACGGGTGATCGGGTCGCCCTTATGTTGCCCAATATTCCGCAGGCGGTGATTGCCTATTACGGTGTCCTGAAGGCCGGAGCGATTGTCACGCCCACGAATCCCCTCTATGTCGAGAGAGAAATTCAGAGTCAACTGATCGATTCAGGCAGCGAGACCATCGTCGCGTTGGATCTTTTTTATCCGCGCATCCGCGCCGTCCTCGAACGCGTACAGCTGCCGGGACGGATCATCATCACCAGCCTTGGGGATTTTCTCCCGACCATGAAACGGTTGGTGTATCCAATCAAGGCGCGGTTGGCGAAACGCTGGGTCGTGGTCGAGAAAAATCCGCCGGTCTATGACTTTCTGGAATTGCTCGACTCGACATCTCGACAACGCGAGAGTGACTCCTTGCGCCTGCCCTCCGTGGAGCCCGACGCTCTGGCACAGATCCAATATACCGGCGGCACGACAGGCACCCCCAAAGGCGTCATGCTCACGCATCGCAACGTGGTGGTCAATGCCATGCAGGGCCGCTTCTGGTGTTCGGATTTCCATGAAGGGGAGGAAATCTTTCTTGGCGCGGTACCCTTGTTTCATTGTTATGGTCTGAGCACCTGTCAGAATCTGGCCGTCGCGACCGGCTGTGAGATCATCTTGCTCCCACGATTTCATGCAGAGGAAGTGGTGAAGGCGATTCATAAGCACCGAGTCACCATTGTGTCCGGAGTTCCGATGATGTTCTCAATGATCACCGACTTCCCGAAGGCCAGCCGGTACGATCTGCATTCGATACGGGTCTGTCTCTGCGGGGCCAGCCCGCTTCCGGCCGAGGTGCAGGAAGGATTCGAGCGGTTAAGTGGGGTGAAAATTTCAGAAGGATACGGGTTGACCGAGGCGGGTCCCACGACCCATTGCAACCCGATCCATGGGGAACATCCACGCGGTTCAATGGGACTGCCGTTTCCGGATACCGACGCGCGGGTTGTGGATGAAGAGACGGGCCTTCGGGACCTCCCGATCGGAGAAGCGGGAGAACTGATCATCCGTGGACCTCAGGTCATGCAGGGATACTGGAGGAAAGAGGCAGATACGCAAGCAGTGTTGCGGGACGGCTGGCTCTATACGGGAGACATTGTCAGGCGGGACGAACGAGGATTTTTCTTTTTCCTAGATCGCAAGAAGGACGTGATCAAGCCATGGGGCGAGACGGTGTATCCGCGAGAAGTCGAAGAAATCCTCTTCCAGCATCCGGCCGTGCAGGAGGCGGTGGTCGTGGGTGCTCCTGATCGTCACTATGGAGAAGCGGTTAAGGCTTATGTCGTGCCGAAATCTGGATGTGCTGTGACCGAAGGAGAGCTCATCGAGCATTGTCGCCAGTCACTGGCGAGGTTCAAGGTTCCCGTGGCGATCGAGTTCCGCACCGAATTGCCACGCACAATTATTGGAAAGGTATTGCGACGGGCATTACGCGATGAAGCGGATCTATCTGTGGCTGGTGCGCAGGCGTCGCGCAAGGCGATGTGACAGCTTGCAAGGAGGTTTTCGTGAGAGAGGTCGTCATTGCGGCCGGAGCACGAACCCCCATTGGTAACTTTGGCGGCGTTCTAAAAGACATCACGCCGCACAGGATGGGGGAGCTGGTCGTGCGTGAAGCAATCTCACGCGCCGAAGTGGATCCCCATCTCATCGATGAAGTGATCATAGGCTCTGTTGGGCATACGAGCGATGCGTACAACGTTGCGCGGGTGATCGCGCTCATGGCCGGGCTCCCTGTCCGCACACCGGCTTATTCGGTGCAGCGCAACTGCTCGTCCGGCCTCCAACCTTTCGTCAACGCGTACCAGAACATCCAAAGTAGGGACGCAGACGTGCAGGTTGTGGGTGGTGTGGAAAGTATGAGCCGCGCACCGTTTGTATCTCGAGACATGCGCTGGGGAAAACGGCTTCGGAACGCGGAGTTTATCGACAGTATCTGGGAAGGATTGACCGACGCTTTTTGCGGGCAGTTGATGGGTCGCACGGCTGAGAACCTCGCAGAGGAGTTCGGGATCAGTCATGAAGAGCAGGACCGATTTGCCGTAGAGAGCCACCGCCGGGCCTTCAAAGCCGTTCGGGAGGGCCGGCTCAAGGATGAGATTATTCCGGTTACGGTCCCCAAGTCGGTGGCCGGGCGTGAGGTCGCGCCGGTCGTCGTCACGCAAGACGAAGGTCCGAATGTGGGTTTGACGGAACAGCAACTCGCGCTTTATCCGCCTCTGTTTAAGGAGGGCGGGACAGTCACAGCGGGGAACAGTTGCCCGCTCAACGACGGAGCCGCCGCCGCAATCGTCATGTCTGCCGCCCGTGCGCGCGAGCTGGGGTGTCCTGCGCTCGGCCGC
Source organism: uncultured Nitrospira sp. (assembly GCA_964493335.1). Classification (GTDB taxonomy): domain Bacteria; phylum Nitrospirota; class Nitrospiria; order Nitrospirales; family Nitrospiraceae; genus Nitrospira_A. The sequence continues at coordinate 4,979 of CAZBNV010000021.1, forward strand.
ATTAGAGGGTATGCGTTCATCGGCGTGGATCCGATGCGCATGGGTATCGGGCCGGCCGAAGCGCTGCCGTTGGCGCTCAAGCGCGCCGGGGTGAGTCTCACCGATCTGGAGCTCATCGAAGTAAACGAGGCGTTTGCCGTGCAGTATCTCGCGGTGGAACGCTTATTGGGACTCAAGCGTGACCTCGTGAATGTGAACGGCGGCGCGATCGCATTGGGCCATCCGGTCGGCATGACCGGTGCACGTTTGGTGATCACCCTCCTGTATGAGATGCAGCGGCGCGGCGCCGCCCTCGGCGCAGTGGCCCTATGCGTCGGGGGCGGGCAAGGAGCCGCGATGGTGCTGGAGCGCATGTGATACAGGGATCGGAATGGTGAGGGGCGAGTTCCAATTGCAAAGCGGAGCGTAACGCTCCACGGGAGTCGCCGCATGTATATCTACAAGGTCGGGGTGGTGGGCGCCGGTACCATGGGCTCGCAGATTGCCGAAGTGGTGAGCTACGCCGGTGTGCCGGTGACGCTGGCAGACATCCAGGAATCGTTGTCCAGGCAAGGTGTCGAGTCTGTGCGAGCGATTTACCAGGCGCGCGTGGACAAGGGGAAGATGACGTCCGAGCAACTGGAGGAGAAAATGCTGCTGGTGACAGCGTCTCCGAACCTCGATGGTCTCCACGATGTCGATCTGGTGATCGAAGCCGTGTCGGAAGATCTCATGCTCAAACAACGGGTGTTTCACGAGCTTGATCGGATCTGTACGCGAAGTGCGATTCTGGCGAGCAACACCTCCGCGCTGTCCATCTCTGCGATCGGCGCCTCAACCACGAGGCCCGATAAAGTGGTCGGACTCCATTTCTTCAATCCGGCCTATGCAATGCCGCTGGTGGAGGTCATCCCCGGCCTGGCCACAGATCCTCAGACTGTCGACGACGTCGTAGGCTTTGCGGAAAGCCTTCGGAAGACACCGGTGATTGTGAAGGAATGTGCGGGTTTCCTTGTCAACCGATTGCTCTCCCCCTATTTGAATGAAGCGGTCTGGTGCCTCCAAGACGGGGATGCATCCATCAAGGAGATCGATCAGGACATGGTGTCATTCGGCATGCCTGTCGGCCCCTTCACTCTGTTGGACACCGTCGGCCTCGATATCGCGTTCGAGGTCGCGCGCATTCTGCACCGATCGTTTGGGCCTCGGATGGCGCCGGCGCCGCTCCTCGAAGCCTTGGTCAAGGCGGGACGGTGGGGAATCAAATCAGGGCATGGGTTCTACGACTATGTGAGTGCCGATGAGCGGGGGCGCGATCAGAGCCTCGAATATCTGACGCAGCAAGTGCGGCAGGATAATGGGCACAAAAAGATGAGATGGACCAGGTCTCGTCCTCTGTTGGCCATGGTGAATGAGGCGGTCACTGTGCTGCAGGAAGGCGTTGCCTCGGCGCGCGACATCGATCTGGCGATGGTGGCAGGCACGGGATTTCCGAATGCGAAGGAAGGACCACTGCATTTTGCCGACCAACTTGGCATCGACCAGGTGCTGCAAGAGTTGGATGAGTTGAGGGAGAGCCTGGGCGTCCGCTTCTGGCCCGCGCCGATGTTGCGACGAATGGTGGATGCCGGCTTTACCGGGCACCTCGCGGGACGAGGGTTTTTCTCGTACTGAGGTTGCATACATCTGCCTATTGTGTGGTTGTGCTCAATCGTCAGTGCCCTGCTTCTTCGATTGGATCCATGCAGGTGTAAACCAACGATTCCATGATGTGAGGCTCATATGACCACGACGGCCGGATCGATGCTCTCTTGCAACGTTGATGGGGCGGTGGCCACGCTGCTGATCAACCGTCCTCCTGCCAACACGCTGACACCTGAACTCCTTGCCGAGTTGAGCGCGGCTGTCGACCAGCTTGTCAAGGATGACGCAGTGAAAGTGGTCGTGCTGACCGGGACGGGTCGGTTTTTTATCGCGGGAGCAGACATTCGACTGCTGGCTTCGATTTCCTCGTCGCGGGAGGGGGAAACGATTGCGCTGCAGGGCCAAGCAATCATGAACCAGATCGAAGCGCTAGAGAAGCCGGTGATCGCTGCGATCAATGGCGCCTGTCTGGGGGGAGGACTGGAACTGGCGATGTGCTGCCACATCAGGCTCGCCGCGGAAGGCAGCCGGCTCGGCCAACCGGAAATCAATTTGGGCATCATGCCCGGATTCGGCGGCACGCAGCGGCTTCCCCGGATCGTCGGTCAATCCAAAGCCATAGAACTGATTTTAACCGGTGATTCGATTTCTGCGCAGGAGGCCAAGGCGATTGGGTTGGTGTCCCAGGTGTTTCCACCGGAGGACCTCCTGCGTCAGGCTCAGAGCCTGGCACGCACCATCGCCTCGAAAGGTCATGTGGCGCTCCGCGCGTCGTTTCGAGCGATCCGCCAAGGCGTCGAACTGGATCTTCGGGACGGCTTAGCCTTGGAAGCGCGCCTGTTCGGCCAACTGTGCGACACGGACGATAAAAGAGAAGGTTTGGCGGCGTTTCTCGAGAAGCGGCAGCCGCGCTTCACGAATCGATGACGGCCTGTTGAGGCAGTTTAGTCGATGAGGAGGCCACGATGGCGCAGCCTTTCGGCAAGCGGGCCTTGGCGTTGGGAGGAGGCGGCTTCACAGGCTACCTCTTCGAGATCGGCGCATTGACTGCATTGGACGATTTGTTCGAGGACGGCATGACCATGAACGACCTCGACCTGTATGTCGGCGTGAGTGCCGGAGCGGCGGCGGCGTCATTGATCGCGAACGGCGTGAAGCCGCAGGAGATCCTGGAGACGAATTTGTCGGGCACCAGGCCCTACTACTTCGATCATCGAAATGTCTTTTCTCCCGCTATTGGAGAGGGTCTCAAGACGGTCTGGCGGGTGACCCGGCAGCTTGTTCCGCTCCTGAAACTCTATGTGCGTCACTACCGAGAGATGACGTTCATCGACCTGCTCGACAAGGCCCAGGATGCGCTGCCGAGCGGCATCTATACCCTGGAGCCGTTTGCCAAGTATCTGGCCGGGCTCTTTAAGGCCAGAGGGTTGAGTGACAGCTTTGCCGGACTCTCGAAAGAACTCTACATTCCAGCGATTGACCTGGAAACAGGGGATGGCGTGATATTTGGTGACAAGGGCTGGCGGGACGTCCCGATTTCACGCGCCGTCACGGCTTCCTCCGCGGTGCCCATTTATTTCTGTCCGGTCCGAATCCAAGGCCGCGACTACATTGATGCAGGCATTGGCCGCATGGCCTTCTTTGAGGTGGCCGTCCAAAAAGAAGTGGATTTCATGATCATGATCAATCCCATGGCACGGGCCCCGCGCAACGGGTCATCGGATGGGCCGCCGGCTGTCGGCAAGGTTGCCAGTCGATTGCGGGACAGGGGTTTCTTGTCTATCGGTGAACAGGCGTCTCGGATCAACTTTGACGCGCGTTTTTCGCAAGCCTTGGAACGTTTCCAGCGAGACTATCCGGAGAAAGAGGTCTTGGTCATTTCGCCGGTGGAGGACGATGCTCTGTTGTTCGAGCGGAGTTTTCTCAGCTATCGCGATCGGATCCATCTCCTCCGGGCCGGATATGTGTCGGTGATGACGCTGGCGAGAGATTGGTTTGACGGCCTGTCCGAACCATTCGCCCGGCATGGCCTCGCCATGTCACGAATGAGATTTGATGGCCGTGCCCGACGACGCCTCGCGCGGCTTGATCACGTCGCGTCGGTCTCGGCCCCGCGGACGCCTCCAAGGATAGTCGCGCCGGCGCATATCGGAGGCGTCGGCGCGGTCTGGCGCAAGGCGAAGTAGCCGCGGCCTAGAGAGCATGTATGGCCACAAGGAAACAGATGTTTAAGGGATCGCTCGCGGCGGCCGAAGCCTCGCGTGACACCCGAGCCTATTCAGGATTTATTTCAGGTCTGTTCGAGGGGGTCGTTCGGAGGCCGTTGTTTACCGGTGCTTCAATTCCAGAGAGGAGCGAAGCGGCGAAGGAATTTATCGACACTCTTCGCCTGGTACTGATCGACAAAGTGGATCCGGAGGCGATTGATAGGGAAGGCGCGATCGGCGAAGACGTGTTCGCAGCGTTCAAACAGATCGGCGCGTTCGGCATCAAGATCCCGCGCCGCTACGGCGGGCTCGGTCTCTCGCAGTCGGACTATCACGCGGTGGCGACACTCCTGGGCAGTCATGATGCCGCGACCACCGTTCTGCTTTCCGCGCACAATTCGATTGGGGTGGCGGAACCAGTGAAGCTGGTCGGGAATCACGAGCAACAACAACGTTTGCTGCCTCGCTTGGCCAAAGGAGACATCTCCGGATTCGCACTGACGGAAAAGGTTGCGGGGTGCGATATCTGGGATCTCAAGACCTATGCGATCCCTGTCCATGAAGGTGGGGTTCTGGTGGGCTATCGGCTCACGGGTGAGAAGTTGTACACAACGAATGCTCCTCGTGGGGACCATGAGTTTTTGGCCTCGCTGCTCGTCGTTATTGCGCAGATTGTTGACGCGCCCCAAGATGTCAACCGTTCGAAGGAGGAACGGCGATTCGGGGCGTTTGTGGTGGAGACGCATTCGGAGGGATGCCGCTGCACTCGTCTCAGTTTCATGGGCGTTCGGGGCATCTACAATGGTCAGGTGCATCTGCGCGGGGTCTTTGTGCCGGTGGCAAACCGGCTTGGAGAAGAGGGCAACGGTCTGCGGCGCGCCCTGGAGAGCCTCACCGTGGGACGGCTCACACTTCCCGCCGCCTGCCTGGGGAATCTCAAGCAGTGCCTTTGGCTTGCCCGTACGCGCGCGCAGCAGAGAATTCAGTACGATCGGCCGATCGGCGAGCACACGGATATCGGCTCCAAGCTCGTGTTAATGGCCTCCCGTGTGCTGGCGCTGGAGGCCTTGGTAAAGATCACGGGGATCTGGGCCGATGCCAAGCAAGACGTGCGGCTGGAGTCGGCGGCGGCAAAAATTCTCGGGACTGAATGGCTCCTGGAATCGCTGCTGGATTTGTTCCGCATCTACGGCGGACGCGCATTTGAGACGCCCGATTCGCTGCGTCTGCACGGGGACCTGCCGGTGCCGATCGAACGAATGATCCGCGACGCCCTCATCAATGTGATCTGGGAAGGGAGCAACGGCATATTGACTCTTTGGATAGGGAGGGAAGGGTTGGCGGAGTATTTTACCCAGGGCACCGCCTTCCTGGAATTCCAGATTGCAGAGATGTTGCGGGCCACACCATTTTTCGTGAAGACCGCGGCCCGATCCTTCAGTGCCTTGTCCGTCTATGAGAAAGGCGGCGCGGAGGCAGGATCGTTCGACCGGGTGTGGGAGCGTTTCGTCGCGCAGAAGAGTCGGGAGCTGGCGCAAACGACCCTGTGGGTTGCGGCACGTGATCGGCAGGGTCTTGCAAAGAAGCAACTTTTGATGACGCGTCTGGTGAAGGCCGGCCTGCATCTCTTTGCCGTCGAAACGTTGCTGTGGTACAAGTCGCAGCAGGAGCTCCGAGATAAGGCGCATGTTCAGAGCCTCGCCACATACTTCTGTTCGCGAATTCAAGCAGAATTCAATCCCGCCCCCTTGCTCTCCTTGCGGACATCGCCATGGAACGATGACGCCAGTCTGTATCCTATGGCAAAGGCCATTCTCGCCGGAGAAGCTGAGTGGCTGGAGGAAGGCATCATTCATTGCGGCTCGATCGAGGAGCAGGTGGCAGCTGGGGGAAAGGGGCTGGTATGCGCCTCCGCCACAGAGTGAATCGGTATCGGACAAGCACGCGGAGATGCGCGCCCTGTCTGTTCGTGAGTCAGGTTCTGTGACGGCCACTGTCCGGTGAGGTCTAGATGATGGAGATCGCCAGTTACTTTGACGCGGTGAAGGATCGGTATGGACTCAGCAGCGATTACGCGCTGGCGGAAAAGCTGGGCATTGCTCAACCCGAAGCGAATCTCATGCGGCGCGGCCTCAAAATTCCCAAGCCCGAACTCTGTATCAAGATGGCTAAGCTCTTGGATAAAAATCCGGTGGAGCTCTTACTCGTTGCCCAGAAAGATAAGGCGCCCAGCGCCGCAAAGGAATACTGGACGCTCGCCCGCACCGCGGTGGATGTGATGCTGCATGTGCCCAAGAGTCCTAAGTACTTGCCGAAGAAAGTGGCGGCGATCGGGCGGGAGCTGCGACAGCTCGAATCCCAGTCGCTGGTCTACCAGGGTGCGGCCGCCAACGCGGAGGCGGTGCGGCTCGTTGAAACGGCGGAGCGCTCGATTGATGCCATTATGGAACGGTGGAACATTTGGAAAAAAGGCGAGGCCCTCTATCCGAGTTATCTGTTGGCCAACCAGGAAGCGACAAGGAGGGGTGTGGCGATCCGCCGCTTGCTCGTGTTGTCGGAGGAACAGATGCGGCAGGACTCGTTGGTTATGGATGCCATCGAGGTCATGGACGATCAGCGCCGAGCCGGCATCAGAATCTATTTCGCATTTCGCGATGAATTAGAGCGGTCTCCGGCCTTCGTGCGGTTCGAAGAGGACTATCGCAAGCAAGGCGCGCCTCAGGATATCAATGCGGCGATGTTCGACGGCGAGATCCTGCTCTTTTCCCAGTCGTATGGGCAAGTACCGCTTGGCAAAGTGGGAAAACCCACATTGATCACGATGATCAATCAGCTGGAAATTACCTGGAAGGCAGATCTTCTGCGGGATCTGAACCCGGCCTCTCTTTTTGACATGACGCGATATGTGTTCGACTATGAAGCGGCGTCCCCTTTTCGCGCGCAGGTCGCGCGATATTTGAAAGGCCGACGGTGAAATTTCCATCCGAGCCATTCAGGATCAAAGTTATCGAGCCGATCAAACGGACGACCCGCGACGAGCGGGACCACTTGCTCCGCGAGGCCGGATACAATCTCTTCCACGTCCCTGCCGATAGTGTCTACGTCGATCTTCTCACTGACAGCGGCACATCCGCCATGAGCGACAACCAATGGGCCGGAATGATGCTGGGCGACGAGTCTTACGCCGGCAGTAAAAATTATTACCACTTCGAAGCGGTGGTGCGCTCAATCTTCGGTTATCGTCATGTCATTCCGACCCATCAGGGGCGCATGGCGGAGAACCTCTTGTTCTCGACGGTCGTCAAGCCGGGTATGTCTGTTCCGAACAACATTCATTTCGATACGACCAGGGCCAACGTCGAACATCAGAAGGCGGAGGCGCTCGATCTCGTGATCAAGGAGGCCTACGATCCCCATTGCGAACTGCCTTTCAAGGGGAACATGGATGTGCTTCGGTTGGAAGACACCATCAACCGCGTGGGGCGTGAATGCATTCCTCTGGCCATGATCACGATCACCAATAACAGCGGCGGCGGCCAGCCTGTATCGATGGAAAATATTCGCCGGACACGCGCGCTGCTGAACCGCTATGGCATCCCGCTCTTCTTCGATGCCTGCCGTTTTGCGGAGAATTGTTTCTTCATCAAGGAACGGGAGCCAGGCTACGAGGATACTCCGGTGCGAGAGATTGCCAGGGAACTGTTCAGCTATGGCGACGGCTGCACCATGTCGGCGAAAAAGGATGGTCTGGTGAATATCGGCGGGTTCCTCAGTCTCAATGACGAGCGCTGGACGCAGGACATCACGAACTTGCTGATTCTGGTGGAAGGTTTTCCGACCTATGGCGGGCTGGCGGGACGTGATCTTGAGGCGATGGCCAGAGGCCTTGATGAGGTTCTTGACGAAGAGTATCTACGGTTTCGGATCAGTCAGGTGCGGTACCTGGGGGAGTTGCTGGAAAGCGGAGGGGTGCCGATCCTCAAGCCGATCGGCGGACATGCGGTCTACCTCAACGCCAAAGAGTTCCTGCCGCACATTCCACAAGACCGTTTCCCCGCCCAAGCGCTCGCGGTTGCGCTCTACCGGGAATACGGCATTCGCGGGGTCGAGATCGGAACGGTGATGTTTGGAAAGCGAGATCCGGCAACAGGGCAGCCGATTTATCCAGAACTGGAGCTGGTGCGTTTGGCTGTTCCTCGCCGCGTCTATACGAACATGCAGATGAAGTATGTCGCCGAATCCATCGTGGATCTGTTCAGCCGTCGAGATGCGATTGGTGGATTGATTATGACGTACGAGGCCCCTCTACTGCGACACTTTACGGCGCGCTTTGAAGAGCAGGCACTTGTCGGAAGAATTTCGCTCGCGCCCGACCGTTGTGACAAGCCACTCGGGTCCACGACGCTCCTCTAAGCCTGGGCTTTTCGATGGTGCCCGGCACACATTTCTGCCGCCTAGCAACGTTCCATTCGGCCGGACAAGAGAGACCTAGTCAGTTCTTCCCCCCACACCACGATCCACTTGTAAGTAATTCTGTGTCGATCTGATCCACTGTGCTCCACACGTTAGCTCTGGAGAAAAAACTTCTGTGGCTAGGAGTAATTTGTTTCGAGACATGTTATAAGCAACTCCTTCGCAGCCTGTATTCCCCCAAGAGATACGTATCGCATGCCTGGCTCTACGGCCAGAGAAGAGGCGTGTTTCTTCGCAAGAGTGATCTGGGGGGTACGGCAGGTGGGTGATCGAGGAAGGTCATTGCAGCCAGGGGATTTTGCGGGCATCGATTTGACAGACCGATGTGCCCCGTCATCAAGAAGGAGGGGAGGCCTTGATGGCTTGCGAGAAAGAGATTGCACAACAGGGAGCCCGGAACGAAGCGGCAGAAGTTGTCGATGCTTCGATTCGCGCCGATAAAACGAGCGTAGGGGACAGGGCAAGAAGACGGGGGCGATGTTACCGAATAGGCATGGTCGTCCTGACTGGTTTGTTATGGATGACGGCGTCGCCGGTCTGGTCACAGCTCATTCCCTTACCACCTAAACCGCCCCAATTGCCGACGGTTCCGCCGCCCGTCCAGCCTCCAGGCCTCGAGCTGCCGTCACCACGCCCTCCCAGCGCGCCCGGTACCGCAATAGCAGGTCCCAAAATCATGGTCAAGGACATTCAAGTCGTCGGCAGTACGGCTTTTACGCCACAGCAACTGGCCGAAGTCACGGCGCCCTATACGAACCGCGAGTTGACGGCTGAAGACTTGGAAGCCTTGCGGCTGGGCCTGACGTACTTCTATATCAACCATGGGTATGTAACCTCAGGGGCGGTGGTTCCTGAGCAGGATGTCGCCGACGGTGTCCTGACGATGCAGATCATCGAAGGCAAAATCACGGCAGTGAATGTCGAAGATACCAAATGGTTTCGGCCCGTCTACTTTCAGAGCCGTATCAATCTGGCGGCCGGGCCTCCGTTGAATGTGGGAGAGCTGGAAGATCGGTTGCGGATCATCCAATCTAATCCGCGTATTGAGCGAATCAATGCCGAATTGCTTCCCGGGTTGGCCATCGGAGAAAACACGCTCAACGTCAAAGTGAAGGAAGCGAATCCCTTGAAGGCATGGCTGGAGTTTAACAATTACCAGTCGCCGGTCGTCGGCGCGGAACAAGGGTTTGTTACACTCGCCCATCGGAATCTCTTAGGTTTTGGTGACACGCTGAGCCTGCAGTATGGCCGGTCTGCCGGCGTGAATCCGATGCTCAATTTTAGGTACGAGATCCCAGTAAGTCCGCGCGATACGACGGTGGCCTTCCAATATCGCCGCTTTGATTTTGCGGTGAAAGAAGATCCTTTTGACTCCTTAGATATCAAGAACAAGGCTCAAATATTTGGGATCTCCGTCAGGCATCCCGTATACCGAACCGTCGATCAGGAGTTGGCCCTCTCGCTGACGGGAGAACATTCGCGCAACGAAAGTTTCCTTGGGGGATCCCCAACCGAACTGATCAGCGGCTCTCCCGGCGGCCGGTTTCGGGTGACGGCCCTGCGCTTCGGTCAGGAGTATGTGAAACGCACCCCCGAGCAAGTGTTCTCTGCCCTTTCCCGACTTTCGGTTGGAGTAGGGGCGATGGGAGCCACTGCCAACGGTGACCCTAATTTACCGGATGCGCGGTTCTTCTCCTGGCTGGGCGAGGCGCAATACACTCGACAGCTGCCATTTTGGCGGACGCTCCTGGTTAGCCGTGGAGTCGTGCAGCTGTCGAATGATCATCTGTTTCCCCTGGAGCAAATTGCGGTCGGGGGACGGTACAGCGTCCGCGGCTATCGAGAGTTCACCCTTATCCGTGACAATGCGGCCATGGGATCAATCGAGGCGCGTGTGCCTGTGTATACAACCAAAGCTGGTGTCGATTCCGTTTTTCTGGCGCCCTTCTTTGATTTCGGCCATGGATGGCAGACGACTGTGGCGACCCCTGGGACACCTCCCAAAACGTTGGCCAGCGTTGGCATCGGCGCCATTTGGAATTTTTGGCGTGGAAGTCATTTCGAAATCTATTACGGAAAACAGTTGAAACGGTACGATACCGAACGCGATAACCTTCAGGATCACGGCATTCATCTGCAGGTGGTTGTGGAAGCGTTCTAACGACGGGTTCTACTATGGGTTTTACGACGGTTGAAGTTGCGACCTGTTTAGGGTAAGAGAGGGGCCGTTCTCTCTTACCTCATGAGGAGAATTGCCATGATGTATCACTGTGCAAGGCCATCGACGGTAACCCATGGATTGCTCGCTTTTCTGTTAAGTGTGGGGTGTGCCGCCTCAATTGCCTATGCGCAGACGACGAACATTGTCGCAACTCCACCGGGAGCTGGCGGACTCGGGACCTCCCTTAACACCTCAGGCAATACGACAAACATCACCGGCGGAACGAGACCTGGGGGCGGTCAAAATCTCTTCCACAGTTTCAACCAATTCTCAGTCGGAACAGGGGATGTCGCGGCGTTTGTGAACCCTGGAGTGCAAAATATCATCACCCGAGTCATGGCCGGCGGAGCACCATCGAATATCTACGGGACGATTCAAGCACTGAATGCGAACTTGTATTTCCTCAACCCTGCGGGGATCGTATTCGGCCCTGCGGCTCACTTAAATGTGACGTTCTCTGCCTATTTTAGTACGGCCCCGCAATTGCGTCTTAGCGGAGGCGGGATTTTTTCTGCCACCATTCCTGCATTGGATGCGACGCTGTCGGTTGGCTCGCCGGCGTCTTTTGGTTTTCTCGGAGCAGGGCCCTATAATCCCATCGTTTTGTCCCCCGGGACCGTTCTCCAAGCCAACGTGGCAGTCGGACTGATCGGCGGCACCATTCAGATCAATGGATCAAAAATTACTGCTCAGCGAATCATTGTGGGAAGTACCGCCTCGGCTGGAGACATTAGCGCCCAGCCTGCTGTGGCGGATCCCTTCTCTGGCGCGTCAGGGGCAGGCCAGGTACAGGCTACGCCCGGCACACTTCTCGCCGCAGGCGGCGGGGCGGTCATTCCCGCGTCGATAGATATTTTCCCAAATAACATTACGGTGCCTACCGGAGCACAGGTAAACAGGACCACTGTTCCCGGCACTAACCGAGTGACTCAAATCAATGTTGTGGGTGTTCCGGGAAGCAACCTGCCTCCGCTTTCATTTGCGACCTCCACCGTGACGACACCTAATTTCATCGATCCGGTTGTCTTCCTCAACCGCGCGGCTGTCCTACTCCCCCCGCAGACACCCGTTCCTCCAGCTCCGTTATTGGCCAGTCGATGCGCCTCGCAGAAGGATGGTCAGTTCAGCAGCTTGGTCCAAGCCCCGCGGGATGTGACGCCTTCACAGCCGGGCGTCGCGTTGACGACGCCGGCGGTTCTGCAGGAAGTGGACGGCGAATCGGAGGCTCCGGTCAAGCAAACCGCGCAGGGAATCAATATTCCATCCGCACAATTGATCGAACCATGGCAGGGATGCTAGCCCGCTCAGGAGGACGTCATGCCAATGAAGCATAAGAATGTCACTCGTGGCGAGGTGAAGGGCGGTGAGATTTCAGGGATTCCCTGTCACAGAAAATTGTTCGCCACGCGTCTGAAGACTCTCGGCTTAGGGTTCGGCCTACTTACAGTGAGTTGGGCGGCTGTACCCGCGTTTGGGGGACTGTTGAGCTCATCCGCCCCATCACCGGCACAAGAAATGCGGGAAGGGCGCGCCCGATTTGAACAGGGCGGATTCGCTCAGGCTGCGATACATTGGATGACGGCAGCGCGGCTCTACGAAGAGCGTGAGCAACCTAAGGAACAGTGCCAGGCCTTGATCAATTTGTCACATGCGCTCCAGCAGGAAGGGCAGATTCGACGGGCGCAGAGCACCTTGCAGACGGCGCTTAACCTTTCGGAGCGTATCGGCAATCGGCTGCTGACGGCGACCATTCTTAGCCAACTTGGCAGCACCTCGCACGTCCTGGGAAAAGAGGAATCCGCGACGGAACATTTGACGAAAGCGTTGGCATTGGCGCGTGAGGAGCAGAATCCCGCTTTGGTCGCCGGGGTACTCAACGATTTGGGCAATGCGCTTGTAGCCCGCCGCCAGTTCGCAGAGGCCATCGATGTCTATACGGAAAGCCGTAACCTTGCCCGCGACACCAATCAGGCCGCGCTTGCTGTGACCGCCCAGATCAATGGTGCTGCTGCCTTGGTGCAGGATCAGCAAGTGACCGAGGCGCAGCGACAATTGGATCAGGCCATGTTGGAGGTGCAATCACTGGAGGACAGCCAGGCGAAGACGGCAGGGCTCCTCAATATCGGCTTGGGGTATCAAGATCTGCACTCGGCCGTGACGGCAGCGCGTCAGGGGTCTCAGGGTGAACGGCAGCTGGCCGGAAGGAAGCAGGATCAAGGCAGCGGCCTCGTCAGGGGAGGGGCGAGCACGGCGACGGCTGGTGGCCTTCTCCGACAATCGTCCGATGCATTGACGGCTGCCGGCGAAGTGGCCACGAGAACCGGCGATGCACGCGGCCAATCCTACGCTTGGGGGTATCAGGGGGAACTGCTTGAAAAGGAGCACCGAAATTCCGAAGCGTTGGAAGCCTCGCGAAAAGCCACCTTCGCTGCTCAGAAGGTAAATGCGCCGGAATCACTCTATCGATGGCAATGGCAGACCGCGCGGTTGCTGAAGACCGCTGGCAAGGAGGATGAGGCACTGGCCGCTTACCAGCGTGCTGTCACATTATTGAAACCGATTCGCTTCGAGTATTCCGTCGGGTTTCAGAATCGTCACCACTCGTTCTACGACTCGGTCGCTCCGCTCTTTTCCGAATACGAGAATGTCCTCCTGCGACGAGCCTCCGCCGCAAAAACCCCAGAACAAAGCGAACAGTGGTTGGTACAGGTGAAAGATACGCTCGAAACGGCTCATGCCGCCGAGTTGCAAGACTATTTCCAGGAGGATTGCGTCGGGGCCGTGCGAACCCAAGGGCAGAGGACGATGATTCCGCATGGCACGGCGGTGCTATACCCCATCTCTTTTCCAGATCGACTTGAACTGGTGATGGAAACGTCGGACGGTCTCAAACAAGTCACGGTTCCCGTCAGCGGAGAGAAGTTGACGAAAGAAATTCGAACGTTCAGACGACAGATCCAAGACCATCGTTCGCAGAACTATTTGCCCGCCGCGCAGGCTTTGCATGGATGGCTCCTGGCGCCGCTTGAGCGGAATCTTCAAGCGGCGAGCATTACCACCCTGGTGATGGTGGCTGAAGGGCCGCTTCGGACGATTCCGGTGGGGGCCTTGCATGATGGTCGGCAATTTGTCGTGGATAAGCTTGCAGTCGCTGTCACCCCAAGTCTGGAATTGACCGATCTTCTTTCTACTCCGCGGAAAAAAGGGACGCTGTTGTCGGTTGGCTTGACTGAATCGGTCGAGGGCATGTCTGCTCCGCGCTATGCTGACGCAGAAGTTCAGGCCATTAGAACGCTGTATGGTGGGAAGCTCTTGATGAATAAGCAGTTCTCTGCTCCGTCACTCGAGGAGGAGATCAAGGACCAGGGAGTGGGTATTATCCATGTGGCCTCACACACCGTGGTCGCGAACGATCCTAGAAATTCATTTGTGCTGGCCCACGACGGGCGGATCAGCATGGATCGATTATCGCAACTTGTCGGGTTGCAGCAGTATCGGCAACAACCGCTGGACCTCTTGACGCTCAGTGCCTGCGACACTCCGGCAGAAGACGATCGTGCCGCGCTTGGCCTGACAGGTGTCGCGGTCAAGACCGGCGCAAGGACGGCATTAGCCACTCTCTGGATTGCCGAGGACGAAACCACTTCCGAACTCATCTCCGAATTTTATCGTCAACTGCAGGATCCGACGCTCTCGAAGGCGGTGGCGCTGCAGCGGGCGCAGCAGAAGATTCTTGCGCAACGTGGGCACAGTCACCCCAGTTATTGGGCAGCCTTTCTCTTGATCAACAACTGGATGTGAAGAGCGGATCGTTTTGATCGCTGCGGGTGAGAGAAACTAGGTTCGATCTCCGGGCCAAGTCGGTGCAGAGCTGTGGTGGGGGCTTCCTATATTTGAAGGGGCTGCTCTAAGGGAAAGGAACCGGGCCGCTAAGAGAATGTTTCTCGCGGCGTTACAATTTTCTCCCCGTCATGATCTCATACGCTTCCTCAATCGTGTCCACTTCTCGAACCAATACCTTCGATTCAAGACTGAACGCAACTCGATTGATGCGAGGGGCATAAAATTGGCCTCGCGGGACCAATAGCATGTGATATCCTGCGCGCGCCGCTGCGGTGGTTTTCTCAGCTATCTGAGTGACCTGACCAATCGTGCCGTCGCTTTCCAGGGTGCCCGTGATGGTGATCTCCTTGCTCAATGGATCTCCTTTGAGCAAGGCGAGAAAGCCGATAGCCAAGGCGGTTTCCATAGTCGATCCTTCCGCACTGAGCGGCCCGACAAAAGTGGCATACAAGGACAAGACGCCGCTCGGACGAATCGATGGCGCGAGGCGCTCTACCGCAAAACTGAAGGCGCGTTGAATCGATCCCATCCCGGCGCCTCTGACAGGCACCTGACTCCTCCCCCATCGCAAGGCCAATGGGTTTGGCTGGTCACCCTCGTCCCATTTCATCACGAACGTCGGAAATCCAACTTGCTGGTCGGTGGGTAGAGCCACGGAGATCGGCACCGTGACGGTACGACTTGCAAGGGCTGCTGGCGGAAGCCAACCCAGCAGGCCTGCAACGAAGGCGATGAGCAACGGTGAGATCGAATATGTGTGGTTGTGTGTGGTTTGTGCGTGCATGAGTCAAGTCTAGATGAGGGTCGTCGTTTGTCAAATCGACTCGGACGAGTGTGAGAGCGAAGCGTATATCCCGCCTCATCTGGGGTGTGAATGACTGGGACAAGCTATGAAAAATACAGCAGACGTTTTATGTCTCCTGCCCATTCCCTACTGAGAAATTTGCGACGGCAAAGCGTGATACTCCGTGCTGTCTCTTAGAGCATGCGCATGGTACTCTGGGGCCGTTTCACTGACGGTCGATGGCGTCAGAGGGCGGGAGTCTGTCAGAGGAAAGAGTGCCAATGTCAGGGCAGCGTTCGGTTGTTATCACCGGAGCCTCATCGGGAATTGGCGCCGCTTGTGCGCAGTATCTCGATGGACGTGGGTTCACGGTCTGGGCGGGCGTCCGGCGAGCAGAAGATGGTGACGAGCTGGCCCGTCTGTGCTCGAGTCGCCTTCGCGTGCTCAGGCTGGATGTCACGAATTCGGATTCGATATCTGGGGCCGGCCGGATGCTGACCGAGGTTGTGGGTGAGAGTGGACTGTGGGGCTTGGTCAACAATGCCGGCATCTCCGTTGCCGGCCCGCTGGAACTGCTGCCGCTCGCCGACGTGCGAACCCAGTTCGAGGTGAATGTGATCGGGGCGCTGGCCGTCACCCAAACCCTTCTACCGCTGCTGCGACAAGGGCGCGGCCGTATCGTCAATATCAGTTCCATTGCCGGACTGACTGCCACGCCATTTCTCGGTGCCTATTGTAGTTCGAAGTTTGCGTTGGAGGCCATGAGTGACGCATTGCGGTTGGAACTAGCGCCTTGGGGCGTCACCGTTTCCTTAGTGGAACCGGGTGCCGTTCAGTCCCAGATTTGGCAACGCGCGACGATGTCCGCGACTCACATGTTGAGCCAGGTGACACCCGCGTCGCGCGCACTCTATGACGAGCCCCTTCGTCGGATGCAGGACGTGATTGGCCGCGCGGCGAAGCGTGCGATCCCGGCAGCAGTGGTCGCTCGCGCTGTGGCTCATGCGCTCACCGCTCCACGTCCACGCGCGCGTTATCTGATCGGCAAGGATGCACGCGTGAGGGCGCTGATGAAGTGGATGTTGCCTACTCGCGCTCAGGATCGGGTGTTGGCGTGGTTCTTAGGGTTGGCGTACCGTGGTTAGCAGGATGCTGAAAAAGTCCGCCCGCTGTGTTTCGCATCGTCATAGGATCCGCGTACAGTGATACGTATCGCTTCCAAGACGTTGCCGGCGCATTGTCCCGCCGGCATGCACAGACGGGACGCTCGGTGTCCATCGCGCCGCGCATCTGGCTGTGGCCTGGATGGACAGCCTTTGTGAGTATCCTGCGGGATTGTATTCTTGATGCCAGGACATTTACAGCATGGAGTCCTTTGGGCCACCCTCACTATTGTTTGCCAGCCTATGAGACAGTCGTATGTGCATCAAGTGGAACGATGGTCTTGAAATGAATCGGAGCATGTCATGCCTGAACCAGGGCTAGTCCGATCTGCAGGCGGCGTCGTGCTGAGGCAACAGGACGTGTTGTTGATCCGCGTGTCCGATATCAAGGGTCGCCCGATCTGGTCATTTCCCAAAGGACGGCTGGACGCGGGCGAAACTCCCGCCCAGGCTGCGGTGCGGGAGGTGTTGGAAGAAACAGGCTGGCGCTGCCGAATCGAGGCAGACTTGTCGACCACCGAATATTGGTTTCAGCGCGAGGGACGACGATTTCGTAAAACGGTTGTCTGGTTCAAGATGTCGCCCATCGAACAGGGCGGTGTTCCTGACGGGGAAGTCGAGGACGTGCAGTGGGTCGATCGTCAGGAGGCGCTGGGCCGTTTGAGTTATGCCTCGGACGTGGCCTTATTGGCTCAAGCCATCGCACATGGCTTGCCTGCGTCCTGACGCAGCGACATCGCCGTGCTGCATGGCCTGCGCGATGTGTCCGCCTTGACAAGCCGGGCCCCCTTTACTAGACTCGCCTTGATTGTTATCCTGTGCCTCGCCTTGCACGGTAGCGCCATGCAAGTACGCGCATCCCCTCACGACTCGGCATCAGCAGACGAACGTCAATCACGGCGCGTTCGGCACCCATTCCTCTTCGTTTCACAGAGGCTCGCCTGTGTATAGTCTGGCTCGCTTCTCTTTGCTGGAAATGACCGAATGTTCGGCCGTGCTGCGGCAGCTCGGTGAACAGTCAAGCTCGCTACGTGATGTCGCTGCGCGCGCGGTGGACTATCTGTATGCGACTCTCGGCAACTCCGATACGGGCGCGCGCGATTGCGTCCTGGTTCGTTGCTTCAAGACTATCTCTTATAGTCGGCTCGACCCGTCGATTCAGCAGTTGGCCCGAGAAAAGTTGGGGGGCATCACTCCGTTTCCAGAGCTGAAGTGCTTTACGCTCATGGCCACGGCTGGGGAACAGCCGGACTGGAATCGAGTTGAACGGTCCCATCGCTACCGCGTCATTCCCATGGTGAATGCAGACTTCGTGAAGCAATTTCCCATGTTCTCACAGCTCCTGCACCAGTTTGGAGTGTCCACGGCCTTTGACGTGACACCTGAAGGCGAATGGCTGGTGGATGTGGAAGAGAAGACCTACAACGTGTTTTACGTGCCGGATGCAGTGGACAATCCCTATGTGCCGGTCCAGGAAGAGTTTGTCCGAAAGTATGGTGTGAAATCGGTCTTATGCTTTGGCGGCATGCTGCCGTCCCGTGATTTATTCGCCGTGATTCTGTTCTCGAGAACACCTGTGCCAAGAGACACAGCCATGCTATGCAAATCTCTGGCGCTGAGCCTGAAGACTTCACTACTGGCATTTGATGAGGCGGCTGATGCCGAGACGGGGAACGCAGCTCAACCGGCGGAAGAAGCGGTGGGAGCGTTGGCGGAACAGGCCGTAAGTGCGAGGCATCAGTCTCGCATGGCTGTCGGTGAGCAGTTGCTGCGGGTATACGAGAATGCGGTGCGGACGCAATCGGCTGGAATTGCGCAAGCTCAGCAAGCGTTTCGGGAACGCGCCGATGCTCTTGAGCGATCAGAGCGCGCGTTGCACGAGCAAACGCGAATCGTTAACTCGATTTTGCGGAGTATGGGCGACGGTGTTGTCGTGACCGATGGAGAGGGAAAGCTGGTGGTCGCCAATCCTGCCATCGAAAGCATTCTCGGCTTCTCGCCCGGCGGCGTACCCCCCACGGAATGGCCTCTGCACTATCAGTTTTTCCATGCCGACACGGTCACACCCTTTCAACGTCATGAATGGCCCCTGGTCCGCGCATTAGAGGGGGAGAAAATCGACTGGCTTGAGGTCTACATGCGCGCCTCCCACGACGCGCCAGGCCGCTGGATCAGCATCAACGCCCGATCCGTGAAAGATGATGACGGCGCCCTGCGTGGCACCGTCGCGGTGTTTCATGACATCACCTGGCTCAAACGGGCGCAGGATGCGTTGTTTGAATCGGAAGATCGATTCCGGAGTGTGGTGGAAGGAGCTCGAGATATCATCTTTACCATTTCGGTAGACAGCACGCTCACTTCCCTGAATCCGGCCTTTGAGTCAGTGACCAATTGGTCGCGCTCGCAATGGATCGGCGAGCCGTTCGTGGCCCTCTTGCATCCCGATGACACCGGCTTCTGCCAGGATGTCGTGCAAGCGATCCTGGAACGCGGGGCGCCATTGACCTGCTCCATGCAAATCAGCATGAAACAGGGCGGATACATTACCGGAGAATTCGTCGGGACCCCGCAGATTCGTCAGGGCCGGGTAGTCGGTGTGCTGGGAATTATTCGTGATGTGACCGAACGGCGCCGGATCGAAGACGCGCTGCGTGTCAGCGAAGAACGGTTGCGTTCCATCGTACAGTCGACCACCGATGCCATTGTGTTGGTCAACGCGCTCATGAAAGTGGCGTTCTGGAACAAGGGCGCCGAAGAGACGTTCGGCTATGCGGCCGAGGACCTTATCGGACAGCCTGTGACCATGATTATTCAGGACCGGCATCACGAGCAGCTGGAGCGCCATGTGCAGCGGGTTCGGCTGCTAGGTGGCCCGCACGTCGCGAGCAAGACACTGGAACTGGCCGGTCGGCGAAAGGACGGCGGCGAATTTCCGTTGGAGCTGAGTGTGACGTCCTGGAAGGGCAAATCCGACCTGTTTTTTACGATCATTATGCGCGACATCAGCGAACGACGGTTGGCTGAGGAGCAATTGGACCGTTTGCATCACCACAATCAGGTCGTGCTGAACTCTGCCGGAGAAGGGATCTATGGGGTGGATCGGGAGGGGCGGCTCACGTTCGTCAATCCGGCGGCGGCCAAAATGTTCGGCTGGGAGGCACAGGCATTGATCGGTCAGTCTCTCCATGCGCTAGTGCACCAGACCGATCTCAGCGGCATGCCATTCATGGAGGGACGCTGTCCGATTGTGGAGACGATTACGGGCGGCGAGTTGCGAGAACATGTCGATAGTATATTTTGGCGGAAAGACGGGACAAGTTTTCCCGTCGAGTATGTGAGCACGCCGATTCAGGAGCGAGGGGAGATCGTGGGGGCGGTCGTCGTGTTCAAAGATACCACGGATCGCAAACGCGCGGAAGAACAGTTACAGGATTCCTTGCGCCGCCTGCGAAAGCTTTCCGGTCGGATGGAGGGGATTCGCGAGGAGGAGCGAGGGCGAATCGCGCGCGAATTGCATGACGAGCTGGGGGTGGGATTGACCTGCTTAAAGATCGATCTGTCGCGTCTGGGCGGGCTATTCGGGGAACGGTTGGCGTCGCCGGATCGCGCCAAGGTCGACGAGAAAGTTCGTGGAATGAAAGAACAAGTAGACAGCACGATTACCTCCGTGCAGCGTATCGTGGCGGAGTTGCGTCCGGGTGTGCTCGATGATCTCGGACTGGTGGCGGCGATCGAATGGCAATGCCGTGATTTTCAGCGCCGCACCGGTATTGTTTGTCGCTGTACCGTCAGTCATGAAGATTTGCGCGTGGATCCGGAGCATGCCACGGCGGTGTTTCGAATTTGTCAGGAGGCGTTGACGAATGTCACTCGGCACGCCCAGGCGACCGAGGTCCAGGTACAATTGGAAGATCAAGGCGTGGGGTTGCTGTTGCAGGTGAGCGACAATGGGCGAGGTATTCCGCATGCCCGGCTCATGGATGCGAAGTCCTTCGGACTGTTGGGAATGAGGGAACGCGCCGGTCTTCTTGGTGGAGATGTGCAAATCAATACCAGGGAAGGCAAAGGGACCACGATCCTGCTTCATTTGCCTCGTTAACCGGAAGGAGAATGGAACGGTGGGGGTGACAATGCGAACAACAGCGACAGTTCGGATTCTGGTCGTCGATGATCATCCCTCCTTTCGCCGCGGCGTGAAGGATATTCTTGAGGAAGGATTCGAAGGCGCCAGTATGGCGGAATGTGGGGATGCCCAAGAAATGCTTGACCACGTGCGTGAGCATCCCTACGACCTCGTGGTCATGGACATCAGCATGCCAGGACGAAGCGGCCCGGAGGTGCTCAAGGAGTTGAAACAACTGGCGCCGACGTTGCCGGTGTTGATTTTGAGTATGCACCCTGAGGACCAGTATGCCATCCGCATGTTCAAGGCTGGCGCTGCGGGATATTTGACGAAGGCCAGCGCACCGGAAGAGTTAGTGCATGCGGCCAAAAAAGTGTTGGCAGGCGGACAATATGTCAGCGCGTCGGTGGGAGAGGCGCTGGCGCTCACGGTGAGGACCGGGGTCGACAAGTTGCCGCATGAACGATTGTCGGATCGAGAGTACGAAGTGTTGTGTCTCATTGCCTCGGGGCAGACCGTCAGTGATATCGCCGAAAGCATTCATCTGAGCGTCACCACGATCAGCACCTATCGCGCGAGGATTTTGGACAAAATGAGTTTGAAGAATAATGCCGAATTGACTCGATATGCGTTGCAGCACGGGCTGGTGGTCTGACTGATCCTCGGTGAGTCGAACAAACAATGACAATCTCTTGTGTCTATTTCTGACACAGGAATCCCACACCTGCCGATAGCCATCCCTCCGTTTCGACTGTATTGTCCTCGGTATGCAAGAGTCTTGGATCCTGGGTGGAGCTACGCTGTTGTCGATCTTCCAGGCTGTTCGTGGAAACGACTCGATCGAGCGGTCCTCTTTTGAGCACCGCACAACATCGTTTTCTCAACGCTGGCCTGGTGTCCTAAGCGGACTGACTGCTGGGGAAGCCGCCATGCTGCAGGACCTCGCCTGGTGGGGGCCTTTGATGGAGAACCGACTGAAACAATTGGCCGGGTCACGCGCCGAAACCCGAACCATTCGGTAGGGGGTGAAACCCATGATGCGACTGACAAACCTGACAGGCCGACGACCCGGCAAACGGCCGAAGGTGGCGGTGGTCCATGAAGATGTGACGGCCGGATTCCGATTTGCCGATTGGTTTGCCCGGCATGGCTATCAAGCTACGTTGACGTCTGCCATTCACCAGCTGGAGCGCAACCTGCAAGAGCTTCATCCGGATGTCATCGTGGTCGGTTTTTCTTCTGTTCCCACGCCCTTCCACAGTACCGTGCCGCGTCTCAGAACCACCTGCCCGCAAGTGCCGATCATCGCAATGGTGGATCCGTCCGTGAACATGTTGCGGGATGGGTCAGGCGCTGACTTGGCCAAGGTGTTTGGCGCGGATGTGTTCATGTGTCACTCCCTCGATCCTCCCTCGCCTACGTTAGAGTAGTTCTCCTGCAAGCGTGTTTCCAACCGGTTCCCGGAACAGCGCGAGGCGTTGGTGGGGTACAGATCGTCGCTGAGTGTTTGCAAAGTTAAAAGGAGCCGCATTGTGGCGAAGCCGAAAGTATTGATTATCGAGGATGATGAGACGATCGCCGCGGCCTTGCGGTCGGCGTTCCAGGATGAGTGTGAAGTGTTCATAACGGGACAGAATTCAGCGACGGGCATTGAGGAACAGGAATGGGAGCCGCGCGTGACATTGTTGGATTTGGAATCGTCAGCGAAACCCAACCCGGAAGACGGAGTGCGTCTCTTGCAAGAGCTGAGGTGGTCGGGGCACAGGGGGAAAATGATCGTCTACACGAGTAGCGCTGAACGAAGTATTGCCGTTCGAGCTGTCCGCTGTGGTGCCAGTGAGGTGCTCTCGAAACCCCTCGACGTGGCTCTGTTGAAAGGAATTGTGCGCCGCGCCGCCCGAATGGCCGATCTCGAGCAGGAGGCTCAGGCAGGCATGACGAACGGTGGCCATGAAACATTCGCAGGCATGCTGGGCACCAGTTCTGAGATGCATCGAATTTTTGAGGCGATCCGAAAAGTCGCGACAAATGATGCCCCCATTGTGATCACCGGTGAAAGCGGAACGGGCAAGGAGTTGACCGCCAAGGCGATTCATGACCTCGGTTTGCGAAAACAGGCCCCGTTCGTGCCCATCAATTGCGGGGCAATTCCAGAAAATTTGTTAGAGTCTGAACTCTTCGGGTATGAACGAGGCGCCTTGACGGGGGCGGTCAGTCAGAACAAAGGGAAAGTCGAATCCGCGCAAGGAGGAACGTTGTTTCTCGATGAGGTAGGCGAGTTGCCGGTTGCGCTACAGGTCAAGTTATTGCGGTTTCTGCAGGATCGCACGTTTGAACGGGTCGGTGGGCATCAGTGCATTGAAATGAATGTCCGCATCATTGCTGCGACGAAGGTGAATCTCCAAGATGCGATCGAGAAAGGCACATTTCGGGAGGATCTGTATTGTCGGCTCGGAGTCGTGCATATCAATTTGCCTCCGCTGCGAGAGCGTGGTGAAGATGTGGTGTTCATGGCCACGGCATTTCTACGGCAGGCCGCTGCCCAGTATGAGAAGCCCATCCGCGGTTTTAGCCGCGAGGCGTTGGAGGCCATGCGAGCCTATACCTGGCCGGGTAATGTGCGTGAATTGACCAACAGGGTCGGTCGTGCCGTGGTGATGGCGGAGGGTACTCATATCGGACCGGTAGACTTGCACATTCCTCATCAGGCGCCGCGGCCGGATGAGAGCTCGATTTGTCTTAAACTGAACCAGCAGCGGATCGAGACCGACCTGATCATGAAGGCGTTCACGCTCTCGCAAGGGAACCTGAGTCGAGCCGCGCACGAGTTGGGCATCAGCCGTTCCACTCTCTATCGACGATTGCGTCAGTACGGCATGGACCGCGCGCTGGATGCACGGCGCACCCTTGGCGCCTCTCCGCGGGCGTGGCTGTCAGAGCACTGATCGTGGTACAGGATGAGCAGAAGCATGTATGTCGGCTTGGCATGGTGAATCGGTCGTCTGCCTCTCCGGATGCGCCAGCTGCAGAGGTGGATGTGCGTAAAAATGTTGACCAGCCACCATCTATTTGTTAAGTACTAGACTCTCAACGACAGAATTTTTCTCGTCTGTTTCGAGGCGTTGTGAGGACCATCACGTGATGGACATCCCTTGTGACGCATTTCCCATGTGAATCCACCGTGCCATGGACGATGAATGACAAGCTCACTGATGCGCCCATTGCGGGAGAGGGGCACGAACAGGTGGGATCCTCAATTGCCGAGCAGGAGCGAATGAATGCCATCTGATGCACCCTCTCTCTGGACTCGACGAGACCTATTGCGCACCACGGCGGTGGGGATAGCATTGGCGGCGGTTCGCATGGCCGTTCCGGCCGACGCGTGGGCGGCACGACTTCCAGAAGGAACTGTGAGTCTCTACAATCTGCAGACGGATGAACGGTTGTCAGTCACGTACCGGACGGATAGCGGGGTATACGATCAAGGGGCGCTCAACGACCTGAACCACCTTCTGCGCTGCCATCACACCAATGAGTCGACGATAATGGATGTGCGGCTCATTGAATTCGTCAATCTCGTTCAAAAACGAATCGGTGGCCGTCGCGATGTGTATATCGTGTCCGGTTATCGTTCTCCGGAATATAACGACCAGCTGATCAGAATGGGTACTCGTGCGGCCCGCAACAGCTATCATGTGTTGGGGCAGGCCGTGGATGTGCAGATGCACGGTGTGCCGTTGCGTACCCTGCGAGAAGTCGCGTTACGATTGGGATGCGGCGGCGTCGGTTATTATCCACGCGGCAAGTTTGTGCATCTCGACTCCGGACCGTTTCGTTATTGGTAAGGGCCGTTCCTCTCCTCCCTTATCGCTCTCGATTCAAGGATGAACTCAGGACCCTTGTGGGCACGGAATTCCTTCCTGATATTTGCATGACCCCACCGCCATCCCATGATAGGGTGATCTCGCACGCTGAGCAGTACGGGCGCTCTATGGGACTTCTGATCAAGGAGGGTGAAAAATGATGGTGTCACGGGGAGATGTCGTCTCTGTCGAGTACACAATTCGATTGACGGACGAGCGCGTCATCGAGACAACCGTCGGTGATTCACCGTTGATCTATACGCATGGACAGAATGAAATTTTGCAGGGATTGGAAGCAGGGCTTGATCAAATGGAGCTCGGGGCGTCCAAGATGGTGACGGTTCAGCCGGTCGATGCCTATGGGGAAATTCATCCGGAGGGATTCTTCGAGGTGCAGCGGAATCGGGTCCCGGTGGAGGCTCAAAGGATCGGAACAAAACTGGAAGCGACGGCCCCGGATGGAAGGACGGTGTTTCCGTACGTCGCGGAGATCAAGTCGGACGTCGTCGTGCTCGACCTCAATCACCCACTGGCGGGTCAGACGTTGCGATTTGAGGTGAGAGTTGTGGATATCCAGCGCGGTGCCCCGCAGCTCGTCACGGGAGCGCCCGCCGGTCGACATGAGGAGCGTTAACCTACCAGGTCGGGATTCATCCTCGCCATAGATTGGACCGAGGTGGCCTTGATTTCGTTGTACACGATGGCGCGGCCGGCCTGTCGAAGTCGGCTGAACACCCCTTCGACCACCACGTAGTCACCTTCCCGTACGTCAGCCTTTCCAAGTCCCACCACTTTTAGCGTTCCGGCACTATCCTGCAGGAGGAAACCAAACGCGGGGTGTCCATCGCGATTCGTGGCCAGTTGAAAACTGGTCACGCGTCCGCTTACGGTCACTGCTTGGTGATCATAGTGGTCGGGATGGGCCAAGAGTTCTGTGACCTCCACGATCGCGGAGGCTGAGAGCGAGAGGGCAGGGAGGACCCATCCTAGGAGGGCCAGTGTCCCGAGCAGGAGTGTGATCCGAGTGACTCTCGAGCGGAAATTGTGTCTGTCGTCTGGTTGAAGCAACATAGATGAATTATACAAAATTCACTCCGAGCTGAGAAGCCAGTCGGCAAAAAATATTTAGACCATTCAAGGATGGGCCTCTGGCATCCGACGGGCTTCTCCATTCAACATCCCGCAGCCGTCGGTGAGAGGAGGCTTCTTCATCGTCGAAGATCGTCGTGCAGCTCCCCCATGAAACTCGTCAGCACATGCTGCTTCATTTGACCGATTTCTTCTTCCGTGGGTTGGCCCGCTTCGTCGGCCAGCGCTAGGGTTTCTTTGGCTACCGGTGCGGTGCGCTTCAGGAGTTCTTCTTCGAGCGCTTCGGGACTGAGGTCGATTTCAGACAACGTGGCCATCAGTCGCTGTAGTCCGAAGAGAGAGCGAGTGTTTTCAGAATGGACGGCATTGGAGCTCGCACCATGGACGAGCGACAGCCAGAATTTCGCTTCAAGGTCTTCACCCAACGTCCCCCAGACGAATAACCGGAGTTTCTCCACCAGGGCGTCTTCGGTGCGCTCTAAGCCATCGTAGAGCGCTATGGACCGTTCTACGGGTCTTTCACCGAGGACGGCCAGCGTTTCTTTCCAGAGGTCGAGCGTTGCGGCGACCGGAAGATCCTTTATCGGAGAACGTTGCAGCGTATTCTGGATGGTCTGGAGATAGTGGTGGAGGTGTTTGACCTTCCGTCCGGCAAGACTTCCGGCGGGAATGCCCCAGATGTGGCCAATTTCGTGATCTTGCATGGGCGTCGCGTTGATGGATTTCCACTCACGCTCGGAGAGTTCAAACCGCTTCCGATACTTGTCCAGCAGGCGCAATTGCGTCTGTATTTCGAGTCCCAGCCTGGCTTCCTGGTAGGCCTCGGCAGAGATATCGTTCTCGTCCCAGCGGCGGTCTAACAGCCGGATCGCCGGTTTGGGGACTGCGGCACGGGCCTGTTGTTTAATGGCCGTGATGGCGTCTGGTTCGATCTTGTAGCGCGTCTGCAGGAGATCCGTGGCCGCGCGAACCATTCCCTCTGCGAGCGCGGTCATCCCTTTCATGCCTTCCATTTGAAGCCAGAGCCGTTCCCGTCGCATTCGGACCCGGCGGCGATACTCGTCCCGGCGGCTCGTCACATCACGCAAGGCGTCTTGTTTCACAACCTGGTGGAGAGGCTTGCTGCCGGCCACGCAGCGCGGATCCGGGCGGTCTGCTGCAATGTGGCTGATTTCCTCGGGTGTGATATCAAAATGCTGAAGCAAGAGCAGCTTGAGCATGATACGAGCTTGGATCGGGGATTGTTCAATGGTGGAGGCGATGAGTTCTGGGGTGAGCAAAGCGGACATGGTGTGGTCCCTCGTGCGACGTAAAAAGGTTCGCTTACGCCGTGCCCTGATGGCTGGTTTCAAGGTAGACCGCGACGTATTCCCTAATTTGCTGGATGCTGCCGCTGATAAACATCTCTCGCGGAATCTCGACGCGAACCAACTTGGCAGGGTCGACGCCTCGATCGATGGCATATTCTTCGTCGATATACAGGGTCACGGAACCATCAGGAAAACGAATGGCATAAACCGCGTTGCTTTCAGCCATAGGAGCTGCTCCGTCTGTGTTGTTGAACCGTAGAGATAATACAGGTAACACAGGCTCAGCCCGGCTGTCAAAATGAGGTGGCCTGCTGCCGAATGCTGGCCCCCTGGGGTAGAAAAACTGGGTCTGTTGGAGGATGGAATTGGTGCCGAGCGCCGAAGACAGTTTGGAGCGGGGCATGAAAGAGGCGATAAGGGGTGCCTCTGAATCCTGGACTGCCGGCTAGCTAGGCGTAAAACAACACGGCCTTCGGTCACCAGACCGAAGGCCGCGGAAATAAATGCCGTGAATAGCTCTAGCCACCCAGGGTATCGAGCGTTTCCTTCAGGCTCTTGCGAATGCAGGTAAAAATAGGCGTATCGCGCAAAGTATACCGGCTGCCTTCGGTTTCCCTCAGCGCCATGACGAGATCCAAGAAGTCTTCGGGCTTATCGCTCTCGAAGGCGACGACCCATTCCTGATCGTCCAGACCGAACGAATAGGTGGTATTGAGTTTGACCGACGGGAAGCGATGGCCGACCTCGATGTGTTCGTCCATCATGCCTTGGCGGGCGGCCTTGGTGAGCAGGAACCATTCTCGCGTTTTTACGAACGGGTACACGAAGATGTACTTGGCTTTGCCCGGGACCACGGTCAGCCGCTTGCTTTCCTGGTTTTCGTGGGTGTGATGATCGACGTAGATGGAGCGTTTGGTAATGGCCAAGTAGGAATAGGGGTTCAGAATATACT
This sequence comes from uncultured Nitrospira sp., assembly GCA_964493335.1. GTDB lineage: Bacteria > Nitrospirota > Nitrospiria > Nitrospirales > Nitrospiraceae > Nitrospira_A. The sequence continues at coordinate 32,630 of CAZBNV010000021.1, forward strand.
TGCCCAATCCGGAAGCCATGATTTTGGTGCTCATTTCCTGGAACAGTTCGAGTTCATAGCTGATACGCCACAGCATGAAGTCGCAGTCCCCTCGAATGCCTACCGTCGTGTAGGCGATGACGAGGACTTTGCCTTGGTATTCTTCCACGGCACGGAGAAACTCTTGTTTGCCGCGTGTGCGCTCATCTTCTGGGAGCCGTCGCCAAGCTGGATCGATCTTATAAAAGGTAAAATTGACGTATTGGCGGCGGGGTGGTTGTTCGGGGCTGGACATGACGAACCCTCCAGGCAAGTTCTTGATAATGTAAAAGAATAAGAGTCAGTGTGTTTAGCATTTCATCTCGCAGGCTGTCAACAGAGCCAGAGTTGCACGAGGTGTGAATTGACAGGGGCAAATCGATCTGGTACTTGCCTGATCCGTATGAGCGCCCTCCCAAGATTGTCTGCCGGATCCTGTTTCATATCCAGCCTCTTTGTAGCGGCGAGCTGGACGGTTGTCGTGCCCGCGAACGGCATCGAGATCCAACCCACTGCTGAACACATTCATAACACCGTCGAGCGAGGAAAGGCGGCGGCGCGCCAACGTCTCTCCCCCGATCAACTCCATACCTCGTTCGGCTCTCACGAAGACCTCGCCCCGCGCGGGTTCATCATGACCAAGCTGGGGAGTCTCCTGATCATGGCCAACCATCTGGCCTTGCGGGATCTGTCACCGACCGAGCAGGATATTGCCCAGGTCATGGCGAATGACCTGCTCCTGGTGAATGTCGTGATCTATGGCGATCGGGTGAACTTTGCCGCCGACAGTTATGTGGTGATGGAACAGGCCGGTCGAACGGTGAAACCGGCCTCGGTGCGGTTCGATGCGCGGGGCGATCGCACGGCGGTTTGGCCGCAACAGCCGGCCTATCGGGCAAAAGTAATCGCACAGTTTCCCTATGCCGACCTTGACCCACGGGCTCAGACCACGCTCACGGTTTTTCCCTCCGGCGGCGGACAAGTCACCTTCGATCTCGATTTTTCTAAGATTGAATAACTGCCTGCTTGGCCCCCTGGTCTTGATTCCTATCGCAAAGGCTTTGACTTCATGAATAAACCGAGAACCTGGACGGCTGAAACCATCGCCATCGGTTCGGAACTGTTGCTCGGGGGCCGCCTCGACACCAATTCACTGTTCATCGCCGATCAGCTGGCGGCCTGTGGCATTGAACTCCGGTACAAGACGACGGTCGGTGACGATCTATCCGATATCGTGGCCGCGTTGAAGACAGCGGTGCGGCGGTCACGCGTGGTGATGATCACAGGCGGGCTCGGTCCCACAGTTGATGACCTCACGCGAGACGCCGTGGCGCGCGCGACCGACCTCCGGCTGGCTCGCCGCAAGGCTGCATTGGACGAGATGACTGCTCGCCTGGCCGAATGGGGGCGCACACCGACCACGTCGCAGTTCCGGCAAGCTATGATTCCCGCCGGCGCGGACGTGCTCTCCAATCCGGTCGGGACGGCGCCAGGGTTTGCGCTGACCTGGAAGGGAACGTTTCTCGCGGCTTTGCCGGGTGTCCCGCGTGAGATGGAACCGATGGTGAGAGAGGGTGTCTTGCCGAAGCTGCGGGAGTGGTTGCGCAATCAGAAGGCCGTGAGTGTGGCACCTATGGTCCGACGGATGCTCCACACCTCAGGTGTGCCGGAATCAGTCGTGGATCAGACGCTTGCCGGGCTCATTCCTAAAAACAGTCCCATCCAGCTCGGTATCTATGCATCGCCCATGGAGATCATGGTGTCGTTGACCGGGCCGGCGGCAATTCAACAGCCGGGGGCTCTGAGTATTGATGCGTTATGTGCTGAGGCGCGTGACCGCCTCCGTGACATTCTCTATGGAGAGGACGGTGACACCATGGAATCGGTGGTCGGCCGATTGCTTGGCGAGCAACAACTGACCCTCGCCGTCGCCGAATCCTGTACGGGCGGGTTGATCGGCCATCGGCTCACGCAGGTGTCCGGCTCATCGGCCTACCTGGACCGAGTTGCCGTGACGTACAGCAATCGCGCGAAGGTCGACATGCTGGGTGTGCCAAAGGATCTGATCGACCGGCATGGGGCCGTCAGCGCGGAAGTGGCTGCGGCCATGGCCCGAGGGGTTCGTGAACGGAGCGGCACGTCGGTTGGGTTGAGCGTGACCGGCATTGCCGGCCCGGGCGGGGCCACTGAGACGAAACCGGTGGGCCTGGTCTACGTGGGACTAGACGGCGGACCGAACGACGTGCTCACCAAGGAGTTCCGTTTCCACGGCGGCGACCGTAGCGTGATCAAAATGCGATCCTCGCAAGCGGCCCTCGATGTGTTGCGCCGGTGGTTGATGAAGAAGGGCCACGGATGATCAGGGCGTTTCTCGCCATCGAGATGCCTCAGGACGTGCGCTCGGCGTTAGTCACCATTCAACAGGACCTGAAACGAAAAATCGAACGAACGGTCGGTGGCCAAGTAAGGATCAGCTGGGTCCGGCCGGCTTCCATGCATCTCACGCTGAGGTTTCTCGGCGACATGCCGGACGAATCAATCGAACCGCTTCACGTCGCCATCGAGCAGGCGGTGTTAGTGCACCAGCCCATCCACCTTACACTCGAACGGCTGGGAACGTTTCCCCGCCCGCAACAACCACGCGTGCTCTGGGCGGGACCCTCCGAGAGTTGGGAGCAGGGTCCCGACGCGCAGAGACTGAGGGCGCTGCATCGTACGATCGAGGACTGCTGTCAGGCGGCTGATTTTGCGCCCGACAGTCGCCCATTCAGTCCCCACCTCACCCTCGCGCGGATCAAGGAAGGGGGGCGACAGGTCGGGCAAGCTCTCGCGCAGAGCGGTGTGATGGACCAAACTGTGGTGGTTGGTACGCTCCCCATCGAAACGATTGCCCTGATGCAAAGCGAGCTGCGTCTGACTGGCTCGGTCTATAAGAAGCGGTGGGAAGTGGGGATCCACGGAACATGATCTCCATAGCCTTCTTGCCCGTACATCGTTCACTGGCCAACATATGGGAAGGAGAATGAGGCCCTACCTCGTGCACGGTGGTGGCGCGATTTGCTCGATGGGAAAATGACTGGGGACACGGACGTGCCGGTAAGTTGACGGAATGCAGGCAGATCAATGGCTATGCAAATCCATCAGAAAGGTCTTCGCGATAATAAGACGCACGAAAAAACACCATCCCTAGAGCGCCGCATGAGACGCTTCTTCTCACGACCAGCCTTATTGCCCCACGGCACATTCTTCAGCGCTCTCGCAATCAACATGATGAGAGGCCTGTTGCTGGTCCATGGCCCACTGAATTCCGGCGTACACATTTGCCGCGGCTACAGACCAAGCGGGATTGAAAGGCTCATTTTGAAATGCCGCTTCTGCGGCTTTTTTTTCATCATGGGTGAGAGCGCGTGGCTGGTCCGCGTTCTTCGATTCTGCCATGCCTGGTTCGAATTCGTCCGCTAAACTATTTTGTCGCATGAGGTCCTCCTCTGCTTCCCGTTTGCTTCCCGTTGAAATCTGGCTCTTGCACTGGTCAGGCCAATGCCCATACATTGGCGATAAATGAGCTTCTATTACAGGACCGACAGACCTCCTTACTGTCAAATTCTCGCATGACTGGGCTCTGCGCATCCCTCGCGATACCCCTAGGGAAGGCATCCTTTTACCCTGGCAATTCTTGGACGGGCCCCCGAAGCAATGTGCTGGCTTACCTCAGATGAAGCCTTGGAGCAACAGCACAGACCTACGCCTTGTGCCTCGCACTGCTCATGTTCCAACAATGAGCCCGCCCCTCAAGACTTACAACAACTGGAACTTGTCGGTGCCGATATCAAGGTTACTCCCTCGGTAGGTCAGCAGTCCGGATTGACATCACGCCGACCATCTCACCATCCCCACGGGCTAGGTTTCTCCCTTACGACTCCGGTATAATCCGCAATTCGATCCGTTCTGTCAGTCTGGGCCCGCGCTCAGTTCACGCTCGGTCAACTCACGGCCGGCTGGTGCGTTGTCTCCCCCGGTAGTCGAGATGAGAGACGCTTCACGAGGCATGCCTCTATAAGGAGTTTGGAATGACTGAAAAAGACGAGAAGAAGCGCGCGTTGGACCTGGCCCTGGCCCAGATCGAAAAACAATACGGCAAGGGTGCGGTGATGAAGCTTGGGTCCGACGAGCGCCCGGCGGATGTTCCGGCGATCTCCAGCGGCTCCTTAGGTCTGGATATCGCATTAGGTGTGGGGGGATTTCCGCGCGGGCGTGTCATGGAGATCTTCGGTCCGGAGTCTTCCGGCAAGACGACCCTCACCCTGCATGCGATCGCGGAAGCGCAAAAGGCCGGCGGGGTGGCGGCATTTATCGATGCGGAACATGCGCTGGATCTGACCTACGCGAAAAAATTGGGCGTGCACACGGATGATTTGCTGGTCTCGCAACCAGATACCGGCGAGCAGGCCCTCGAAATTGCAGAAACGCTGGTCCGGAGCGGTGCGATCGATGTCATTGTCGTCGACTCCGTGGCGGCTCTGGTACCGCGAGCGGAAATTGAAGGCGAAATGGGTGATGCCCATATGGGATTGCAGGCGCGGTTGATGTCGCAGGCGCTGCGGAAACTGACGGCGGCCATTTCCAAGTCTCAGACGACCCTCATCTTCATCAACCAGATCCGGATGAAGATCGGTGTGATGTTCGGCAACCCGGAGACGACGACGGGCGGCAATGCATTGAAGTTCTACTCCTCCGTGCGCCTCGATATCCGTCGAATTGAATCGATTAAGGATGGTCAGGATGTGACCGGCAGTCGAGTCCGGGTCAAGGTGGTCAAGAACAAGATGGCGCCGCCGTTCAAACAGGCGGAGTTCGACATCATGTTCGCTGAAGGTATTTCCAAAGCCGGTGAGTTGGTGGATATGGGTGTGGAGAAGCGCGTGGTGGAGAAGGCCGGCGCCTGGTACTCCTATAAGGGGGAGCGGTTGGGACAGGGGCGCGAGGCGGTGCGCGATTTTCTCAAGACCAACCCGGCCATTGCAAAAGAGATTGAGCAAAAGGTTCGCGACCTGGCCGGTTTGCCCGCTCGCACCACCGACAAGAAGATCGATGTCAAAGAGGCCAAGGACGAGAAGGCCGAGCGGAAACCAGAAGGCCGACAGGAAGAGAAACGCGGCCACGGGGCCAGAGTGACTACCTAGGTGGCGCCAGTGCCGAGAGGAACCACTACCAGACGGCGTACGGTGGCGGAGCCGAATTACCTCGATCTGGCGATTCGCTATCTGGCGCGAACCGACCGGACAGCGGCTCAGGTCGAGCGGTATGTGCGAGACAAGGGCGCGAGCCGGACGCAGGGCCGTGTCGTCGTCGGTGAGTTGGAGCGGCTGGGCTATCTGAACGATCAAGCCTATGCCACGCGCTGGGCCGAGACAAGGCTCTCGCGGCGGCCGATGGGGCGTGAGCGGCTCAAGGCCGAACTGCTTCTGCGCGGATTCGAGGAAAGCGTAACGGAGCGAGCTTTGCGGAAGGCGTACCAGTCGGTCTCCGAGCAAGAGTTAGCCTGCCAGGCGCTCGAAGGGCGCGTCCGCCGCACGCGTCCCCTGCAGTGGGTGCGATTTCTGCGACAACGCGGCTTCGATGACGACACGATTCAACAAGTCACTCAAGTAGATTTGGAGGCGGGGTTAGACGAGTTATGAGCCAGAACGTGAACGATCTGCGGCGAGCCTTCATCCAGTACTTTGAACAGCAGGGACATCGGGCCGTGCCGAGCGCGCCGCTTATCCCCCAAGCTGACCCCACGCTGCTCTTTACCAATGCGGGCATGAATCAATTCAAACGCGTGTTTCTGGGCGAGGAGACGCGGGCGTACAACCGCGCCGTGACGGTACAGAAGTGTTTGCGGGCGGGGGGCAAGCATAACGATTTAGAAAATGTGGGGTATACGAGGCGGCACCATACCTTTTTTGAGATGCTCGGCAATTTCTCCTTCGGTGATTATTTTAAGGAAGAGGCCATCCGGTTCGGCTGGGAGTTCCTGACCTCTGTCGTCGGCCTGACGAAAGAGCGGATGTGGATCACCATTTTCCGCGAGGATGACGAGGCTGATCGCCTTTGGAGAAAGATCGGGGTATCACCGAGCCGCATTGTGCGTTGTGGCGAGAAGGACAATTTTTGGCAGATGGCCGACACGGGCCCCTGTGGCCCCTGTTCTGAACTCCACTTCGATCAAGGACCGGCGGTGCCGGGCGATGACACGCCGAACGGAGAGGGAGATCGGGTCATTGAGATCTGGAACCTGGTTTTCATGCAGTATAACCGCGACAGCGCCGGCACTCTCAATCCGCTGCCCAAACCGAGCATCGATACCGGCATGGGATTGGAACGATTGACGGCGGTGGCGCAGGGGAAACTCAGCAATTACGACAGTGATTTATTTGCGCCGCTCCTGGCCGCGATCGGAACGCGGGCCGGTGCGCAGTACGGCGGACAGGAGACCGCCGACCGATCTATGCGGGTCATCGCGGACCACTTACGAGCTATCACCTTCCTCATGGCCGATGGGGTTTTGCCGTCAAACGAAGGTCGCGGCTATGTGCTCCGCCGCATTCTTCGGCGCGCGGCCCGTCATGGCCGCTTGCTCGGAATCACCGAGCCCTTTCTCCATGGCCTCACTGCGACAGTTGTCGAACAGATGGGCGAGGCCTACCACGAGTTGCGTGCGGCGGCCTGTACGGTGGCCGAGGCGACCCGTGGGGAAGAAGAGCGGTTCATCGCCACGCTGGACCAAGGGCTACCGATTCTCACCGACATGCTGACCAAGGTACGAGCGGCCGGACAACAGACGCTCTCAGGCACGGACATCTTTAAGCTGTATGACACCTATGGATTCCCGATGGATCTGATCGCCGAAGCCTGCCGTGAGCAGGACATCCGGCTCGATGAGACCGGCTTTGAAGCGGCGATTGAAGAGCAACGGACTCGTGCCAGGAAGACGGGCGGCTTCGAGACGGAAACTGCCCGCCCAGTCTTACGTGACCTCGCGGGTCGTGTGGGGACTACCGTATTCGTCGGCTATGACCAGTTGAATTCCGAAGGGGTCGTGCAGGCGCTGCTCAAGGGCGATCAGCTGGCGAAGGAAGCTCGCGAGGGTGATGAGATCGAAGTCGTGTTGGACGTCACGCCCTTCTACGCGGAGGGCGGTGGGCAAGCGGGTGATCAAGGTCTCTTGACCGGCCCTGAGGGGACTGTGGAGATTCGTGAAACGACGAGGCCGGTTCCGACGTTGATCGTTCACAAAGGCGTAGTCCGTTCTGGGTCGGTTCGTGAAGGGGAGCGGCTGCAACTTTCAGTCAACCGCCGTACCAGGCAGGATGCGGCTCGCAACCATACGGCCACCCATTTGGTCCATGCGGCGCTACGTGATCTTCTCGGGCCGCATGTCAAACAGTATGGCTCGCTGGTGGCGCCGAATCGTCTGCGGTTCGACTTTGCCCATTTCCGGCCACTGGCTTCACGCGACATCGATGAGATCGAATCCCTCGTGAACGAGCAGGTTCGTTATGATCAAGCGGTACAGACGGACGTGATGGGCGTGCAGGAGGCCGTGGCGGGCGGAGCTCTGGCCTTCTTCGGCGACAAGTATGGTGACCAGGTGCGGGTCGTCCACATCGATACATTCAGCAAGGAATTGTGCGGCGGGACGCATTGCCGGCGCACCGGTGAGATTGGTTTGTTCCGCATTGTGTCGGAATCAGGCGTGGCTGCCGGCGTTCGCCGGATCGAATGTCTGACCGGCAGCGGCGCATCGGATTCGGTCAAACGTTTAGAAGCGGATGTCCGTGAACTTTCGGACCTCCTGAAGGTCGCTCCCGCAGAAGTCGTGTCACGCGCGCGCAAGTTGACCGAGCAGCTGAAGGACAAGGAACGCGAATTGGCCGAGGTGAAGTTGAAAATGGCGAGCACTTCGTCGGGTGATGCGCAGGCTCGCGAGATCAACGGTGTGCAAGTTCATGTTCAGCGCACGGATGGACTCGATGTCAACGGCATGCGGGCCCTGGCGGATCAATTGCGCGATAAGCTTCGCAGTGGAGTGGTGGCGCTAGGTGCCGCGAATGATGGCAAGGTGTCGTTACTCGTCGTGGTGACCAAAGATCTGGTGGGTCGTCTCAAGGCCGGGGAACTCATTAAGGAGATGGCGACCGACGTCGGCGGGACCGGAGGCGGGCGTCCGGAGATGGCGCAGGCCGGCGGAAAAAATCCCGAAGGGCTCGGCGCCGCGTTGGAAAAAGTTTTTGGGCTGGTTCAGAAGGCCTTGGAGCGGTAAACTGATGAAGGGCCAACGCATTCTTGCCATCGACCATGGTTCCAAGCGGATCGGGTTCGCGCTGAGTGATGAACTGGGATGGACGGCCCAGCCGCTGGAAACATTTTATCGCAGGAATCAGGATGCCGACATCCGGCATATTCAGGACTTGGTCCGTGAGCATGAGGTGGGCCAGGTTCTCGTCGGCATGCCATTTCGGCTCGATGGTGAGATTGGGCCTGCGGCCAAGGTCGTCCAGGCATTTATCGAGTTGCTCGAGCCGGCTTTGTCGGTTCCGGTGATCACCTGGGACGAGCGGATGACGACCTGTGCGGCAGAAGATTTGCTGATCGCTGCCGATGTCGGCCGGCAAAAGCGGAAGGGTATTGTCGACCGCATCGCGGCGGCGATTCTGTTGCAGAGTTATTTGGCGAGTTTGGAGCAGCCGGCTACGCCTCCTTCGGGAGATGCACGAAACGAGTTGGAACAGTCCGATCCCTGGGCTTGGAACGAAGAACCAGTCAATGAGACACATGAGATCGATCACAGGGCTGATCCTGGTGGCCGTGATTCTCGCGGGACTCGCGGGGTACCAGGTTCTGCGCTGGGCCCAAAGTCCCGTCGTTAGCGCGCCCCCCAAGCCGCCGTCCAAGATCGTCCTTGTTCCTGAGGGCAGTACCTACCAACAGGTCGCGAATATTCTCAAACGTGAGCAGCTGATCCGCAGTCGTTGGGCTTTCTTGCTGCTCGGCAAATCGCGTGAGATCGATCGAAAAATCCGTCCCGGGGAATATGAGCTCGACGGAAGCATGCCGCCGAAGGAGATCCTCGCCAAGCTGCTGGCCGGTCGAGTAGTCCTGCACCCTGTGACCATTCCTGAGGGCTATACGCTGACGCAGATTGCTGATGTCCTAGCGGCACAGAACGTCACGGACGCGAATGAATTCACGAAGCTGGTTCGCGACCGTTCGTATATCACGACCCTCGGTATCGAAGCCGATTCGCTGGAAGGGTATCTCTTCCCAGAAACCTATTCCTTCGCTCGTGGAACGAAACCGAAGGACGTCATCAAGGCCATGGTGGACGGCCTGCACCATGTGTGGGGGAGCGACCTGCAGGCACAAGCGGCCAGGATGAACCTGTCGTTGCACCAGGTATTAACGCTGGCCTCCGTGATCGAAAAGGAGACTGGGGCCAAGGATGAGCGCGAACTCATTGCGGCGGTCTTTCATAATCGGCTGCGGAAAAAGATCCCCCTGCAGAGCGATCCGACCGTCATTTATGGCTTGCCGGCGTTCGACGGGAATATTCATAAGCGCGATCTCTCCAGCCTCAGTCCGTACAATACCTATCGTGTGCAGGGTCTCCCGCCTGGACCGATCGGCAGCCCCGGTGCCCACTCGCTTCATGCGGCGCTGTTTCCCGCCCAGGCGTCCTACCTTTATTTTGTGTCGCGGAACGATGGGACCCATCACTTTTCCTCCACTCTGGCCGAACATAATCAGGCCGTGGAGAAGTATCAAAAGCAACCGTTCCGTAAGCGTGCGAGGGGCAGTCTCGTGGCCCACGGCGCATGATCGCGTCGTCGCTCTCTCCCGCCGCCGGTCATTATCTAAGTGTTTGACGATCACACCTGAAAGGGACAATCCTATGGGTGAACAGCCCTGGCAAGAGACGTTACCGCACTATCTGGATCACACCGTACTGCGTCCGGAAGCCACGAAGGCCGATGTATTGAGGCTCTGCGCGGAGGCGAAGGAGCAGGGGTTCGTCGTCATTTTTGTTCCTCCCTGTTATGTCGATGAAGCGGTGGCGGCAGTAGCAGGGACGGAGGTCCAGGTCGGGATTCCGATCGGATTTCCGCTCGGCGGGCACTCGACCCACGCAAAGGTGACCGAAGCTCTTGAGGCAGTCGCGCATGGCGCCAGGGTCCTGGACATGGTCATCAATATCAGCCGACTGAAATCCGGCGACTATGACCTGGTGCGGAGCGATATGGCCGCTGTGGTCCAGGCGACACCGGGGGTAAACCATAAAGTGATTTTGGAGACGTGCTTGTTGACGCGCGAGGAAAAAATCACGGCCTGCCACTTGGCCGTCGAAGCGGGGATGGACTACGTGAAGACCTCGACGGGGTTTAACCAAGCTGGAGCGACAGTCGAAGACGTCCGGCTGCTGAAAGAGACGGTTGCCGGTCGCGCGAAAGTAAAGGCGTCGGGTGGGATCAGAGATTGGAAGGCCACGCGAGAATTGCTGGAGGCCGGCGCCGACCGGATCGGCACCAGCGCCAGTCTCAAAATTCTGGACGAGTGGCGTGCAGCATGTCTGGTCGGACGTTAAGCGACTGTGCCGCGTGAATGTCTTGCTCGTTCCGGAGGATTTGATATAGTGCGCCCATGATGACTCGAATCATTCTCCTGGTGTTAGATGGGTTCGGTATCGGTGCCTTGCCCGATGCGGAATCCTATGGCGATGGCGGCTGCAACACCCTCCAGCGGTTGGCGGCCATTTCCAAGGGATTGGCGCTGCCGAACCTCGAGCAACTCGGCCTCGGGCACCTGGGACAATTTCAGGGCATTCGACCGATGGCTCAACCTGAGGGCTGCTTCGGCATGCTCGGTTTTGCCACTAAAGGAAAGAATTCACTCACTGGACATTGGGAATTAGCCGGCTATGTGATCGAAGCCGGCCAGCGCCCCTGCGAGACGTTTACGCCCGAGCTGTCCACGGCGCTGGAAGCCGCGTTGGGCCAGAAGACGCTGGGCAATTGCAGGGCCGTGGGCCTTGAGCCGATCGCCGAGTTTGGTGGGCAGCATCAGAAATCCGGTGCCCCGATCGCCTGGATCGATACCACGGGCACCATTTTTCTAGCGGCGCATGAGCACGTGATACCGGTGGATGAACTCTATCGTCTGGCGCGTGAAGCCAGAAAGTTGCTGAAGCAGCTCATGCCTATTGTGCGCGTCGTGACCTGTCCCTTCGTCGGTCAGCCAGGCGGATTGACGGTGACAGAGCGCCGACGGGATTTTGCGGTCGAGCCGCCGGGGCTGACGCTGCTCGATCACCTGAGTCGGGCCAGCCAGCTCGTGATCGGGGTGGGAAAAGTCGGCGACTTGTTTAGCGGGCGCGGGATCACGAGGTCGGTGCCGCTGTGTCAGCCGGAGGCGGTCATGGATGAAGTCATCGGGATGTTCAGTAAGGTGCCTCGTGGGTTGATCTATGCCAACTTGCCGATGATCAGCCCCGATCTCCACACCACGGTGTCGACGTTGCAACACTTTGATCGGCGCCTCCGGGACCTTCAAGAATGCCTTAAGATTGGCGATGTCTTGATCATCACCGGTGATCATGGCTTCGATTGCGCCAGACCGGCGCCGGGACATTCGCGGGAGTACGTGCCCTGCCTGGTGACCGGACCTCGACTCGCGCGCGGCGTGAATGTCGGGACGAGGACGACGGCAGCAGACCTCGGCCAAACGATCGGCGAGGCGCTGGGGGCGCCCAGGTTACCCTGGGGCGACAGTTTCCTCGACGCGCTACAGTCCCGTTAATCACGTGAGAGAAAGGACAGACCGTGTCGATTGACGCCAAGTTGGACACATTCGGCATCGAGTTGCCGGCTCTTCCCAAACCAGTGGCGAGTTACGTGCCGGCAGTCCTCGTCGGTGATTTGCTCTATCTCAGCGGCATGTTGCCCTTTCGTGACGGCCAGGTCGTCATCACAGGAAAACTCGGCGATGGCGTCACAGTCGAGCGTGGAGCTGAGGCGGCCAGATTGGCGCTGCTCAATGCGCTGGCGGTGGTGAAGCATGAATTGGGCTCGTTGGATCGTGTGCAGCGAATCGTGCGTATGGTGGGTCATGTCGCGTCGGCCGAAGGAATTGCGCAACAGCCTGCGGTGATCAATGGGGCGTCGGACTTGCTGGTACAGATTTTCGGTGAGAGTGGACGACATGCCAGAGTGGCGCTCGGTGCGGCGGAGTTACCGCTGCATGCGGCAATTGAACTCGAATTGTTGGTTCAGGTCAAAAAACCCTAAACGGCTCTTCCCGCTATCTGTTCTCGCGCACGCCGCTCGCCTTGACATCAAAAAAATCCGCTTGTTATAGTCCGTCAGTTCCTTGGCTTGACGCCGCACCCCCATCCGGCCCTTCTGCCTCAGTTGCGTGGGGTTTCTGTGCCACGTGCGGGGCGCTTGTTTCACATGTACTCATTGGCCGTGTTCAGGTCTCCTGGCCAGGCTCACTCGCAGGTAATTGCTAGGGAGTACGATCCCATGAAATCCATTGCTCGTATGATCGTCGGCTTCGCTTTTCTCGCGGGGCCTTTTTTCTCCGGAGTTGCTCAAGCGGAGGCGCCGGCGCTCCATCCCAATGCCGCCGTGCCGGGAGCGACGCTCTCGATCACGGGAAAGGGCTTCGGCCCTTTTAAATCGACGCGGTACAACCAGGTGACGTTCCAAGGAGCGCCCGCCTTGGTCCAGCGGTGGGAACCTGATCTCATCGAGGTTCGAGTCCCGTCTCAGGCCACGAATGGTCCTGTCGAGGTGATCATCGGTAAGAAACATCTGAAAACAGGCGCCTTTACTCGTTTGCAGCCGACGATTCAGTCTTTGACGCCGACGGAGGCGGAACCTGGGACGATTCTGGAGATCACCGGCGAACATTTCGGCAATACAGCCGGGCCGCGTGATCCGAACACCATTTTCGGAGTCAACAGTGTGGCCGTGGGCGACGTGACCGTTCGTGTGCGCAAGTGGCGTGACGACAAGATCGAGGTTGAATTGCCGGCCAACGTGCAGACGGGTGACGTGGTGGTCCGCATGGCCTCGTCCGACCCGCTTCCTGACGGCTCCTGCTGCGCGCCGGTGAAGCAGGTCGTGAGTAACGCCATGCCGGTGAAGGTGCTGGCTTCAGTCCGCGTCGACCCGGTGAGTGGTCCGGTGGGCACGAAGGTCGTGTTGTTCGGGAAGGGATTCGGCGCGACGAGAAACCCTGAGGATGGGGTCTCGTTCGGCGGCCACCTGGCCACAGTGTCGCAATGGACCGATACGGCCATTGTGGTGCATGCGCCGCTCGATGCGCAGACCGGCCCTGTGGTGATGAAACGAAACGGGCAGGAGCGCACGGTGGGAACCTATACGGTGCAGATCCCGCGCGCAGGGGGCCTCACGCCGTCTCAGGCTCCGATCGGGACGTTGTTGAAGATTACCGGAGACAATTTTGGATTCTACTCCGAAGCCGGTTCCACTCCTTACAATTACATTGATTTTTCACTGAGCGAAAACACGGTCGAGATCGGCGGGGTGCCGGCCATTGTCTATCGGTGGGGCAACGACCGGATCGACGTCTGGGTACCCTACAGCGCCAAGAGCGGCCCGGTGGTCGTGAAACGCGCCGCCAATTCACCGAAGCCAGACGGTACCTGTTGTGCCGATAAGAAGGTACTAGAGACCGAAGTCGGTATGTTTACATTGGCTACGCCGAAGATCGATTCCTACAGTCCGACCACCGGGGGATTGGACGAGGTGGTGACGATCAAGGGAAGCGGGTTCGGGAAGTTTCTCAAGACGGCCGAACCAAGCAAGGCTATCACGGATAGTGTCTATGCCCGGGTTGCTCCCGTGTTGGGAGAGAACGTATCCCGCACCGAAGTGTTGTTCAACGGGGTCGGGGCGATCGTGCAGTCCTGGACGGACACGGAAATCCAAGTCAAAATTCCTCATCGACATTCCTACGGCGTGGGCAAGCCCGGGGAGTTTAATCCGGATCTGACGTCCGGGCCGCTCGTGGTTCGCCGGGGATCGTGGGACCTTCTGCCGGACGGCTCCTGCTGCACGCCGAAAAAATGGGTGACGCTGGAGGCAGGGACGTTCACGATTCAACCCACGGGGTTGCCCGATGCGAGCTACTGGCGTAACCCTGGCACTGAGAATACTCACCACCAACAATGAGGCGTCGAACATTGCCCACTTTGGCGTTTGCAGTCTGTTTTGTGGTCGCTCTGTTTCTTTCGGGTAGGGTTGAGGCCGCTTCTCCGGACGCGCGGGTGACCGTGGCTATGCAGAAAAGCGGTTCTGAGGCCACGCTGCTGGGGATGTTTTTCCACGATCCCCAACTTGGCTGGGCGGTCGGCTCAGGCGGGACTATTCTCAAGACGACCGACAGCGGCCGCAAATGGAAGAAAGTGTCCAGTGGAACTTCGGCGTTGCTGACGGCCGTGTATTTTCGTGATGCCCATCGCGGCTGGGTCGTGGGTGCCAATGGCACGGTGCGGTCGAGTCAGGACGGCGGGGAGAGCTGGAATGTGATGATCGTGTCGACCCAGGCGCCGTTGTACGGAATCGCATTCGTCTCGCGTCTGAAGGGCTGGATGGTCGGCGGAAACGGAACGATTCTTCAGACGACGGACGGGGGAGAGAACTGGACGGATCAAGCCAGCGGCACGAGTGCGGCGCTCCACTCCATCGCGCTGACAAACGAGCAACATGGAACGATCGTGGGTGCCTTGGGCACGATCCTCACGACTTCTGACGGCGGCGCCACCTGGTCTCCACAGCTCAGTCAGAGCTCGGCGACATTTTTTGATGTGGCCTTTGCAGATGAGGCAAACGGCTGGGCGGTCGGGAATGCAGGTGCCTTGTTTCAAACGACCGACGGAGGAATTCACTGGATCGATCGCACCTTGCCCTGCGGACGGACCTGCAACAAGCTCACCGATCTGATTCGTGTGCGTTTCACCGATGCCCAGCAGGGGTGGATCGTGGGAGAACATGGCCAGATCCTGAGCACGAGCGATGCCGGCTATAATTGGGTTGAGCACACGAGTCCTGTCAAACGTTCCCTCATGGCCCTGAGTTTTCCGCGGGCGACCGCCGGATGGGCTGCAGGCGAGGGGGGAACCATCATCGCAATCAGCTCTGGCAAGCGGTAGAATTTTCCGTCCGTCCGGGCGGATTTACCCCAATCGTCCCAAACGACTCTGCACAATACTGAGCGCCGTCACCGCTGCGGTATCCGCACGGAGAATGTGGGCGCCCAGACTTACGGCGTGACATCCTTGCGCGAGCGCCAGGGTGAGTTCTTCCGCTGCCCACCCCCCTTCAGGACCGATGATCAGGGCCACGCTTTCCGTCAGGAGAGTGGGAATCGGTACATGCGACAATGCCACTGCCTCTCGGCGTTCGGCCAAGATGAGTGCGCAGGTAGCTGTCCTGGTTGAAAAGAAACGCCGCGAATCCCGCGGCTCCAACACATGCGGCAGTTGCCATTGTTCGGACTGTTGAGCCGCCTCGGTCGCTATACGCTGCCAGCGGGATACCTGCGCGGCGATTCGTCCAGCTTGCGGTCTGACGACGCCATGTTGGGAGACCAGCGGCAGAATCGTCCGCACACCCAACTCGCTCGCTTTCTGCACGACCCAATCCATATGGTCGCCCTTGAGCAGTGCCTGGGCGAGCAGCACGGTCGGGCCGATCTCAGCGGGACCTTCCAGCTGGTCAAGAATGCGGACAGTTATTCGGTGTTGCGCCAGTTCCACTACCTCGACACGATAGCGTCGTCGCTGCTCATCGGTGAGCCACAGACATTCTCCGGGTCTGACCCGAAGGCTGGCGCGCAAATGGTGGCAAAGATCGCCGATGAGGGTGATCTCTGTGCCATGAATGTCGGATGAAGGGATGAAAAATGCCGGCATGGTGGTCGGCGGAATCTGGCGGGTACTGTGGCGTCTACTCGAAGAACGTTTTCATCTTGTCCAGAAAACCCTCGCCCTCGGTGTCCTTCGTATAGCCACTTTCCTTGGCGAATTCTTCGAGCAATTCCTTTTGCCGCGAGCTCAGCTTCGTCGGAATTTCGACTTTGACGTTGAACACTTGGTCTCCGGTAGAACCGCCCTTCAGGTTCGGGAATCCAAGCCCCTTCAGCCGGAGGATTTTATCCGGTTGCGTACCGGCGGGAACCTTCATGAAGGTGTTCCCTTTGAGGGTCGGTACCTCCACGCGGCCACCTAGGATGGCAGTGACCAGATTCACGGGAAGATCGCAGGCGACATCCTGGCCTTCGCGGCGAAAGAGGGGATGTGGTTTCACTGTGACAGCGACATACAGGTCTCCCTGCGGGCCGCCTTGGACTCCGTGCTCGCCTTCATTCGCCAGACGTAGTCTCATGCCCGTTTCTATGCCGCCGGGAATTTGCACGGAGAGCATGCGTTCTTTGCGGAGGCGCTGCCGCCCGCCGCAGACCTGGCAGGGTTCAGTAATGATTTGTCCCACGCCTTCGCATTGACCGCAGGGGCGGCTGACGCTGAAAAATCCCTGCTGGAATCGCAACTGACCTTGCCCTTTGCAGGCCGGGCACATCTTGATGGCAGTGGCTGACTTCGCACCCGTGCCTTTACAGTCGGCACAGGTCTCCCATCGAGGGATTTTCAGCTTCGCTTCCTTGCCGAATACGGACTCTTCGAACGTCAAATCCAGATTATATTGCAGGTCGTTGCCGCGTTCAGACCGGCCGCGGCCACGAGGCTGGCCGAAAAAATCTTCAAAAATATCGTTGAAGATGTCGCCGAATCCGCCCTGGCCGCCGAAACCTTCCGCTCCCTGTGGTCCACCGGCATGGCCAAAGGTATCGTACTGTCGCCGTTTGCCCTGGTCGCTGATGACCTCATACGCTTCGTTGATTTCTTTGAACTTTTCTTCCGCCGTTTTTTTGTGCTCAGGCGAGGCGTGGAGATCCGGATGGTGTTGGCGGGCGAGCTTACGGAATGCTTTCTTGATCTCGTCGTCGGAGGCAGTCCGCTCAATGCCGAGAGTTTCGTAGTAGTCGCGCTTAGCCACGGAAAATCTTATCCGGTCTACCGTGCGGCACGACCGGGTTCCACGCACTGGTGAAACCCGGTCGTGCGGACAGTGATGAGGAGGTTACTTCTTGTCTTTATCCACTTCTTCGAATTCCGCATCCACGACCTTCTCATCGGTCTTGGCCTGCGACCCATCTCCGGCGGCAGAGGCATTCGCATCGGTCCCGCCACCTGCGGCCGCCGAGGCTTTCTTGTACATCTCTTCGGCCAGCTTGTGAGAGGCCGCCGTCAACGTTTGTGTCGCAGACTCAATCGCTCCGGGATCGTCGCCTTCCATCGCCTTGCGCAGCCCCGTGATTGCTTCGGTGATCTTGGTTTTGTCATCTTCACCGATCTTATCGCCGTGCTCGCTGAGGTTTTTCTCAGTCGTATACAGGAGCGAGTCGGCCTGATTGCGAGCTTCCGCCACGCGGCGACGCTTCTTGTCGTCTTCCGTGTGCGATTGGGCGTCTTTGACGAGCTTGTCAACTTCGTCCTTGCTGAGCCCGCTGGATGCCGTAATCTTAATAGACTGTTCCTTCTGCGTGGCCAGATCTTTGGCCGCCACATGGACGATACCGTTGGCATCGATGTCGAAGGAGACTTCGACCTGCGGCATCCCGCGCGGTGCCGGCGGAATCCCAACGAGATCGAATTGCCCCAACAGCTTATTGTCGTTCGCCATTTCTCGCTCGCCCTGGAAAACTCGAATGGTGACGGCGGTCTGATTGTCAGCGGCGGTGGAGAACACTTGGCTCTTCTTCGTCGGAATCGTGGTGTTCCGCTCGATGAGTTTCGTGAAGACGCCACCCAGCGTTTCAATACCGAGAGATAACGGCGTGACGTCCAACAACAGGACGTCTTTCACTTCACCCTTCAACACACCGCCCTGCACGCCGGCTCCGATGGCGACCACTTCGTCCGGGTTCACGCCGCGGTGCGGCTCTTTCCCAAAGAAATCTTTGACGACCTGGATGACTTTCGGCATCCGGGTCATGCCGCCAACCAGAACCACCTCTTGAATATCCTTGGCGGTTACGCTCGCGTCGGACAGTGCCTTCCGGCAGGGCTCGATGGTTCGCTGGATCAGGTCATCGACAAGTTGCTCCAGCTTGGAGCGGGTAAGCTTCAGCACCATATGTTTGGGACCGCTGGCATCCGCCGTGATGAACGGCAGATTGATCTCGCTTTCCTGCGAAGAGGAGAGCTCGATCTTTGCCCGCTCAGCCGCTTCCTTGAGGCGCTGCAGCGCCATGCGGTCTTTGCGCAGGTCGATACCTTGGTCTTTCTTAAATTCTTCGACGAGCCAGTCCATCACGCGTTGATCGAAGTCATCGCCGCCGAGATAGGTGTCGCCGTTGGTCGACTTTACCTCGAACACGCCCTCACCGATCTCGAGGACGGACACATCGAAGGTGCCGCCGCCGAGGTCGTACACGGCAATGCGCTCGTCTTTCTTCTTATCGAGCCCATAGGCGAGCGAGGCCGCTGTTGGCTCGTTGATGATACGGAGCACGTTCAACCCGGCGATCTGCCCGGCATCTTTGGTGGCTTGGCGCTGGCTGTCGTCAAAATAGGCGGGAACCGTGACGACCGCTTCGGTGACCTTTTCGCCGAGATAATCTTCGGCGGTCTGCCGCATTTTCTGCAAAATCATCGCCGAGACTTCCGGCGGGCTGTAACGCTTCCCACGCAACTCGACGTGCGCATCGCCATTGTCTGCTTCCACCACTTTGTAGGGGAGCCGCTTCATGGCTTCCTGCACTTCTTTGCTGCGGAACTTCCGTCCCATCAGTCGTTTTACGGAGAAGATCGTGTTTTCCGGATTGGTGATCGCTTGCCGCTTGGCAATTTGCCCGACCAAACGCTCGTTCTTGTCGGTGATGCCGACGACCGAGGGAGTCGTGCGGCTTCCTTCCGCATTGGCGATGACGACCGGGTCTCCGCCACTCATGATGGCGACGCATGAGTTCGTCGTGCCGAGGTCGATTCCTATGACTTTGCCCATGGGTTGGCTCCTTCGCAAAAGATATCAGTATGTAAACGTGCCAGCTGTGCTCTTGATGGCGATTGTGGACGCGTGCCGCTCAGTCTGTAATTAATTTGATGCTCCTGTTGAAACAGTCACCATCGCGGCCCTGAGGATCCGATCTTGGAGCAGATAGCCCTTTTGATACTCATCCACGACATGGTTCTCAGGGACGGTGTCAGACGGCACCTGGGCGACCGCCTGTTGAGTGGCCGGATCAAAGGTTTGTCCGACGCTCTCGACCGCGGTGACGCCAAACTTGGTGAGCGCGCCAACGAGTTGTTTGAGGGTCAATTCCACTCCCTGGGTCAGTGCATCGGCCGAGTTCGTCCCTTTGGATGACTTGATAGCTCTCTCCAGGTTATCCACCACCGGCAAAAGTTCCTTGAGGATCTGTTCATTACCGTACTTGATCTGATCCCGTTGGTCCCGCTGGGCGAGCCGTTTATAGTTGTCGAATTCCGCAGCCAGCCGCAGATATTTCTCATTGAGAGCTTTGCATTCATCGGCCTTGGCTTCCAGCGCCTGCTGAAGTTCAGAGGATCCCTCCGTGGGTTCCTCGGCCTGCCCGTCTAAGCTATGGATACTGTGTGTCTTATTGTCGTCTTCAGTCATCGTCTGCACCTACACTGCGAGTGAGATAGCCACGTGGAAACCGAAGTCAACGGGGAATGGGAAGAAATCATCGTTTTTTCCGATCGGTATATGTCTTCGTGAGGGGATGATGCGCAGGAGGGAGCCGGTGAAACCTTATGTCAGATGGTTCCGATGGTACAACAGCTCCAATCCCTCTAGCGTCAGGAATGGGCGTACCTCGCGGATAGATTCTGTTTCTTTGGCGATGATCGAGGCGAGTCCGCCGGTCGCAATCACGGTGGTGGAATGTCCCAATTCCCGTTCCATGCGGCGGACGATGCCATCGACCAGGCCCACATACCCGAAGAGGAGGCCGCTCTGAATGCCTCCGACCGTATCGACGCCGATCACGGTTTTGGGTCGGATAATTTCCACCTTGGGTAGCTTCGCAGTACGGGAAAATAACGCATCCGCCGAAATGCCAAGGCCGGGAGCGATCACGCCGCCGAGATATTCCGCAGACTTCGTCACGGCGCAAAAGGTCGTGGCCGTCCCGAAGTCGACGATGATCAGGTCCGAGCGGTAGCGCGCGTAAGCGGCGGCGGCATTGACAATGCGGTCGCTGCCGATTTCTTTTGGGTTGGCATAACGGATGATCAGCCCGGAGTCGCTTTCAGGACCGACGATCACCGGGGTATGATGAAAATACGTCTGGACCATTGACTCGAACGTCGCGGTCAGCGCGGGCACCACGCTGGAAAAAATACAGCCGGTAATCTGTGCCGGGGTGAACCCAGCGTACTGAAGCAAATTCAACAACAGAATGCCGTATTCGTTGTCGGTTCGCCGGGATTCAGTGGCCAGACGCCAGTGACCGCGCAAGGTGGAGCCTTCGAACAGGCCCCAGACTACATTGGTATTACCGATGTCGATCGCCAGCAGCATCGTGTTGCTACCTTATCGCAAACGGGTGCAGAATTTCACCCTCGCAGATGGACCACTTCCGCGCTTCTGATTTCTAGAAGCGAACCAGGCAATGCAGCGCCGGCATCGGACAACGCACGAAGACAGAGACAGCCGTCCGGGCCGATCGATTCGGCGATGCCCTGCACCACGCCCTGTTCTTCCAACGTCACACGGACCCTGTGGCCGAGCGTAGAACAACGTTGTGTGAATTCGTCGATCATTCCGGTCGGGCCGTCGAGCAGGAGACGATCCACGCGTTGTTCGAGCCGGAAGTAGAGGTCCGCAAGGATCGCCACACGGTCGAAGGACCGGCCACCTTCCGCCGCCAGCGAAGTGGCGCCGGTTCTGAGCTCATCGGGGAAACTGTCGAGAGCGGCGTTGATGTTCAGCCCGATGCCAATGACGATGGCCATGGTCTTGTTGGGGGTGGAAGTCTGTTCGCAGAGGATCCCACCGAGCTTCTTCTCGCCGATCAGGAGATCGTTCGGCCATTTCACGGAGACGGCGAGACCTGTGTGGCTCGAAAGACAATCGGCAACTGCCAGTGCGGAGAACAACGGAACCCAGGAGAGCCATGGACCGGGGCGGTGGGCTCCCAGACTCGGCACCACGATCACCGAGCTATAGATGTTACCGTGGGGCGGTGAGTGCCAGGTTCGTCCGCGCCGTCCGCGGCCGGCCGTTTGGCATTCAGCGAGTATGGCCATTCCATTCAGGCTTGCTGGCTCGGCATGGTGCTGCAGGTATGTCAACGCATCGGCATTGGTCGACGCCGTGGACGGGGTGTAGCGCAGCATTCTTCCAAAGGAATGAGTTCCCAGGCTGCGTTGAAGACGGTCGATGTTCAGCGGGTCGGTGGCTGACGCGGAGGGACCGTTAGCGGGTTCGCCCACGGCGTCCTCGTTGGACAGACAGGTCCATACTCAGGTTAGCGGCGGGAGCAGAATGTGTGAGGGCCCCGACTGAAATGAAATCAGCACCGGCCTGGGCCATATCTGTGACTGTCTGAAGCGTCATTCCCCCCGAGACCTCGACCAAGGCGCGTGTCTTGATGAGTTGGACGGCCTTCCGCACGAGGGCAGGGGACATGTTGTCCAGCAAAATAATGTCGGCTTGTCCGGTCAGCGCTTCCTTCACTTCCTGCAACGTCTTGGCTTCCACCTCGATACGTAATCCGTGCGGTGCAGTGGCGCGAGCCAGCCGGCAGGCTGCGGCCACATCGATGCCAGTCGAGCGCAACACAGCAAGATGGTTGTCCTTGATGAGTACACCGTCGCCGAGTGAAAAGCGATGATTCTTGCCGCCGCCTAGGTAAACGGCCCATTTTTCGAGCGTCCGGAGTCCCGGCGTGGTTTTGCGCGTGTCGAGAATCTTTGTCGAATAGCCGTGTACAGCGGCACAAAACTGCGCCGTGAGCGTGGCGATGCCGGAGAGCCGTTGCAGAAAATTCACGGCGACCCGTTCCGCCATCAACAGCGATCGCACATCCCCCTGGACGGTGATGACAGAAGTCTCTGCAGGAACGGTGAGTCCATCCTGAATGCTCTTGGTAATGCGCAGCGAAGAGTCTACGGTCAAAAAG
This sequence comes from uncultured Nitrospira sp., assembly GCA_964493335.1. Taxonomy (GTDB): domain Bacteria; phylum Nitrospirota; class Nitrospiria; order Nitrospirales; family Nitrospiraceae; genus Nitrospira_A. Next base: position 54,926 of record CAZBNV010000021.1, read on the forward strand.
ACTTCTCGTGCGACGGCCACTCCGGCTATGGTCATGCGATGATGGGCGACGATCGTGGCCAGTCCCGGCATAGCTCGGGGAAACAGGGCGTTGGTGGTGACGTCGCCCTGGGCCAAGTCTTCGGCGAGAGCCTGCTGGATCGCGCTTCGTATGGCCTGGGAATTAGGAGGGTTGGCTAGGTGTTGGTTCACTACCGTACCGATTGATATGGCGTAAGGCTTCCTGTAGCAAATCTCTCATTCGGGTCTCGCGGTCGCGACGATCATGATGTTCGGTCAGCACGTCAGGCGGAGCCTTGGCAACAAAGTCGGGATTGTGGAGTTTGTGCTGTATGCGATTTACTTCTTTGTCGAGTACCGCAATTTGTTTTTTAACGTTCTCTCGAACTTTCACTAGATCCGTATCTTCCATGGTAGTCGCAGCTTCGACCAAGTCGCCGGTTAAAGTGAGGAGATGCACGATGTGTCGTTGGGGAGTTCCGACCCTGAGATGCTCGACGTTCTCCATGTGTTCGATCAATGCTTTATGTTTATTTAGGACATCACGAACTTCTTGTGTTTTACCGAACACATCGAAGTGAAGGCGCTTTCCGGCTGGGTAGTTGAGGATGGCGCGCTCCTGATTCATTAATTCTCGGCATTCTTCCAGAATCGAGAATTCTTGCTCGGCTTCTTCTGAGTCCCAATCTGGTCGGGCAGTCGGGTAGGGTTTGCGGACAATACTGGCTCCTTCGTGAGGCAGGGTTTGCCAGATCTCTTCCGTGATGAACGGCATGAATGGATGGAGGAGCCGCATCATGGTCTCAAAGGTTTCAGCCAGGGTACATCTGGTCGACTTCGCACTCTCGGAGGTATGCTCCTTGAGATCGGGCTTGATCATCTCAATGTACTTGTCACAGTACTCGTGCCAGATGAATTGATACAGTGCGCTTGAAGCACGATCAAACCGGTATTCTTCCAACTCACGGATGACCGTGCGAATCGTGGCGTTCAGACGGCTCAGAATCCAGCGATCAGGAAACGACCGCTGCGCAGGCGGAATCTCGGCCCGCTCGCCGTCCAGGTGCATGAGAAGAAAGCGGGCCGCATTCCAGATCTTGTTGGTGAAATTGCGGTAGCCTTCGATGCGTTCTTCCGCCAGCTTGACATCGCGGCCCGGTGACGCCATCGCCGCCATGGTGAACCGCAGCGCGTCGGTACCGTACTGTTCCATCACATGCAAGGGATCGATGACATTGCCCTTGGACTTGCTCATTTTCTGGCCTTCGGCATCGCGGACCAGCGCATGGATGTACACGTCGCGGAACGGCACCTCGCCCATGAACTTCAGGCCCATCATGATCATGCGGGCGACCCAGAAAAAGAGAATATCGAGCCCGGTCACCAAGGTCGAGGTAGGGTAGAAGGTCTGCAGTTCCGGCGTCTGACGCGGCCATCCCAAGGTTGAGAAGGGCCAGAGGGCGGACGAGAACCAGGTGTCCAGCACGTCGGGGTCCTGCACTAACGCATCTGAATGTCCTTTTGCGCAGACATCCGGTTTGGTTTTCGCCACAATCACCGCCGCGTCGGACGGAATCAGGGGTGCTCCATCGGAGGACCGACGCAGAAACGGGCTCCCATAACAGGTCTCGCAATACCAGGCGGGGATCTGATGGCCCCACCAGATTTGCCGTGAGACACACCAGTCCTTAATGTCTCGCATCCAGCCGAGATAGTTATTCTTCCACGCATCGGGAATGATCCTGACCCGACCATCCTCAACAGCTTGTATTGCCGGTTCAGCGAGCGGCTTAATTTTGATAAACCATTGATCCGATAACAGCGGCTCAACCACCGTTTTACAGCGATAACATTTGCCGAGCGCCATCTTGTGAGGCTCGGCTTTCTCGAGGATGCCTTGATCGGTCAGCAATTGTTCGATCTTGGGCCTGGCTTTGGCGACGGGAAGCCCTTCGACTACCTGAACAACATTCGATTCTGCCAACGCACCTTCCACACGCAGGTTAGCGTGGATATCCATGATTTTGATCCGGGGCAGTGCGTGCCTCTCACCCGCTTCAAAGTCGTTGAAGTCATGGGCCGGCGTGATCTTGACTGCTCCGGTGCCGAACTCACGGTCCACGAGGATCGAATCACCCACGATGGGGATCGCGCGTGTCGTCAGCGGAAGCCGAACTCGTTTACCGATGAGATGGCGATAGCGTTCGTCTTCGGGGTGCACGGCCACAGCGGCGTCCCCGAACAGGGTTTCGGGACGCGTTGTGGCGACCAAGAGAAATTGCGACGGATCGTCTGCGAGGGCATAACGAATCGTATAGAGTTTTCCGGTAATCTCTTCATGCTCGACTTCGATGTCGGACAGCGCGGTCAAGCATCGCGGGCACCAATTGATCAGCCGTTCGCCGCGATACAAGAGACCGTCTTCGTGCAGTCGGACGAACACCTCTCGGACCGCTTCGGAGAGCCCTTCGTCCATCGTGAATCGCTGGCGCTCCCAATCGCATGAGGCGCCCAACCGTTTCAGCTGGGAAATGATGGTCCCGCCGGACTTTTCTTTCCATTGCCACACTCGCTGAAGGAATGCGTCCCGTCCGAGCGTCTCCCGCGAGGTGCCTTCCGCTTGGAGTTGCCGTTCGACTACATTTTGGGTGGCAATGCCAGCATGGTCCATGCCGGGCATCCAGAGTGTGTTGCGTCCCTGCATGCGCCGCCAGCGGATCAAAATATCCTGAAGGGTATTATTCAGCGCATGGCCCACATGGAGCGAACCCGTCACGTTCGGGGGAGGGATCACGATGGAATAGGGTTGCCCGGAGTCGGCCGGGTTGGCGTGAAACAAACCGGCGTCGATCCAGCGCTGGTACCAGCGATCTTCGACGTCGTGCGGGCGATAGGTCTTGTCGAGTTGTGGCGTGGACATGATCTTAGCGGCGGCTAGGCGCAACGCGGGCGCATCTTAACATGCGCCGTGTGGGCTCACAAGATAACGGCGATTCGCCTATCGTGGCTCAAAAGGTTGTGGCGGACTGAAGCCCTGTGATATACATCCGACGATTCAGTATGTTGACCCATAGCGCCAGCCTGAGCCCATAACCGTTGAAGGAGAGACTATGCCGAGGGGACGAGAGAAGGATCGCAAAACTCGCAAGAAGCATCGGAAGAACGTGGCGCGTGTGAAGGGGCTGGCTAAGACCCGTCGTGCGGCAGCAAAAAAAGTGAAGCGAGGGTAGGCAAGCGAGACGTTAGTCGGCGGAGCTCAATCGCTTGATCTCTGCCCGTACCTGAGTGTCTGCTACTTCCGGAACGATCCGCTGAACTGCCTGCTGGATTGGATCCTTCGCCATTTCATGGACAATTTCATCGGCCGCCTGCCGCGCGCAGCTCGCGGCGACACGCTCGACTTCCTTCTTGACCAGCTGGTCGATCATTTCCAGGTGTGCTTGTAGAGCCTCCGGCAGATGTGTTTTGACCCCGGACTCCGCAAGGTCACCCAGTTGCTTCTCCGCAGACTGCTCCAGGATTGCAGGGGCCAAGTCTGAGACGGCCTGGCGGACTGTGGTTTCGACGCCGGCGAGATGGGTCTGGGATTGACGTCGCAATTCCTCTTGAATGAGATCCCGCATGGCAGTCTGGAGACGTTCCGGAGCGAGCGCCTCGGTGAGCTGTTTTGTCACTTCCGTCTGTACCGCCGATCGCACGGCGATCCCGACTTGTCCAGCCACTTCCCTGGTAATGGCCGGCGGCAGCAGATCAGTAATCTTCCGATCGGCTTGCAGCACGACCGATTGCAATAGGTGATCGAATAGTCCCTTCATCATCGCGTCGCCGTCGGCCAAGGCCGGCGCGGCACCGGAAGGGGAGGGGTTGGCAGCTTGAGAGGGTAATGGGGACATGGCAGTCGGTTCCTTCTCCGTCTCATCGTAGGGGGCATCATTGGCGGATGCATTCCGCGTGGAGGCGTCATTGTCATCGTTGGTGGCCGTGGAGACGGGTGGCCACATGCGCGACTTCGGAAGTCTTCCGCCGCCCTGCTTGCCAGTGGCGTCGTTCAGTATGCCGTTGATCGTATCGAGAAGTTGCTCACTCTGGAGGGGTTTCTTCAGAAAAGCTTGGACACCGAGAGCGCGCAGCTTGCTTTCATCCAGCTTGTCGGATGGATCTACCAGAGAGATAAGCAACGTTTCTGCCAAATTGTCGAGTTTGCCGATCTCCTTACAGAAGCCCGAGAAGGTCATGTTCTCAAGGTGATAGTCGGCGAGGATGAGCGAGGGACTGATTTTGCGAACCGCCTCCAGGGCTTTCGGGCCATCCTGAAACCCAATGACCTCATAACCCTCGCGGATAGCAATCTCTTCCACCATGCGGCGGACGGCAGGACTACTATCGATCACAAAGATGCTAGCACCCATCTCGCTCACCCCAGTTTTTCACAGCTAGTCCGACGCTAGCAAAGGCCTGGAAAACTGTCAAAGAAAACGCCGAAACCAGCCAGGCGTAGGTGCTCGATGATCGGATGCAAAACTGGCAGTTGTTTTCACCGTCCTGCTAAAATCCGGCTGTCATACCGGATGGCGCAACCAATCCCTGAGCCGGATCCTGAGGAGCCACAGATCACGATGACTCAGAGTCGCATTCAAGTCGTGTTTTTTGATGCCGCCGACACCCTGTTCCACATTCATGGGTCCGTTGCGGACATTTACTTGCAGTACGCCGAAAAACATGGGTTCCAGAAGACTGGAGAGTCGTTAGGCTCGATCAAAGCGGCCTTCGGGCGGGCCTTTCGGGAGGCGCCCCCGCCGGTGTTTGCCGCCACGGAACCGGCGGCTATCAAGCAATCCGAGCGCTTGTGGTGGTTCGACATCGTGCACAATGTGTTTTATCGCGTTGGGATGTTCGAAGGCTTCGACGAGTTTTTTGAAGAGGTGTTTGCGGTCTTTGAACGGCCGGATTCGTGGCGGCTGTTTCCGGAGACGCGGGATGTGCTGGCGACACTGAAAGCGCAAGGGTTCGAGCTGGGCATCATCTCAAACTTCGACTCGCGTTTGTTTTCCGTCTTGCGCGGGTTGGGAATTGCCGACCTCTTCGATACGATCACCATTTCGAGTCTGGCCCACGCCGCCAAACCGTCTGCGCGCATCTTTCAGCAGGCCTTGGACAAACATGCGGTTGATCCAGCCGATGCCCTTCATGTGGGCGACAGTGAGCGGGACGATGTGAAGGGTGCGCAGAGCGTCGGGGTGACAGGGGTGCTGTTGGCGCGCGGGCAACCGGCGCATCCGTCGAACGGGACCACGATCGCCAATCTCAACGACCTGCTGCCGCTTCTCTCACGTCTCCAGTAATAAGGGAACAAGGTCTTTTGCGCGGCCCTGAAGCGCTGCATCGACCAATCCCGTGTGGGGCGTCGGATCCAGGTTGATCTCCACGATAAAGGCGCCGGCCTGTTTCGCAATCGAGGCGAATCCTGCCGCCGGATACACCAGCCCGGAGGTGCCGATGATCAGGCACAGGTCGCAGGACTGCAAAGCGGCGTCGCTCCTCTGAAGATCTACTTGCGCGAGTGATTCTCCAAACCAGACGATGTGTGGGCGGAGCAGCCCGCCGCACGTCCCGCACAGGGGCAGCGTCGCGATCGGCACCTCTCGATTCTCGGCTACGTCTCCGCATTGGGTGCAACGGACCATCCAGATATTGCCGTGAATCTCGGACAATTTGCGTGAGCCGGCGTCGCGATGCAGTCCATCCACATTCTGTGTGATTAACCAAAACTGTTCGAACTTCCGCTCCATCTGCGCTACGGCATCATGCGCGAGATTGGGTCGTTTGGTGGCGATCAGTTCGCGCCGCCAGTTGTACCATTCCCACACGAGGCGGGGATCTCGTTCAAAGGCCTCTGGTGTGGCCAGGTCCTGCGCGCGAAAATTCCGCCAGAGTCCGTCGGTCCCGCGGAAGGTCGGCACGCCGCTGTCGGCAGAGATACCGGCGCCTGTGAGCACGGTCACGGACCGTGTTGAGGAGAGTTTGCGTTGAATCAGTCTGAGGGTTCCGTTTGGCATGGTCGTCGGTTAGCGGCAGAAAAAACGTGATCACACATTATTGCCCAAGTGGAAATTGCAGTATGGTCGAATAGGAATCGAACAGTCTAGAACCTATCTCAAAATAGTTGTGTCGAGGAACGAAGTGCCTATCATGCGACTGCATGCTGCGATTGCGCGATGACCAATGGGAACGCATTCGGAAACAGTTTCCTGAGGAACACATCCCGGAAAGCCGTCCTGGCCGCAACCCCGTGCCGGCGCGGGCCATCTTGGAGGCCGTCCTGTGGATACTGAACACCGGCGCACAGTGGCACATGCTCCCGCAGTGCTATCCCAACTACAAGACGGTGCATCGCCGATTTCAACAGTGGTGCGAACGCGAGGTGCTGAGAGACATCCTGACACAGCTCGCGAATACGCTGCGTGAGGAAGGCGCACTCGATGAGCGCGAGAGCTTCATCGATGCGACGTTTGCCGCCGCCAAGGGTGGGGGCGACGGCATCGGGCTGACCCGCCGGGGCAAAGGCGTGAAGATTCTCGCGATTGTGGATCGCCATGGGCTGCCGCTCTCCGTGAGCACGCATGCGGCGAATCATCATGAGGTGACGTTGGTGCAACTCAGTTTCAACTTCTACATGCTGGAGGCCAAACCCAAGCACCTCATCGGCGATCGCGCCTACGACAGCGATGGACTGGATGACGACCTCAAGCAGGATGGCATCAACATGATTGCGCCACACTGGTCCACGCGGAAACTCAAGATGCAAGACGGCCGCCACTTCCGGCGCTACCAACGCCGCTGGCTCGTGGAGCGGTTCCTTGCGTGGCTCCAATGGAAGCGTCGGCTACTGGTGCGATGGGAATATTACGCCACCAACTTTCTGGGTTTTGTGCAACTCGCATCGATCACCATGCTGCTCAAGCAATTTTGAGATAGGTTCTAGTCCCTCTCCCGGTGTGGCCTGCCAGCTTAAGGTGATTCTGCGAACTCTCAGCTGACTTGTCTCGAACATTATGTCCAGCCGCCTGCTCATGAGTGATGGTCCTGAGCAGTGGCTGCTGACGGTGTGGTTGACCTCGGATCTCGATGGTCTGCAGACGACGGCCAGCAGCGCGCACAGGCGGAGAAGTTGGCGGCATTGGGACAACTCGCGGCAGGGGTTGCACATGAAATTACTAATCCGATTGCCGGCAGAAGGCACGCGTTTCTTCTGGTGAAGGATGGAATTTCCCGAGAGCATCCCCACTATCAATTCGTGGGACTGATTGAGCGGGAAATCGAACGTGTCACGAGCATCATAAGGCGGATGTACGGCCTGTATCGAAATGAATCGCCACGAGAGGAGGTCATCGCGCTCGAGACCGTCATTGAATATTGTGCCTTTTTGCTGAAGCCAAAGTTGACGCAGTGAAAACTCACCCTTCAGACTAGGATTACTCCGACCGTTCCGCCGTTACGACTGGTACAGCGAGACCTGCTTCAGGTGTTGTTGAACCTGGTCAAAACGGGGTGGAAGCCTCGTCGGAGGGCGGGATCATCGTGATCGATATCAGCCATGATGAAGACCACGTCCGCATCGGCGTGTCCGAGCAGGGCTCCGATATCGCGCCTGACGCACTGCCTCATATTTGTGAACCATTTGTTTCCGGAATGCAGAAGCGTACACAAGGAGGTCTCGGCCTCGGGCTCTCCATATCCTCCAGCCTCGTGAAAGGAATGGGTAGAAAGATCGAGGTTGTCAGTATCCTCAGTAAGGGGTCGACCTTCACCGTGCTGCTCTCTCCGGCACGGATGACGCACCCGGGAACTCATTCGGAAGGACAGACGAAATGATCCACGAGCAAGCGCGTCTTTTGATTACCGACGACGAAGAGACGTTCCGATTGTCAACCGCGGCTCTACTGCGGCAGACAGATTATCTCTGTGATTGCGCCCAAGATTCAGAGGAAGCCGCGAGGCGCTTGGAGCAGGCCTATGATCTGTTGATCGCGGACATCCGCATGCCGGGTGATACGGAGTTGGAATTCTTGCGGTCGGTGCATGACCGCCTACCGGAACTTCCAGTGATCGTTCTATCGGGCTATCCTTCCTTGGCGACGGCAGTCGCTGCCTTGCGGTTATCCATCAGCGACTATCTCCTCAAGCCGGTCGAGTTACCTGAATTGAGACAGGCCGTCGCCCGCGCCTTACAGAAGGGTCGACTCTTGCGAGCGGTGCGCGATGCCTCTGTTGGCACGTCTCAACTGACTGCTGCGCTGGGTCAACTCGAACAGGCTGTCACCGTCAGAGGTGGCGCCGAGAGACCCCCATTGGTTGCCTGGACCACGAAACGATATGTGGAGCAGGCGGTCTCTCACATCGCACAATTATCGCTGGTCGTCGGTCAGGTAGTGGGAGGTCTCGAAGAGACCGAGAATCAATCAGCGGACGTGTGTCGAGTCATGCGCTGCGAGCGTTTGGCGGCCTATGGGGAGGCGCTGGAGGAGACGGTGGAGGTGCTTGCCCGCACCAAGACCGCATTCAAGTCGAAGGAATTGGGCGATCTGCGGAAGCATGTGGAAATGGTCTTGAAAGCAACCCGACGCTTCACCTAGCCAATGTCGGATTCTGACCAGGGTGGCCTGTATAACCTGCCCCTGCACGTAAAGCGTTACTCGAGACTAGTTCACCTGATAACAACGTGTCTGCTGCTGGACACGCGGAGATGCGGCGGAGGCCGCCACCCGTGCAGGATGGCGGCCAGATCCTTTCCACGCGACTGCAAAAGGCACTGACGCGACCGTATGCGCCTGGCTGGTCGTCTTAGGCTGCCTCCCTGGCAAGGAGCAGCCGGTTCAAATCAAGGAGGATGAGAAGGCGATCCTCAATGCGTCCCACGCCCTGCGTGAATTCTGCACCCGCCATTGTGCCGACCGACGGAGGAGATTCGATGGCGCTTCTGGGTACGCGCAACACCTCCTCCACAGAGTCCACGACCAGCCCAACCAGCTTGGCTTGAACCGACACCACGACGATGCGGCTCTGTGTGGTCTGCGTGACACCGGTGAGGCCGAAAAGTTTCCGAAGATCCAATACCGGAATGATCCGGCCTCGCAGATTGATTACGCCCTCCACATAATGTCGAGTCTTCGGGACGCGCGTGACCTCTGCAATCCGGTTGATCTCCTGTACCCGCAAGACATCCACCGCGAACTCTTCACTGCCGATCCGGCAAATGACCCATTGGCAGAGATCGTCACCCGCCCGCTCGGCCAGACGGTCCGCAGAATGTGCTGCGGCCGCCTGGTCCTGGGCTTGCACCTGTTGCTCCATGGCACTCATGCTGTATGGCTCCTCCTCCCGGTTGGTCTCCTTAGATCTTGAAACCACCCACAATGCCTTGGAGTTCGACCGCCAGTTGGCTCAGGTCCTGACTGGCCTTCGCCGACTCATGCGCTCCGGACGAGGAGTCCTTGGTGACCTTCGCGACCTGCTCGATGTCGCTCGCAATCTGCTGCGTTGCGACCGACTGTTCTTCCGAGGCGACGGCAATCTGCCGGATCATGTCTGCGCTTTCAGAGACCATGCGCACGATCTGTGATAGGGCCTCACCGGTCCTATTGACCAGATCGACGCCGGCAGTCACCTTCTGCGTCCCCTGTTGCATGGACTCGACCGCACCCCGGGTGTCCTGCTGGATTTGTCGGATCATATCGCCGATTTCCTTCGTCGCTTTGGTCGTCCGTTCGGCGAGTTTGCGGACTTCATCGGCCACGACGGCGAAGCCGCGCCCCTGCTCACCGGCACGGGCGGCTTCGATCGCGGCGTTGAGGGCCAACAAGTTCGTCTGGTCGGCAATGTCTTCGATCGTTCCCACAATTTCCCCGATTTGATCGGATGACTTGCCGAGTGCAGAAATGATCGTTGCTGAACTGGAGACGGCGTCAGACAGCTGCTGCATCCCGGAAATGGTGGTCGACACCACGGTCCCGCCCTCTTGAGCCGTTTTGACCGTCGCTTGCGCCAGACTGGCCGCCTTGTTTGAATTTTGAGCCACTTGTCCGACGGTCGTCGTCATTTCCTCCACCGCGGCAGCGGTTTGAGTGGCTCGTGATGTCAGGCTATCGGTCCCCTTGGAAATTTCTTCCGCCGTCGCGGATAACTCCACTGACGCGGAGGCGACCTTGTCCGTGACGTGAGCCACCTTCTTGATCATCTGTTGCAACTTCCCGATGAATTCATTGAAATAGCTGCCCATGTGGGCAATTTCGTCGTTGCCCTGACAGGGCACACGCTTGGTGAGATCGCCCTCGCCCTCGGCAATGTCTTTGGAGATGTCGCTCATTCGAGCCAGCGGTTTCAGCACGATGTTGCGCAGCAGGAAATAGGTCACGGACATGATGATCACGACGATACCCGCCATCAGTCCGCCGGTCTGCCACATGGAGCGATTGGACAGGGCAATCGCTTCTCCCATCGGAATCGAGAGGGTCAACATCCCCAGCGTATCGCCGACCTTGTTATTGGTGTGGCAGCTCAGGCACGCGACTGTCGTGGCTTTGTCAGCCACGGCCCGCCGGAACGTTTCGACGCCATTCACGTCGTCACGACGCGTATAACTGTCGGCTCCGCTCATAATGGCTCTGAGCGCTTCATTCTCGAAATTGTCCTTCGGGGCATTCGTGGGATTCAAGGGATTCTGACTGACCAGGCGGGCGTTATAGGAACCGGTTTTAAACGCTTCTTCCCCCATTTCGCGTACGGCTGTTGCGGGTAAAGGAATGGCGTCTGGTAGGCCCATATGGTCCTTGACCACCTGAATCTCTCCTCCGGCTTTTGATTTCTTGATTTTGTTCACATAGTTCTGGGTGATGTACGCCCGGGTGATCATGATCTGCGTGCTGATGACGTTCGCGCGCCCCGTGAGCATCGTCCCCATTTTGCTCTCTTCCTGCTGGTACAGGACCACAAGACCGATCATTACGACCAGCAACGACACAGCAAGGATTGATATCGTGAACTTGGGCCCAATCGTCATATTCTTCATGATGCTCCCCATGATGCTACCGACCTCCTCCATAATGATTGATGAAACACGACGCTTCTTACATACTTACCAGGGGTTTGCCGATCGCTCTGGAAGCCAAACCCGCTGGCGCTTCGCACCCGGCTTCCATCCCGGTATTCGCCATGCCGCCGATGGCCCACGAACTCTTTGATTACGGCCCTATCCTCCCCGCTGTTTCCTGAAGCATGCGTTCCCATTTCTCTCGGCGGCCCGCTTCACCCGATACTTCATGGTAGGGAGGTCGTCAGGAGGTCAGAGCCGTCCGCGACAAAGGCTCAGTACGATCTTCCCGGGCCACCGGACATCGAAATTAGGCGGCCTTGCCGGTCTCCTGTGCGGGGGGACTGAGATGACAGGACAATTTTTCGCGCAGGATCTTCGCGTCAAACTTGGTGATGTAGTCCGATGCGCCGACCATTTTCCCCTTCTCAATGTTGCAGGTGCCTGTCAGCGAAGAATGAAGAATCACGGGGAGGTGGGCGAGCCTTGGATCTGTCCGGATGTGCTTGGTGAGTGTGAAGCCATCCATATCCGGCATTTCGATGTCGCTCAGAATGCCATGTATATGATCCACTCGCGATTTCCCTTCCTTCGTGGCCTGCTCTGCGAACTCCTGCAGTTTGGTCCAGGCCTCTCCGCCGGTCGTGGTCATGATGTACGACATCTCAAAGCGATCGAGCGCCTTGCGAATTTGCATCCGCGCCACGGAGGAGTCGTCGGCAAACAGAATGCACTTGGATTGCAATGCCGGAGACGTAATCAAGCCTGCGAAGAAGTCGTCATCGGTACGCGGGCAAATATCATGCAGCACTTTTTCCACGTCGAGAATCAGCACCATACGGCCATCGTCCAGCATGGTGACGGCCGTGACCGCACCCTTACTGTTTTCTCTGACAATGGCAGGTGGCGTCTTGATGGCCGACCAGGAAAAACGCATGATGCGATCGACGCCGGCCACAAGGAATCCCTGCAGGCTGGCGTTATATTCGGACACGATCAGGTAGGGGGAAGATGCGGCGCTGCTTCCGTCCGACTCCATGTCAGACCCGAGGTTCATGCTGCTTCTGAGGCCGACGACAGGAACCATCACGCCCCTGATGTTCGCCATGCCCACGATTCGGCTATCGGCTTCCGGGACCTTGGTGAGTTCGGGAAGTTTCATCACTTCCCGTACCTTGAAGACATTGATGCCGAAAATTTCGTTCGTGCCCAGTTTGAACAGCAAGAGTTCCATCTGGTTCGCTCCGGCCAGTCTGGTTCGGGCATCGATTTCAGTGATGAGATTTGACATGGTTCCTCCGATGACCTCCGCTCTCATTCATGGTTGGGATAGGGAGATATAGGCCGGGACGTCTCCGCCGGCCGCTCTTGATCTAGGCGGTAGCTCCAATGGCATGCCAGGCTCGCGCATTCTGGACCAGTTCCGAGGTGTCCAGAATCAGGACCACCTTGCCCTCGCCGGTGATCGTGGCGCCCGACACGCCTTTGACGGTTTCCAAATAATCCCAGATGGACTTGATGACGACCTCCTCTTGGGAGCGCAGTTCATCCACCACGA
>CAZBNV010000022.1:0-11104 GCA_964493335.1 uncultured Nitrospira sp.
CACGACCGCAACGAGTGCCGCGATAACCGAGCCAATGACGACGACGAGCTGGATCGGCCGACGAGCGCGGCGAGGTGCGAACGCCTCGACGAGGACCGACACAATCGCTGCACCGAAGATGATGAGGATCGGCGAGATGGCCGAGTAGTTGATCGTCGGCAGCTCGAATTCCTCGGCTGTGTCGGTCGCGAGTCGCGCGACCGCGAGCACGGCGCCCACTGGCTGGCCCCTTCAGCGGCGGCGGGAACGGTGGGTGCGGGATCGATCGCTCCGATGCTCGTCATCACCCGATCGACGGCCGGATTGATGACATTCAGCAGCGGCGCCGGGAACAGGCCGAGAATGATCGTCAGCGCTGCTATCGGCACGAGCGCGGAGATCTCGCGTCCGCCGAGGTCACGCAGTTCACTGAGCTCGGGCTTGACCGGGCCGGTCATCGTGCGCTGGTAGAGGCGCAGGACGTACGCCGCCGTGATGACGATCCCGAGCGTGGCGAGCGCGCCAACCCACATGTAGCGCTCGAAGGTCCCGACGAGGACGAGGAACTCACCGACGAAGGAGATCAGTCCGGGAAGCGCAAGCGACGACAGCGCGGCGATCAGGAAGAAGCCGGCCAGAACCGGAGCCGGCTTGTTGACACCAGCGTAGTCGGCGATCGTGCTCGACCCGCGGAAGCGCGAGATGAGGAAGCCGGCCGTCAGGAACAGCGCGGCGGTCGAGAGGCCGTGAGCAACCATGTACACGACCGAACCGCTGATGCCCTGTGACGTGAACACGAAGATGCCCAGCGTGACGAAGCCCATGTGACTGACGCTGGAGTAGGCGATGAGTTTCTTGATGTCAGTTTGGGCAAGAGCCATATAGGCGCCGTAAATGATGGCGATGATCGACAGCGCGATCATCGGTTTCGTGAACGTGACGGTGGCATCCGGCAACATCGGCAAGGTAAAGCGGAGGAAGCCGTAGGTGCCCATCTTCAACAACACGCTTGCGAGAATCACGCTGCCTGCCGTGGGAGCTTCCACGTGTGCGTCCGGCAACCAGGTATGAAATGGAAACATGGGGACTTTCACCGCAAAGGCGGCGAAGAACGCGAGGAACAGCCACATTTGCAGCGACGCACTGTAGGTGCCCCGACTCAGCGCCAGGATGTCGAAGGTCTGCCCGCCATGGAAGTAGAGGGCAATGATCGCGACCAGGAGCAAGAGGCTGCCTGCCAAGGTGTAGAGAAAAAATTTGATCGCCGCATACAGTCGATTGGGGCCGCCCCAGACGCCGATGAGCAGATACATCGGGATCAGCATGGCCTCCCAGAACACGTAGAACAAGACAAAATCCAGGGCGACGAACACGCCCAGCATCGCCGTTTCCATTACCAGCAACATCGACATGAACAGCTGGATGCGTTTTTCAATCGCGGTCCAGGACACGGTGACGCAGAACGGCATGAGCAGGGTCGTCATCAAGATCAGCGGAAAACTGATGCCGTCAAGGCCAAGGCTGTACTGCACCGGTGGGGACGTAATCCAGGAGGCTCGTTCGACGAATTGCATCTCACCGGTTGAAGAGTCGAAGAGCCACCACAGCGGAAGCGAGCAGAGAAAATCCGCCACGGTAAAGCCGAGGGCCAACCAGCGGGCCGACTCCGCCTTGACCAGGAGACAGAGGATGGCTCCCAGCAGGGGCAGAAAAATGATCAGGCTGAGCCAGGGAAACGAACTCGTCATGAATGATTGGTCAAGAGCCCATGGCAGCGGATACAGGATACGCAGATGACTCCTGACGACCGATGACCAGTGACCATTGATTCCCTTTCCGCTCTAGAACAGCAAATACACCGTCAAAATAACCACGGCACCCAGCGTCATGCCGAGAGCGTAATGCTGCGTTTGCCCACTCTGCGTCAGACGGATGATCCAGCCTCCCCAGGCAATGGCGCGTGCCACGCCGTTGACCGCTCCATCGATGATCGAGACGTCGACATGTTTCCACAGACCGTTGGCGGCTGACAACGTAGGACGGACAAACCAGCGGTCGTAGGCTTCATCGACATACCACTTGTGAAGTGACAACTCATAGGCCGCGCGCCACTGCTGCGCGAGCCGATTCGGCAAGTTTGGGTTCAGCACATACAGATAGTAGGCGGCACCGATCCCGGAGAGTCCCATCAAGGTGGCGAACGCTATGATGCCATAGGCCGCCGGACTTTCATGATGCGCGGCTGTCCCGTCGCCATGGAAGACCGGCTCCAAAAAGGCCGGAATACCCAGGTAGCCGGCGACGATACTGAGGACCGCGAGGACCATGAGCGGAGCGGTCATCGTGGTCGAGGGTTCGTGGATGTGGCCGGCATGGTGGGGATCAACATGAGACGGACCCCAGAAGGTCACGAAGACCAGACGGAAACTGTAAAAGGCCGTGAGTCCTGCGGTCAGCAGTCCACAGATCGTCAGGACTTGTCCCAACGGACCGGCGGACCAGGAGGAGATCAGCAGGTCATCCTTGCTGAAGAATCCCGCGGTGAGGGGAAATCCCGCCAGCGCGAGTGATCCGACGAGAAAGGTCCAATAGGTGACCGGGAGTTTGTCTTTTAAGCCGCCCATGCGCCGCATGTCTTGTTCGTGGTGCAAAGCAATGATCACCGAGCCGCAGCCGAGGAACAGGAGTGCCTTGAAGGCGCCGTGAGTCAGGAGGTGGTACATGCCTGCGCCGTAGGCGCCCAAGCCGCAGGCCATCACCATGTAGCCGAGCTGGCTCATCGTCGAATAGGCCACCACCCGTTTAATGTCTGTTTGGGTCAAGGCGATGGTTGCGCCCAGCATCATGGTGAGGGCGCCGACGAGGGCGACGACCGTCATTGCCGTGGGCGATAGGTTATAGAGCGGCGACAATCGCGCGACCATGAAGACCCCGGCCGTCACCATGGTGGCGGCATGGATCAACGCGGAGATCGGCGTCGGTCCTTCCATGGCATCGGGGAGCCAGACGTGTAAGGGGACCTGCGCGGATTTTCCCACCGCTCCGGTAAAGAGCAGAAGGCAGATCATGGTCATCACTGAGACATCCCATGTCCCGCCGAAGGGTTCGAGGACGTCCATCGTTTTGGATGCCAGGTCTTGGGCCTGCGCAAACACCGTGGCGTAATCGAGGGAGCCGAAGGAATACCACACTAGGAACAGGCCAAGGATGAAGCCGAAGTCACCCACGCGGTTGACCAAGAAGGCTTTCGTGGCGGCGGCGCAGGCGCTCGGTCGCTCATACCAATGCCCGATCAGCAGGTAGGAACAGAGCCCGACCGCTTCCCAGAAGACGAACAGTTGCAGCAGATTGTCCGCCATGACCAGCATCAGCATGGAAAAGGTGAACAGGGCGATATAGGCGAAGAAACGGGCGTATCCTGGTTCTCCCTGCATATAGCCGATCGTGTAGATGTGCACCAGGGTGCTGACGGTGGTGACCAACACCAGCATGACGGCGGTCAGCCGATCGATGGAAATCCCGATATGAATGTCCAGGTTTCCCGAGGTCAGCCAGGTATAGAGGGGCACGTTCACAAGATGGCCTGTCGCGACGTCGTACAGCGCCAATAGCGAGAGCACAAATGAGCCCACCATGGCTGGGACAGCCACCAGGTGCGCCCGGTCCTTGATCCATTGCTCACCGATGCCCACGATCAAGAAGGCAAACAATGGGAGAAATGGAATCAGCGTATAGAGCATGGGCAATACGTCGGACTATCGTTTCAACAGATTGAGATCGTCGACGTAGATCGACGAGTTCGCCCGGTGAAGAGCAATAATGATGGCCAGGCCCACGGCGACTTCAGCCGCCGCCACTGTGAGGGCGAAAAAGACGAACACCTGCCCAGCGACATTGTGAAAATACTCGGAGAATGCCACAAAGTTGATATTCGTCGCGTTCAACATCAATTCGACCGACAGCAGGATCACGATGATGTTGCGGCGAATCAACACCCCGACTACGCCGGTGAGAAACACGAATCCGCTCAAGATCAAGTAGTAGGATAAAGGGACTGCCATGGCCTCACCGATTGTTACGGAGCACTCTCACCGATGTCTTTTTTTGCCAGAATAATCGCCCCGATCATCGCGACGAGCAGAATGAGGGAGGCGACTTCGAACGGAAACAAGTAGGTTGAATAAAGGACCTCGCCGATCGTTTCGGTATTGCCGGCTGCGGTGACCGGATCAGCCGGAGATGCTGCCACGGATGTCGCTGTGCGGGACTGCATGAGGAGCAGAATCACCTCCGTACACAACACCACTCCGAGCAGCCCTGCTACCGGCAGTTGGTTGTGATAGCGTTCCTCGGTCTTCACATTCAGCAGCATGACCACGAAGAGATACAGGACCAGGATCGCACCGGCATACACGACGATCTGGACCGCGGCCAAGAATTCCGCGTGCAGGGTGACGTACAGCCCCGCGACATGAAAGAACATAATCAGCAGGGCCAGCGCGCTGTAGACGGGATGTCGCAGTGCCACGACCAAGAGCGAGGTGGCTGCGATTACGCCGGCGAAGTAGAAGAAAAAAATATGGTCCATGTTTCCGTCGAGTATCCCGAATCAGGCCGAACTCTCTTGCTCCCTGCTGTTTTGCACACTGTCCGGTGACAGCCTGCTGCGACTCGCTCCTCTCTGTGCGGGGGCCGTCACGGAGGGCGAGGCGGGCGATTTAGTTCTCCTTTTGCGGGAGATTCTTGAATGCGACGTTGAAAAACGCCACATTCGGGTGCTGCAACTCAAGGGGTTTTTCCCGAACGGGAAAAGAACGGTCACCGATCGCGAGCAGCTGTTGCTTATTGAGATGGAGCTGGCGCTTGTCGTAGACGGCCCATTCAAATTCGCGCGTCATTCCTAAGGCATCCACGGGGCAGGCATCCACGCAGAGGCCACAGAAGAGACAGCGGGTCATATCCATGTAATATTCTTTGGAGTACCGCTTCGTGGGCTCCCCTGGCACTTCAGCACTGACGACTCGAATCACGCGCGAGGGGCAGGCGGCCTCGCAAAGATCGCAGCCTACACACTTCTCGGTGCCATCGTCGTACCGCAGCAAGGCGAGCATGCCGCGATAGTTATCCGGCAAAATGCGCTTCTCGTGCGGGTACTGTAGGGTGATCGGTTTGTAGTTGAGCAAGTGGGTGAGCGTGGCTTTCATGCCCACGAGGAGTTCGTAAAACGTCAACGTCTTCAGCCAATCGCTGAGAGACGTTTTTCGTTTCGGTTGTGTCGAGACGGCGATGTTCATGCCACTCCGTTACCGAGGAAAGAAATAGGCTGCAATGGCCGTCACCACGATGTTCCCCAACGCGATGGGCAACATCACCTTCCAGCCGAACCGCATCAATTGGTCATATCGCAAGCGCGGCAGCGTCGCGCGCAACCAGAAAAACAGGAACAGGAAGAAGTACACCTTGACGGCAAACCAGACGACGTTTTCCATCCAGGCGATGCGTTCCAGGCCGATGTACTCGAGGATGGTGCCGGGATAGGGCGCATTCCACCCACCGAGGAACAGCGCGGCCGCCACGCAGGAGACCAAAATCATGTTGGCGTATTCCGCGATGAAGAAAAAGGCGAAGCGCATGCCGCTGTATTCGGTGAAGAATCCTGCCACCAGCTCGCTCTCCGCTTCGGGCAGGTCGAACGGGACACGGTTGGTTTCCGCCACCGCGGAGATGACGTAGACCACGAAGGCGAAAATTTGCGGGAACGGCATGGCCAGGACGTACCAATTCCAAAATCCGCCGGCCTGTGCCTCCGTGATCTTTACGAGGCTGAGCGAGCCGGAGAGCAAAATGACGCCGACGATCGCGAGTCCGACGTTCAATTCATAGCTGATCACCTGCGCGGCGGAACGGAGTCCGCCGAGAAGGGAATACTTGCTGTTGGATGACCAGCCGCCCAGGATAATCCCGTAGGCGCCGATCGAGGCAAAAGCCAAAATGTAGAGGATGCCGATGTTGATGTCGCTGATGACGAACGGCGTGATCTGCATGCCGAACAGCTCAATGGTCATGCTGGGACCAAACGGGATCACCGCAAAGCCGATCATCGCGGGCACGAGCGCCAGGATCGGCGCGAGGGTGAAGAGGAACTTGTTGGCTCCGGCCGGGATGATGTCTTCTTTGAAGAACAATTTCAGACCGTCCGCGATCGGTTGCAGGACACCATAGGGGCCGACTTCCATCGGGCCCATGCGATCCTGCATCCAGCCGAGAACTTTCCGCTCGGCGAGGGTGAGGACCATGACGGTCAGCATCACCACCCCCATCACCGCGGCGATTTGAGCCAACGACACCGCCAGTCGCAATCCAATTTCCATAACGACAATACTCCTCGTCCCGTCCTACGAGACCTTCGCGAGAGACACGCGCGCGAGCTTAAAATAGGGGATTTGAGTCTGGGGATCAATCGTCCAGTCGGCGAGCTGTTTGGCCTCGCCATCGAAATGCTCCGGGAACCAGAGCAGGCCGACGGGCACACGCGCGCGCACCTTTACGGTCGTGGTCACGGTCGCACGTGGGTTCGAAATCCGAACCTGTCCTCCGTCCGTCAATCCCAGCTTGGTAGCATCGTCCGGATTGATCGACAGAAACCCCTCTCGCTGCAATTGGAGGAGTCCCTTGGAGCGAGTCGATAACTTGCCGGAGTGAAACAGTGTCTGGACGAACATGAGGGTGAATTGCTTGTCACCTGCCGGATGCGCTGATGCGAGGGTATAACGTGCCGTCACATCGGCTGCAAACCCTTCGGTCAGATAGCGGGTCAATATCGTCTGATCCACTTTGGGTGTCGTCGGCGTCGGTCCCAGCAGGCCATAACCAGGGATGACACTCCGAATCTCTTTCAGGATTTCCCGTGCGTCCCCATATTCGAGAGGCGAACCCATCAATACCGAGATGGCTGAGATTATTTCCCAATCGGGACGGCTGTCGCCCACCGGATCGATCGCTTGGCGGACCGCCTGGACATGCCCTTCGGAGTTGGTGAAGGTACCGTGTTTCTCCACATACGAAGAGGCCGGCAGTACCACATGGGCCATCGCCGCGGTTTCGGTGAGGAACAATTCCTGACAGACCAACAGCTCCAGGTTCGCCAGGGCTTCTTTGGCTTGGGCCGCGGCGGGCAGGGTGCCGACCGGGTTTTCCCCGACGACAAACAACGCTTTGAGCGTGCCTCTGTTGGCTGCGGCGAGCATGTCGGTCAGGGAGGCACCGGGGGTGCGAGGTAATTCTTCTCGCCACACGGCCGCGATGCGTTCGCGGACGGCTTGGTCATTGAGAGGGGCAGGGCCTGGGAAAAATTCAGCCACAGCGCCCATTTCAACGGCACCCTGATCGTTGTTCTCTTCAGCGAGCGGCCCGAGCCCGCACCCTGGTTTGTCGAGTTTGCCCAGCAGGATCAGCAGGTCCAGGAGATTTGTAAGGATGTCCTGTCCGCCCGGCTGACGCAGTACGCCATTTCCAACCAGGATGACCAACCGCTTCGCTCCGGCCAGTGTCTGCGCGGTTTCTGCCCATTGGGATCGTGTCTGACCGGTGGCTGCTTCCAAGGCGTCCCAGGAGATGCTCTGCAGGGCGGCGGTCAGGCGTTGCACGAATGCCGGCGCCTGCTGGGCCGTGGTGGCATCGACCTGATTCTGTTCGAGGACTGCTTTGATCAATCCAATGACGGTATTCCCGAATTGCGTGGGATAGGTAGGGAAATGCTGGGCGGCCAAATTGACGATGTTGCTCAGCGTATCAATGGCCGGTTGCAGCGTTTCCATCGTCACGAGCGTCGCCTGCCGTTTCTTGACGGCTTCTTTCACCCTGAGGCCGGTGACCGGACTTGTCTCGGTAATATTCGTGCCCACCAGGAGCAGAGTGTCGGCGGCGACGATATCCTCAAAGGCAATGGTCCAGCGGTGCGTGCCTTGGACCCGGCGCAGGGCCTGCACGCCACTCATGTGTCCGTATCGCGCGCTGCTGTCGATGTGGTTGGTGCCGATCACCTGGCGCATGAACTTTTGGAATACGTAGAGGTCTTCGTTGGTGCAACGGGACGTAATGAGCCCCCCGAACGCATCCGGTCCATAGGATAACTTCAGGCGCAACGCCTGCTCAGCGACATATTCCAGTGCATCTTCCCAGGTGGCCTCGACCAATGTTCCATTGCGGCGGATCAGAGGGTGCGTGAGCCGTTCGGGGTGGGTGGAGACGTGGAAGCCGAAAAAGCCGCGAGCGCAGAGGTCGCCATTGTTGCGGCCGGCTCCATACTGCGAGTTGACCTCGATGAGTTCGTTGCCCTTGGTTTGCACGGTAATTCGGCAGCCGTCCCCGCAGAAGGTGCAAATGGTTTCGGCCCGCTTGAGCATCCAGGGGCGATATTCGTACATGGAAAGACGACTCACGATGGCCCCAACGGGACAGATCTGCACGCAGCCCCCGCAAAATTCGCAGTCGAGCTGATGGGCCGCGAAATGTTTGATCTCGGTCATGGTGCCGCGGCCGACCGGCGCCAGCGCCTTCACGTCCATGACTTCGTCGCAATAGCGGACACAGCGCAAACATTGCACGCAGCGGTTCATCTGCGTTTCAATGAGGGGGCTGAAGTATTCTTTCTGGAAGATGCGTTTGGTTTCCGCAAATCGGCTGGTCGTCGGCGTGTATTGATGCGAGAAGTCTTGCAGATCGCACTTGCCGCCCTGGTCGCACACCGGACAATCGAGCGGATGGTTCGCCAAGATGAATTCCAAGACCGATTTGTGGGCATCGTCCACGACGGTGGTGGCGGTGCGCACAGCCATGCCTTCGGCGACCGGGGTGCTGCAGGCGGTCTGCAGTTTCGGCATCTTTTCGACTTCGACGAGGCACATCCGGCAGTTCGCGTCCGGCTTCAGTTTTGGGTGGTAACAGAAATGCGGAATCATCACGCCCACGCGTCGGGCCGCTTCGATGACGAGCGTGCCTTTGGGGACCGCAACCGTGGTGCCGTCGATCGTGAGGCGAACTGTTTCTGGTGTGGAATCAGCCATAGTCAAGCTACATTTCCTGAGGTGCCGACGGGTTCATGTGGAAAAGCGCGCAAAGCAATGGGACTCGCTCAGACTTCTCCGGCAACACGTTAACACAGGACTCCATGCTACCTTCTCGTTCCGACCGGCTCAGGTCGTATCAAGTTCGCCGTCTCCGCGGCATGAATCAACGCGACATACTCGTGCCGCCAATGTTTGAGCGTGCTCATAATCGGGGACACCTCGGCATCACCGAAGGCGCACACCGTGCGTCCGGCGATGTTTTTGCACAGGTCAGTCAGGGTTTCAAGGTCTGACATCTGCCCGCGTTTATTCATGATCCTGCGCATGGTCTGTACGAGCCACGAACTGCCCTCCCGGCAAGGAGTGCACTTGCCGCAAGACTCGTGATAGAAAAACTCCATCAGGCGCAACGCGGCCCACACCATATCGGTGCCCTCTTCCATCACCGTGACACCGCCTGAGCCCAACATCGATCCAGCCTGAGCCACCGATTCGAAATCCAATTTGACGTCCAAGTGATCGGGGGTCAGAAAGGGCGCGGACGCGCCGCCAGGAATGAAGGCCTTGAGCTTCTTGTCCGACCGCATGCCGCCGGCTTGTTCGTAGATCAACTCCCGGAAGGTGATGCCCATCGGGACTTCGTAATTGCCTGGCCGCGCGACATGGCCGCTCACGCAAAAGACCCGGGTGCCGGTGCTCTTCGGCGGCGAACCGATCGAGGCGAACCATTCGGCGCCGCGGGTCATGATGTGCGGCAGATTGGCCAGGGTCTCGACGTTGTTCACCACCGTCGGTTTGTTATAGAGCCCGTGCGTAGCCGGAAACGGCGGCTTGACGCGTGGGAGGCCGCGCTTGCCTTCGAGCGATTCCAGGAGGGCCGTTTCCTCGCCGCAAATATAGGCGCCGGCGCCGCGGTGGACCCAGACGTCGATGGTGCTGTTGCCGCCGAGAATATTGTTACCGACATAACCGGCGGCGCGGGCTTCTGCGAGGGCATGTTCAAGGATCTTGGCCCCGAGGACAAATTCGCCGCGAATATAAATGTAGGAACTGGCGGCGCCGATCGCGTAGCAGGCGATCACAATGCCTTCGATCAGTTGGTGCGGATCACGTTCGATCAGCTGGCGATCTTTGAAGGTGCCGGGCTCACTCTCGTCGGCATTGCAGCAGAGGTAGCGCGGCCCTTGGTAGTCCTTGGGAAGAAATCCCCATTTGACCCCGGTCGGAAATCCCGCACCGCCGCGTCCGCGCAACCCCGACTTCATGACCGTGGCCGTCACATCCGCAGGGCTGACCTTCCCGACCACTTTCCGCAGCGCCTGGTATCCACCGGCGCGCTCGTAGTCGGCCAGCGAACCCGTATAGCCGGGTTGCAGCATATTTTTGAGAAGAATCGGTTCGTAGTTGGTCATGAGATTTCGCGCAAAGAGCTAATGGCGTATAGCCTATGGCCTATCGCAAAAGGCAAAGGACCCGTTTGTGCCATAAGCCATCAGCCATCAGCTCCTATTATCTTGTTCCGCTCGGTTCCGGCCACATAAATGGACCCGTCTTCAGGGACGAAGCGCCAGTCTCTCGCAAATCGGCCAGGATGCGATCGAGTTTGGCCTCGGTCAGCCGTTCATAGTAGTCATCGTTGATCTGCATCATCGGGGCAGTCCCGCAGGCAGCCAGGCATTCCACGGCGCTCAACGTGAACAATCTGTCCGCCGTCGTCTCGCCTGGTTTGATGCCCAGCTTCGTGCCGATCCAGCCGATGAGGGTATCTGAACCGACCAGCGCGCACATCAATGATTTGCAGACCTGAATGTGGAACTTGCCCACCGGCTTCAGGTTCAACATCGTATAAAACGTGGCTGTCTCATACACCTGCGGCGGGGTCAGCTTCAAGATCCCGGCGATCTCCTGCATGGCTGATTCCGTGAGATAGCCCTGGTCTCGTTGGGCGAGATACAGCAGGGGCAGCAGTGCCGACCGCTTCACCGGATAGCGAGCTAAGATCTCGGCAATTTCGTCTTTGTACTGTTCCTTCAACATCTTTCTTCTACCAGAGGAGG
>CAZBNV010000022.1:11204-13433 GCA_964493335.1 uncultured Nitrospira sp.
CTTCATCTATCACATTCTCCCATCACGATGTCGTAGGTCCCGAAGATTGTGATGATGTCCGAGATCAAATACCCACGGGCCATGTGGTCGAACGCGCCCATATGAATGAAAGATGGAGCGCGTATTTTCATTCGGTAGGGCCGAGGGCTTCCGTCACTGACGATGAAGAAGCCGAGCTCGCCCTTGGGCACTTCCGTGCCGCAATAGGTCTCGCCTTTCGGCGGCTTGAAGCCCTGCGTGAAAATAATGAAGTGGTGAATCAGGCTCTCCATGTCGCGCATGACCTTGGCCTTGGGCGGGGGAATCACGTGCGGTACATCCGCCATGATCGCTCCCTCCGGCATCTGGTCGAGGCACTGCGCGATGATGCGCGCGCTTTGCCGAAGCTCCTCCATGCGAACCCAGTAGCGATCGTAGGTATCGCCCTGTTTGCCGACGGGCACTTCCCATTCGACCTTGTCATACACTCCATATGGTTCGTATTTGCGCACGTCGTAGTCCACGCCCGACCCTCGCAGCGTGGGGCCAGTGAGCCCAAAATTGATCGCGTCTTCCGCGGAAATCACCGCCACGTTTCTCGTTCGTCCCACCCAAATCCGATTGGACATGAGGAGCTGGTTGTACTCACTGACCTTGTCCGGGAACGTGTGCAGAAACGCTTTCAGCCGAGCCACGAGATCAGGCGTAAAATCACTGTCCACTCCGCCGATGCGGTAGTAATTCAACGTCAAGCGCGCGCCGCACAGCTTTTCGAACATATCCAGGAGCACTTCGCGCTCCCGGAAAGTCCAAAAGAACACGGTCATGGCCCCGATGTCGAGGGCCTGCGTGCCCAGCCAGAACAGGTGGCCAACGATCCGTTGCATCTCCGCGACGATGGTGCGGACATATTCCGCTCGTTCAGGTACCGTGATATCCAGCAGTTTCTCTACCGTGCGTACGTACGCGTAGTTATTCGTCATGGCGCACACATAATCGAGCCGGTCGGTGTGCGGGATGATCTGCATATAGTGGAGGCCTTCGGCCAGCTTCTCGACTCCTCGGTGCAGATACCCAAGGTCCGGCGTGGCCTTCACGATCCGCTCGCCGTCCAATTCCAACACCACTCGGAGTACGCCGTGGGTACTCGGGTGTTGCGGGCCCATGTTCAGCAGCAACTCTTCGCGGCGGCGTGTGCCTCCCATCGGTGCGGTCGCAAGGAAGGCCTGTTTCTCTTTGTCGGGAACCTCCCCTTCCGTTTGCTCCTCGGGTGTTTCATCCAGGCGCGGAATGAATGGAAAAGAACTGCGCCAGCCGCGCCCTTCGGTCGGGAAATCTTTCCGAAGCGGATGGCCTTCCTCATAGTCTTCCGGCAACAGGATGCGCCGAAGATCGGGATGCCCCACGAAAGTAATGCCCATGAGATCATAGACCTCACGCTCCATGAACTCGGCGCCTTTCCAGATGCCGGTGACCGAGGCGATTTCCGGAGCGCCTTCAGTGACGCGAGCCTTGACCCTTATGCGCCGCCGATGCGGCAGCGAGAGCAGTTGGTACACGACTTCAAAGCGTTCCGGATCGTCGGGATAATCCACCGCGCAAATGTCGGTGATATGGTCGAACGACGCTTCGGGCGCATCGTGAAGCCAGCGCGCAATATCGACGATCCGCGCGGCGGCCACGCGAGCTGTCACCTCATTTCGAGCGGTATCCACCTCCACGCCTCGGATGGCGTCGGGAAAGGCGGTCATCAGTCGTTCAAGCAGCGGTTGCATCTTCCTCGATTTACTTCACGAATACTCGCTCGCGCTGGATCTTTTGCTGCAGTTTCAGGAGGCCGTCCAACAACGCTTCCGGGCGAGGAGGGCAACCGGCAATATAGACGTCGACCGGAATGATCTGGTCGACTCCCTGGACCACCGCGTAGCTGTTGTAGTGATTGCCGGACGTGGCGCAGGATCCCATGGAGATCACATAACGCGGCTCCGGCATCTGATCGTAGATTCGGCGGATGACCGGCGCCATCTTTCGGCAGACGGTTCCCGCTACGATCATCAAGTCTGATTGGCGAGGCGACGCGCGGAAGACACCCGCGCCGAAACGGTCGATGTCATAGCGCGAGGACACGCTCGCGATCATCTCGATGGCGCAACAGGCCAAGCCAAACGTCATGGGCCACAAGGAAGACTTGCGCGCCCAACAGACGAGGGCATCGAGATTCGTCGTCATGATATTGGCATCGAGCTGGCG
>CAZBNV010000022.1:13533-62622 GCA_964493335.1 uncultured Nitrospira sp.
TTTTTCCAGGCATACCAGAACCCGACGATCAGGATGGCGATAAACACGCCCATCTCGATCAACCCTACCAACCCCAGCTTCTTGAACGCCACAGCCCATGGAAACATAAACACGATTTCGATGTCGAAAATCACGAAGAGCATCGCAATGATGTAATACCGAATCGGAAATTGCACACGGGCGTCCGAAAACAACGGGCTGCCGCTCTCGTAGGGCGCAAGCTTGGCGCGATACGGGCGGCTCGGCCGGACGATTCTCCCGAGGAGCAACTGGACCGCACCGAAGGCGACCGCGATCACGATAAAAATCAGAATCGGGATGTAATTCAGCGGAACCGCTTCGCTACCCATGGCACACCAGGGACGAGCGAATGGTGGCGCCTGACATGCTGCCTGTCACGATACCCATTATTCCTTGCCGGCTCTCTGCTAGGCGGCCGATTGTGCGGCCAAAATCGACCCAAAAAACGGCTGAAACTTCAATCCATCCAGCTCCGGCTTGGCCATGTTCGTATGCTGGACCAGGACCTTGAAGGTCCGTCCCATGCCCTCCGGTCGTAGGAGGTGAATGGCGGCAAAAAATTCCGGTGATTCCGGCTGGAGCGACTCCAGTAATTGCTCGGCGCCCAGGCCGATCAAGAAACTCATTTGATTCGTAAAACCGGTCACGTTCAATCCTGCCGCCTGGCCCACCCTGGCCAACGCAGTAAAGTCCACATGTGCGGTCATGTCCTGCTCACCCACTCGGTCAAACGCATCTTCCGTGGTCGTTTGGTTGTAGTAACAGAGGAAGGTGCCGGCTTTTCGGTCCGGTCCGTAGAGATCGTCCGCGGTGTGGCCGTAATCGATCGTCATGACAACGCCGCGAGTCATCACCTGCGCCACCTGTTTCATCCAATGAATCGCGTCGAGATTGACTTCGGTCCGATATCCCTCCGGCAGGGTGATAGCACCTTCTCGCAAGTGATTCGCCAGCTCCTCTGACAAGGGGCGGTGGACTTCGGTGAAGCGATCCTCACGCCAGTCGACATATATTTCTTGTAGCTTCCCGTCGATCACCGCGATGCGGTGCACGGGAAACGCATCCACCAGCTCATTGGAAAAAAAGAGGCCGGTAATGCTGTCCGTGGGCAGATCCTCCAGGCGATCGATCCAGGTCACATGGCCGGTTTGCCCAACCCATGGGGCGAGGTAGTTCTGTTGCAAGGCGCGCATCGCCGCGCTGCGTTCGATCAAAATATAACGGAGGCGGCGCCCGAGGTCAGCGGGAGCGTTCTGGCAGGTGGCCAGGAAATCTCGCGCCAGCAAACCCTTGCCGGGTCCCATTTCCACAACCGTGAACGGATCCGGATGACCGAGGAGCGCATCGAGTTGCTGCGTCTGCTTGGCCAGGGCCTGCCCCAGAATCGGATGCAGATCCGAGCTGGTATAGAAGTCACCCGACCATCCAATGCGTTCCTTGGTCGGGTCGTCGACCGGGCGAACGTAATAGCCGAATCGCGGATGATACAGCGCCAGGTCCATAAAGCGGGCGAACGAAATCGGACCTGTCGCGGCAATTTCAGCCCTGATCTCCGCCAGAAGTTGTGGATGCCCGGTGCTCAAAGTGACACCACCCTTGTCGGTAGTCGGGCCGCGTTTCAAGCCTCGACGCAAGAAACCGCTTTTCTACCGGATTCTTTAGGGAAAAGAGGGGGTTAGATTAGCCGCTGGCTCGGCGGCAAGTCAAGGCGAAAAGACCTGGGACGATAGCAGAAAATGGAAGTTGAGGACGCTGCCGGGAGCCAGAAGTGAGAGGCTTCCTCCCACGGGTTCTCGGACTATGTTCCGTGGCACTTTTTGAATTTCTTGCCGCTTCCGCAAGGACAGGGATCGTTGCGACCGACCTTGTCGGCTGGGTGTTGGGCGATTTGCGGAGTCGGTTCGTCGCTGCGATTGAGCACCATGCGAGGTGGCAGGACCGGTTCTGGAGGTGGCGGCGGGGGTTGCTCGCCTCTGACGGCCTGCACCCGGAACATCCGCTCCAGCACATCCGACTTGATGCGGTCCATCATGCCGGAAAACATGTCGAAGCCTTCGCGCTTGTATTCGATCAGCGGGTCTTTTTGTCCATACCCGCGCAGGCCGATCCCGTCGCGCAGATGGTCCATGCCCAGCAGGTGATCTTTCCAATGGTGGTCGATCACTTGCAGGAGCAGCATTTTTTCTAAATACCGCATCAGCTCGGAACCCAGTTCCTGCTCTTTGTGCTCGTAGGCCTGGCGAACCTTGGTCTGGATTTCCTCGATGAGGGCATCTCGACCGACGTCTTTGAAGTGTTCGGCCACGCTGCCTCGGCCTTGCGTGATATCCAGAGCGAACTGTCCTTCCAGCGCTTCCCCGAGACCGTTGTAGTCCCATTCTTCCTGGTACTGTTCGGCAGAGCAGTAGGTGTCGACGAACGCCTGCACGACCTCCTTGATCATGTCGTGAATCTCTTGCTGGATGTGTTCACCGGCCAGTACGGCGTGGCGGTGCTGGTAGATCACTTCGCGCTGCTTGTTCATCACGTCGTCGTATTCGAGGAGCTGTTTGCGGATTTCGAAGTTATGCGCCTCGACTTTTTTCTGGGCGTTGGCGATGGCGCGGGTGACCATGCCATGTTCGATCGGCACGCCTTCTTCCATGCCCAACTTGAGCATCAATTGGGAGACGCGCTCGGACGCGAAAATGCGCATGAGATCGTCTTCGAGCGACAGGTAGAAGCGCGAGGACCCAGGATCGCCTTGCCGACCCGCGCGGCCGCGCAGCTGATTGTCGATGCGACGACTTTCGTGCCGCTCAGTCCCTAGAATGTGCAGGCCACCCGCGGCGATCACCGCGTGCTTGTCCTTTTCGCAATCGGCTTTGATCTCTTCGAAGATCTCCAGCTTGCGGGCGTCCGCCAGGCTTTCGTCTTGATAAAGAATCCGTTTGAACAGGAAGTCGGGGTTGCCGCCCAAGAGAATGTCCGTGCCGCGGCCGGCCATGTTGGTCGCAATGGTGACCGCGCCTTTGCGCCCGGCTTGCGCGATAATTTCAGCCTCTTTTTCATGGAACTTGGCATTGAGCACGTTGTGCTTGATGCCGTTGCGGCTCAGGTATCCCGCCAGCCGTTCAGACTTTTCGATGGAAATTGTGCCAACCAGGACCGGCTGGCCCCGTTCATGGCAATCCTTGATTTCTTCGACGATGGCCGTGAACTTTTCTTTTTCCGTGCGGAAGACCACGTCCGCATAATCCTTGCGGATCATCGATCGATTGGTCGGGACGACGTTGACGTCCAAATTATAGATCTTGGCGAACTCTCCCGCTTCCGTGTCGGCCGTGCCGGTCATGCCCGCCAGCTTCTTGTACATGCGGAAATAGTTTTGGAAGGTCACCGAGGCCAGGGTCTGGTTCTCGTTGGCGATTTTGACGCCTTCTTTGGCCTCCACGGCCTGGTGTAGCCCATCGCTCCAGCGGCGGCCCGGCATCAATCGGCCGGTAAACTCATCGACGATGAGGACCTCGCCGTCTTTCACCACATAGTCGACATCGCGCTTGTAGAGGGCATAGGCCTGTAACGCCTTCACGACGTGGTGCACGAGATCCATGTGCTGCAGGTCGTAAAGATTATCCACGCCCAGCAGCTTCTCGACGCGGACGTTGCCCTCTTCCGTGAGCGAGGCGGTCTTGGTTTTTTCCTCGATCGTGTAATCGTGTTCAGGCTTGAGCTGCGGGATGATCGAATTGATCCGGTAATACAGATCGGTGGTCTGATCCGTCGGGCCTGAAATGATCAGAGGCGTTCGCGCTTCGTCGATCAAGATGCTGTCGACCTCGTCGACAATGGCGAAGTGCAGGGGCCGCTGGACACACTGGCTCAGGTCGCTGACGATGAGGTTGTCGCGAAGATAGTCGAAGCCGTACTCATTATTGGTGCCGTAGGTAATCTCGGCGCGATAGGCTTCATGCCGGCTGCAGGGTCTTAGGTGTTGGAGCCGTTTGTCGGCCGCTTCATAGGTCGGGTCATAGAGAAAGGATGCATCGTGCTGAATGATGCCGACGGAAAGGCCGAGCGCGTGGTAGAGCTGGGCCATCCATTGGGCGTCGCGTTTGGCCAGGTAGTCGTTGACGGTGACGAGGTGGGCGCCTTTTCCTTCCAGCGCGTTCAGGTAGAGCGGAAGGGTGGCGACCAGGGTTTTGCCTTCACCGGTCTTCATTTCAGCGATCCGACCCTTGTTCAGGATCATGCCGCCGATCAACTGGACGTCGAAGTGCCGCATGTTCAAGCGGCGGCGGGACATTTCGCGGCACACCGCGAAGGCCTCGGGCAGAATGTCGTCCAGCGTTTCTCCGGCTTCGACGCGCTTCTTGAACTCCTGGGTCTTATCGGCCAAGGCCTGATCGGAGAGCGGCGTCAGGCTCGATTCGAGCCCATTGATCCGCTCGACGATCGGACGCAATGCCTTGATCTCGCGATCATTCTTGCTTCCGAAGACGATGTTCAATACTTGTGTCAGCATGCAGACGTACCTTCATTCTCACGAGCGAGGCTCGAAAGGAGCGGATCGGCTCGGCGGCGGAGTATACAGGAATCCATGGGTGAATCCTACCGAAACAGAGGCGGTGGTCTCAACTCCTTCGCCGAGACGCGGTATGACGAGATCCCTCTCATTGCTTTCGAGTGACCTGGCGTCTATAGTGGGGTCGTCATTTCGCCGACACGTTCGGCGAAGGTCACCCACGAACTCTACTGTGGATTTCGATGCGGCGTGCAGCCAGTCCCTCGCGTAGTCTTTTCACCAGCCTGTCGCTCATTTGCCTGGTCTGTGTTTTCTCAATTTCCGAGTCGACGGCGGCTCCGGCCCCCTCGTCAGAGTCGGCTCGGCGCAGCTATGAACAGGGAGTCACGCTCTTTCGCGAGGGCAATGCGGATGGCGCGATCGAGGCGTTGAAGAAGGCGATCGCGCAGAATCCCAAGCTGGCCGAGGCCTATCATGTGCTGGGGTTGGTGTACTTCCAGAGTAAGCGAAATCCCGAGGGAGCGATCCAGGCCTACAAGCAGTCGCTGAAGCTCATTTCGCCTTCCGCAGAGATTCTGAACGATCTAGCCGATGTGTATCTCGCACAGGGACGGGGAAGCGAGGCGGAAGAGGTGTTGCGCCAGGCCCTGGACATTGCGCCGGGCAACGAAGAGGCCCATCTGGACTTGGCGCGAATCTATGAAGAGCGGCACGATCGCCCCAACGCCGTGAAAATGTACCAGTCGTTGTTGCGTGTCCGGCCCGACCATGCCGAGGCCCTCTACCACCTGGCCAATCTCTACGACAGTCAAGGCGACCTCAAGATGGCCCGGGAGCAACTGTCGCGTCTCACGCAGGCGAACCCCCGATCTGCCGATGCCTGGTATCTGCTCGGACGACTTGCGGAGCGAGGGAACGACTTGAATGCCGCAGCCGCTGCGTTCAATCAAGCCATTGCGGTGAAGCCGGACCTGGTCGATGCCCATTACAACTTGGGCTTTGTGTTTCGCAGTCAGGGCCTCCTCCTAGAGGCCGAGCGAGAGTTCTTGGAGGTCATTCGATATCGCCCCGAATATGCGGAGGCCCATTTGAATTTGGGCATGGTCTACACCAACTTGAATCGATTGGATGAGGCGGAGAAAGAACACGAGCGGGCCGTGGCCCTCAAGCCTACTTCGGCGGAGGCTCATTATAATTTGGGAGTCTTTTACGAGCTCCAACGCAAGGACATGGGGAGAGCCTTGGCACAATACCGGCGGTATCGGGATCTCGGCGGACGGGATGAACGGGTGGAGCGCATCATCGGGGTGGGCGGACCCTGACCCGGGCTGCTGAATGTTGCGTTGACGGTCTCCGGCCGACTTTGGTAGCATCACAACTTGGTTCCTTGGTTGTTCAACTATGCGAACATCCTGTTTAAAAACCGTCGTGTGGGTCGTCGCCTTCGCCGTCATGGCCTTGCTGGCCCTGACGACCGGCAGCGCGGTTGCGCATGAGCTCCAACATGCGGCACATCACAACGCCGGCATGCATGGATCCGGCATTTGTGCCTGGATGTGTGCGACTGCCGGGGTGCATGTGGTCACCTCCATCCATTCCACGCAGCTGTTTGAAATCATCAGCCTCCTCGCGTTTGACTCCGACCACGCTTTTTTGATTCAACTGCTTGCTCCGAGTCATCCTCGCGCTCCGCCCGCATTCGCCTAATCCCAGTTCATGTGCTGCGCTCTTGCTCTACGGCGAAAGGCCGAAGGGTGTAATAGAGCAATGCGGCGTCGTCTCTCGCGTGCCGTGCACACTGTTTCTCTAGATCGTCGACATACGAGGACAGCTCATGTTCTCAAAAATCCTGGTGCAGCAGGGCAGCTGCAGCCCGGCGCAGTCATGGCATAGGGGATGCCCAACTTTTATCCAAGCGAGCGGAGGAATCATGGCGATTCAGGCGGCTCAGAGAGTGCGGCGGGTCGGTGTGTATGGACTGGTGGGGTTGATGATGTTGGTGTGGACGTCGGCTCTTTCCGCTGCCGACAAGGCCGAGAAGACGTTCCAACTGGTGGTGACTGACCAGCAAGGCGTCGAAACCGAGCTCAAGAACGGCATTTTCTATTGGGAGGAAAAAATGAGCGAGACCTCATTCGTCCCCCATGAACTTCGGCACCTACCGGCCAAACGCGGCACGGCCACAGTCAATATCAAATTCGATCAGATCAAGCAGATCGAGCTCAAGCCCGGCGCCGACAAAGCCGCGCCAGCCATGACCGTGACCTTGGTCAACGGCAAGAACGGGGAGTTCGTTCCGGCGGTGAGCGGCAGCTTCAAGGGCGAGTCCGATTTCGGTCAAGTCGAGGTGCCGATCGGTTCGATTTCCAAAGTGGTCTTTAAGTAGCGGCGAGGGTGAGTCCTTTCGGAAGGGAGTAGCTCATGGAGACTGTGCTCATGGCGCAATCGTGGCAATCCAAGCAGGCGGTGAAGGGGTGGGGCGCGTCGCTCGCGTTACATGCCTGTCTTGCCGTGGCTGCGTTTGGCCTCCTGCCGAAGATGACCATGATTGTTGAACAGGAGCCGTTCAAGTGGGATGTGGCCCTGGTCGAGGCTCCGCATGAGGTGGTGCGTCCGGAACAGCCAACCCCGACACCTCAGGTGCAGCCCGCTCCCCCGGTGAAGCCGCAGCCCTTACGTGCGGTGCAGCCGCCTCCTCAGCCGTTGCAGCGCCAGGTGGAAACGCGGGTTGCGCCGCAGCCGGTTCAGCGAGAGGTCCAGCCGGTCGTGGAAACGGTAGTGCGTCACCAGCAGGTTCAGCCGCCGCAGGAAATCGTCCAGGTGCAGCCCAAGCAGATCGAGCCGCAAGAGGTTCAAAAACCTGAGCCATTCGTACAGGCGGCGACCCCGGCCGAAGTGAAGCGGGAGGTCGCCCCGGCGGTCGAGCAGACGGTGGTTGAGGCGACGCCCGTTGCGGCTCAAACGTATGAGGCGCAGCCGGTCGTTAGTGCGCCGCCTGTGATGGAAACGCGATCTGAGCCAGTCGTGACGGCGAGTGCGCCGGTGGTTCACGCTGCACCGGCGGCTCCGGCCGCCGAACCGGCTCCGGCGAGCCCCGCGCCCGCGCCGGTGATGGAGGCCGTCGCTGCCGTGAGCGAGGCCGCCGCGCCCGCTCCTGCGGTCCCTGCGGAACCTGTCGCCGCGCCGGTTGCGGCAGCACAACAGGATCCCGCTACGTTGCAGGACCATCAGGTCGTGGCTCGCATAGCCCCGTCGAGACCTGCGACCAAGGCCGACTATGGTTGGCTGGCGGAATCGTTACATCGCCGCATCATTGAGTTGCGACATTATCCCAGCACCGCCCGCTTGAATGGTTGGGAAGGCAAGGTCGTGTTGAAGGTCTCGATCCGTCAGGATGGGCAGCTGAAAGATGTTGAAGTGGTCAAGAGTTCAGGACATGAGTCGCTGGACCAAGCGGCGATGGAGGCGGTGCGACGGGCCTGTCCGTTGCACATGAAGCATGAGCTGACGGCCCCGATGGTCGTGCTGCATCTGCCGGTTAGCTACAGTTTGAATCGCTAGCGGGATGTTGAAAATGGCCCCCAGCTTGGTTCTCACAAGACACTGTCGGCTCACCGTCTCGCTGGCGTTCACATGCGTGACGTGCCTTCTTCGGCGCGTCGTGAACCTCAGCGGCTTAACGTACGACAATACGCCTCGCCGCATCGCTTGCTGCGGCCTCGCTGGATGCCCATTTTGACCATCCTGCGGACCGTTTTGAAAAGAGTAAGTCGCTGGATCATGGATAGATTAAGCACAGGTCTGCGACCGGTAGGTTTCCTGATTCTTGTTGGTGCGGGGCTTCTCGCGACCTGCTGGATCGCCGCAGGCTGTGTTTGGGCTGGGGACGGGCAGGCCGGCGGTTCCGATTCTGCTCGGGCTCAGCGGATCGAGGAGCTTCAGAAGCAGCGCGATCGCATTCAACGGGAATTGAACCAATTGAAGCAGCAACCGGAAGGGGTCAGCCGGTCGGTCATACCGCGGAGCGAAATGAGTGACCAGCCCGTTCGGACACTGAAAGAATCAATGGAGTCGGTACCGGGGGTGGCGGTTTCTCCGGGAGCGGGGGGACGAACGGTCGATCTCTCCATCAGGGGATCCGGCAAATGAGCCCGACGAGAGAGGTGCGATGATGAACTATCCTGTGAGAACCACCGGCGCGTTGTTCCTGTTGTGCCTGGGCCTGGCGGTTCAATCGACGTCGGCCCAGTCCGAGTCGAATTTCCCGTATGAACTCGGTCAAAAATTTGTGACCGAACACAAGGTGAAGAGCGTCGTTGGTCCGTCCGTGCAAGTCGACGAACAGGGCTACATCGCGCTGGCCTGGATGGAAGAAGACAAGGATGTGCGGTCCGTGTTGTTCGCCCGCAGCACGCAGCCTGGCGGGCCGATGGGATCGCCGGTTCGAGTGAATCGTCCGGAGGAAGTCCCCTACTGGAGACAGGAAGCGCCCGCCCTGGTGGTGCAAGGGGACGAGGTATTTGTGACGTGGGGCCTCACCCCTGCTAAGGCAACCCCGCAGCAACCGTTCGCGACGGAGTTGCGCCTGAGCCGATCAATCGACGGTGGCCGGACGTTTGGGCCGTCGGTGCTGGTGAACGATGATCCGGGCGTCATTCAGCATACGTTCGATGCGCTGCATCGGGACGCGGATGGCCGGTTGCACCTGTCGTGGATCGATGGACGTGACGGAAAGAAAGATCCAGGGACCTATGTGGCCCGATCGCTGGACCGCGGCCAGACTGTGACGAAAAATATGAAGGTCGATGAAGGCACCTGTGTCTGCTGCCGCACGGCGATCACCAGCGGCCCGGACGGAATGGTCTATGTGGCCTGGCGAAAAATATTCGAGGGGAATGTCCGCGAAACCGTCGTCGCTCGTTCAACTGATCACGGCGACACGTTCGAGGCCTCTATCATCGTCGGGCACGACCAATGGGTGTTTCCCGCCTGCCCGCACCGGCCGGCCTCCATGGGCGTGGACCGGCACGGACGGCTCTATGTGGTGTGGTACACGGAAGGGACGGACGAAATCCCCGCCGTCTACATCGCCCATTCCGACGATCGAGGCAAGAGCTTCTCGAACAAACGACAACTGAACGTCGCCAAGAACACGTTTCCCGACCATCCGCAGATTGCAGTCGATCCGGAGGGACGTATCGTGGTGGTGTGGGAGGAGCAAGCGCCGGTGAAGCGTGATGTGGTGATGAGTGTCTCGACCGATCGCGGAGAGACGTTTACGGTGCCGCAGAAAGTGAATGAGAAAAAAAGCCAGACTCCCGTGGTGACGGTGAATGCACAGGGGCTGTTTGCCTTGGCGTGGATGGAACACGGTATGCCTGGCCACAAGATGGTGACACAGACGCTGCGGATGCCAGCCGCCAAGGTGGCGGCAGAGTCGATCCGGTGAGTGAAGCGGGGTTGGTGCAGGAACGATGTTGTTCACGCTCATGAGAGGGCTCGTGCTAGCAGGTGCCCTAGGGCTGGCCGCGAGCTCAGTGTGGGCCGACGATCCCCTGTCGGCCTTGAAGATTGCGCGGGTGTCGGCGGGGACTGTTGCCGTGCCGTTCGACCTGAAATCTCTGGATGGCACATCGGTTCAACTTGCGGACATGAAGGGGAAAGTCGTCATCGTGAATTTCTGGGCCACCTGGTGCGGGCCTTGTAAGGAAGAAATGCCCGCATTCGAACGGTTGCGGCAAAAGTTGGACCCCGAACGCTTCGCCCTGCTGACGATTACGACCGACCTCCAACGGGACGGTATCAAGCATTTTCTGGCGAACCTGCATGTGCAACTCCCGGTCTTGTTCGACGAGAATCAGGATGTCTCGCAGGCCTACCTGGTGCGCGCCTTGCCGACGACGGTGCTCATCGACCGGCAGGGTACTCTCGTCGGGCGCGCCGTTGGGCCTCGCGAGTGGGATGCGCCGCAGGCCGTTCAACTGTTGCAGGGCATGATGCAATGACCCGCATGAAGACACCGTTCGTCAGCCTTGCGGCCTTCCTGGTTGGGACGTACCTCGTTCTGGCCGTCTTTTCCGTCGCCTGCGCGTTCGAGCATGGTTCGGTGCAGCCAGCGGGCCATCACCATGGCGGTACCGTTTCGCATTCCAGTTTCTGCACGTGGGCCTGCCAAGCCAATCCGACATCGGATGCCGGGCCTTCCGCGCTGGTGCTGCACCCGTTTGTTGTGGTCACGCCCTACGTTGAGTGTGACCACGCCGTCATCGCGGCCGGCTGTGGGTTCTACGCCGCCTCTCGTGCGCCTCCCGTCCAGTCGTAGTCCATTCCAATCGCTAGTCGTGTTAGCCGCTTTTCTCGTCGGCCAGTCAGGGGCGGGAAGGGCATGTCTCTGCTGTCGTGTGCACAGTTGTGCCAGGAGGATGTGTATGTGGGTTCATCGGTATTCATCTCAAATTCAATTCATTCTGCTTTCGGCATTCGTGTTGGCCGTGACGTTGGGAGTGCCCCAGACCTTCGCGCAAGAGGTGAGGGCCGGAACGGTGGTCGAAAAAAGCGCGCGAGAGCGCGATTTGCGCGATCAGTTGCAGAACATTCTCCGTGAACTGGAGGAAATCCAGCAGCAACCGGCCGGCGGTGCGGTAGTCACGCCGGTTCAACCGGCTCAGCCGGCGGCGGTGGAAGAATCGTCCGCGTCGGCCGCGGCCGAACCGATTCCGCAGTATGAGTTGTCCGATGTGAGCATCGTGAGCAACCGTGTGCAGCGACGGCCAGAGGGGCTCTCTCTCTCCGCGACCGAACAATCAGAGACGGAGTCCCAGCCGACCAGGACCATGAAGGAGTCGATGGAATCTCTGCCGGGGGTGGTCCTGCGTCAGGCAAACGGACCGCGCGACTTCAGCATGATGATCCGGGGCCAGGGTGCCAAGACAACCTTTGCCGTTCGCGATATCAAGATGTACGAGGACGGATTCATCCAGACGCAGTCCGATGGCCTGTCGCGCCTGGACATTCATGACCCCTGGTTCATGCGAAGCGTAGAGGTGATCAGGGGTGCGTCCTCGTCACTCTACGACAACTACGCCCTTGGCGGCATGGTGCATTTCAGGACCAGACGCGGGAGCGACATCAATGGCGTTGAGACGTTCTTAAGCGGAGGTTCGTTCGGCTACCACAAGCAAGGGATCGCGGTCGGGCAGCAATACGAGAATCTCGACGCGTCGCTGTTTGTCAGCAATGTGGGGGAAGACGGATTCATCAGGAACAGCAACTACAGCACGCAGACCATCAACTTGAATCTACGGTTCAAGATCGACGACAAACAGAACTTTTATTTCAAAGCCATCACGAATTGGCTCGATGCGCGTGTGCCCACCCGATTGACTCAGGCCCAGTTCAACGCTGACCACCGGCAGGCCGGCGGCACCAACGTCGTCTGTAACGCCAGCACCTGTAGCGATGCTGAACGGTTGGCCCAACGGCGACTGGATCGACGCACGATCATCGGCGGTATCTACGAGCGACAGATCAATGCCAATACGGTGCTGACGATTGAAGCGGACTACGACGTCAAAGATATCAATCAGACCTTTTCCCAAATCAGCGACAACGTGAACCCGAACTATAAGCACTATGCCGACCTTCGGCACGACGGGCGGCTCTTCGACATGCCGTTGCGGAGTTATGTCGGATTCTTTTTGAGCAATTTGGAGCAGGAGGCGCAGACCTTTCAGAACCTCGCCGATGGATTCGGAACTCGCGGGGCGCTTATTCAGAACTCACGCGGAACGATCCGAAATGTCGGCGGCCGATTCCGGGAGGAGCTGGAATTTATCCCGAAGTTCACACTGGCAGCCGGATTGGGATTTGAGCAGTCCCAGTTGAGCGTCCAGTCGATCGGGTATACCGCCGGCGCTGTGAGCAGCCGAGCGGGAGCTGATCGGAGTTACACGAATTGGGCGCCGGAAATGTCAGTCACGTGGAAGCCGACCGACGCGCAACGACATTGGGTTCGAGCATCGACTGGATACGGAATTCCCGGTTTCGGCAATCTGCTCAGAGATCCTGTGACGGGCGCTCCCGGCACCAACTTCGATCTCAAGCCGCAGAAGAATCTCAACTTTGAAATCGGGACCGAGTCCAAGCTGACGAAGACCCTGACTGTGCAACTCGTCGGGTTTTGGACGTTCTTCAAGGATGAGATCATCACGCAAGCCGTGTCGGGGACGAACACGGCGTCGGTCAACGCCGATTCGTCTCAATACAAGGGAATCGAAGCGTTCTACGATTGGCGGCCGACGGAAGGCCTGCGATTCTCAGGCGCCTACACGCACATCGAGGCGAAGTACACCAATTTTGCCGACCGGCTGAATACTGCCGCCGGCTTCCTGGTGCGGGATGGGAAGAATGTGCCGAACGTGCCGACCGATGTCTTGAACACCAAGGTCGCTTACGATCATGCGGCGACCGGCTGGGGTGCCTGGGTCGAAGGCAGTTATTACAACAGCTACTTCCTGAACAACAGCAACACATTCAGCATCCCGTCCTATGTGGTCGCGAACGTGAATATTCACAAGAACTTCGAGTTGAAGAACTCCTGGTTCCGGTTCGCTAAATTCTATATCGAGCTCGACAACATCGCGGATAAGAAATACGCCGCATCCGGCCAAGTGATCGGAGGCGAAACCGCCGGTGCCGCGGCGGGGCAACAGGCATTTTTCGCTGGCTATGGACGGGCGATCTACGGCGGAGTGACGCTTGGGCTGTTCTAAGTAATTGGAGCGGATGGTGCCACACTCGTG
Organism: uncultured Nitrospira sp.; assembly: GCA_964493335.1. Taxonomy (GTDB): domain Bacteria; phylum Nitrospirota; class Nitrospiria; order Nitrospirales; family Nitrospiraceae; genus Nitrospira_A. The sequence continues at coordinate 26,860 of CAZBNV010000022.1, forward strand.
GGCCGTTCTCGCATTCACTCAATCAGGAGGTTGCCATGAACAAGCCACTGTTACGAGTTGGGGAAGCGGCGGATGTGCTGGCTGTGAGCCGCTGGACGATCTATCGCTGGGTGGAAGATGGCCGATTGGAGGGCACCAAGATCGGGCGTGGAAGCTTGAGAGTGTTTCGGGCCTCGTTGGACAGGCTGGTCCAAAGCAACAAGACGCACGAAATGAACCTCATCCAATGACGAACAGGGGCACGGGGTCTCGCATGGCCGTCAGGGGATTCGCGGCCATCAGCCAGCGCCGCCTGAGCGTCCTGTGGTGTCTGCTCGCGTCGGTGCTGGTGGCGCACGTGTCCGGTTGTGCAGGCACTCCGGTCGCGCAGTTAGAGAAGCACTATGCCTTCGTCAACGGCCGGTGGTTCAACGGAGAAGGATTTCAGCCGGATACCTGGTATGCGGTTCAGGGACGCTTGACCCGGCAGCCACCGTCCGGGCCGGTTGAGTCCGTAGATCTCTCCGGCCTCTACATGGTCCCGCCGTTTGGCGAAGCGCACAATCACAACGTCGAGGGGCCGTGGAATGTAAAAGCGGTCGCGCAACGCTATCTGCACGACGGAGTGTTTTACGTGAAGAATCCCAACGATGTGCGGGACTTCGCCCTGCAGATCCGGCCAGTCATCAATGTGCCGACGAGTATCGACGCCACCTTTGCACACGCCGGCCTCACGGGGCGAGGCGGGCATCCCGTGCCCTTGTATGAAGACGTGTTGCGTGTCGGACGGTATGAACCGGCAGTCGGGCCGCTTGAACGGGGTTGGTTCGAAAACCGGTCCTATGTCGTGGTCGACTCAGAGGCCGAGGTAGAAGCCAAGTGGCCGGTGATCATGAGCGGTCGTCCTGATTTTCTCAAAGTGTATCTGGTGCATTCCGAGGACGATAGGGTGGGGACGGATGTGCAGCCCGGCCATCACAGGCTGGGGCTCCAACCTGCGTTGGTGCCGGGCATTGTCGCGCGAGCGCATGCGGCCGGTCTCCAGGTCACGGCACATGTCGAAACGGCAACTGATTTCCGACATGCGGTTCGCGCCGGGGTGGATGAATTGGCACATGTGCCGGGCTGGTTGCTCCAGGGTGCTCAGGATGTAGAGCGCGCCCGGTTGACGGAAGATGACGCGCGTTTGGCTGCGGCACAGAAGGTACGCGTGGTCACCACCAGCGTGGCGGGACAGGCGATGCCGTCCATAGGCGGGCATCACCAGCATGGTCATCACGCAGGGTCTGGGCCTGGGCCGGAGGGGCAGCACAATTCATCGGTGACCGAACCGCTTCCTTTCGTGCTGAGGGACAATCTTCAGTTGCTGCAGCGCGCAGGGGTGACAGTGGTGATCGGCAGCGACCATGCAGAGACGTCGCTCGCCGAGGTGCTGCATCTGCGCACCTTGCATCTGTTCGACAATCGCGTGCTCCTCAAGATGTGGTGCGAGGCGACACCCGCGGCCATTTTCCCCAATCGGCGTATCGGAAAGTTTGCCGAAGGATATGAGGCCAGTTTTCTGGCCTTGGCGGGGAATCCCATTGAGGATTTTGATCAGGTGCGAGCCATTCGCCGTAGATTCAAAGAGGGGGTGCCGTTGGACGGCGCCCTGATGAAGAACGCTGCCTGGTCAGCAGCGGAGCAGAGGAGTCGGTAATGCGCGACGCTCCCAACCGGCGTTGCGTCAACATCCAGGGATTGGTCTGGGCAGGAAAAGGAGTGAGTGATGGATCGGAGTGGTTGGCATCGACGTGCGGTGGGCTGCCTGGCAGTTTTGGTGTTGATGGGAGCGTCGCCCGGTGGGTTGTGGGCGGCTCCGGAGCCGCAGGAGCAAGAAGCGCCTGTGGTGGCAGTGGACCCGGTAGAAGTCAGTGGAAAGCGCATTGAAAACGTCGAGGATGTGAAACAGGAACTGGCGCGTAGGCCCGGGAGCAACATTCTCATTGAAGAAAAACAGATCACTGAGTCACGCGCGCTCAATTTGCAAGATGTGTTGCAGTTCTCCCCCGGCGTTCGCTTCCAGTCGCGGTTCGGCGCGGACGAAGGCCAGTTTCAGATTCGCGGCACGTCGCTCAGGAATAATTTTCACCATCGAGGCATCAATATCCTGATCAACGGGATTTTCTTCGGCGATGCCGACGGATTCTCCGACTTCGAATCGATCGATCTCCTGGCGTACGAACGCATCGAAGTCTATAAGGGCGCGAACGCGCTGCGTTACGGCGCCAACAGCATCGGCGGCGCCATCAACTTCGTCCCCCGCACCGGGTACAGCGCCTCGACGTTGCAGATGCGGATGCTGGCCGGCAGCTTCGGCATGGTGAGCGGCCAGGTGTCGAGCGGGAAGGTCCTGCAGCCTTTTCAGGTCGGCAGCATGAGCGCGACGATGGATTACTACATCAGCGTGTCCGGCAATCGCCAGGACGGGTTTCAAGACAACAGTCAGCAGGCCCGAGAACGCATCAACGCCAATATCGGTTTACAGCTCGGGAACCATCAGGAAATCCGAGCCTATTTTCTTCAGGCCAACGTCGCAGAGCGGATTCCTGGCTCGTTGACCACCGGCCAGCTCTTCCAAAACCGGCAGCAAGCGGGTGGGCAAAGTCCTCCGGGAACCCCGCCGTTTTTTGCGTGCAATCTGAACAACCAAACCTGTAACTACGGGCGCTACTACAATCTGCAACGAATCGGGATCGCGTATCACAATGAATTCGCCCCAAATCAATACTTCGAGATCGTCCCTTACTTTTCAAACCAATATGTTGATCATCCGATTTTCCAGACGATTCGTCAGGAGAACAACAACGTCGGCGGCGAGTTCCGGTACGTCAATTCCAATTCCCTGTTCGGAAAGAACAACTCGTTCGTCATGGGGTTCCAGCCGCGTTACGGCAACCAGCGGCAGCAGCGGTTCGTCAATATCAACGGCAACATCGGGGCGATGACGCAGAACTACACGGCGAAGACGACCTATTTCGGGATCTATGCTGAGGACGCGTTTGATGCGACCAAGGATTTTACGATCGTGATCGGAGGACGTTGGGATTACACGGGGCGTCAGGCGACGGTGGATAACTTCGGCCCGGCGGGGAACCCCTTCAATCCCAATACGCCGTCCACACCGACCGGCACAAATCGACCACTCCAGCATTTCGATGCGATCAGCCCTAAGGTCGGGTTCGTCTATCGGACGACGCCGACCTCGCAATTGTACTTCAATGCCAGCCGGGCCTATGAGGCGCCGCTCAATCTGGAGCTGCTCTCCTCGGTTAACGCGAACGGCCAACCGAACACGGGATTTCTCAATCTCGACGCGCAGCGCGCCTGGCAATTGGAATTGGGCCACAGGGGGACGTCCGCCGATCGGCGCTTCAACTGGGACGTCACGGTCTACAATCTTGAGATGCAGAAGGAGATTTTAGCCTCGATCATCAACAACCAGGGCAGCTTCCAGAATGCCAACGGCACGCGGCATACCGGCGTGGAGGCAGGCGGAGGCATGGTGTTGAAGAAAGGATTGTTCGCGCAGGGCGGAGCCGGCAGGGAAGACAGCCTGCAAACCCGTGTGGCCTACACTTGGTCGCGCTTCAAGTTCACCGACGACGTGCGGGCGGGCGGAGCAGTGGGGCCGAATGTGCTGATCGCCAAGGATGGAAATACGGTTGCCGGTGCGCCCGAACACAGTCTCAACTTTGAGGTGCGGTACGATCACCCGGCCGGCTGGTGGATTGCGCCGAATGTCGAGTGGTCCTTATCCGGATTCTATACGGACTATCAAAACACGGTGAAGAATCCGTCCTACTTCGTCGTCAACCTGCGTTCCGGCTATAACATCAACGAACATTGGATCCTCTTCGCCGAAGGGCGCAACCTCACCGACAAGACCTATGCCGGTGCGGTGGTGGTCAACGACCAGCTCAACCGGTTCGCCAACCCGGCCTTAGGGATCAGCGGGTTTGCGGGCGTGGAGTACAAGTTCTGAGCGTGGGCCACGTTTCCGGTCGTGATGAATCGCTCCTATGCCGGGCCTGGCCGAACAAGCAGGCTCGGCACAAGCCTTGTGTCGCAAGTTGGCTCGAGGAGTGGACGATCGCTGATCGAACATGTGATATGGTACCACTGTGAGGCAACCTCGGATGAGATGGTTCCCCTCATCTCAGTATCAATCGAACCAGCGCATGAACGGATTGCTTGTCATTCTACTGTTGCTGTGGGGCCTAGGACCGGCCCATGCGGACTCCGGGGTTGCTCCGCCACCTCCCGAAGCCTTCGTCGCGCTTCCGCGAATCTCCTCGATTCAACTTTCCCCATCCGGAAAATACCTCGCGGCGGTCCGCAACCACGGCGGCAACACGGAAGTCCTGACGCAAACGGTGACCGGTGAGGATACTCACGTCGCCCTCACCACCGATAATCACGAATATGCCATTGCATGGTTCCGGTGGGTGAATGACGAACGCCTGCTGATCGGTACCAGATTTGCGGACCCGGCAGCGGGGATCGACTCTCAGGAAACACGACTCTTGGCGATCAATCGTGACGGGACGCAAGAGAACGCCAATCTGTTCAAGCAGACTGCCTTTGCTTCTATTTTCGGAAAGAAACATTTTCCTCAGTTCCAGGATCGCCTCGTGGGAAATCTGCCCGGTGATCCCCGGCAGGTATTGATCGCGCTCGACATGGAGCATCCCCTGTCGCCGGACGTCTATAAGGTGGATGTGTATTCCGGTGAGCGACAGCTGGTACAGGCGAATCCAGGAACCGAACCGGGTCCCCGCACGGTGCTGCAGTGGATTGGCGATCGCACGGGGCAGGTTCGGGTGGGGGTCGGCCAATTTCACACCACGGTTCGGGTGATTTACAAAGCCCCGGAATCCATCATCTGGCGTGACCTTGCGGAGTATGACCTCGCCAAGGAAACCGGCTTGATTCCGCTGGCCTTCGACGCCGATCCCGCCTGGCTCTATGTCCGGGATCAGCACCGGGGGCGGGCCGCCATCTTTAAGATCAATCTTGCCGACCGCACGGCCGATCGCATACTCGTGGCCTCGGATCCAAAATTCGATCTCGCCGGAGAATTGGTCTATGCGCCGTGGAAGCGAAAGATCGTCGGCGTCAGGTACAGCGAGGAAGACCTTCGGGTTTTGTTTTGGGACTTCGACGCGCAGCGCCTGCAGGCACGTATCGACCGGGCGATTCCGGGACGCGCGAATGTCATTCACAGCAGCAGCAACGACGGGCGATACCATATTGTGAAGGCGGGTGGTCCGGCGCAACCCCCGGACTATTACATCTTCGACGAGCGTGACGGTCGCATGGTTTTGCTTGGTAGATCCTATCCCGATCTCGATGCCGACGATCTGCCGATTCCGACAGCGGTCACGATGGCTGGTCGGGACGGGAAAGAGTTGCGCGGGTTCCTGACCGTTCCCAAACATCGGAATCCCGGAAAGCTTCCCCTGATTGTGTTTCCTCACGGAGGACCCGCCTCGCACGAACGCGATGCCTTTAATTATTGGACACAGTGGTTTGTGAGTCGAGGCTGGACGGTGTTGCAGATCGACTTCCGAGGATCCGAGGGGTACGGCGATGAGTTTTTGCGGGCCGGATTCCAGCGCTGGGGTTTGGAGATGCAAGACGATTTGACCGACAGTGCACAGTGGGCGATTCATGCCGGCCACGCGAGTGGAGACCGGATCTGCGTGGTCGGCGCAGATTATGGCGGCTACGCGGCCCTTATGGGTGCGGTGAAGACCCCGGACCTGTATCGCTGCGTCGTGAGTCTCGGCGGGGTCACCGACTTGCTGCAGATTGTGGCCGACAAGCGCTGGTATCTGAACCAAAAGCTTCTGGTCGAGTCGCGGATCACATCCTGGTGGGATGATCGTGAGCGATTGCGGGACACCTCGCCGGTGTTTCATGCAAAGGACATTCGGACGCCGCTCTTGCTGATGCATGGCGCCATGGATCGGATCGTGCCGCTATCTCACGGACGCGCCATGGCCGAAGCGCTGAAGGACGCGAAGGTGACGACCTTTCGGTATGTCGAACTTCCCTTGGCCGATCATGGCCTCAGTCGCGAGCAGGACCGCTTGCAGGTATTTACGGAAATGGAGCAATTTCTGAAAGCCCACCTCGACTAGGCTGCGGGGCTGCGTGTCTGTGTAGCATCCGTGAGCAGGCGTCGGTAGACAAGTTCTCTGGAGCGGAGTACATAAGGGGCAGGATACAAAGTATTTCAGCATGAACCGACTGTCCATCAAGAGCATCCTGTCCGGCATCGCACTCGGCATTGCCGGCGTCTATCTCACCCTGGCGCTCACGACAGCCGGTTGCCTCCTTGCCCATGCCGCTCCGTCGGATAGTCATCATCAGCATTCAGGCACGGAATCCCATTCCACTCTTTGCTCTTGGGCCTGTCAGGCGACATCGGATGTCGGCCCGGTTTCCCAGGGGGATGTGAGCACGGCCTGGGTCGCTCAATCCCACGCGTCGATTACCCCTCCGCTCTTCCTGACCTCTGGGGACCCTTCGTCCCTGCATGCCCGCGCGCCGCCGATCCACACGAGGGGATAGTTCTGGCGGGGCGCACGTCGCCTTCATCTCACAGAGGTATCTGATCCCGTCCAGGCCATGCCGGAGGGGAGTCCTATCGGTCACGTGCTCCGCCATGTCCGGGCGTTCGGCCAGAACTATTTCACTCACTGATGCCGTCCGAGTTCAGGTCGCCCTCCTGGCTCGGTCTCACCGGCGGCGCAGGCGCTCATCCTGTGACCTCCGCTGCCGGTCTCTTTGAAATCGTATGACGCAGTTGGCCCACGCAGGTTGAACGGCCGGCATATGATGTCGGCGCTGCGGCACCGTCGAATGGTTCCGTGAATGGTGGACCCGGTCGTCCGGGAGGACGCTGTCCTTCCTGCATCCGGGGAGGAGCGGTTTCGCAGCCGCTCCTATTCCACCGCCAAATGGTGGAGGAGGTGCGGTGATGGATCAGCCGCTCCTGCGCGTGAAAGAAGCTGCGCACTTATTGAAGGTCAGCAAGTGGACGATTTATCGGTGGATCGACGAGGGGCGGCTGGGTGCCACGAAGATCGGTGGCGGCAGTCTCCGTATTTTCCGTCTCTCGGTCATGGCTTTGGTCGAGGGAAATCGGACTGGCCTTCAAGGCGGCCATGCGAGCGCACGGGGCAAGACGGTGCGGCTGCCTGTGGCCAGGTCGGTGAAGCGATAAGACAGCCACGACGGATCCTGGGGTTGTTGCACCCTTCTTCAGGATCTGCCTTCCGGGGTGAGTGGGACGGCCTCCCCCCTCCACCCCGGCCCTTCGGGGCCGATCGCGGCCCTAGGGATTATGGGACGCAGGAGGGGAAGAGGATGAAACTGATGCTCAGACAGATGCTGAGGGTCATCACCCTGGTCGCGATCGGACTCTGGGGCGGCATCGTGAGTGACGCGCAGGCAGCAGCCGGTCCAAAAGACGGCGAGATTGCGCTTCCTGCGGACTATAAGAGCTGGCCGAAATTTTTAAATGAGGTTCAACGTGAGGATGCGAAGCAGGTGCGGGAGTTGTAACTGAATCCTGTTGGAGCCAGAGCCTGCCCGATGGCTGCCTTTCCGAACGGTACCCGCATGGTCATGGAACTGTATAAGGCGAAGGCTGAGGGAGAAGCGTTAGCGAAGGGGCCGGACGGCAAGTTGGTGAAGGGCGATCTCGCCAAAGTCTTCGTCATGGAGAAGAACGACGGATGGGGACAGGATGTGCCCGATCATCTGAAAAATGGGGCCTGGGTGTTTGGGGCCTATGGGCCAGACGGCAAGGCGCTGGCCGAGGACTTTACGAAATGCCGTGCGTGCCATGCGCCATTGGCACAGAAGGACTTTGTGCATCGATACGATGAGTTTTGTGGGCGCGGCCACCAAGCGCACTAGGCCGCAGATGCTCGTGGAATGGTGAGGCGCAATGGGGCCTGTGTTCGGGTCTTGACCTACCTCCTCACAGGACCCCCATCGGGGAGCGGTGGTTGGCCGCTCCCCACCCATGTGCCGACGTGACAGGCTATCGATCGGGTCCGGGGTTGTACACCCTTCTTCCGGACCTGCCTCCTGGGGTGAGCGGGACGGCCTCCCTTCTCACCCCAGCCCTTCGGGGACCGATGACGACGGTGCACGGGATGACAGGTTCATCGGTGAGCAGGAGATGAAACAGAATCGATCCAGCATGGAGCAGCGAATGCCAAAGACACCTTGTCGGATGGGCCTGGTCTGTGTGGTCTGCCTGTTCGCCCTGCTCTCTGTAGAGCCGGCGATGCACAGAGGCAGTCAGTCACTGTGGGCCGCGGAGCCGGACGCCTGGTCGCAGCTGTTGCTCAAGGGTGTACAGGCTCGGGAGGAGGCGCATTATGCCGAGGCGGAGCCGCTCTTAGTGCGGGCGCTGCGTGAGGCAGAGCAGACCGGCTCAGATGCCGATCGGATCGCCACGGCCGCGAATAACCTCGGATTGCTCTATCACGATCAGGGTCGACTCGCGGAGGCGCAGGTGTTGTATGGGCGAGCCCTCACGAACTGGGAAGCACGATTTGGGCCGGAGCATGAGCAAGTCGCAGCGGCGTTGAACAATCTGGCGGAAATCGCCCATGCCGAAGGGGATTGGGCTGAGGCGGAACCGCTGTATGAACGTGTGCTGGCGATCGAGCGTAAGGTGCTGGGCGCGGCGCACCCCGACGTGGCGATTAGTCTCAACAACTTGGGCGAACTCTATCGGAAGCAAGGCCGGGAGACGGCAGCCGAGTCGTTGTATGGCTTAGCCTTGATCTTGCTGGAGGCAGCCTACGGCACCGACCATCAGGAATTGGGGCCGGTGCTCAATAATCTAGCCGCGCTCTATAAAAGCCGAGGATTGTATGCCTGGGCGGAACCGCTCTATTTGCGCGCGTTGGCGGTGCGACGCCTGCGATTCGGCGATGAGCATCCTGCGGTCGCCATGGGCTTGAACAACCTGGGCTGCCTCTACCAAGCGGAAGGCCTCCATGCATCTGCCCAGACGTTGTTTGGCGAGGCGTTGACCATTGCCGAACGCGTCTCCGGCCCGCAGGCCTCCTTGACGGGGACGATCATCGGCAACATGGCCTTCCTGGCGGATGAACAGGGCCTCTTCACAGAGGCGCAGCTCCTCTATCAGCGGGCGCTGGTCCTTCAACAACAGCACCTGGGGTTGCATCATTCGATGGTTGGGCTGTTGCTCGATCGGTACGCACGAGTGCTCGACATCGTCGGACAACCGGTCGAAGCCGGGTTGTTTGCCGCTCGCGCCGCAGGGATTCGTGCTCGGCTGCACGCAGGCGCCTCGCAGCAGGGCGTTGCATCTAGCCAGGGCCCGCCGGTGGGTACACTCACGCGGTAGCGGTTGCAGAAACAAGGAAGGGAGACACCCCATGCCGGTCCCTGTCGCACAGACACCGCCGAGTATTGGAGCGAGAGTTCCAGATTCATCTGTCACGTCGAATCTGGGCGTACTTGTGGTGCGGCTGCTGGCGCTGGCCCTCGACATCAGTGGCGGCTGGTCACCGTCTCCGCCTGCCGCCGCACTCCCCATTCCTGTGGCCTATCGAGATTGGCCCAGCCTCGCGTCCTGGGTGGAGTCGAAGCGAGGCCGGCAGAGCCTGCGGTTTTATGTCTCTCCTCAGGCACTACTGACGACCGATGACGCATCGTTTCCCGTCGGGACCGTCTTTGTCGTGGAATCCGAGCCAGGGACCAGGATGGCCGAGCAATTGAGCGGACCGAGCTCCTTGTTCGTGATGGAAAAATATGCCGGTGTAAGCGTGGATGGTCCGGTGGCCAGCCGACGCGAATCATGGATTTACGCAAGTTATGGATCCGATGGGCGCCTGGTGATGGCAGATTCCGCGCGTTGCGGAGTGTGCCGCTTGCCATTGGCGTCGGTATCGTACCAGTGATCGGTGGACGGGGCTCGTGGGTTGGACTGCGCTGACCACGCAGTGAGCTCCGATGAGGGAAGCGTACACCCATGCGCTTCCCTCTCCTCCCCGCCTCTAAGCGGAAGCTGAAACAGTCAGCCCGCGGCGTTCTCGCCTCGTCCGCACGCGGGACGCTCATTATTCTTTGCGTTGCGGACCTCGCTACGGCTTTGTTGGACGGCCGTTTCGAGCATCCTGGGTGGTCAATCGTGGCCGCCTGAAATCTCACTGTCCCACGACGATCGGAGGAAAGGTTTCCGCAACCTGATAGGCGTTCACGCGCCGGCCGTGCTGGTGCAACAATCCGCGGCGAATGCTGTAGGATGTGTTGGAATGTCTCTGCACCCTTCACCACACTAAAGGAGTAGTTATGACCTATTTCCGTTCAGGAATGATTGCGTTGTCTGTGGCCGGGTTGGTGTCTGCGGGGCCGGTTGGGCTTACCTTTGCCGATGGCGGGCATGTGAAGGAAACGATCAAGCATGCCAAGGAAGGTCTCGAGCACGAGAAGGAAGCGATCAAGCATCTGGAAGAATCGGTCAAAGCCAGCAACGATCCGCATGCGAAGGAAGCACTCGAACATGCGAAGGAAGCCGTCAAGCACGCCGAGGAATCTCTCGCGCATGCGGAGCAGGCAGGCGCGAAGGGCAAGTCAAAAGGGAAGTAGCAGGCGTCTTCTGCGATGGGGGGAGCCACGATCATTTGGCTTCCCCTGATTCCCAGCCCGCGTTCGTCGTATCACCCCCCGCGCTCCTGATCTCACCCGCCATCCGGTGCTTCTACAGTTCAACCGTTCGTGATGCCACCACCCGCCTGTTGCGATGACGCGTTTGTGTAGCATCCATCGGTATCCGTGAGCGCGCGTCTGTAGACGGCCTGTAGTGCCGAGGTTATAACTCCTGTCCCTAGGAGGATGTCCCCATGCGAAAACTCTTCATCGCGATCATGCAGATTGTCGTGCTGCTCGGTTCTTCTCAGGTGTTTGCCGCCGCCGATTCGTTGGAGCGATTGTTGCGCGCGCAAGCCTTCCATAGGGAATTCGAGGGGTTTGATTCATATTACGTCATGATCGAGGCGGATCAGCCGCAGGCTGACGGTTCGCACGAGGTCTTAGCCGTCGCGAGCGGAAAATTTTCAGACAATACCAAACGTATGAAAGTGCTGTTCTTGATGATCGGTGATCAAATCATCGGCGGGCAGGTGTTGGAAGGCACCGGTCTTCCGCCTTGCCTGGCGCCAGAGCATCGTCCGTCCTCATCCCTTTAATTCAACAGGAGGTTGTCTATGCTGAGCAGGAATGTGGGCTTTTTTCTAGGTCTGTTGGCTGTGTTGTCGGTCGGTACACCGGCGTGGGCGCTACAGGCCGGGGGTGTCGAAATCGGCGATCTCGAGAATGGTTCTGTGGTGGGTCAGCCGTTCAAGGAGTTGGAAGTCGACGTGGCGTTGTACGCCGTCGAACTGAGTGGGCTGAAGGCGTGGTATCCTCCGACCACGGTCATCGACTTCAAAGTCAGGCCAGGTCGGCCACTCTTGATTAAGGTGACGAATACCACCGCAACCGAGCGGGGTTTTCAAATGACCGATCCGGTCAATGCCGCCTCCCCGTTTGTGCTGAAGGCGGAAGTCGTGTTGAAACCTGGAGAGACGAAGTACATCGGGGTTCCGACGAGCGATCTGTTTAGTGCGACCCAAGGGAACACTCTCTCCTACCGGGATCATCTCAACCCCACGCAGCCCGGAGGGAAATTGATTATGATCAAGTGACGCTCAGCGCACGCTGGTTGTAGCAACGCCCCGTTCATCTTCCCGGATGAACGGGGCGTTGCTGTTTCGATGAGCGCGCGTGACGATGAGCCAGGCAGGTCTTTCCGGAACAGACGGCCTCGAATAACGGGGAGTTGATGATTCGCGATGAGAGCCTTGTTAGAACCTACCAGTAGTAGGGAAAGGCTCGCCCATATGGCCCCCAGAAGGAATAACCGAAGGGGCCGTAGTAGGGGTAAGGATAGGCGTGGCTTCTCCATCGGTTCGAGTCTTGCGATGGAATCCAGGTGTGAAGGTTCTTGATGTCGATGACAGGGTACGTGTAGTCGGTCTCGTCGAGCGGCAGAGTGATGGAGCCGGTGACCTCGCCGGTAATTGTAACGAAGGTTCCATGGGGAAGCGTCGCAGGGTCGAGGAACTCCCGCTGGATGGCGACAAACCGCCCTTGGGACTTCATGAGATCAAGCGTCGGTTGCTGTGAATCGTTGAGTGGGAGCTGAAGCACTTCGATACGTGTGCCGTCTTTCATGCGCCGGGCTGTGAGCACTTGCCCGCCGAGCACGAGGGTTTGCCCTTTGAAAGAATCCGGCGCGGTCTTGATTTGAGCAAAGGGCGGAGTCGGTGGCCCGCTCTGCGCGGAATCGACGGTCTCGCTTGAGGAGGCACAGGCCGCCAGGACTGCGGCGATCGAGAGCATCACAATCCCCTGTAGAAGTTTCACCCGCATCATGGGCATTATACCAGAGGCACAAAGCGACGAGCATTGTTTATAATGCCGGTGAGAAAGTCGAACCGCACAGTGGAGAGGAAAGGAGCGCAGTGTATGGTGAAGAGTCGTGGGTGGCGAGGTGGTGTGATTGGAACGATGGTGGTGACGGCCGCATTGGTGTTCGCGGGAGTTGCCTGGGCAGGCAAGGCCGAGCTGAAAGGCAAATTCGAGATCCTCAAGGACGAGGTATCGACGCACAAGCCGGGCAAAGTGCAGTTGGTGGAATTTGCCGATTTCTACTGCCCCCATTGCCACCGGTTTGATGGAGAAGGTGTGCCGTTGCTGCAGAAGGAATTTGGGAACAAATTGGATGTCACAATGGTGGGTTATCCGGTGATGCCCGGCAAGTTGCCGACCGCGTTCGACATGTACGAGCAGGCGAAGAGCATGGGCAAAGGCGATGAGATGAAACGGGTCTTGTTCCGCATCATCCATACGGACAAGATCGGCATCATCGATCGGACGATTCGTGAGTTGCTGATCCGCGAGGTGGGCCTCGATCCTGTGGCCTTTGAAGCGGGGCTGGCCAGCGCCAAGCCGGCGAGAGCCTTTGAAGAAGGCCGCAAATGGGGCGATCGCATCAAGGTCCAACAGACGCCCACCGTGTTATTGGACGGCAACATCAAGGTGGAGCAAATCGATCCTGACAATTTGAAGGCCGTCATTCAGAGTATTCTGGATGGCGACGGGAAACGTCCGTAAGGCGCAAGGCGTCAGGAGTCAGAGGCGGTCACGCTTCACGCCGTACCCCATACTCCTCACGAGGGATGATGATGGCGACTGATCCAGTCTGCGGAATGACAGTGGAGCCGGCAACGGCGGCGGGCCACTTCGATTACGAAGGCGTGACCTACCATTTTTGCAGCACCCATTGTCTCGACCGATTTCGAGCGGCGCCGAACCAGTATGTGAAGAAGGTGGCTGACGCCGGCACGTTTCTTCCAACGGCCGGTCGCCGCTCGCTCCCGATGATGCCGTCGATGGTAGATCAGCCGGCCGCAGGCGGCGAACTCGATCCGGTCTGCGGCATGACCGTTCAGCCGGCCACAGCGGCCGCGTCTCATCTGTACGAGGACAAGACCTATTACTTCTGCTGTCCGGGTTGTCTCGAAAAGTTCCGAGCGGATCCCGCTCGATATCTGACGCCGATGACTGCACCTCCTGTGTCGACGACCGGTCCCCGCGGAGGAAAGTCTCTCCCCATGGTGGGGCCATCCCCATCGAGCGAGAAGATCTCCGGCGTCATCGATCCGGTCTGCGGCATGACGGTTGATCAAGCCACGGCGGCCGGATCGTATACCCATGAGGGCACGACCTATTCATTCTGTGGCCAAAGTTGCCTAGCCAAATTTCGCGCCGACCCTCTGCGATATCTCGATCCCGTGTCCTCGAAACGGATTGCTCAGACTGCACCGGCTGTTCCGGGGACGAAGTATGTCTGTCCCATGTGCCCTGAAGTGTTGGAAAACACCCAGGTGCCCTGTCCGAAGTGCGGCATGGCGCTGGAACCGGCCTCGCTGTCACCGTTGCCGACCAGGACAGAATATGTTTGCCCGATGCATCCGGAAGTCGTGCAAGCGGAGCCGGGTGCCTGCCCCAAGTGTGGCATGGCGCTGGAGTCCAAAACGGTCACCGTCGAGGAGGAACAGAGTCCTGAATTGCTAGATATGGCTCGACGGTTGTGGGTCGGGTTGATCCCGACGGCGGTGGTATTCCTGCTGGCCATGTCGCATATGCTTCCCGGTCACCCGATGCAGTATGTGATTTCGGACGAGCGGTCGGCATGGGTGCAGTTCCTCCTGAGTACGCCGGTTGTCCTGTGGGCCGGATGGCCGTTCTTTCAACGGGGATGGGCATCGATCGTCCATCGCAGTCCGAACATGTTTACGCTGATCGCGATCGGCACCGGGACGGCCTATCTGTACAGTGCCTTCGCCACGTTGTTTCCGTCGTCGATTCCGCAATCGTTTCGGCTTGAGCATGGAGCGGTGCCGGTCTACTTCGAAGCCGCGGCCGTGATTACAGTACTGGTGCTGCTCGGTCAGGTGTTGGAACTGCGAGCGAGAAGTCGCACGACCGGCGCCATCCGAGCGCTCCTGGGACTGGCCCCCAAGATTGCTAGACGGGTATGCGACGATGGTCATGAGGAGGATGTGGCTCTTGATCAGGTGCAAGTGGGGGATCATCTGCGGGTGCGGCCCGGTGAGAAGGTGCCGGTCGATGGTCGCATCCTCGAAGGGACCACGTCTCTCGATGAGTCGATGGTGACCGGCGAATCCATGCCGGTAGAGAAAACCATGGGTGACAGGGTGACGGGGGGCACGATCAACGGCTCGGGTGGTCTTGTGATGCAGGCCGATCGCGTCGGGGCGGACACGCTGCTGGCGCATATCGTTCAGCTGGTGGCTGCGGCGCAACGCAGCCGCGCACCCATTCAGCGCACGGCCGATGTGGTGGCCGGCTATTTTGTTCCCATTGTGGTCGGCGTGGCGATCGTGACCGGACTGGCCTGGGCCTTATTTGGGCCGGAGCCGCGTTTGGCGCATGCCTTGCTGAATGCTGTGGCGGTGCTGATCATTGCCTGCCCTTGTGCGCTTGGCCTGGCCACGCCCATGTCGATCATGGTGGGAACGGGGCGTGGTGCGACGGCCGGCGTGCTGTTCAGGCAGGCCGATGCGCTGGAGACGATCGAACAGGTCGATACGTTGGTCTTCGACAAGACCGGGACGCTCACCGAAGGCAAGCCGAAACTCCGCGTCGTGAGCGCCTTGGCCCCCTGGCCAGAAACGGATCTGTTGCGACTTGCGGCCTCAGTCGAACGAGGCAGTGAGCACCCGTTGGCCGGTGCAATTGTCAGCGGAGCCGAGGCGCGTGGTATCAAGCTCGAACAGACGTCCGATTTCACGTCGAAGGCAGGAAAAGGTGTGCTGGCCACGGTCGGCGGCAGGCGAGTGGCCGTGGGAACCGTGGAACTCCTGCGGGAGATCCGAATGAATGACGACTCCGCTCTGGCTACACTGGAAGCGAATGCCGAGTTGATGCGGCAACTGGGACATACGGTGATGTTCGTCGCGGTGGATGGCCGTCCCATGGGTCTGCTGGGCGTGGCCGATCCGATCAAGAGTTCCACGCCGGAGGCGTTGCGTTTGTTGCGGGAAGAAGGCCTCAAGCTGGTGATGGTGACGGGGGATCATGCTGTGACGGCACAAGCCGTGGCGAAGGAATTGGGATTGGATGAGGTCATGGCCGGCGTGAAGCCCGAAGACAAGAGCCGGATCGTCCAAGACCTTCAAGCAAAGGGCCACGTGGTGGCGATGGCCGGCGATGGAGTGAATGATGCCCCGGCTCTCGCGCAGGCTGATGTCGGTATTGCCATGGGGACCGGAACCGACGTGGCGATGGAGAATGCCGGCGTCACGCTGGTCAAGGGAGATTTACGAGGCATTGCCCGGGCGCGCAGGTTGAGCAAGTCGACGATGCGCAACATTCGGCAAAACCTCTTTTTTGCCTTTGTGTACAATATGGTCGGTGTGCCGATCGCGGCTGGTCTGCTGTATCCATTCTTCGGTATTCTCCTCAGTCCGATGTTGGCCAGCGCGGCGATGACCTTCAGTTCCCTGTCGGTCATTTCCAATGCACTGCGCCTCCGGCATGCCGATTTATGAGTTCTGAGTGTGGGCTCCCTCAACGCGTGATAGGCTGGGGCCTGCCGTTTCGGAGGATATGCCGCACAATGTCGTCTGCTCCGTGTCATAAGCGTATTCTGGGAGTAGGGCTGATCGGTGCCTTGCTCGGATTCGGTTCCTTGGGGGCTGCCGACGCAGCCGGTCCTGCATCGCTGCCCGCGCGTCCAACGCCTGTCAACACGATCGGGGACCTCCAGACTCAGGTGCGAACGACCGCTGCTAAAGTTATTCCTGCCGTTGTGAGTATTGCCTCAACCGTCATGGTGCATGATCAAACATTCAGCGATGAAGGCCTTCCGTTCGGCATGTTCAAAGACGTGCCACCTCGACGGCAATATGGTCAAGGCTCCGGCGTGATCGTCTCCTCGGACGGATACATCATCACCAACAATCATGTCGTGGCGGATGCGGGAAACGTGGAAGTCATTTTGGCTGATCGACGGCAATTCAAAGGCCGTGTGGTGGCCACCGATCCGAAGACCGATGTGGCGGTCGTGAAGATCAACGCGACCGGCCTTCCCACCGCGGCGTGGGGGGACTCCAGCGCTCTCGCCGTGGGTGATTTCGTGCTGGCGATCGGCAATCCGTTGGGATTGAGCCGCACGGTGACCTTCGGCATTGTGAGCGCCGTCGGGCGTGCCGATGTGGGTGTGGCCGACGTGGAAGACTTCATCCAGACTGATGCGCCGATCAATCCCGGGAATTCCGGCGGGGCGTTGGTGAACATCAATGGCGAAGTGGTGGGGATCAATACGGCCATTGCCAGCCCGACCGGCGGCAGCGTCGGCGTCGGATTCGCGATTCCCAGCAATATGGCGAGAACCGCCATGCAGAGTCTCATCAAGACCGGCCGCGTGGTGCGGGGATTTTTGGGCGCCTCCACGCAGGATGTGACCCCGTTGTTAGCCAAGATTTTTCACCTGCCGGATGTCAAAGGCTCGATCGTGACCGACCTGCAGGCCAAAGGGTCGGCTGAAAGAGCGGGGTTGAGGCGCGGCGATGTGGTCGTCCGTTTCGACGGGCGCGATGTCATGGACAGCGGGCACTTGCGAAATCTCATGGCGACGGCGGTCATCGGCAGCAAACACCGGATTGAATTGATCCGCGAAGCCAGGCTGATGCAGACCGACCTTACCGTGCAAGAGGCCCCGCGGGAGCGGGTCAAGAAAAGCCAAACGGCGGACGCCGCGAGCTCGACCACGAATCCCTTGGCCGGTGTGATTGTCGATGATGTGACCCCCGCCTTGGCACGTCAGATGGATTTAGCCGCCAATTCCGGACTCGTCGTGACGGATATCGAGGAAGGCAGCCTGGCCGAAGTGTCCGGTCTCCAGCCCGGCGACCTCATTCTCGAACTCAATCGTCAGCCGATACCGAATTTCGCCACCTTCCAACGGATCGCCGAGCCGTTTCGTTCCACCGACCTCGCCCTCTTGCTCATCAATCGCCAGGGCAACATTCTCTACATCCCGATCCAAGCCGAATAGGCCTCTCCTCGAATTTCCATTCATCATGCATCGTGACTCTTCGGTTGACGTCACGCTTTTCAAAGTGTTACGTTTTTAGAAATCGTAGCACCAAGAGGGCTCATGAAGAAACTTGTCCGATTCGGCGTGTCACTCGATCAACATCTGCTCGGGGATTTCGATCGTTTGATAGAGCGGCGCAAGTATACCAACCGGTCCGAAGCGATCCGCGACCTGATTCGGGATAGTCTCGTCGGGCAGGAATGGGACGAGAATAAGGAAACGGTGGCCACGATTACCTTCGTATACGACCATCACGTGCCGGATCTGGCGAGAAAGCTGACTCACATCCAGCACGATTTCCAAGGTCATATCATGGCGGGGATGCACGTCCATCTCGACCATGATCACTGCCTGGAGGTCCTGGTGGCCAGAGGCAAGGGGGCGGCCATCCGCAAAGTCGCCGACGCCCTGCTGAGTGTCAAAGGGGTGAAGCATGGGAAGCTGACCATGACGACGACCGGCAAGGGGCTTAGTCTCTAATGACGATTTGTGTGGTGGATGGCCGAGGTGGGGGTCTGGGCAGTCGGGTGGTCGAGGGACTGCGGGAGATGGCGGCGGACGGTCATGCCGTCATTGGCCTGGGCCTCAATCGGGTATCGGCGGAGGCGATGAAACGGGCCGGCGCCACCTCGATTGAAACCGCTCCGCAGATGATTCATCGTCGGCTCAATGGCGCGGATCTGATCGTGGGGACATTGAGTCTCTTGATGCCCGGATCCATGTTGGGCGAAGTGACGCCCGTCCTTGTGCAAGCGGTGCTGGAGTCCCCAGCGAAAAAAGTACTCCTCCCCATCAATAAACGGAAGGTCGAAGTCGTTGGCGCTGAGGGACGAACCCTCGATGCATTGATCGACCATGCCGTTCAGCGCATTGCGTTTCTCCTTAGGCCGATTGCCTGAGCGAGATCGCCCATCTCGTTGTTTCCCATATTCCACAGTCGGATCACGAAGGTCTGAACCGGACGAGAGCGGCTGCGCGTCAATCCTTGTGAGCGCCTCATTCGTCCATGTGATCTGATTGGGGGTCGTGATGCGGTGGATTGGATGGTGGCTTGGTATGGGTGCGATGGTCTTGTGGCCTGGCATGGCGGTCTGGGCGCATGATCCGGATATGCCGGATGTCGAGGTGTCTGAAGTAAGCATCGAGGCGGATCGCCCGGTCGCCGCTTCCTCTCAGCAATTTATTCCCGACAAAGAATACGTGATGCAACCGCAAGGACGTCCTGCTCAGGTCCTCCGTTTGATTCCAGGGCTGGTGGCCGTGGAGCATTCGGGCGGCGCAGGAAAAGCCGACCAATACTTCCTGCGCGGGTTCGATGCGGATCACGGCACGGACGTCGCGTTCTTCGCCGACGGCATGCCGATCAATTTGCGCTCCCATGCGCATGGCCAAGGGTATGCCGATTTGAATTTCATCATCCCAGAGACGATTGAAGGTCTGGATGCCTATAAGGGGGCGTATCACGTCGAATTCGGCGACTTCAATACGGCCGGGGCGGTCAACTTCAGGACTCGCGAGGTGGTCCGCGAAGGAATGGTCCAAGCGGCCGGCGGTCAGTTCGATACCCAGCGCTATCTGTTGATGCTCTCTCCGACGAAGGATAAGGTGCGGACGCTTTTTGCCGCGGAGGGCTATTACACCAACGGGCCGTTCCAGAACGACAATCGCTATTTCAGAGCGAATCTCTTAGGGAAGGCAACCATGAACCCGACCTCCCGATCGGAGTTGAGCCTTACGGGAACCTTCCAGAAATCTCAGTGGAATGCGTCAGGGGAAATTCCCCTCCGGGCGGTGCAGAACGGCTCCCTCGACCGGTTCGGAGCCATAGATCCGTCAGAGGGGGGCAATACGCTCCGTTCGACCGCACGACTGAATTATCATTACGACACCCCGTCAGGCGGACGGTTCTTTGCGAACGCCTATGGGCAGTATTACAAGTTCGATCTCTTGACGAACTTCACCTTCTTTCTCAACGACCCGGTCAATGGGGATGGCATTCAGCAATCCGACCGGCGAGTCATGTATGGAGGAGATCTCGGTTATCGGCAGGCCCTTCAGATCATGGACATGGCGAGCGCCGTGACTGTCGGCCTGCAATCGCGGGTCGACAATATCCATGCGCGCCTGGGGACGCAAACGAAACGCAATCCCTTAGGGACCACGATCGATAGCGATATCCTTGAAGCCTCCTATTCACCGTTTGTGAAACTGGAGGTGGAGCCGATTTCGTGGATGCGATTGACCGGTGGGGTGCGTAGCGAACTCTTCACGTTTGATGTTCGAAACCGCTGCCCAGATTGCCCTGAACAGCCGGTTGGTAGAACCAACAGCGGCCTGGTGCTGCCCAAGGCCAATGTAATTCTTGGGCCCTGGTTCCGCACCGAGTTCTTTGCCAATTATGGTGAAGGTTTCCACAGCAACGATGCCAGGTCCGCGGTGGCGCCCGGCTCGGCCCCCCTTGCCAGGGCCAAGACCTATGAAGTGGGAGTTCGATCAAAGCCCTGGGGAGTTGAGGGCCTGGAACTCATCGCGACCTTATGGGCCATCGATCTTAAATCCGAACTGTTGTTCGTCGGGGATGAGGGCACGACCGAAATCCGCGGGGCGACGCGGCGGCGCGGAGTGGAACTGGCGGCGCGAGGGCAGATCGTCGGTCCCCTCTATTTTAACGGCAGCGTGACCTGGTCGCATGCCGAGTTCAAAAACGGTGATGCGATTCCGCTGGCGCCTGAACTCACCGGGTACGGAGCATTGATTTTGCGTTGGCCGGAAGGCTTGACCTCGCAACTTCAAGCCACTTACATGGGTGTGCGGCCATTGATGGAAGACCGGAGCATAAAGTCGCCATCTTGGCTGGACGTGGACCTATCAGAACGTTATCAAATCCCGGTTAAACTTGCGCATGGACGCCTGGAAGCATTTCTGTTCGTCCAGAACCTGTTCAACACCAAGTGGGAACAGGCGGTCTTTGCCTTTGAGTCGAGACTCAGAAATGAAGCGGCGGGCGTGACCGACATTCACTTTGTGCCGGGCAATCCGCGAATGGTGATGGGGGGCGTCGCATGGTACTTTTAGCAGGCTGCTGAAAAAGGCTCCCACCGGCGTTCTCCGTCGCCCGCCTCCCTGCGACGTACCTGCTGGAGTACGCCTCAGTCGTCGGACTCCGTGCGGCCTCGTTGGGTGTCCTTTCTGAGCAGCCTGCTAGCTGAAAGCGCCTTCGAACTGCATTCTCGGCTCGAACGCATGCTCAAGGTACCCCCGAGGGTACGCTTCCGGTGCCTTCGTCGCCTGCGGCCTTGTTAGAAGGCGCTTTGAGCGGGCTACATAGGGGCCATATGGTAAAAATTGGCAAAGTTCTCCTGCGCAGCTATTTCAGGCGTCCGACGATTGAGGTGGCGCGATCGCTGATCGGCAAGTACCTGGTTCGTGAGAACGAGCAGGGGTCGGTCGCGGGGCGGATTGTGGAGGTCGAGGCCTATGTCGGCCCGGAGGACAAAGCCTGTCATGCGTCGAAAGGACGGACGGCTCGGACGGAGGTCTTGTTCGGTCCGCCCGGACACGCGTACGTCTATCTCTGTTACGGAATGCACGAAATGCTGAACGTCGTGACCGAGCAGGATGGATTTCCGGCTGCCATCCTCTTGCGGGCGGTGGAGTGTGACGGGATGCTCATCGATGGACCGGGCCGGCTCACCCGCGCGTTCGGCATCGACCGCCGATTGAATCGTTGCGACCTCACGGCCGGGGAAGCCCTCTGGTTCGAGGATCGTGGGGAGTCACTGCCACGAGGCGCCCTGAAAACATATCCACGGATCGGCGTTGATTACGCAGGGGAATGGGCGAAGAAACCCTGGCGATTTCGACTGCAAATGGAGACGGATTCAAGACGAAAGAAGCGGTAGGGTACAGCTAAGCGCAAAAAAAGAAACGGGGCCGTGGTCTTAAGACCGCGGCCCCGTGTGCGTTCTATGGAATACGTACTATTGGATCTTCCGATCACCCGTGATCTTCGTGGCCGAGGTCACCGGGGGCTCAATCTTGATCTGCGGTCCCTGCACGTTCGGTAACCGACCGGCGCCCTGGCCTTCGGTAATCCGCGCGTTGTCGGTCTTCACCAACTTCTGCTCGGCATGCTTGGAGGAGGAATCAGCAGACTTGAGCAGGGTGGACTCGCCGCGCGCGTCTTTCTGCCCTGGGTCATTGGCCGTCGGCTGTCCGGTGACCGGGCTCCCATCATTCTTCATTGGATAGCCTTCATGCTTCGGCAGTAGCGCCGGATTCGCGGAGGCCATCGAACATACAAACAAGACGCCTGCAAGGGTGGCTACGGTGCCGATCACGAATTTCATACCCCTACTCCTTTGAAAGAATGTGAAAGTATGGTGGTCGAGGATAATCGATGAGAAGCCTAAATAGTGCGGGAATCTTAGCTATCTAGAGAAGCGGTGTCAAGGAGAAAGGGGGGAGAAGAGGCGCGAAGCCCAAGGCCTATCCAGTTGCTCGCAGACCGCGCACAATCGGAATGTGCTCGGTCGATGCGCGCAGATGGATAGGCCTCGATCCTCACGCCAGATGAGGGTGGGACTCCCGATAAGATACGAGCGATGGCGGTCTATGGCCACTTCTTTGCTCGCGCAACGCGCGGCCTCGGAAGGCCCTCGTTGGACGCGCGCAGGAGACGCCCCCCTACCCTGGTCGCTGTGGGTGGCCTGGGAGTAGAAAAGAATAAAAGACGCAGATAATGGTCCCAAAGGCCTCCCAGATCGGGAGGCAGTAAAGGCGAAGGAAGATTGACCAGCAATCAGACCCGGCGATAAATCTCACAGGGAAAGAACGCTGCGGGAAGGTTCATCAGAATAGCTGGTGCAGATCAGGCGGTCGGGCGGCGGGGTGGACGGCGCCCGCGCCCGCGATACCGATGCGCCGGACCGCGGCTCACACCTGGCAGGCGAATAGTGACCGTCGTTCCTTCGCCGATAGTTCCTGAAATACCAATGCTGCCTTGGTGCTCTTCCACGATTTTTTTTACCGTAGCGAGGCCCAGGCCGGTGCCCGATCGTTTGGTCGTAAAGAACGGCTCGAAGACCTTGTCGACATGTTCGGGGGGGATGGGCGCGCCATTGTTCTTGATCAGGATTTGCACTTCCAGATGTCGTGCTGCCCGCTGGTTGCTCATGGAGATCGTCAAGATGCCGCCCGGCGTCATCGCCTCGATCGCATTTTTGAAAATGCTGAGAAAAACCTGCTGCATCTTGGCTTCGTCGGCCCGGACGGGGGCAAGGAGGCCGGCATATTCTTTGACGACTTGAATGCGGGTCGCTTCCAACTCCGTGGCCACCACCGTGAGGGCGTTTTCCACCATTTCGGGGACGCGGCAGAGCCGGCGATTGAGGTCCAACGGTTTGGCAAAGTCGAGAATTTCATTGAGGATGGCTTCGATGCGGATCAAGTCGCGCATCGCATTCTCCACGCGGGTCTGCGGGTCAAAATCGAGGATCCCCTCGGCCGTGACCTCCTCCAGCTGCGCCCGAATCGAAGCCAGCGGCTCGCGAACTTCAGTGGCAAGGAAGGCGCTGAACTCTCCGATGGCAGCCTGCCGCTCCTGCTTTCGAATGACTGGTTCCGCTGAGGTGAGAGGCGCTGCACCGGGCTCTGCGTCCGCTGCCCCTTCAACCTTGGCGCTCGATGCTGCGGGTGGAGCCGCCTGGAGCAAATCAACCAGCTTCAGATTGATCGGCTCGAGCTGGCGGGCATCGGACACCGCGAAACGATCCGCTTCTTTTGACGCGAGGGTAATGGTGCCACCGACCTGGCCGCGCAAAAAGAACGGCAAGACGAGCGACGACTGGAACCGGTCCTTGTACAAAAACTTATGATCGAGGAAGCGGCCCTGGGTCGACGCCAGGTCGTGGTCGACGCGGGGCTTTCGATGTCGAACGACCCATCCGGCGGCGGATGCGTCCAATGCCAGGCGTTGGCCTGCTTTGAGGTCCTTTTTTTGGTCCTTCGGGTCGGTCTTCTGTTCTCCAGCGATGCCGAGCACTTCGACATTGCCGGCGAGAGGGTCATAGGCTCCGATCCACGCGCGATCGAACGGCAGGGTTTGTCCCAGTTCGTCGAGCAGGGCGACGATCTTCTCTTGAATCTCCGGCGTCGCATGGGAGGTCGGCGCGGTGTAGACATCTGCCGGCGCGACCACTGGGATTGGCTCTGCCACGACCAACGGACGGCTGAGGATGACGTTCAGATCGAAAAGGCTGTCTCGATCGAGGGCTTTGGTAATGTCGTCGCCGGCCTGCTCCAACATCACCTTGTCTTTTTTGGCATAGACGGCGTTGTCTTTTCGTCCGATCACCAAAAAGCCATAGGTGCGTTGGCGATTCCGTAGCGGCATCCCGAGGAGCGATTTTGCGCCGGGCGTGACCAGTCGAAGACGCATGGTGCGCGAGGCGTCGGGATCATTGGCGGCCGGCACGGCCGTCAGCACTTTCTGCGAGGAGAGTGTGCGAACAATCGACTGGACGTCGCGAGGCGTAAACCCGCGGTGCACTTGCGTCGTCAGCGGTCCCTGTTCCTGGTGGAAAATGGCGACCAATGCAGCATCGGCCGGCAGTCCATTCAGGACGGAGGTGAGGGTGCGTTGAAGATGGGTTTCGGCCGCGGCTTTGGATTGTTCGACTGGAGGACTCATCGACCTCTATGCAACATGCTCTCGACCAGACAGAGGGTCACTGATGCCGATGGACTCGATGGGGAGTCCTGACCCGCTGTCCGTGCGAAACATGGTGTTCGTTATAGGTGGTGCGCTCTCTGCGGTACAAATCGAGCGTCGGGGCGCATTGTAGCAGTCGACTTCTGGTAACTCAAGGAATGCCGTGTTTTGGAAGCGACCTTTTTTCGAAGGGAATGCTTAGTCAGGGTTGATGATGGTCGGGGGACGCTGAGATCGATTGATGGTCCTCACGCTGGCATGTTCGACAGCCAGGATGCCGTTCAGAATGGCGCTGACGACGCTGATGACAAGGGCGCCCCAGAAGGAGGCCCAGAAACCGGCGACGGTAAAACCTTTCACGAGTGCGGCGGTCAGTTGCAGGAGCAGGGCATTGATCACCACCAGAAACAGGCCGAGCGACAGGACGATCAACGGTAGCGAGAGCAAATAGAGCAGTGGTCGAAGCAGCGTGTTCAACAACGTGAGCACCAGCACCGCTGCCACTGCGGCGCCAAGACTGTCCGATTCGATGCCAGGCACGACCGTCACGGCTAAAAAGACGGCGATGCTCATCACGAGCACCCGCATGAAAAACGGCCGAAGGCCGCTGCTCGGTGGAGGTTGCGTAGTCTGAACGTGAAACTCGTCCATGGAGTATTTACGGTCTACGGAGTTGTCGGCTTGGGTTTGGAGTCTGAGAAGTGGACCTCGGTGGCGATCAGTCCGGTGTCATCTTTTTCCGCTTCGATGACCACCCGATCACCCACCTGAGGCGTATTTTTGGTTCGGCGTAGGTTCTTGGCCTTGTATTGGGTTTTGTCCGTGAGTCGTACGGTGACTGACTGACCTTTGGGGGTTTTAATCTCAATATGCACCGTGTCGATGGCGGTCACCACCCCAAGAACATGTTGGCCGCTGCCGTGAGCGGCGACCAAGACCGGCGTACAAATCAGAATCAAAGCCATCAAAATGAATCGAAGGAATGTCACAGTGGAGTCCTTTCGTTGTGGCATCGTCAGTGCTGGTGGGTGCCTGCCCCCGCCGCCGCGGCATCATCCCCTTGAAGAAAGAGCTCGAACAGCGCTTCTTCTTCCACCTCTTTTTTTGTCTTGGGGTTGAGAGATTTCATCTCTTGCAGCTCTTCCTCGGTCAGGCTGGGAAGGTGGCGAATAAAATGCACGAGCTGCCAACTGCCGCTGTCTTTTGCAGGATCGCCGGTACCCCAGGCGGGCATCGCAGTGAAGCGAATGCCGTTTTGGATAATGAAAAACAATTCCCCATCGGACATGGTCTGGGTGTCCGGCAGGCGCAGGTCCGGAGCCTTCGGATAGACATTCCTGCCGATGGCGGTCTGGCCGCTACCGTTGTTGGCATGACAGCTTGCGCAATGGTCGGCGAAGTGGGCGCGCGCGTCATTCATGAGTTCCTGGGTCAGGGGCAATGGATTGCGGAGCCGCCGGTTCTCGATCGGGATCGCGAGGTGTCGGAGCTGCCGGGCGATCAGGATTTCCAGTTCGTTCGGCTCGGCTTTGGCGCTAAACCCCGTACTGTATGATTGATAGCCAAACCAACCGAACAAGGCCAGAGTGACCAATAGGCCAAGAATCAGAAACCCACAGAACTTCTTCACCGGGTACAGACCTCACAGCTCGGCGAAAGCCTATCTCCAATATACAGAGTCATCCGAATGAATGGCAATTGCAGTGGCGAGCGCTCATATCGGCCTCCCAGGCTGGGCGAATGGTCTAGTGGGGGTGAGTAGGCGGAGGAGCAGCAGGGCCGTCACCGGCACGTACATCAGCAGGCCTGTGGTTCCCTGCAAGGACTCACCGATCCAGAACGTCATAGCAAGGTTAAACGCCAGCACTCCATAATAGAGCCCGACTCCTAGCAGCAGCCGATGCGTGGTGGAGGGGCGGTGCGACGGCATCGGGCTGCGGAGACGGCGTTCGAGGGGAAAATACATCGATAAGGAAATCGCCCCGACCACGGCCCAGCCCGCATAGTTCGCCATCGGGACGCCGAAATGCACGCCGGGATCCGGGTAGTAATAGATCTTACCGAGGAACCATCGGTCACCCCGCAGCGCCACTGGATCGATCACCATGTCGATGAAGGCGAAGAACAGCACGGTCAGGGCAAATACCGGCCAAGAGGTACGGAGGGGCAGATCGAACTTCAGATCAGGAAGGCCTGATCCGACGGTGGCACTGGGGCCCGGATGAATAGGCAGGAGAAACAGCAAAGCGAGGCAATAACTGGCGAACAGCAGGAACGAAAACGAAATCGAATCCATGAATGGAATGTTAGAGATGTACAGCTCTTGTCCGACGGTAGAGCCGTTGTAGAAGTACCAGCCGAAGGGAATGCCGTTGCGCGTGGAGGAAAACTCACAGCCAAAGGCGGTGATCCAGCTGATGAGCCAGAACCGCCAGGTCCGCTGCCAGCCGATCAGCTGGACGGCGGCAAAGAGAAACGCCGCGAGAAAGACGAAGACGTAGGGGCGGAAGGCGATGGTCTTTGCAAAAAGAACGAGGAATTCCATTCTGATCTGAATCCTGCGGATGGTCAAAAAGGCCATCCAACAAGGCCGCAGGCGACGACAAGACCGGAGGCGTACCCTCCGGGGTACGTTGAGGATTTTGTCACGCCGAGAACGCAGTTGGGGGGCTTTTTCAGCATCCGACTAAGCATACCCATGATCGCGAAACCACCGCACGGCCTTTTCGAGCGCGACCTCAACCGGCGTTTGAGGCAGGCCGAGTTCCCGGATGGCTTTCTGACAGTCGTAATGCATTTTGTACTTGGCCATCTTCACGCCTTCGAGCGGAATGCGTGGCGGAAAGCCGGTGAGGTTCGAGATCCAGTGATTTGCATAGGCCAAAGGTAGAATGGCGAGGCGCGGCAACTTGATGGTGGGAGCCGTTACGCCGGTGAGACGGCTCAGAATCTGGAAAACCTCATTCAATAACAGATTTTTATTGCCGAGAATGTAGCGCTCGCCGAGGCGGCCCTTCTGCATGGCCAGGAGGTGGCCTTGGGCCACGTCATCCACGTCGATCAGGTTCATGCCGGTTTCGATATAGGCGGGCATCCGGCCCTTCATGAAGTCGACGATGATCTGGCCGGTGGGCGTGGGTTTCACGTCCGCTTCGCCGACCGGCGCGCTGGGGTTGACGATGACGACCGGCAACCCTTCCCGCGCGAGCTTCAGCACCTCCTGTTCGGCGAGATATTTTGACCGTTTGTAATGGCCGGCCATCTGTTCCAGCGACACCGGGGTCTCTTCCGTCCCCAGCCTTCCACCAGGCGGTAGGCCGATCGCACCGATGGTGCTGCAATAGACCGTGCGCTCGATGCCGACCTCGCGGGCTGCCTCCAGCAGAGTTCGCGTGCCGGTCACGTTGATATCGTAAAAGATGGACGGATCTTTGGCCCACAGGGCGTAATGGGCTGCGACATGATAGAGCTGCCGACAGCCGGCTAGAGCCTGTATAAGCGAGTCGCGATCACGGAGATCTCCATTGACCTGTTCGACTGGGAGCCCGGCGAGGTTCTGGAGATCCGCGCCTTTTCGTGAGAGCACCCGGACCTCGACCCCGGCCTTGACCAGGGCTCGCGCCACCGCGCCCCCGACAAATCCCGTTGCTCCGGTGACGAGAACTTTCATGATGAGGGGGAGCTTATGACGTATAGCCAATAGCTAGTAGCACGGAAAGGATCTCTCTGGATCGCCATACGCCATTCGCTCTGTTAGCTCCGGCGGCTAGAGATGTAGCGCGCCAGTTCGCGGAGGGGATCGGCCTTGGTGCCGAATGAGGCGAGCCGGTCGTTGGCACGGGTGACGCAGTCCTCGGCCAATTGTTTGGCCCCCTCGACGCCGTAAAACGTCGGGTAGGTCTTCTTGCCACGCTGCGCGTCGGTATTGGGGTTCTTGCCAAGTTCTTCGCGTGTGCCGGTCACATTCAGCACATCGTCGGCGATTTGGAAGGCTAAGCCGATGTTCTCGGCATAAACCGTCAGATCGTCGAGTTGAGCGGGAGTCGCCCCGGCCGTGATGGCACCCATGCGCACGGCGGCTCGAATGAGCATGCCCGTCTTGTGCTTGTGGATGGATTGCAGCGTGGCCAAGTCGATGTCTTTATTCTCCGCCTGAATATCAAGGACTTGCCCGCCGACCATGCCGACATTGCCGGATCCGACGGCCAGTTCCTGAATCAGTCGGACTTGGCCCGCGGCATCAAGCCCATAGGCGGCGTTCGCGCGGAGGCACAGTTCAAAGGCCATGGTCAGCAGCGCATCCCCGGCCAAAATCGCCATCGCTTCGCCATAGACCTTGTGGTTGGTCGGCTTCCCGCGCCGAAAATCGTCGTTGTCCATCGCCGGGAGGTCGTCGTGAATGAGCGAATAGGTATGAATCAGCTCTAGCGAGGAAGCGACTGGAAGCACCGCCTGCCCTGCGTTGCCGACTGCTTCGGCTGCGGCAATCGCCAGAATCGGCCGGACCCGCTTTCCGCCGGCAAACAGGCTGTACCGCATGCTCTCGTGCAGGGTCGTGGGCATGGCCTCTGCGCTCGGGATCACCGATTGCAGATAGTGATCCACTTCCTCGCGCTTCCGCTCGAGATATTCACGGATATCCATGCCGGTGTGGGTCAGTTGGCTCGTGGGACTCATGCAGAGATTGTGTGAACGCCGTCGTTTTTCATGTGCGCGAGAGAGTAGCAAAGGGGTTTGAGAAGTGTCAAACGGGGAGTGGGAAGGGCCGACATCCGTGGGTGGTTCCTCGCTCCCAGATCGCGCACCAAGAACGATTACATGTTGAGTGCAGGGGCGGTGCTCGCTCGATGTGCGCGGTGGAACCACCCACGGACGCCGTCCCGAGTGAGAGGAAGGCAATTTGGAGGGAACATTGAGATGAATTGGATAAATGAAAAGGAGATGCATCTGCGTTGATAGCGGACTTGGTTGATTTCCAGATGGGAAACAGGTATCCCTCAGCGGCTCACGCTCACGGGATTGGTGCATGCCCACATTGAATTGGATCGGCAAAGAAGCGGTCGTGAATCATCATCGGCAGGTACCGTTTCACCTGCTGAAGGATGTGCCGGATCTCGCTTGCGGTGAGCCCGGCGACGGCAATCTCATTGTGCAGGGGGACAACCTTGTGGCGCTCAAGGCGCTCCTTCCGTATTACGCCGGACAGGTAAAATGCATCTACATCGACCCGCCGTACAACACGGGCAATGAAGGCTGGGCCTACAACGACAACGTGAGTAGTCCCTTGATGCGAGAGTGGCTCGGCGAGACCGTCGGTAAAGAGGGCGAAACGCTCGACCGGCATGATCGCTGGCTCTGCATGATGTATCCGCGGCTCGCTTTGCTCAGGCAGTTCCTTCGAGAAGATGGCGCGATTTTCATCAGTCTCGACGACAACGAGATTCATGCATTGCGCTATGCAATGGACGAAATCTTTGGTCCCGACAACTTCATCACTACCGTGTTGTGGCAGAAAGTTTACTCGCCGAAGAATTCGGCGCGCCACTTCTCCGAAGATCACGACTATATAGTCGTTTATGCCAAGAAAGCAGAGGCTTGGAAGCCGAACCTGGTCCCTCGAAGCGCAGAACAAGATTCTGCTTACAAAAACCGGGACAATGACTCGCGAGGGGTTTGGAAGACCAGCGATCTTTCAGGACGTAATCCATACAGTGAGGGCCTTTACTCAGTTACGTGCCCGTCTGGTCGAATTATTGCTGGGCCACCAAGGGGTCGCTACTGGACAATTTCGAAGGAAAAGTTTGGTGCATTCGATGCTGACAACAGAATTTGGTGGGGGAGAAAAGGTGACTCGATTCCACAACTGAAGCGATTCCTGTCTGAAGTTAAGCAAGGAGTCGTGCCGCAGACGATGTGGTTTTATAACGAGGTGGGTCACACCCAAGATGCAAAGAAAGAATTGTTACAACTCATTGACTTTCCCGATTCGGAGTCAGTTTTTATCACCCCGAAGCCGACCCGTCTGATCGAACGGATACTCCAAATTGCCGCCAGTCCTGGGGATTTGGTCCTCGACTCCTTCGCTGGTTCCGGCACAACCGGTCATTCAGTCTTAAAACTAAACCATGCCACACTGGATCAGGAACCCCGTCGCTTCATCCTCGTCGAGATGGAACCGAAGATTGCGCGCGAAGTTACCGCCGAACGTGTGCGACGTGTCGCCCAAGGCTACAAGAACGCGAAGGGCGAGACGGTTGCCGGTCTCGGTGGCAGCTTCCGTTATTGTGAATTGGGCGAACAGCTGTTCAACGAGAGCGGGAAGATCCGCGAAACAGTGAGCTTCGGTGATCTCGCGCGGCATGTCTACTTCACCGAAACCGGTGAGCCGCTTCCGCGCGGGCGAGTGACGAAGTCGCCGTTCCTGGGTGAATGTCGCGGGGTCGGCCTCTACCTGCTCTACAACGGGATTCTGGACGACAAGACCGTCAACGGCGGCAATGTGCTCACACGTTCGGTGCTGGCGAAGCTGCCCAAGTTCGCCGGTCAGAAAGTGATCTATTGCGCCGGGTGCCTGCTGGGGAAAGATCGGCTGCAGGCGGAACGGATTCTGATCAGGCAGACACCCTACGAGATCAAGGTGAGCTGATCTATGTCGTCTTCGCGTAAGACCGCCCTGGTCCAGGAATCGTTAGAGCCGCTGATTCTTGTCATCAAGAATCAGCGCGTCATCCTGGACGCGGACTTGGCTCGTCTCTATGGAGTGACGACAAAGGCATTCAACCAGGCCGTCAAACGTAACGTAAAGCGTTTCCCTGAAGACTTTGCCTTTCAATTGACCGCTTCGGAGCTGGCGCGTTTGAGGTCACAAACTGTGACCTCAAACCAGAAAGCCCATGAAAGTCATGAAGGTATGGGCAACTCATCGCAATCTGCGATCAGTTCCAGAGGTGGACGTCGTTATCGCCCGTGGGTGTTCACCGAGCATGGCGCAGTCATGGCAGCGAATATTTTGCGCAGCGACCGGGCCATCCAGATGAGTGTCTTTGTGGTGCGGGCGTTCGTCCGCTTGCGCGAACATATTGCCGCCAATCAGGGGATTCTGAAACGTCTGGCCGAAATCGACCGGACCTTGCTGGAGCATGACTCGGCGTTATTGGACCTGTACGAGAAACTCTTGCCGCTGATGCAGCCCTCTCCGGATGCGCCCAAGCGGCGGATCGGTTTCCAGTCGAAGGGGAAAGCGTGATCACTCTGAAGGACTATCAGGAGCGCGTGCTCAACTCGTTGCGTGAATTTTTTCGCACGACGGCGCAAACGGGGAATCCTGCGACGGCCTTCGGGGAAGTGACGCGACGCCTCTTTGGCGAAGCGATACCGTATCTTCCCGTGTCGGTCACGGGGCTCGATGCGCAGATGCCCTACGTGTGCCTGCGTGTGCCGACGGGCGGCGGCAAGACACTGCTCGCCTGTTATGCCGCTGGATTGGCCCAGCGCAATTTCTTGCGGGCCGAACGGGCCGTGGTGCTGTGGCTCGTGCCGAGCAACATTATTCTCAATCAGACAGCCGATGCTCTAAGAGATCCTCGCCATCCGTACCGCCGTGCGTTGGATCTTTCCTGTGGAGCGGTCGAAGTGGTGACGATTGAAGAGGCGCTGCGTCTCTCGCGTGCGGCTGTGGAAGGGCAAACCGTTGTGATTGTGGCGACCATTCAATCGTTCCGTGCCGAGGACACAACGGGGCGCAAGGTCTATGCTCAAAACGGCTCGTTTGCAGAACACCTGCTGAACATGCCTTCCGGCCGACTGGCTGATTTGCTACTCGGTGCAGACGGCAAACCCAAACCTTCATTGGTCAACATGCTGCGATTGCGCCGGCCAATCGTCATAGTGGATGAAGCGCATAATGCGCGGACGGACCTGTCGTTTTCCACACTGGGCGACCTCTTGCCGTCCTGCATCGTCGAATTTACCGCCACACCGGCTCGGGAAAAGACACCGTCGAACGTGTTGCACCGAATTTCAGCGGCGGAGTTGAAAACGGCCGCGATGGTCAAGTTGCCGCTGCGAGTCATCACGCGACACCCGAGCCAACGCGACCAACTGTTGGCGGAAGCGATTACGCTCCGTAGTGATCTCGAAAAAGTTGCTGTGACAGAAGGACAACAGACGGCCGAATACATCCGTCCCATTCTCCTGATCCAGGCTGAGCGTGTCGATGCCTGTGAGCCGTTGCGCGATCGGTTGGTAGGCGAATTTGGCCTCTCGAAGGATGAGGTGAAGATCTCCGTCGGCAAGCTCGATGAGCTGAAAGATGTCAAAGACATCGCCTCGCCGAAGTGCCCGGCGCGTGTCATCATCACGGTAGAGAAATTGCGCGAAGGATGGGATTGCCCCTTTGCCTATGTGCTATGCAGCCTCAAGGAAACGCATTCGGCGACAGCGATCGAGCAAATTGTGGGCCGGATTCTTCGGCTTCCCCTCGCCCAGGCGAAGCGACACCCTGCGCTGAATTGCGCCTATGCCTTCTCGGTGTCGGAATCGATTACGGATGTACTGGCGGAGCTACGCGAGGCGCTGGAGCATAACGGCTTCACGGCGGCGGAGGCCGAACGCATCATCATTCCAGTGCCGCAAGGCACGCTTCCGCTCGGCCTGCAGCCGCAGACGTTGAAATTAGAACCATCCGAAATTAACGCCTCTGTGGCACAGGTGCAGGTGGCTGCGCTGATGGGAAAGGTCCGTGTTGAAGCCGCAGCCGGTGAGATCATCATCGTGGTGCCGCTTGACGAAGACGACATCGAGAGACTGAAAAGCTGTGTCAGGACTCCGGAAGCCAAGGCGAAGGTCCAAGAGGCGGCTGAATTAGTACGAAAGGCTGAGCAGGCTTTTGGCGGAAGTGGGAAATCCAGGATTCCTTCCCCCTATGAACAGCAACTGGACTTTTTCGTGCCGCTCCTCTGTGTCTGGGAGAACGGGACGTTGTTTGAGTTTGAAAGTACATTCCTCATCGAGCATCCCTGGAAGCTCAGCGACAAGAATGCTTCTTTGTCCGACGGCTACGACCCCCTCAAACGTCCAGTGGGTTACGGGGGGATCCTCGATGTCGGCGTGAAGGGTGAGGTTCAGACTGAGGTGATTCAGGATCCTAGGGGTGCGGACTTTGTGGGGATGCTTCATCAGCAAACACTTCAATTGGGAGGCGCGAACGAATGGTCTCTCGAAAGTCTAGTCGCGTGGCTAGACCGCGAGATCGATCATCGCGACATTCCTGCCGGGGAATCGGCGGAGTTTCTGCGAAAGGTTATCCGTGGTTTCATGGCGACTGGTGCCATTACGGATGTCGGCATCCTGGCGCTCGATCGATTTCGCCTTCGCGATGAGGTTGCGGCTCGTATCCAGCGGCATCGGGAGGGCGAGCGCATGGCGTCATTTCAAATGTTTCTCCTTCCCGATTCGCCACTCACGGTCAGCGAGGAGCGCACAATTAATTTCAAAACGATGGGGTACGAACCAAGCCGCGTCTATGAAGGAGGCTTCCAGTTTCAGAAGCATTACTTTGGACCTAAGCCCGGTGAATTAACGGAAAAGACGGCCGATGGTCAGATCACGGAAGAGTTTCGGTGTGCCCAGTACCTCGACGGGCTGCCGGAGGTACGGTTCTGGGTCAGAAATCTTGCTCGCAAAGCTACCTCTTTCCGGCTCCAAACGTCGAAGGACTGGTTCTATCCGGACTTTCTCTGCCAGTTGACCGATGGACGGGTATTAGCGGTCGAATACAAAGGAAAGCATCTCTATGACGGTGTTGATGCAGAAGAAAAAAGAGCGGTCGGAGCGGTGTGGGCATCCCGGAGCAATGGCCGGTGCCTGTTCCTGATGCCGACCGACGGCGATTTTTCAGGAGTCATGAGGGTTATTGAGCGAGGATAAGCCAGGACCTCCTGGCTTGGTCCCTGTTGAACCTTATCGCGTGCATGTGCCTGCCTCTGTAGGTCCTTCAGCCGTCAGTACCCTTTCCGAGAGAGGCCTATGCGTCGTTTTCAGGAGGTCGGCAGGTCCGTTACCTTGGATTGATGCGGGTAAGCGAGTGGCATAGAGTAAGTCCTACACCGAGGAGTGCCGACCATGGGTGCTCAGACTGCCAAGCAAAAGATCCTTGAGGCTGTTGAGCGGCTGCCAGAGAATGCGACGCTCGAAGATGCCATCGAACGGCTCTGCTTTCTCTCGAAAGTAGAGGAAGGGCTTCGCCAATCTCATGCCGGCGAGATGAGCCCCCACCAGGATGCCGTTCGCCAACTACTCGGATGACCCTCCCCTGGACTCGGCGTGCTCTTGCTGACGTTCAGGCCATCAAATCATTCTTTCCTTCACAGCTCGCCAAGATTCTGAAACGTTGCCTCCGTATTCGTTATGATCGGTATGTCGCAGCCCCCTGCTTTCTTAGGAGGGTAGTCTAGCGATCTCTCCTTGCGCGCGTCCAACGAGGGCCTTCTGAGGCCGCGCGTTGCGCGAGCACCGGAGAACGCTAGGCTACCCTCCCCCTCCTCCTTGTTTTTTCTTCGACCCCTTGGCTATACTCCAGAGCTATGAGTATCCGCAAAGCCGCCGGTGATTGGGAGCCCATGTTGTTGGGGATTGAACCCCGGAACTGCAAGGTGTGCCAGCAGGGCCTCTATCGCGACAAAACGATGTTGCGTGGCGGGTGGTCCCGCTGTGCCGTGTGCGACGAATTCGTGCATTACAGCTGTCTTGCGAGCGGGAAGGTCAGTTTTCTGAAGGCGCGTCCGCGCATCTGCAAGACCTGTCGCGCCGCTGAGGAGCAGTCGAAGCAAGTCGCGCTGCCCCCTTCCATCGAACCCGCTCCAGTCGGATCATGACCCTTCTCCTTGATCCGCAGCAACGCTCAGCCAGACCGAGCTGGCACGTGTACTTTTCCCACTCTCTTCGATATGTGCTCGCTCCGTTGCTGTTCGTCTCAAGCGGGTTCTTTACGTCCAATTTCATCATGAGCGGGCACTATACCTGGCCTAGAACGAGCCGGGTGTTCGTGCTGACATTGACCCTGCTCATTCTAGCCTACGAGTTTATTTACAAGGATCAGACGGTTCGATCGGCTTCGCCGGACCGGGCCTTCAACGCCGTGTTGTATTCCTGTATGATTCCTTATGCGCTGGGGGCGCTGATGATGCTGGGGCTAGCGAAACTGTAGCAGGATGTTGAAAAAGTCCGCCAGCTTTATTCTCGAAAGACACTGCCGCATCACTATCTCGGCGGCGTTCACAAACGTGACGCGCTTTATTCAGCGCGT
>CAZBNV010000023.1:0-62340 GCA_964493335.1 uncultured Nitrospira sp.
TCGACGAGCGATCACCCGTGTCCCCCCAGCGCGCAGCGACACTATAAGTGCGGGGGCAGAAGTATTCAAGACTCCCTCACAGGCAGTTCGAGGAGTCAACAATGCCCGGGGGAGACAATCTGGCCCTTAGGGCTACTACTGGGACAGGCACTTCAGCGAATACCACGTGACTGTTATCGAAGGAGAGGGAGCTCTCCGTTGGGAGCCGGTGGTTTCGACTCATAGATCGGCATGGCCTCGGTCATCCACTCTTCAAGTTGCTGGATTCTGGTTTCATGGTTCGGATGGGTCGACATAAATTCCGAGGGCTCTTTCCCTCCGGACAGTTCGCCCATGCGTGTCCAGAGTCGAATGGATTCACGAGGGTCATACCCAGCCTCAGCCGCGAGCAACACTCCGACATAATCGGCTTCCGACTCGTGCTTCCGACTGAAGGGGAGTAATACCCCGACTTGCGCTCCGACTCCCAACGCCGCCATCCCCGCTTGGGAGAGAGCTGGATTTGCCCCGCTGACCCCAAGGGCAACACCGATCACTTGGAGCGTGGTTTGAGCCAGCGTAGTCTGACTCATCCGCTCCCCGCCATGCCGCGCCAGCGCATGCACGACTTCATGGCCCATGACGGCCGCAAGTCCCGCCTCGGTTTTGGCGACCGGGAAAATGCCGGTATACACGGCAATCTTTCCGCCCGGCAGGGCAAAGGCGTTAATCGTTTTGTCGTCTTTTATCACGGTCACTTCCCATTCAAATTGATTTGCGATCTCGCTGTACTTAGAATGCTTCGCGGCCTCAATCACCCGGGCTGCAACTCGCTTCACCGGATCAATCTCCCTCGGATCGGTCGACGGCTTCAGCTTCGGATCGTTCTGCACCTGGGAATAGGCCTGTACGCCCATCTGCATTTCCTGGGACATCGGCACCATCATGAGCTGCCAGCGTCCTGTGTACGGGTTGGTTTGACAGCCCGTCGCCGTCATCACCAGAACCATGACACTCATAACCATCCAAATAATAGAAGGCATCCTGGTTATACTTGTCGTGGCATCATGCGGTAGGGTCCCCATCATAGGCCTCCGTTATTTGACCGACTTTTTAAGCTCTGCTAGATTACCGCGCCGCTAGGCCAGTTTGCACCCAGGAGTTTCAAAGAGTGCCGACGCTCCCGGACTTTTTAGCGCTCAGCCGTATAGGAATCGACGAATCCGGAAAGGGAGACTATTTCGGCCCGCTCGTCATCGCTGCCGTGTTTGTGACGCCTGTCACCCAGCAGGATCTCGTCCTCATGCAGGTCCGCGATAGCAAGAAAATCTCCGACGGGCGGATTATAGAAATGGCACCGGATATCCGCCAGCTCTGTCCCCACAGCATCGTCGCCATTGGGCCACAGCGGTACAATGAATTGTATGCCAAGATCAAGAATTTGAATCGGTTACTGGCCTGGGGCC
Source organism: uncultured Nitrospira sp. (assembly GCA_964493335.1). Lineage (GTDB taxonomy): Bacteria > Nitrospirota > Nitrospiria > Nitrospirales > Nitrospiraceae > Nitrospira_A. Next base: position 1,446 of record CAZBNV010000023.1, read on the forward strand.
ATGCGCGGGCGCTTGAAAATCTGCTCCAACAGGTCGATTGCGACCTCGCCATCGCAGATCAGTTCGGCGATGAGCACTTAATCCTGAATGCGCTCCAGGACAAGGGCAAGCAAATCAGGTTAGTCCAACGACCGAAGGCCGAAAGCGATGTGGCCGTGGCCGCCGCCTCCATCCTGGCCCGCGCAGAATTTCTTCAACGCCTCCACAAACTCTCTCAGGAGCTGAAGACGGCCTTGCCCAAGGGGGCTTCACCTGCCGTGGAGCTTGCAGGGAGGATGGTGATCAAGAAGTATGGGCGGGCCCGACTGGGTACGATCGCGAAGATGCACTTCAGAACGACGAAGCAGGTGTTGGACGACATTTAGACTGATTCGCCGATTTCAAAATTCGTCTGGTCGGAAGCGGCATTCCCCTTCGCTTCAGTGCCCGGCTCCCCTTCCCAATACAGCATTCTGTAGCAGTAGGGACAGGTGTGTACGTCTTGCGCACGTTTGACCTGGGACACCAGCTGTGGTGGAAGTTGTAGCCGACAGCCCAAACAAATCCCGTCCTTGAGCAGTGCCAAGGCTTGATCTTTCCTTGTCGTCTTCAACTTGTTGTACCGCGCCAGGAGGGCCTTCTCCACCCGTCCCGACAACGCCTTCTGCTTGGCGTCCAAGTCCGCCAGTTCCGCGGCGAGAGCCTGATCGCGCACGTCCAGAGTCGCCTTCTCCTTCGTGAACACCGCCTCCGACTCCTTCAGCTTCGCCTGCGCATCCGCCATGACCCGCTGGGTCTGTTCGATCTGTTCCATCGCCAGCAGGATTTTCTCTTCGATCTCGCCCTTCTTCTTGTTGGCCAACTCTACCTCGAAGAGATGCGCTTGGTATTCTTGATTGGTTTTGAGTTGCGCGGCGCGGTCTTTCATCTTGCCGATGCGGTCTTCATGGGCCTCGAGGTCTTTTTCGTGGCTGCGGCGCTCCTTGATCAGTGCTTCAGCAGAAGCGGATGCTTCCTGCAACACCCGCTTCGCCTCACGGAGGGGAGCTTCGTTCACTTCAAGCCGTTCTGGTATTTTTCGCCGCTGCTCTTTGAGTTCGACGATTCGGAGATCGATTTTCTGCAATTCAATGAGGGGGGAGAGCTGTAGGTTCAACGGGCTCCTTATGGTTTGCGCAATGGCATCGACACACGACGCCTCTCGCACCGGCATCTTCGTGAGGTGCTCAGGCTGGTGGGCCCACTAGGACTTGAACCTAGGACCAGCTGATTATGAGTCAGCCGCTCTAACCACCTGAGCTATGGGCCCAGCCCTTCGAGCCATGGCCTGGTGTCTGACTTCGTCTTGCCGCCGGGTACGGCAACCCCGCACAAAACATACTCGGCTCTTACGTGCCCAATTCGGACGGCTGATTTTAGGCTGCCGGTCAGGCAGAGTCAAACAGCACCCGATTGAAATGCCTAGAGACTCTCGACAAAACTGCGCAGTTTTTTGCTACGGCTCGGATGCCGAAGTTTCCGCAACGCTTTAGCCTCAATTTGCCGAATGCGTTCACGTGTCACCTCGAAATCCTGCCCCACCTCCTCGAGCGTATGATCGGTGGCCTCGCCGATACCGAACCGTTTACGCAAAACCTTTTCCTCGCGGGGGGTGAGCGTTTCCAGTGCGCCGTTGATTTGGCGCTGCAAGTCGTAGCGAATGGCCGCTTCCAGCGGCGATACCGCTTTCTTGTCTTCAATGAAATCCCCTAAATGGCTGTCTTCTTCCTCACCGATTGGGGTTTCAAGAGAAATTGGTTCGCGCGCGATTTTCAGGATCTTTCGAACTTTGTCGAGCGGCAGATCCATACGTTCCGCAATTTCTTCCGGAGTCGGTTCGCGTCCCAACTTCTGCACCAGATGGCGCGAGGTCCGGATGAGTTTATTGATCGTTTCGATCATATGGACTGGAATGCGGATGGTGCGAGCCTGGTCTGCAATGGCACGGGTAATGGCCTGCCTGATCCACCAGGTTGCGTAGGTACTGAATTTATACCCACGCTTATACTCGAATTTGTCGACCGCCTTCATGAGTCCGATATTGCCCTCTTGAATTAAATCCAGGAACTGCAAGCCACGGTTCGTGTATTTCTTTGCGATACTCACCACCAAACGAAGATTGGCCTCGACAAGCTCGGCCTTGCCGCGCTTGACCTTTTCTTCGGCGACGTCGAGGTGCTTGACCGCATCCCTGATCTCTTCAGCGGAGACCAGCGCTTCTTCGGTCTCGAGCTGACGAATCCGGCCCTTGGCCGCCTGATAATGTTTTTTGATATCTTGCAGCACCTCTTCGGAGACGCCGGTCCTGCGCTTGACGGCCAGGACATCCTTGTGCGTTCGACACAACCGCCGGAGAAGCTCCGCGCCGGCTTCGCCGCCCACGCCCAAACGGCGTTGGCAGCTGGTCACTTCCCGTTCCGCCGTGCGAAAGAGCAGATTGAGGTCGCGAACCCGCTGCGTCATCCGGTCTTTCAAGACACCGTGCAAATTGACCGATTCCATTTTATCAACAACCTGCCCGCGTACCGTATCAATTTGTTTGCGCAGACGTTTCAGCTTCTCGGGGTCGGCGCTGACCTGGCGAGCCTTGTCGTACAAGTCTTTCAGTGAAGCGGAGACCTTACGGACTGCGTTCAGGGAGTCCAAAGTTTTAACTCGCAGCTCTTCGTAATCTTTCTCGACGGCCTCTTCCTCGAAATCCTCTTCCGTCTCGACTACCGGCACGATCTCGCGCACATCGATCTTGCCGTTTTTCAACTGATCTCGAAGGGTCAGGACAAACTCCAAAGTCATCGGCAATCCATACACGACTGAAGCAATATCTTTCTTGCCCTCCTCGATGCGCTTGGCGATCTCAATTTCGCCCTCACGGCTCAGCAGCGCCACACTGCCCATTTCCTTCAGGTAGAGTCTGACGGGGTCGTCGGTCCGGCTGAGCGCCCCCGGGGTGAGATCGATCTCCTTCTCGTTCTCCTCCGGCGCCTCCCCTTCCTCGCTTTCCTCAATGGCTTCTTCGCCATCGGCGGCAGCCTTTGGGGTACGCTCCGTTTCAGCCGACTCCACAATCTCGATATCCATTTCGCCGAACATCGTCATGATCGTACTGAATTGGTCCGACGAGACGACATCCGCCGGCAACGTACTGTTCAGATCGTCGTAAGTGAGGAAGCCCTTCTCTTTTCCGAGATTAATGAGCTTCTTCACCTCGCCGAGTAATTCCTGTTTCGGCATACCTACTCCTTCACCGCAGACGTCAGCGCAGCCGGCGTCACGCCGGCTTTCCGAATCCGCATATCGTTAATCTGTCTGTTCAGGCGATGAACATCGTCCTCTCGCCGCTCACGTTCTGCCGCTTTCAGTTCCTGAATGAGTGCGCCCAAGCTCCGCTCGCGTCCTCTGCGCTCGAGCATTTCTAAACATCCGGCAATGTGCGCCGGGACATCATCATAGTGCTGCTCCAACATCGACAATTCCGTAACCAGCGGACCACACTCCTGATCATTGATGAGGTCGGCCAGCAGGCGTTGCACGGACACCCGCCCGTCCTGCCCGAGATGGCGCAAAGCACAGGCAATAAGCCGGCTGTACGCCGGTGTCGAAAAAGCGTCCGGCGTCAATGTGCGGAGATCCGCGGACGACAAACTCCCTTGCACCAAGAGATGCGCCAAATCGCGCTCTTCAGGATTGGTCTTTGGTTTCGACGGAGCGGCAGGGCCCGAGGCCGGGGCACGGACGGGATTCCGCCGTTGGTCTTCAGACGCGAGAGTCGGGTAACGATCAATCAATCGTTGCTGACTGAGTCCCAACCGTTCTGCCACGAGCCGAATTCGTTCCTCTCGCTCAATGGGATGTGCGCTCTTCTGAAGAATACGCAATACGGCATCCACCGCCCGGATGCGATCCTCAATCGTTCCAGATTCGGCCGTTCGCAGACTGTGCTCCACTGCAAAATCCAAGAGGCTGGGCGCCGCACGATGCAGAGCCGTAAAGCCTTCGGCCCCGTATTGCCGGACGTACGTGTCGGGATCCTCTCCCTGCGGCAGCGAGACGACCTTCACACTGAGGCCGCTATTGACGAACAAATCGAGCGTCCGTAGAGCAGCTCGGACTCCGGCTTGGTCGGGGTCGAACAGCAGCACGACATTCGAGGCGAACCTCCTGATAATCGTAATGTGCTCGGCCGTCAAGGCCGTCCCCAAGGTAGCGGCCACATGACGAATGCCGGCTTGATGCAACGCGACGGCGTCGAAGTACCCCTCGACAATGATCAATGTCTGATGCTGCCCAGCTGCTTCGCGAGCCGCATCCATCGCAAAGAGCGTCTGTCCTTTTTTGAATAATGGGGTCTCAGGAGAATTCAAATACTTCGGCGTCCCCTCCCCAAGAATCCGCCCGCCGAACGCCACGACCCGTTTGCGCAAATCTAGGATCGGGAACATCAGGCGAGAACGAAAGCGATCGTAGTGTCCGGCCAAGACGCTTCTTTGCTGCCCACTCTGATCGCGCGGAATGGATAAACCCGCTGCGACAAGGTCTGCAGAAGCGAAGCCTGCTTTCAGCATGGCTTTGGTGAGCCCATCCCACTCGGGCGGCGCATACCCCAATTGGAACTGCTTCATCGTATCGGGTTGGATGCCTCGTCCATCGAGATAGGCCCGGGCATGGGCTCCACCCGCCTCGTCCGTTAACATCCGCTGGTACCACACCCCGGCCGCGGCATTGAGCTGCTCTAGGCGTCCGAGCTGCGCGCGTTCGTGATTGGAATGTTCACCGGTCGATTCGGGAACATCCACCCCCGCCTTGCGCCCAAGATCCCGGACAATTTCAGGGAAACCGGCCCCCGTCAATTTCATGAGAAACGTGTACACATTGCCACCGGCTCCACACCCAAAACAGTGAAAGATCTGTCGCGAAGAACTGACCGTGAAAGAGGGAGACTTTTCCTGATGGAATGGACACAAGCCTTTAAGATTCTGGCCGGCCCGGGTCAACGCCACATGCTGGCCGACAATCTCCGCGATGTCCACCCGGTCTCTGATTTGGTTGATGATGTCGTCCGAAATCAGGCCTTGGCCCACGGCGGTCCTCGTTTGCACCCGCAGGAATCTAACCACCCACGAGGTTTGGTTGGAGATGCTTTGAATGCGATTGAAAGTTGACCGTTTAGCCTAACAAACGGTTCACACGAGTGTCAAATAACGAGCGCGGCGCACTACCCAGGAGGCCACGCCATATGCCTGCCACCAACCACATGAAAATGAAGGTGCGGGACGGACTGCCCCCCATCCGCTCCAGTATTCGTCACGATTCGATAGCCGGACTCCGCTAGATTCTTCATCCGCGCCACCTCCGAACAGGTCAGCAGAAGATGACCGAGCAGCGCCTGGTCTTCCCCTTGGCAGTCCTGGACGGACGCCACATGGCGCTTGGGGATTACCAAGAGATGCACCGGCGCTTGGGCATTCATGTCTTCAAAGACCAAGGCCTGTTCATCCTGATGCACGATTTTCGCAGGGATGCCGCCGTCGACGATGCGGCAAAAAATACAGACACTCATGCTAGGCTCCCTCCGATGGCTGGCGCAGTCCTGACTTGCCGACACGCTTAGCCAGTTCCTGATAAATGTCCTGCAAGGCGATGTCGTGATAACCCAAGACCATGAGCGTGTGAAAGAACAGGTCCGCAACCTCATAGATGATTTCTTCGCGCTTGCCGCCTTTGGACGCAAGCAGGACTTCCCCGGCCTCTTCGGCAACTTTCTTGAGAATCTTGTCGTGGCCGCCCTCAAAGAGTTTGGTCGTGTAGGAGCCGGGCTGCGGATGATTTTTCCGCTGTTCAATGGTGCGAAGCACGCCTTCCAAAATGCCGCCCCAAGCCTCCTTCGTCGTGGCATTTCCGACGAGGCCCTGCTCATCGACTCGGGAAAAAAAACAGGCCCGCTCGCCGGTGTGACAGGTGGGACCAGCCGGCTCGGCCTTCACAAGAATCGTATCGCGATCACAATCGACGAACAGATCTTTCACACGCAAGAAATGCCCGGAAGTTTCACCCTTCTCCCATAGTTTCTGGCGCGAGCGGCTCCAAAAATGGACCGAGCGCGTCTGAAGAGTTTTGACAACGGCTTGCTGATTCATATAGCCCACCATCAACACGGTGCCGTCGAGCCAGTCCTGAATCACAGCCGGAATCAGCTCCTGCCCATCAAATGTTACGCGTCGACGGTCCGTCTGCATCGCGTCCTGTTCCATTTAGGCCGGCCCCAACCGAACCGGCACGCCCCGTTCGCGCAAATAGGTCTTCGCCTGCTGAATGGTATGGGTCCGAAAGTGAAAGATCGAAGCAGCCAGCACGGCGGCCGCCTTGCCTGTCACCAACCCATCGTACAAATGCTCCAGCGTTCCCACCCCGCCGGAGGCAATCACTGGAATCGTCAGACGCTCAGACACCGCCGCAGTCAAGGCTAGATCGTACCCGTTCTGGCGACCATCCTGATCCATACTGGTCAGGAGAATCTCCCCGGCGCCATACTGCTCCATGCGTTGCGCCCACTCGACCGCATCGAGGCCGGTCGACTTCCGGCCGCCATGGGTAAACACCTCCCAATGACCGGCTTGTTCCGATCGTTTGGCATCGATCGCCACCACGATGCACTGCGTGCCGAATCGCTGCGCGGCCTCGCGGACGAACTCCGGTTGCTGCACCGCCGTGGTATTGATGCTGACTTTGTCGGCCCCGGCGTTGAGCAAGGCTCGAATGTCCTCCAACGTGCGCACGCCGCCGCCGACCGTCAGGGGCATGAAGACCCTGGCTGCGGTTTGCATCACCACATCAATGATGGTCTTACGGTTTTCGTGCGAAGCGGTGATGTCCAGAAAGCACAACTCGTCCGCACCTTCACGGTCGTAGATGTTGGCCACCTCAACCGGATCGCCCGCATCGCGCAAGTTGACAAAACTCACCCCCTTGACGACCCGGCCGTCTTTGACGTCCAAACAGGGAATGATGCGCTTGGTTAACATAGGCTCCCTGTCAGGTCCTGCTCCACGCTTATCCCTGACTGAGCGCAGCGAGCGCCTCGCGATAGTCCAGTTTACCGTCATAGAGGGCCTTTCCGACAATGGCGCCCTCTACCCGCGGACCGAGCGATTGCACCGCCTGCAGATCCTCGATACGGGTGATGCCCCCAGATGCAATCACCGGAAACGATGACAGCTCGACAACTTCCCGCAGGGCTTCCAGATTCGGTCCGCTTAACATCCCATCGCGGGCGATGTCAGTATAAATGACGGCGCCCAGTTCATGGTCAGCGAGTTCCTTGAGAAGGTCGATCGCTCTCGTCGCAGAGACGCTGGTCCAACCCTTCACGGCTACCTTCCCGTCCCGCGCATCAAGGCCCAGTAGGATACGGTGAGGAAACTCATGACAGGCCTGTGCCAGGAATGCTCGATCCGTCAGCGCAACCGTTCCTAATACCACACGCGCCACACCTGCCTGGAGATACCGTCGTACCGTGTCGATCGTACGAATGCCGCCTCCCACTTGTACCTTCACGCTGACCGTCTTCATCACCGCTTCGATCTGCGGAAGATTCTTCGGCTCACCATCAACAGCGCCGTTGAGGTCCACCACATGAATGAGATCGGCTCCCTGCTGTTGCCATCGTCGCGCCACTGCGGGCACATCTTCGGAATACACGGTTTCGGCGGCCATATCGCCCTGTCGTAGCCGCACGCAACGGCCGTCCTTCAAATCGATCGCGGGAATCACACGCATGGACACACCTTATCGTAAGACACTCCTTAAGACTACTCGGTTGCGCCGCCGATCGGAACCGCCTCAGCCAACTCAGCCGCGCCATAAGCCGCTAACTCCTCAGCGGTCACAAACATCCCATACCGCTGGATAAAACCCACAAAATCTTCGGTCATCGGCCGCTGCTTCTCATAATAGTTGCCCTCCCATAGAAGGGTCCCATCGGGAGCCACCAACTTCACCTCAAACCCCACGACGGCGGGAGGATCCGCCCCTAGGCGGCTGCCGACACGCTCCTGATATACCAGCACTTTGCCGCTCAATGCCGCATCGGCCCCAAGACGTTGAGCAATCTTCTGGGTTGGGACCGTTTCCGGAGCAGCTCCTCCCGCCAGCTCCCTGGCCGCCTCCACAGCTTCTTTGGGAGAGAGCACGCGCAGCCCGACGCGTGCCTTGAGCTTGGTCCACATGAGTTCCGTGAGTTTCTCACCAGCGGCCGGCGAGACGACCTGGGTCGTCCGCACGCCCTGATCCCTCATCGGGGGGAACGCGATGGGTGCCTCGGATCGCCGCGCGCCGGAAGGTACGGGGAACGAAGGCCCGGACGACTCCATCGCTTGAGGAGTCGTCATCGTTTCAAACGGGATGAGAGCGATCGTGCGTATGTGATATGCACTCAGCTGCGATGAGGCCTTGGTTGTAACTTTTTTGCCGCTGCAGCCCGACAAGAGCAACACAACCATCGAAACCAACAGGACAGGCAGATACGAGGGCCTCACGACCAGGCACCGAAATTCTTGATGAGCCGAAGTCCAATAGCTTGACTCTTTTCGGGATGAAACTGGCAAGCGACGATATTGTCTTTCCACACTGCCGAGGCGAACGGGTGGCCATATTCTGTAATCGCAGCAGTCACACACACATCGGCTGGTTCGACATAATACGAATGCACGAAATAACAATGGCTGCCGGTTCTGACCCCTTCGAAGGGAGGCGCAGGCCGCACGATCTCAATTTCATTCCACCCCATATGCGGGACCTTCAGCGTCGTATCCAGCACGAATTTTCTCACCCGGCCAGGAATAATACCGAGGCCCTTGTGGGTGCCGAACTCTTCACTCTCGGTGAATAACAGTTGCAACCCCAGACAGATCCCCAAAAATGGTTTGCCCGACTGGATAGCCGCGCGAATCGGATCGATCAACTCGTATTGCTCCAGGTTCGCCATGCAATCGCCAAAAGCACCTACGCCCGGCAACACTACATGGCTCGCGTCAGCGATGATACGCGCCTCGCGTGTCACCACGGCCTGGTGCCCCACCGCTTCGAACGCCTTGTGAACGCTCCGAAGGTTGCCCATACCATAGTCGATGATGGCAATCATGATACCGTTAGCCGTTGAGCCATGGAGTTTTGGTGAGTAGGTGAGCGGCGGACCTTGATCTGCCCTTCACCCCGCCGGTTTCGCTTAGAGGCTTCCTTTGGTCGACAGCACTCCCCCTGACAAACGCTCTTCCAACATCGTAGCCTGATCCAGCGCTTTAGCCAACGCCTTGAAGATGGCTTCCATGATGTGGTGCGGATTGCGACCGTACTGGAGATTGACGTGAAGGTTCAGCCCGCCGTGCGTGACAAACGCCTGAAAGAAATCTTCGAACAAACCCAGATCGAACGTTTTGATCTTTCGATCCGGCAAATTCACATTGTAGACTAGGTACGGACGCCCGCTGAGATCGACCGTCACCTGCGCGAGGGTCTCATCCAGCGGCACCGACGCCCAGCCGAATCGCTTGATCCCGGCCTTTTCGCCCAGCGCCTGGTGCAGGGCCTTGCCCATGACGATTCCGACATCTTCCACGGTGTGATGGTCGTCGATTTCGATATCACCCTTAGCCTGCACAGTCAGGTCGAAGAATCCGTGTTTGGCCAGGAGATCCAGCATGTGGTCGAAGAACCGGATGGAGGTGTCAACCTTTCCCTGCCCGCTGCCGTCCAAGGTCCATTCGATGCGAATATCGGTTTCCTTCGTGGCACGGTGAAGCGAGGCCTGCCTGGGGGCGACGTTGCTTTTCATGAGAACCTGCTCTGGGCTGATTTGGCGTGCGCATCGAAGCCCTCGATATGCGCCAGTCGGACGATATGATCCTTGGCTTTCGTCAACTCTTCTTTGGTGTAGTGCACGATATTGCTGACCTTCACGTAATCGCCCACCGACAGCGGAGAAAAGAAACGCGCGGTCGCGCCGGTGGGCAACACATGGTTCGGCCCGGCCACATAATCCGCCACAGCCGGCGGGGTGTACCGCCCAAGAAACAACGCACCGGCATGACGGATTTGCTCCAAATAATCGAACGGCCGATCCACCGATAGGGTCAGATGCTCAGGCGCGATCTCGTTCGCCACCTCAATAGCCGCATCCATAGTCGGCACCACGAATGCCGCAAAGTGCCGCGCAATCGACTTGGCCGCAATCTTCTCACGCTGCAGACCTTTCAATTGCACCTGAATCAATCGCACCACTTCTTTGGCGAGGGAGGCCGAGGTCGTGACCAGATACACCTGCGCATCTTCGTCATGTTCTGCTTCACAGAGCAGGTCTGCCGCCACATGCGCCGGCTTGGCCTCACCGTCCGCGACGACCAATAACTCACTGGGACCAGCCACCATGTCGATCCCGACGGTGCCATACAGTATGCGCTTCGCCGTTGCGACAAAAATATTGCCAGGCCCCACGATCTTATCGACCTTCGCGATAGTCTTCGTGCCGAACGCCATGGCGCCGATCGCTTGCACGCCGCCCACACGATAAATTTCATCGACGCCCGCGATATCTGCCGCGACCAACAGATAGGGATTGATCTCTCCTTGCGGTGTCGGCGTACACATGACGATTCGCCGAACGCCCGCCACCTTCGCAGGAATCGCGCACATCAACACCGATGAAGGATAGACGGCCTTACCGCCAGGCACATAGACACCGACGGCATCGAGAGGGGTGACCATCTGGCCGAGTGTGGCGGTCTGTTCCTGATACATCCAGGTTTTAGTGCGCTGGCGCTCATGGAATTGTCGTACACGCTCCGCGGCATAGCGAAGGGAGTCACCCTCATCCTTTCGAATGTGGTAATAGGCCCCCTTGACCTCCTCCGGGGTCACACGCATCCGATCAAGCTTCAAGGACAGCCGATCGAACTTCTTCGTATAACGCAGGACCGCACGATCCCCGCCTCGTTCCACGGCCTTCAGAATCGTGCGTACGCTTTTCTCAACGCTTGCGCCTTGAGAACGCGAGCGGGTCACGATTTTTCGTAACGCCTTGGCAAAGGTTCGATCACTGCTGGCAAAAATAGTCATCTCGTCCGTCCTGCTATCGTGACCACTTCTCAGGTGAAGACACCCGGGAGAAATTGGCGGCTACACGGCTCCGGCCGGACCGCCGTTGTGCTCCCCAGCCACCGCTTTCCGCAATTGCTCAATCAGCGCTATCAATGGCTCGTGCTTCAATTTCAGACTGGCGCGATTCACGATCAGTCGGGCAGTCGAGTGCGTGATCACCTCGACCTCGGCGAGATCATGCGCCTTCAATGTACTGCCGGTTTCGACCAGGTCGACGATTCGATCGGCCAACCCGACAATGGGGGCCAGCTCGATAGAGCCGTACAGTTTGACAATCTCGACCGGAATCCCGCGCTGGTTGAAATAGCGCTCGGTGACGTTAGGATATTTTGTGGCCACTCGAATTTTCGACGACCACCGATCCGGCGAAGCTTGCCCCTGCAAGGCGGCGACGGAGATTCTACACGCTCCCACCTTCAAATCCAACGGCTCATAGACGTCACTGTCCTGCTCCAACAACACGTCTTTGCCGACCACTCCGACGTCGGCCGCTCCATGCTCGACATACGTCGGCACATCGGTCGGCCTGACGATCAAGAACGTGGCATCCTTGGACGAACAAGCAAACATCAACTTGCGACTTTCAGCAGACAGCCCTGGACTGTAATACCCGGCCTGCTTCAGCAGGTGCAGCACGGGCCCCAGCAATTTCCCCTTGGATAGCGCGATCGTCAGGCCCTGCGGCTTCTTGCTCTCCGATCTCCTCGCCTTCACGGTCACTTCCCCTTTCTCCGCTCCACGCTGGCGCCCAGCGCCCTGAACTTCTCCTCGAGACGCTCGTAGCCCCGATCGAGGTGATACACACGGGAGACTTCGGTCGTACCCTCGGCAGCGAGCCCGGCCACAATGAGTCCGGCGCTGGCGCGAAGGTCTGACGCCATAACGGGCGCACCCGTCAGCTGTTCCTTCCCAGTGATCACCACTCGGCTTCCTTCGACCCGGATATCCGCGCCCATACGGCGCAACTCCTCCACATGCATGAACCGGCTTTCAAAGATGGTTTCCGTGACGACGCTGGTCCCTTCGGCCACTGCCATGAGCGCGACAAACTGCGCCTGCATGTCGGTGGGAAAGCCCGGGTGCGGGCTGGTGCGGACATTCGTCCCTTTCAGACGGCCCGTGACTTTCAGGCGAATGCGCTCCTTCTCCTCGATCAGCTCGACCCCACTTTCGCGTAGCTTCATCAGTAACGGCTCCATGTGTTCCGGCCGACAACGCTCGACCACCACCTGGCCGCCTGTAATGGCTCCGGCTACCAAATAGGTTCCAGCCTCGATCCGATCCGGGATCACTTCATGCTCCGCACCGTGCAGCGCCGTGACCCCCTCAATCGTAATCATGTCTGTTCCCGCTCCGACTATGCGTGCCCCGCGTTTGACGAGGAAGGCCGCTAGGTCGGTGATTTCCGGTTCTTTGGCTGCATTTTCGAGCACCGTGGTGCCCTCCGCGAGTACGGCAGCCATCATGAGATTTTCAGTGCCGGTTACGCTGGGCGTGTCGAAATAGATCCGGCACCCCCTCAAGCGGCGTGCCGTCGCCTTGATATAACCATGATCGATTTCGACGGTGGCTCCCATTTTCTCGAGTCCCGCCAGGTGAAAATTTACCGGCCGAGACCCGATGGCACAGCCACCGGGAAGCGAGACCTTGGCCTCTCCCAGCCGGGCTACCAGAGGACCCAGCACCAATACTGATGCCCGCATCGTTCGGACGAGATCGTAGGGCGCTTCGGTAGAAGCCACCGTGTGGGCCTGCACCACCGTGTGATCGCCCTCGTGCGTCACGGCAATCCCCAGCATGCCGAGTAGCTTCCCCATCGTCAGCACATCGACGACCTGGGGCATATTCGACAGCACACACTCGCCGCCACCGAGGATCGTCGAAGCCAAGATAGGCAGCGCGGCATTCTTTGCGCCGCTTGTGCGAACCTCGCCTTCGAGTGGCTTCCCGCCCTGAATAACGATTTGATCCATGGAGTTTAGAAGAGAGGATAACGCCGCGTTTTAGAGGCCCGCTCCATCGGCTCTCCTCTCACAACACACAACGCGGTCGATCCCGCCTTCATCCCGAAGAACATCATAGACACGAAACCAGCCCGTCTCTTCAGCCTGACGGCAGACTGACGCCGCTTGACCTGCGCCCACTTCCATCAGCAACGCGCCGCCGGGCTTCAGATAGCGCGGGGCTTGCCACAGGAGCCGGCCATAGAGATCCATACCGTCTCGACCTCCAGCCAGCGCTAAGCGTGGCTCGAAACATCGAACCTCCGGCTGGAGCGTCAGCCAATCAATTTCTGCAATATAGGGTGGATTGGAAAGGATCACGTCTACTTGGTTCGCAAGGAGGGCCTCACTTAGAGGGGCCATGAGGTCGCCGCAGAAACATTCGATTCGCCCGGCTACGCCATGTTGCATCATGTTGATTCGCGCCACCGCCAAGGCTTCGGGCGATACATCGATTGCCAAAACTCGCGCAGTCGACAGCGCTGCGGCCACTGATACAGCGAGACAGCCTGACCCAGTTCCAACGTCCACAACTCTCACCGACTGGTTCCTCTTGCACCGACGGACCGTCTCGTCCACCAAGAGGGCGCTTTCAGGTCGAGGAATCAACACGGCAGGTGTCACGTGAAATTCCCGCCCGCAAAATTCCTGTGTGCCCAGCACATACTGAAGCGGTTCACGATTGGCACGACGCCCGACTAGCGCTTGCACGCGCGCCCATTCTGCGGCTGTCACCTCGCGCTCCAGCCTCACCCGCTGCATGAGCGGGGACAGCTCGAGGACAAACTCCAACAACCAGGAAGCCTCCAACGCTGGCTGTTCGATACCGGCCTTTCTCAGGTCGCCTTCGGTTTGATCCAGCAATGCTCCGATGGTGTGAATGGAAGCGGCGGCAATTCCAAGCCCGTGTGCGCTCATCGAGACTCCATCGTGGCGAGATGCTCGTAGTGCGCGCGCAACGCCTGCACGATCTCTTCCAGATCGCCGGCCAACACCTGATCCAGCTTATGCACCGTCAAGCCGATACGATGGTCGGTCACCCGATTTTGTGGGAAGTTGTAGGTGCGGATCTTCTCGCTGCGGTCACCAGTCCCAACCTGGGCCTTCCGGTTTTGCGCTATCTCCGCGTCCTGTTTTTCTCGTTCAGCCTCGACAATGCGCGCCCGCAAAGTGCGCATGGCCTTGGTTCGGTTTTTCAGCTGCGACCGCTCATCCTGACAACTGACGACGACTCCGGTCGGAATATGCGTAATCCTGACCGCAGAATAGGTGGTATTGACGCTTTGGCCACCGGCCCCTGATGAACAAAAGGTATCGATACGCAGGTCTTTGGGGTCGATGTTCACCTCGACCTCGTCGACCTCCGGCATCACCGCCACTGTCACCGTAGAGGTATGAATTCTTCCGCTGGCTTCCGTCGTGGGAACACGCTGAACGCGGTGCACACCACTTTCGTAGCGGAGCCTTCCATACGCCCCTCTCCCTTCGAGCAGAGCGATTACTTCGCGATACCCGCCGATCCCGGTCTCGGATGCGTCGACCACCTCCAAACGCAGTCGGTTTCGCTCGGCATACTTGAGATACATGCGGAAGAGATCGCCGGCAAACAATGCGGCCTCGTCTCCGCCCGTCCCAGCCCGGATTTCCAGAAACACATTTTTCTCATCGCGCGGATCTTTCGGCGTGAGTGAGTCCTGGGCTTGACCTTCGAGATCCTGCAGTTGCAGCTTAAGGTGGCTGCTCTCCTCCGCAAACAACTGCTTCATGTCAGTTCCCGTTGAGGGATCCTGGAGCATTGCCGACACCTCATCCAGCTGCTTCTTCACTTCACAATAGTTGACGAATTGAAGCGCAGGCGCTTCCAGTTCAGTCCGCTCCTTATTGAGCTTGTGAATCATGCCAGGCTGATTCAGGACGACCGGATCCATGAGCTGATTGGTCAGCTCTTGATAGCGCGCGGCAATCCCTTCCCACTTCTTGATCAGCGCATCTTCCATGTCTTGCCCATTCCGCTTCAAGCCGCTAGGCTCAAAAAACAAGAGACCCTGCCCCAAAAGGAAGCAGGGTCTCCATGATGTCCCGACTGAGGCCTACTTTTCTTTTTTGGCGTACTTCTTCTTAAACCGTTCTACACGCCCTTCAGTATCGACGATTTTCTGAGTTCCCGTAAAGAATGGGTGGCAGCCGGCGCAGATGTCGACCTTGATATTCCCAATAGTGGATCGCGTCTTGAACGTATTTCCACAAGCACACTGCACGGTCGCTTCCCGATAGACTGGATGAATTCCTTTTTGCATACCTGCTCCTATACAGTCTTTGATTCGTCGCCTCGCCCAGTCCTCTTCGCCAGGATGCATGACTTTACACTGGAGTAGTCCGCACTGGCAAGCGGGAGCTTAACGATTCATCGATTGCAAAAACTCCTGATTGGTTTTGGTGCCGCCAATCTTATCCATTAAGAACTCCATGGCCTCCATCGTCCCTAATGGACTCAAGACCTTGCGTAGAATCCACATCTTATTCAACCGATCGCGGTCGACCAGCAGCTCTTCCTTGCGAGTCCCCGATTGACTGATGTCGATTGCCGGGAAGAGGCGCTTATCGGCCAAACGCCGATCCAAATGCACTTCCATATTGCCGGTTCCCTTAAATTCCTCAAAGATCACATCGTCCATGCGGCTACCCGTATCAATCAAGGCGGTGGCCATGATGGTCAAACTCCCGCCATTTTCGATGTTCCGCGCTGCGCCAAAGAACCGTTTCGGACGCTGCAGCGCGTTGGAATCCAAACCGCCCGAGAGTACCTTCCCGCTGGGAGGTGCAATCGTATTGTACGCCCTGGCCAACCGCGTGATGCTATCGAGCAGAATCACCACATCTTTTTTATGTTCGACCAGCCGCTTCGCCTTTTCCAACACCATTTCCGCCACCTGCGCATGGCGCTGAGCCGGCTCATCGAAGGTCGAACTGATGACTTCAGCCTTCACCTGTCGTTGCCAATCAGTCACCTCTTCCGGTCGTTCGTCGATCAGAAGGACAATTAAGGTGACTTCCTTGTGGTTTTTCAGAATGGCACGGGCGATCGCCTGCAGCAACATTGTTTTTCCGGTTCGAGGAGCTGCGACAATCAAGCCGCGCTGCCCTTTCCCGATCGGCGTCGTAAGATCCATCACCCGCGTGCAATACTCCTCGCGATCAAACTCAAGGTTAAGTCGCTCTTCAGGGTAAAGCGGCGTCAGGTTATCGAAAAGAATCTTGTCGCGCGCGACTTCCGGATCCTCATAATTGACCTTTTCCACTTTCAACAGAGCGAAGTAGCGCTCGCTCTCTTTCGGCGGACGAATTTGACCCGACACAATGTCACCCGTCCTAAGATTGAATCGTCGGATTTGCGATGGCGAGATGTAAATGTCGTCTGGGCCAGGCAGATAATTGGAATCAGGCGCTCGCAGAAATCCAAACCCATCCGGCAACGTTTCCAACACTCCCTCACCAAACACCACGCCATTCTTCTCGGTCTGAGCCTGAAGGATGGCAAAGATGAGCTCCTGCTTACGCAGGTTTGCCGCACCTTCAATCTTCAAATCTCGCGCCACCTCATTCAGATCGGCGATCGATTTCTGCTTGAGCTCCGCAAGATGCATAACTTCCGCTTTAACCTGTGTCATACCGCTCCCCTATCAGGCTCTCAACCCGATAGCTCCCCAAAATGAGAAAAACGATTTAGTGCTCATGAATGAATTCACAGAAGTGATTGTCTAGATGTCAACCTGCTGGTTGTATGCGGCTGGGCGATTCGATGAAGGAGTTGTCGATTTAGATTTCGCAGAAATGACAATAACCTAATAATCCACTATTGCACGAATGACACTTACATGCCCTGGTGATGTTTACGCTTGCGATGGGTCTAGGAAGCTGGCGCAAAGAAGGTGAAACTTTTTCCCTAGATATGGAGAAGACAATGTGATTCTAGCGTCCATCGCGAAGGATGTCAACCATTTAAACCCCATTGGAGTCCAAAGGAATGTGTCCCGCATCTTGTACGTGAATGATCGCCAACCTACGACGATCAGGCATCAAGACCAGTGATCTGTCTACCTGCACTCATGAGATTCTGCATACTGTGCGTGCCCTTGTTGCAGCTCGTCAAGTGATGTGCTAAAAATCGACCCGGAAAATTCTCCATGGCAAAACCAGATCACGATACACCGGAGCGCATCTTCACGCTGGCAGAGGCTAACGACCTGCTCCCTCAACTCAATCAACGATTCGCCGCGGTTCGACGGGCTAAGACTGTTATTGCGAGCACAAAGGAAGAAGTAAGCAAAGCCAGTGCGCAAGCCGCATCAGGAGGAGGAACCTCGGTGGGAGCGCTCTACATCAGGGCGCTTCACGAGATTAGCGGAAGCCTGCAGGCCATACACGAACTTGGCGTGGTCATCAAAGACGTCGATCTGGGGCTGTGCGACTTTCCCTATAAGCTTGCGGACCGCATCGTATACTTATGCTGGAAATTTGGCGAGGGCGAAATTCGTTGGTGGCATGAAACCTCCTGTGGATATAATGATCGCCATCCTCTTGATGGAACCGCCGTTTAACGATAAGCGGTTGGGAGCGCATGAAATTCGTCATTCTCGGCTTTGATGGGCCTGAAGGCCAAACAAAACGCAAGATCCATCGACCGGCGCACCTAGCCAGCCTGGAACCTCTCAGCAGAGAGGGAAGGGTCATTATGGCAGGCCCATTCACCGATCAGGCCGGCAGTCTCATCATTATAGAGGCAGATTCTCTCGACGAGGCCAGACGGATAGCTCGAGAAGATCCTTACACAGTTCACGGAATCTTCGAAAGGGTAGAAGTGCACCCATTCCAGCAGGTTCTCCCTCCTCTCACGCCGACCTAGCCAGACCACACCAAAAGACCCAGATAGAAACTCTTTCACTGCAGGTCCCGTACACAATCATACGTGCTAACGAAAATGCAGCGGCCATGTGGCAGAGTCTTGCCTCAGCCTAAGACGATTGACAACAATTAAGATTGCCACCTATACTGCGCACTTAGAGCAATTTGCGCAGGCCTGAGCACTCTAGTTCAAAAGGCCTAAGCGCCTTCTCCATGCTAGCCCTTAATTTCCCATAAGTGGGCCTTCTGCCGTATTGCAGGGACACCTCGGGAAAGCATAGAGTGACTCGACCTCACGCTATAACCGAGGATATCCCTTCTCCAAGTTTGTTAAACCCCAAAAAGAGAGCAGGTTCGAATGACTCAGTATCGCGTGCTACCAGGCCCCGAACATTTCCTTCCCCCGGCCGCAGCCTCCATGGGGATCTATCTCCCTAATCCGGGCGAGGCACATATTAATGGTGTCATTGTTCCTGAAGAAAAGGCCTACGAAGAAGCGGCTCGGCAATTTCTGATGGCGCAAGTACCGACCATATTCCCAGGCCCTTTGGTCCTCTGGGCATGGAACGAGAAAGCCGCCAAGAAGGCAGCCGCTGTCAGAAAGCTTTACGAAATTTTGAAGGAATGTGTTCAACCCGGACAAAAACCGATGCTGATTCCCATGCCGGACTATCGTCCCAAATATCCAAAAATCAACCCGGAAGTCGAAATTAATCCGAACCATCCGAACCTGACAATCTGGCATAACAAAATCGACTGCTGCATGTTCATCGGAGTGCACTGCCATCAAGCGAACTTATCACTCAAAATTATCCGTGGAGGCACATCATGCTATACAGTCGCGATGTGCGCTCAGGCAGGACACGAAGATGCCATGCTCTCCTTCAGAGATGCCTCGGTTGAGAAAATCCTGAAGCTTGGCGATTGGATTCGCAAACTTAAAGGCACGGTGAAACCACGACTCACATCGGCCAAGACTAGTGCTTCCAATTAAGAGGTAAGCAGTTCAGGGATCTTCTAACGATTGAAAGGAGGCCAAAACCATGGCGGAAGTAAAGTCCCAGATCGGGACACAGAATAAAAAGGGTCAAACATTTACAGATGCATGGAAGATGATGAATGAGGCTCCCCGCAATCCCTCTTTTTATACCGGAAGCGAGGTTATTAAAGAAGCCCTTCGACGCGCCAGCTGTGACGTCATGATTGCATACCCCATTACCCCGCAAAGCGAGGCAGCAGCTCTCATTGGAGAGTTGTTTGCCGAAGGTTATATCGGCGACTATTTCCGCGGCGAGAGCGAGTTTGCTGTCATGTCTCAATGTGCGGGGGCGGCATTTGGCGGTGCGCGCGTGTTCACCACGACCGCGGGACCAGGGACTATGCGCGCGATGGAAAACTTTCCCATGTGGGCCGGAGCACGTCTGCCGATTCAAATGATCGTCACCTGCCGCGGCATCAATTCCCCACTTTCGATCCAACCAGACACCATTGAAATTTCCTATCTTCTAAATACTGGCATGCTAGTCTGGCATGCAGAAACTGCGCAGGACTTTTTTGACTGGATTCTCAAAGGCTTCATGGTATCGGAAGAGCCGGAAGTGCATTTACCGCTGGCGCTATGCTGTGATGGGTTCTTTGTGACCCACACCAAAGACGTCGTCAATCTAACCCCTGCCGACATGTGCCTTCCCCCCTATGATCCATACCGCTCTCCCGTGCCGTGCATGGATATGGAGTGCCCGCCGGTCCGGATGATGCGGGATCCGTTTATTATGAAGAGCAATTACATCAGTTATGCCACTCATGCCTCCTGGCAGCAGGAGATTTGGGCGGCGGTAGAACGGTCCCGTAAGCACACAATTAAGTGGATTAACGGTTTGATCGAGACAGAAAATGCTGATGCCGACGTCGTAATTGTTGCGTCTGGGACGGCCGTTTCACAGGGCCGAGAAGCCATTCGCCTGCTTGAGGATGAGGACGTCCGTTGCGGCTTAGTCAAGGTCAAGTCACTGCGCCCCTGGCCGGGAGAGGAAATTCGTGAGGCCACGAAAAACGCTAAACACATCTTCGTACCGGAGTTTAATGTGACAGGATGGTTGGCAAAAGAAATTAAAGCCACTATTCCTAACAGTGAACGCGTACACGCCGGCCCCCACGTATGTGGGGGCATGACAATGCCACCCGAAATCATTGTATCTGAGATTAAAACGGCTCTCGGTATGCGATCGGAATCGCTTGCTGGGAGGGGTAGCTGAATAACCCTGTATTGAAGTCCCATCCACCTACGAATAGAAAGCCTTGAGGAGGCGTACATGAGCAAGGAGCGAATCAAAATTTCGCCAGACCTATATGACATCATGCCATCGGACTACCAAGATTTGGTCCAGAGTGCCACCTATGGCAAAGAAGACCGAGGATGGAAAGATATTGGAACATCAAAAGAGCTAATTGAGCAACATTCACTTTGTGCAGGTTGCCCGGAGTCTATGGCATTCCGCTATATCCTGGCCTCCCTCCCGAATCCAGAAGATACAGTAATGGTGGGATCCACCGGCTGCACCAGCCTTGTGTTCCCCATGGTAGCTGTGCACAACATTCACTCTCTATTCGGCAATCAAAATGCGATTGCGTCTGGATTGAAGCGTGCACTCAGTGTCCGATTCCCAGACCGCGTCAAGGACGTGGTCGTTTTGGCTGGCGATGGGGCCACGGTCGATATCGGATTAGACATGACCCTGCAGGCATGGTTCCGGCAAGAGAAATTTACGACCATCTGTTTCGATAACGAGCTGTATGCCAATACTGGCGGACAGGAGAGCGGCCTTATGCAGAAGGGCTTCGTCGCCAAAATGGCGCCGGTAGGCAAACTCTTCGACAAAGTCCGTCTGCCTGAAATTGCACGGGAGTCCGGCTGTCATTATGTCGTCAACTGCACAGTGAGCAAGCCGTCACTGGTCGAAAAGGTCGTGCGCAACGCGGTTTTGATAGCACGAGAGATCGGGCCGACCTATCTTCAGCTCTATACGCCCTGCATTTTGGAGATCGGTAAGAACAGCATGGAAGGCCTGCAGGAAATGCGGGACTCCGAGAAACCAGCCGAGCGGTTCGCCTATAAAGAATACATCAGCGAGCCAGCGAAACAGCTTCTGGCGGAGCGAGACGCCAAGGCCAAAGAAAAGAAATCCGCCGCCAAACAGTTAGCGGAAAAAGTTTAAGGAACCGGAGGTCGTTCATGATCAAGAAAAGGCTTAACATTCGGATGTCCGGGCTGGGTGGACAGGGTGCCGTCACGGCCGCCCATGTCATGGCTATGGCGGCCAACCGCGACGGAAAGTTTTCAATATCAAATCCGTTTTTCGGTGCTGAGAAGCGTATGGCTCCCGCGGAAAGTTATTGCCGCATCGGCATCGAACGTATCTATGACCGGGGAGAACTAGTGTTTCCCGATGTCATCGAAGTGTTTCACCCCCAGGTCATCACAATGGGAAAAAGTTACACTATGCCATTCTACTCCGGCGTGAAGGAGGGTGGAGTCGTCATAATCAACTCAGCCCAACCCCTGCTGTCAGAAGAAGACATCCAGCGACTCAAGGATCTGAACGTAGCTTTGTTTTACATTGCAGGAACAGAACTCGCGATCGAAGTGGCTGGCACAGAGCTCTCAACAAACATGGCCATGATTGGCTCGGTCGCAGGCATTACTAAGTGCGTCTCCATGGAAGCTCTCGATGGTGCCTTGCAAGAGCGCTTCGGGAAGAAATTTGTCGCATCAGGCGGAACTGCGTCCTTGGACGAGGCGATCAAAAAGAAATTCGCCAAGAAGGAAATGCTATTGGCGAAGAACCTAGCGACGGTCAAAGCGGCATATGAGATCGCGAGCGAATGGGCCGACAAGAATAAGATCGAGTTGCGGGTCGGCAATCCTGCCGTTGCGGCTTAACGAGAGAGAAGGAACCACGTCGCATGTATAACGTAGCGCAAGTCATTGACGAGAAGTGCGTGGCCAAGAAGGGCTGCCGCCTCTGCATCATGTATTGTCCGGAAGCTAACTGCTTGGACCTCAACGTCACCAAGATGGTGGCAGAAGTAACGATTGATCGCTGCAAGGGATGTGAGCTATGCGTCGTCGTCTGTAACGCTGCCAAGCACGAGGCGATCGAGATGCAGGCAGTCACCGCCACCGGACAGCTGATGACCCACAAGGGTGAGTCCGCAGCCCTCGGACAAGCCTACCAAGGGTAAGCTGGGTACCGCGTCTCATAAACCCCATAGCGTCCCACGCTATGGGGTTTTTTCTTTAGATGAGCACTGTGAGAGGATCCAATGGAACAAGAAGACAATGTGCTTGATGAACTCCTTCGCAACATTGCCGGCCTGCTGCACGAATACCCCAAAGCCATCGAACGGCAAGCTGCAACGATACACGCGAGCGGGAAAGACCCGGAACTGGCAGAAAAGCTCATCAAAGCCGCTGATACGATGCGGGACAGCGGAAACCTCTATCTCACTTGGGCAAAGCACTTTGCCGCTCTGGCCGAAGGCAACACAGACGCGTCCTCAGACGAGGACGAGACTGATGATTTTGGCATCTAAAAAAGTATCCCCCTTCTCTTCCGAGTTTTGCTAGAATGCCGACGCTTATTTGATCATCTAGTTCCCCGGTAGCTCAGTTGGTAGAGCAGCCGGCTGTTAACCGGCTGGTCGCAGGTTCGAGTCCTGCCCGGGGAGCCAACCTAGACCGAAACTGGGCACTCCACTCTGTGGGGTGCCCTTTTTAGTTTCACCGACCATCCGTGCAAGGGCCGCATGGCTGCCCTTCATCACAAGCTGTTTGTCGAGGTACCGAATTTCATCGACGAGAAGCTTAAGATAGTTCTTGCTGAAGGCACGGTCCTTCTCAATTAATCGTTCTCGCAAGACCGCCGTAAAGGCCTGCACCTTCTTCTCTCCAAGCGCATCCACTGGCATTTGTTTAAGCCGTCGAAGTCCGGCTATTTCGACCAATAGGGCTTGCCGCTGAGCCTGTATTTTGTTGGCCCGAGCGGTCAACGTCTCGTCCATCGGTAACAAACCTTTCTCTACCGCCTCATAGAGCTGATTGCTTCTGTGTTGCAGACTTTCGACTTCCTTGGTCAACTGCTTCAGTTTCCCCTCTTGATCGGTTTGCGACCGCCTTAGACGCTTCCTGAGCCCTTCCAACATGGCTTGGACTCGTGAGGAGGTAAAAACCCGATCCGCCAATGAGGTCAAGACCAGCCGATCAACCAATTCTGTCGGCAGGTTTTCGCTCGTGCAGGTATCCTTCCCCTTGAGAATCCGGCTCGAACATTTGTAATAGCGATACTTCCCGCCTTTGCCCGTTGCCAGCGTCATACCGGCGCCACAAACCCCGCACTTAAGCAATCCCGTGAGAAGTGCAGGGCAATTGACGACCCGTGGCGGGACACGGTCAGGGGATCGCGACTCCAACTTTTCTTTCACGGCCAAGAAAAGACCTTCGGGCACAATTGGTTCCACTTTGACCGACACCCATTCCTGCCGTGGCTTCATCCGCCGAACAGCCCCGCCTCGCTTTTCATATTTATTGAAATAGTGCTCCCCGATGTAGGCGCGGTTGGTTAGTACCTCGTAGATGCGCCCCTTGGTCAATTGACGCCCCCGAATAAGGATTCCCTGTTCATTCAAGCGGGCAGCGACCCCATACAGCCCAAGCTCTCGCCCTCGATCTCCATGCAGGTACCATTGGAAGATGCGATTAACGACAACCGCTTCGCTTTCTTCCACGGTCAACTGTCGCTTCCTGCCCTTATTGCCAGGCAGCTGCACTTCTACCGTTCCATAGCCGACTGGCGGGCGCGAGCCGTTGAAAAAACCCTGCCTGGCATTCTCGCGCATGGCTCGCAAAGTGTGCTTTCCGTTTTCTTTACTCTGGTACTCATCAAACACGCTAAAGATGCGGCGAATCATTTCGCCGGAAGGGTCATCGCTGGTCTGCTGCGTAATAGACAGCACGCGGACCCCGTACTTCTTCAGCTTACGTTCATACAGGCCAAATTCGAGTGAATCTCGAAAGAATTGAGACAGGCTATGCACCACAACGGCCTCGAAAGGAGATGGGGTGACGCAGGCTTCGGTAATCATCCGCTGAAAAACCGGGCGTCGGTCATCCGTGGCCGAAGCACCAGGTTCAACATATTCAGCGCCCACACTGTGGCCAGATGTCTGACACCAAGCC
Source organism: uncultured Nitrospira sp. (assembly GCA_964493335.1). Taxonomy (GTDB): domain Bacteria; phylum Nitrospirota; class Nitrospiria; order Nitrospirales; family Nitrospiraceae; genus Nitrospira_A. Next base: position 25,752 of record CAZBNV010000023.1, read on the forward strand.
CGCATCTGACTGAGTTGGTCTGGAATGGATAGATCTTTCTCTGCCTGTTTGCTCGTCGAGACCCGCGCATATAACGCAACAATCATGGCCTCACCCCTCTTCCTCTTGGCTTAACAGCATCGTCTGAATCAGTTCACCGAGTGACGCTTCAATCAGCTCCACCTCGGCGTCGGTCACGTCGATCAATTCCACGTCGAAACGTACCGCTATGTTATTCGGTTGGATATCATGGGACACGCATAGGCCACCACCTTTCGTGCATCATATATTCCGGCCCATCCCATTCCATTCCTTCGCTTCTTAACTCTTCTCTAACTGCTCCAACTCCCCTTCCAATCCATTCCGTCCGAATTCATTGAGCACGACCGTTCGAAACGCCTGAAACTGGCTTGACGGCAATGACGCCTGCGCCACGAGCAGCACGTGCGTTACATGACCATTAACCAGCTTGAGAACGTCCCCCTTTCTCACCATTCCCCCAACTCGATAGCTTTAATACGTTTCTTCACGTCCGCTTTCCAACTGAGAGGGTCAAAGAGACGACGAAGGCGCTCCTCTAGAAGCGAATAGGCCTCCTCCTCAGTCATCATCTCTTGCTCCCTCTTCACACAGGAGACAGCAGCCATCCGCTTGAGGTACCCGTACATGCTAATCGTCAAACGCATGAGCCGTTCATCGAGAACCAGTTCTTTCCCGTCAATCTGCTTGTTTTCCAAAGCATGCAGCTCTGTGAGACGTTGCTGCAAATCCGTCCACAGAGGATGCAATGGCCAGCGCGAGCGGTTGCTATCTTCGGTGCGAGTTCTCAAGGTATCGTGGTGTTCCGCGAGGAAATGGAGCAGGCCGCCCTGTCGTTCCTTGAGATCCTCAAATGTTCGAATGCTGAAGCCTCGCAAAATCGGTTTTCTCAACTGCCATTCAATACGCCACACGTTTTCATTCTGTCCCCACAACTCATGGAACCAGACCTTGGCACTTTGCTGCCGGATCTCCGCGATCTTGTCATAGACTCGGAGAACCACGTCTCCTTTCCCAAGCGTGAAGGTCTGAATCGCCCCATGATCCCGATGCTGGCTATCCTTATCAGACAGACTCACAAAGGAATCCGCATCGAAGTCGCGCTCCCTCAACGAATAGTCAAAACAGAAATCCACGCGCGAGAGCGTTTCTGGCTGCTGCACTTGGCAACCAACACCTTTTGCCCACGCCAGAAATTTTTCATGCAAAGTGGACGCCGATTGCCGCCATAGGGCTTGGCTTCGAAAGGTGACGAAGCACGAGGGACTATTAAACTCGCCCAGTTCGATCTTGAAATCCTCATTAGACAGCACGAATGGGTAGCCCGAGCTGCTGCCGTATGGATAGATGAAAAATTCGGTATCTCCGAGCGTTACGGCCCGAGGTTCCCGACTTTTACTCATTCGAAGCTGCTCTTTGATCACCGCGAGTGTCCGGAAGTCGAGGTGTTTCGAGGATGGAGGAGACAGGTAATAGGCACATTGCACCGTATCGATTCCGTGCAGTAATAATCGGTGCGCTCCTTCAGTCGTGTTCATTTCGTTTCCGGCTTCGGAAGAGGTTCGAGCTGGACGACCTCTCCTTCAATCTGCACCACGAGTCTTTGTTTTACATCCACGCTCAGCTGCAAAGGCCCCTTCAATGCCATCACTTTGTCCATGAGTGGAATGAGATTCAGGGTGATGAAAAAATCAGGTGAGAGTGATTCGATATGGGCGATTCGAATGAAATATATGGCAGCATTCTTCCGCTCGATAGGCGTATATCCCACATCTTCCTGCATATCGCTGTGGACCCAGAACGGCTGTCTATAGATCCAGGACGGAAGGGCCTGATAAAAACACCACTGAACATCCCCTCCGCTGAATACCTCATTGTCAGCGGCTTTAGACGTGAGGCCCCGCAACCGCTCGATATGGATGCCCACATCACGCAGGCGCCGGTAAAAGGCCAGCTTCCAGATATCGAAAATCGAGAACAGTCGCCATTTCCCAAAACGCTCATCCCCTCTCCCAGATCCAAGGCCCTGATATAACTGAGTCAATATGCCCGCCATGTCCCAATCTTTGAGGACCTTACGCGAGATACCAATGCATGCGTCAACCTCACCGGATGTATAGCGCCGTTGTCGAAGGTGTTCTAATAGGATGTCCCAATTCCGCGGGAGCCCAACTATCTCGGGCATTTCTAACTGGAGCGGAGGAGACGCTATGCCTTGTCGTTTCTTCATGTCCCTATCGTTACCATAAGGTTACGAGAGAGTCAAACGGAGCATTCGAGGAATATGAGTCAGAGAAGCTATTGGGTATAAGGTAGAAAGAGAACGGGGGGAGTCTCGCGACACCCCCCAAGGATGCGCCCGCGTGGCCGCCGGCGTCAGGTGGAAACATGTATCTCGACCTCAGTTATAGACTGGATCGTGTGAGTGCTTTTCCGAGCCCGATTAATGGAAGTGCATGAAACAATCTGGCACCCATCTCGGGCAACAAATTTACGCAGGCTTATCGTGGCGGCTGGGTCGGATTCAAGGTGCGATCCATACAATCGATCAAGCCTCGAAACGCCTGAGCATCCCCTTCAAACGAAGATAGGAACCCTAGGCAGAGCCCGCAAGCCTTCGACAAAATAATAAAATCTGGGTCGTCTTGATCAAGGCTCTCGTGCTCGGATTTCATCTCTTCGGCAACCAATCGTTTCACTTTTTCAATCTTGCCTTGGCGCTTGGAGGATTCGAGCGAGTGAGCTAATTCATTACGCAGGGAGTTGATCGCAAGCAACAGTTCCCAAATCGTAAAATTGTTCTTTCTCAAGCACAAAGCTCTCGACATCTCGACTTTTTGATAGAAACTGAGGTGACAAGCATCTAGATGACTAGGGTAGAAAACAAAATTTTCGATAACTCTCCCGAGACTTTCTTCGCACAAAAGATGTCCTTTTAGGACTACTTGAGTTACTTGATCTACCTCTGCCATCTGTTTCAGAAAGCGACTTAGATTTTTTCCCAATGGCTCAGACATACTCAGGCTCGTTCGCCGAAAACAACATCGAATTCCATGGCCGCTTGTTGTGCTAGCCTGCATATCCGTCGTGTGTATACAGCAAGTTTGTTAGCTTTTAGAAGACCAGCTGGAACACGTGCTACATCGGGATTTTTTGCAAGATGGGTAGGACTATTTAAAGGGAGATCCACTCCCCAATGAAGAAAGTTACGTGGAGCAAAAAAGGGAAGAGCCAAAGCTGCAAGGGCAAAATGCTTCTTACGCAACTGGAGAAACTTCTGATACGCCTCGGGCGGCAAAGCATCAGCCTTTCTAAAAATCCTTGAATTGATTGGCTCTGTATAGTCGCTTACAGCCTCTGCCGCATGACGGATCTGTGGATACATATAGGTGTCTATCCACCTATCCCGAAACATGCTATTAAAGCCATGCCAATCCAGCAGCAAAATATTACTCTTTTTTGCCGCCGCAACAGCCCCAGCTTGAAATCCTGCGGATGAGATGATCATTCCCCAATTGGCTCCATAGTCCGATACAACCGTCCTAAACGAATGAACCACGGTTTTCGGAACCTTTTTTTTCCAATTCTTGCACTCACATAGGAACACCGATTTTGGACTCTGAACGGGATCTTCTGCATAGACATCTACAATGACTTTTCCTCTAACAGTTCTAATGGTTCGCTCTATTTGAACCTTAAACCCGCATTGCCGGAGGATTTTTCCAACATCATTTTGAAGGGCTCGCCAGTTATCTGGCGATTCCATAATATCGGTCGTTCCCCGCTCAACAGCCGAGTTTGGAAAGAAGTTATGACCAGGTTCGTCAGCGCACCCTCCTGCAGGTACGGTTATCTGTGAAGGCGCAATGGTCTTTTCTTTAGAGGTTGATTTGAGCATGCCCTTGTAAGCCTCGAAGACACCTTCTAACTTGCTGAGATCGCGAGAGTACCATTTCAATATAGAAGACGCCATCCATACAGACCGATACTTCTAGATGGCGTTGATCGAGGCGCGTTCTATAATTATTGCTCTACAGAAACCCATCCCTCTGACCTAAACTGAATTTTCGATGGCTTATATCTGACAAAAAAACTTTCGTATAAGCCATGTCCATGTATCTATAGCCCCCCGTGTTACTGAGACGGGGGCTGTTCCGCCCGTCCGGCTATCGCCGGATCGGGCGGGCAAGGCCCGGTCCGGTAGGTCCCGTGGTCAAACATACATTAGCTGCTTTCGTTCCGCTTGTCCCAGGACGTGAGTATGCGAGCTCTTTTTAGGTTAAGAACAGAGCAACCCTTGCGTTGTGCCGAACGACAACCGAGCGCGCGTACGAATTGACTTGATTTTGGCGGGAGTATAGACTCCTCGGATGAATTTGACTGAACTTGATCCTGAGAACTGACCTCTTGTTGAATGATTTTTGCCGTTGTGGGTAGCTTATGGGATCCGTTTGGGCGGTCAATTCGGCGTCACAGACTGTCGGTCAAAGCAAGCACCAAATCCGCAGAGAACTCCAATTCCTGGCAAGAGGCAGACTCAGCAGCTGGCGTACGAATACGTCGGCAGTGTAGATGGATTTCCGACAATAGAAGACGGGCGTATAGTATCTCATAAGGGTCGGACTAACCGCTCAATTCTGCCCACGCCGCCCGCGCGGACAAAGGCTGGAGCCTGACTGAGGCAAAGCAGTGCCTAATCGCATGGCTCTCTTGATTGGGGTCGAGGACTATGGCGAGGGCTTTGCGCCGCTGCCGGCCGTGCGAGAAGACATCAAGTCCGTCTGCACTGCTCTGGAAGCCGCCGGGTATGAAACGGAACTGTGCCCTCAGGAGCTTTTGGCGAATGCCAGCAAACTCGACGCGAAAATGCGCGCGTTCTGCGCGAACGGGGGCCCCGACGACCTCCGGCTTATTTACTTCAGTGGCCACGGGATCCTGGCCGACGGTGTTGACTGGGTCGTCCCTGCCGGCACCAAACGACAGGACGCTGCGGCAAGTCCAATCCAGCGTGTCTCGACCGATCTCAGCAAGACCGTCGCCGACTCGGAAACTGGACTCGTGCTGTTCATCATCGATGCCTGCCGAGATCCGGCCGACGTTCCACAGACCAAGGGAGGAGGCGCGTGGGGTGATCCCGGACATCTCGCTAGGCCTGGCGAGCTTCGATTCATCCGCTTTTTTGGCTGCGCTGCCAATCAGGTTTGCCAGATCGTTCCGTCCGTAGCCGGCGAGCCTGCATCGAGCCTTTTTACGAGATCGCTCACCGAATGCATCTCCCGAGGAGACGCCGTTTCTCTCGAAGCATTGTTGCCGAAGGTAAAGCTGGAGTGTGATGCACTCCTAGCAAAACACCCATTTCTGCAAGCTCAGTCACCGCGCCTAAGTTACGGCGAACTCTCCAGCGAGAAAGGGTCCATCCTCAAAAAGGCGATCTTCGACGCAATTCGAACATCGGCGCTGACTTCGGTGTGGGCGGAGTTCGATCCCGACAAGCTGCACTGTCTGGTGGTGCTGTCCGAGTATGAACAAAATAAGTCACCCGAGTGGGGTCTGACCGACCTCGTTATGGACGCGGTCTCGGGGGAGACCGGTGACCGCATCTGGAGTGCCTTCCGCACCGCTGCGAACAACTTACGGCTCGTCTCGGGAACTCAGCGATCCCTTCCCGTTAACTTCGAACCATCCGCTATTCAAGTAGGCGTCTTCTCGGTCCTAGACGCATTTGCTAACAGTCAGACGCTCGACACGGTGGTTAGAGCGATTGCCGAGGCTGACATTGTCGTCTTTGACGTCACCGGTTTTGAACCCGCGGTCATGCTCCTGATCGGCGTGCGGTCAGCATGTCGTCGGTGGCTGACCGTGTGCAGTCATGGTGCCAAGTGGAAGGAAGGGATGCCGCTGAAATTGCCGTTCAACCTCCAGGATCTGAATATTAACTCGCACACGCCACGCGAAACACTTGCAGGATCGGACCCCGTAGTGGAACGGTTCGTCAGGCGTGTCGAGACAGGATTCGTGCAGGCAGCAAGGCAGCCTTACTATCTCGATCTTCCCGGGTACGACTCTCTACGTCAGCTGGGTTCTGATTACTCCGTTTCCTCGACGATCGATCCGAGCAAGCGCATTCTGGTTCTATGCGACTACGGAGAACGCTCCTTCAGCAACTGGCAGTTCGTATCATCCCGCCTTAAGCAAGTCCTATGGCAGAGGATGAAGTACAAGCCCGAGATAGAGCGGATCATCGATTACGGGACACCTCAGTTGGTCCGGCAGAGCGTTTACGAACAGATCCGCCGGACTGCCGCCTGCGTGGTGGATTGGTCGGAGTTCAGCGCCTCCGTATTCCTCGAACTTGGCGCGCGGCTAGCGATCAGCGAGTGGGGGGCGATTCAGGTCATCGACGACCGCTACCTGACAGACGGTGAGCGCGCCTCCAAGTTGGCGCAGGTGGATGGGATGCGGCGTCTGCTCGGTCCGATGCCATACGCGCATCGAATCAAATCGCCGGACGGCTTCGAGCAGGTTGTCGAGGTACTGCTACAGAGAAATCCGGCTCTCGACGGCGAGGCAGACTACAACCGCATCCACCGCTCGCTGTTGGGCGTGATTGAAACAGTGCAGGCGGCACGGATACCGGTCGTCGAAGAACTCAGACGTCAGGCTGATTCCCTGCATCATCCTCAACAAGGGCGGGTTGGAGCACCGCAGATCCTCTTTCATGGCAGCCGCCTTGCCAAGCAGGACAGTGAACGCGCCGCACTTGAGCTACGCATCGCAGCGTGGCTGTATTTGGAGCACCGCGTGCGGTTCGACAAGGTGAAGAAGGATGAGGTTTTGCTCAAGTCGTACCGCGAACTCGGTCGATCAGCCATTGACGCGCTCTACGACCTCGGAGATGATGAGTCACTCGACCTCGCCTCCCACATTGAAGATAGGCTGAATCAACAGGAATAACGCTATGCTAGGCCCACTCGAAAAGGCCATCGAACTGCAGGAAACTGCGCGATCGTTTCGGAAGAAGGGCGATGCCCTGCGCAAAGTCGGCCGGGACGGAGCAGCCATGGACGCCTACAGGTCCGGGCTTGCTTCCTTGAACGAAGCGCTCGGATTGCTGAAGGCAAAGGACGAGATGCTTCAGGCGGCGAGTCCGCCTTGGCCAGGCGACGCTGCGCCAGACCTGCGCGAACTAATTGAGATCTACGGTGCACTCGGTGGGATGAACCAGCGCCTTGGCGCACTGGAGGAGTCTCTCGCCAGCTATGCGAAGGGGGCAATACTTGAAGAGAAATTTGGGCTGGCCAGCACATACAACCGCTTGAATGCTGTGAAGTATTCCCTGCTGACGAGATCTGATTCGCTGCGGTCGCTTGAAGCGAGGATTCAGACGCTTGCCGATTCCATCGATACGAGCCTGCGAGCTGACAAGCGCCTGAGTGATCAGGGCTGGGCATGGGCCGACTTCGGGGATTGCCTTGCACTGCTCGGCCGAACCGAGGAGGCTGGCAGGGCCTATGCAACCTTCATCGCAAAAGCCGAGATCAAGTCGCCGGAGCGGACCCTCGATGTCCTGAATGAAATCGCCTTGAAACTGAAGTCAAACGGAGACCCGGATGCACCGCGTCTGGCGTCGGCCATCGATGCTTTGAAGGTGATGCTCGTCGGGCGATAACGTATACAGGAGAACGAAGAATGACCCAAGATAGCGAACTTGCTCTGGCCATCTCAAATGTGTGGGAGCGCTTGGCGATGCTGCTGGGCGAAGGGCGCGATCAGGTTGAGTACGAACTGACCACCCTTCTGCGCCAACTCGACGATCAGGGTCCGGACACAGCCGATACAATGAAAGCGATCATTAAGCTCTTCGTTCCGTTCCCCGGTGCGCACAGCCTCCTCCTCAAGGCGATCGCCAGTGCGGTCCCTCATACGACTAAAGGGGGAGCGATGCCGGCAGGGTTTGAGAGGAAAGACAGGTACACCGTGATCCCCGTCTTCTATGGGACGGATCGTGCGCGGGATGCAATGGCAGGCACCTCTCTTTCGTACGGTCCCGAACGGGGTGAACTCACCTATGGAGTCGCTGAGGTTAGCGTTCCGGACGACCACCGCATGGGAAAGACCGAGAGGCCGCGATGGTGGAAGCTGCAGTTTCGCGAAGACCCTGCGAAGCACATTGTCGTGCAGTCTGTTCAGGAGCTCCCGCCCTCGGACTTCGCGGCGCGCGCCAAGGGCATGATGGAACGGGCTTCGAAGAAAGAGGTGCTGCTGTTTGTCCATGGGTACCACGTCGGGTTCGAAGACGCTGTGTCCCGTACCGCCCAGATTGCCTACGACCTCCACTTCGAAGGGCTCGCCACCCTCTACAGTTGGCCATCGGAAGGATCTAGTCCCAAGTACACCATCGATGAGGCCAACGTCGCATGGTCGCGCCCACGCTTTGCGCAGTTCCTGACCATGCTGCGGGACCGCCTCGGCGCTGAAACCGTGCACATACTGGCCCATAGCATGGGCAGCCGACTTGTCGCGGAAACGATGGCATCGTTCGCTCCGCCGGCCGATCCGCATGCTGCTAGCTTTCGTCAGCTTGTCTTCGCAGCGCCCGACATCGACGCCGCGACGTTCAAGGATCTTGCAGCGGCGTTCCATGAAAAGGTCGAACGTGTCACGCTGTACGCCTCATCCAAAGACTGGGCACTAAGAGCTTCCAAGCTCATTCATAAGTATCCGAGGGCTGGGGAATCGGGATTGTTCGAGCTATTGATCCTCAATGCCGTTGACACCATCGACGCGACTAAGGTGGATACAAGCCTCCTCGGGCACTCCTACTATGGAGATCACCGCTCGATACTTGCCGACATGTTTGACCTGATCCGCCGAGGATCCCCACCGCTCGCGCGATTTGGCCTCGTAGCATTGGATAATCCGTACGGGTCGAGCTATTGGCAATTCAATCCATAATAACGGGCGGCCTGTCCTAGCTGAGTGGCCCTTCCAAGTAAACTATGAGGCTTTTGCTCGTCTTCAGCCTTCAGAACAGGGAGAGGACCTCAGTCCAGTGCCCATCTTTGCCCGATTCAGGGAGCCAAATATCAAGGAGGGTGTTGGCAGTGGCCAACGCCCTCCTCTCTTTATGCTCCATCAGTCGTGCATTGTCATAAGTAGCTCTCGTAGCCCAATGCCCGCAAGACAAGCACCCTTCGAGCAATGCTTCAAAACATGCTCCCAGTACTCCATGTCAATCATCAGCCGAAGTTGACCCTTTTGTTCTGATGTGAAATTGACCCCTCCCCGGGTTGACGGTGCATCTGGTTGCGTTAGGAATCTGAATGGCTCGCGGCGCTGACGGGGGACTTGAAGAGGCCCGCCTTCCGTTTCTCCCGCAAGCGATAGCTCTCGCCTTTAATATTGACCGTGATGGAATGATGGAGGAGCCGATCGAGAATCGCCGTGGCGATGACGGGATCCCCGAAGACCTCGCCCCAGGCGCCGAGGCTTCGATTACTGGTGAGCACAATCGAGCCCTTCTCATAGCGCCGGGAGATGAGCTGGAAGAACAGATTGGCGCCCTGCCGATCAAAGGGGATATAGCCGTCTCGTCAATGATCAAGAGCTGGGGCTGGGCCAGCACCTTGAGCCGGTCCTCTAACCGATTTTCGGAGAGCGCTTTGCCGAGCCGTGGCCAGCAATCCCATCGCCGTAGTAAACAGCACACGGTGGCCCTGTTCACAGGCCGTGATGCCCAGGGCGACGGCCAGATGGGTTTTGCCGACGCCGGACGGCCCGAGGAACAAGGCATTCTCGCCCTGCTCCAGATAGCGCCCAGTGCCTAATTCACGGATCAGTTTCACATCAATGGAAGGCTGCACCTTGAAGTCGAAGGTCTCCAGCGTCTTCTGGAACGGGAACCGCGCCATCGCCAACCGCATCGCCAGATGCTTGTCCGTCTTCGCCTGCACCTCGCGCCGCAAGACCTCTTCTAAAAAGTCCGTATACGACCGCTCGGCCTTGGCCGCTTGCTCGAGTAAGCTCGGCAGTTCTGCGGCGACTGGATAGAGGCGCTGGCGCTGGCAGTGCGCCTGGAGCCGCTCGAGTTGGGGCGTGCTCATGAGGCACCGCCGGGTTCCGCCACCGCGGCATAGAGGGCCAGATCCCGGATCATCACCTCGCCGAGGTCGCCATACCCGGATCCCACTCGGGCGGCGGGGCATCCGGCTGATTCGCCCGCGCGCAGCAGCCCGCGATAGTGCGCCCGATCCACCACCACGGCATGGCGGGTGGTCTTGGCATGCCGCGCAATGCACATGCCGCCATGGAAGATCCCATAGTGGTGACTGGTCTCCTGCACGTGCACCGTCGTCCCGACATACTCTACCGGGACGGAATAGCGCGCGGCCGCGATGGCGACGAGCGCATCGGCCGGCACGCGCCGCAGGCGCACCCGTTCATAGTGATACGGCGGACGCTGGCCCAGGGGCGTGAGCGTCTCCCGAGCGAACCGTTCGATCGGCCGCTCATGGGTCGTCCCATGGACGCGCTGATCGGCGACCGTCACCGCCCACTCCTGCAGCCAGGCGTTCAAGGCCTCCCACGAGCCGAAGCGGCGGCCGGCCAGGGCATTGCGCTTCACATACTTGACGCCGCTTTCGACTTTGCCCTTCGTCTGCGCCCGATACGGCTGACAGGCTCGCGGTGTGAAGCCATAACGTCGCGCAAAATCCTCCCAGACCGGATGCCAGAGCACGCGGCCCTCGCGCCGACCCAAGACGAGCGTCCGCGGGTTATCGTAGAGACACTCCAACGGCACGCCGCCAAAATGCTGGAAGGCCCGTTCATGCGGATAGGCCGACGTCCACAGGCGCCGGGAGTACCCGAGGGTGAACACAAAGATGTGGATGACTTCCAGCCGCTCGCCAATCCAGAGGCGGGTTTGGCCAAAGTCCACTTGGGCTTGCTGGCCTGGGTTCGTCTCAAACCGCACCGCCGCCACGGTCGCCCACGCCCGATCGGTACGGAGCGGCTGAATCGCCCGTTGCACTTGTTGATAGGTCCCCACGAATCCGACCGCCTGCAGTTCCCGATGGAGCACACGGCCGTTCCAATTCACTTCAGGGCCGCGGCGCTCCAGAAAGCGCCGATAGGGATCGATCTGACAGGGGCGGTGTCCCGGTGGGCGGGGACGCCAGCCCCCCAGCCGTTGCCACCGCTTCACGGTATTGCGGGCCACACCGAGATCCCGCGCAATGGCTTTGGTATGCTCGCCGCGCTGTAGTCGCGCCAGCACTTCTCGCACGCCGTCTTCTCGCAGCATCCCAGCCTCCTCCGTTGGAGTCGTCTCCCGCGAAGATGGTACGGGCTCGTCACCGCGTCTGCTAGTTCCATATGTCTCCTCTCCTGGTGATAGAGAGGGGTTCATTTCACATGATGACAGGGGTCAATTTGGCATGATTACTGACTCTCCATACGCGGATAGCCTAGCCACCAATCTGCTGGAGCCTCGGCTACATGACCTTCCCTCTCCTCGTCGGTTGGAACCACCCATGCCGGAGATTGCCGATTCATCGACAGCCGCCTTGAGGAATCCTGATGGCTCCTCAACAAAACAGACTGGACAATTCCACTAAACGGTACTTTTAATTTAAGATAGAAGGTGAATGAATCTTACAAGTGACTTCACTCCCCCACCCCTGCTTCGCAACCCACACCTCATGACGCTGGTGCCTCGGTATTGGCCGAGGAGCCATTCTCGGTGGCGTATCCCACAAAGCGAGCGCCTATTCACCACACACATGGACACCCAGCTCTTGGGACTCTGCCACTGGCAAGGCAACCCTATAGCCTCGCCCACCATCCTTCTGGTCCACGGTTTAGAAGGATGTGCAGAATCCCACTACATGCGTGGGATCACGACTAAAGCTTACAGGTCAGGCTTCAACGTCATACGGATGAATCAGCGCACATGTGGGGGCACTGACCACCTTACTCCCACGCTGTATAACAGCGGGCTCAGCAGCGACTACCGAACAATCCTCCGTGAACTCGCGGTAACGGACCGATTGAGCAATATCTGGCTCGTGGGCTATTCGATGGGCGGGAATCTTGTGCTAAAAGCCGCGGGTGAAGTGGGCGGATCCGATCCGGCATTGGCGGGCGTGGTGGCAGTCAGTCCGAACATTGATCCCACGCAATGCGTGGCTGCCTTGGAACAGCCACGCAATTGGCTCTACCATTGGCACTTTCTCTCAGCCCTCAAAGCCCGAATGAGACGGAAGGCCAAACTCTTTCCTGACGAATGGGACTTGGCCCCACTGCGGTCGATCAGGACCATCACTCAGTTTGATGACTGCTACACCGCCCGCGAAGGAGGGTACGCGAATGTGGCTGATTACTATCATCGTGCTGGAGCTCGTCACGTGTTGCACAATATCGCTGTTCCCACAGTGATTATCACCGCCCAGGATGATCCCTTCATTCCCGTCTCCATGTTTGACACACCCGCGATTAGACACAATCCGAACATTACGACAATGATATCGCGCTACGGCGGACATTGTGGATTTTTCCAGAAATGTTGCCCAGGGGAGGATCGCTTTTGGGCGGAACATAGGATTGTGGCACTGCTTTCAGCACAATCGAAACTCGGGTAGTAGCACGGGGACTGTACACGTCCGGGCGATAGCGTGGCCGCAACGGCCTCTGCGTACGACGCACATGCCCTGGTGATTCCCGCAGAGGGGAGCCGTCTAGATGCCGGCCATGTCCGTCGCTTAGGTCGTGGCCTTGATCACCGGGGATGGCTTATTAAATTGCTCCTCCAACCCCAGGTGAGGTCTTGCGAGAAATGCTGCCGCCAGTTTTCGGCCCTCTTCGTAAGCCGGCTGTGCGGCATGCCATTCCGCAACCGGTGGATTAACCGGAAGATTGACCATGAATTTTGTGCCGTGGCCGACCTCACTGGTGACTTCGAGATAGCCGCCGTGCTCTTGAACGATCTGATGCGCAATGGTCAGGCCCAGCCCCGTTCCCTCGCGCTCCCCGCTCTCATGCTTCGTGGTATAAAATGGATCGAAGATATGGTCGAGATCCCCGGGCTCGATCCCTGGCCCACTATCTTCCACTTCAATCTGGACCCAAGGATCATTGGCCGGTCTGACCAGTTTTCGCGTTCGGACAGCCAGCCGCCCCCCTTGTTCGCCGCCGATCGCTTCCATCGCATTGATGAAGAGGTTCAACAGAACCTGCTTGATTTGTTGCCGATCCAGCTTCACGTAAGGAAGATCGGCGGCCAAATCTTTCTGAATCGTGATGGCTTTACTACTCGCCTTCACCTCAATGAAGTACAGGCATGAGGACACCACGTCGTTTAGGTTCTCCTGAGTGAGCTTCGGCGTCATATACCGTGCATAGTCCAAAATTTCATGGACGAGCCGCTCGATTCGTTCAACGTCTTCGCACACCACCTGGCTGAACTGCTCCATAAATTCCACGTCGTCTCGTCGTTCAGGCGCCAACTGGACAAATGTTTTGATGGAGGTCAGGGGATTGCGAATCTCATGCGCAAACCCGCCGGCCATGGTTTCGAGTGATCGCAGCCGGTCGGTCCGTCGCATCAACAGTTGTGATCGGCGCAAGTCCTCATAGAGCAGCGCATTGTCGATCGCGATGGCGGCATGTTGCGCCAGTGTTTTGAGAAGTCCCAGTTCCTCAGTGGAATACATGCCATGATTGGATCGACGTCCCAGATTGCAAAACCCGACGAGCCGCTCCTTGCTGATCAGCGGAATGCAGACTTCTGACTCTAACCCTTTCAACGTATCGAGCAATCGCAGGTAGTCGGTATCTGCCTTATCGTACTCGATCTCCTCTCGAACGAGCGCCGTCTCCGTTCGCAACAAGGCCCTGGGGAATTCACCCTCCATCTTAATCGGCGGCACCAGAGAATCACGGGTACCAAACCCATACGATGCGGTCAAGCTGTATATCCCCTGCTCCTTGTCCAGCACGTACACCGACGCCGTCTTAATGTTCATCACGCGTGCCAGCGTCTGAACGATCTCCTTCGTGAGTGATTTCAATTCGAGAATCGCCACAAGCGACTTGGAAAATTGAACCAGCGTATCGTACGCGTCATAGCGCTCCCGAAACAGGGTTTGTCCGATTGCCTGCTCTACGCCCTTCTGAAGGTTGGCCAAACCGCTCGATACAATGACGAACAAACCGAACAGCACCCCCGCCAAAAAATAGTGGAACGTGCCGGTAAAGATTCGAATGACGAGCAAGATCATCATGTACGCCGGAATCAGCCCCATGAGCTTGATGGACAGCATCACTTTGGGGCGGGTCGGAATGAACGACACATCCATCAACTCGTAGCGGGCAATGGCATAGGCGACGACCGTGACCGATAGACCCGCGAGCAGATAGCCTACGGGATAGAAACCCATGCCGTAGTTCTGCAGGAAGTCGAAAGAGGCCATGAACCCTAGCGCAAGAGCCGCCAGTGTATATTTCAATTGTGCAGCCAGCAGCGGGGATGAGCGGACATGGAGGCGGTACCCCTGATAGAGACGATGGAGCGTCAGGCAACCACCTGCCACCACATAGAGGACTAATGCCGGATGGAGCACTCCGGCCTTCGGGTATCGTCCCCAGTAATATATGTAGTGGCCGTCGAATAAATAAGAAGTGGACACCAGTCCCGCAAACATGCCGCCAAGGGCATAGTTCCAGGTGATCAGGCGATCGTTGGAAGCCCATCCGGTAAGACTCTGCGCAAAGTGATAGGCCAACGCGGGCAAGAGCGCAATGCCGACATAAATGACCTGCATCCAAAAGAGCGCCTCATCTTCGTGGGACGCCGAGAACAGCATGAAACAGCCGAACAACCAGAAGCAGGCTGCCCCGCACAGTCCGCTGAACAGGATATTCGTCGTCGAGCGGGGATTGTTGCTGAGTACCCACAAAGCGCAAATCAGGAACAGTGTTCCGGCGAGTAGCGGCGGCGTCGAGTGTCCGGTAGCACGATGACTGAGGACCGCACCGATCGAGGTGGCCACCACGATAATGGCCAACACAATGGCATACCCGAGGCCCTTGTTCAGTACGACACTGATGTTCATCAGTCGATACCGAACGATCGTATAAGCCATCAGCGCCGTATACATTGTGATGAGCACGGTGCCGTATGGCAGCAGCGGCACTCCATACCAGAGCGGGAAATTCGTCGCACCACCCGCATAGCCAATAATGCTGGCGGCCAACATATAGGCGTATTGATGCCGCCGGATCCCGTTGGCGTCTCGAAGGGCCACGCCTACAAGAGAGGTGGCATAAACGACGTACCAGACAAAATACACGAGAAACAGATGGAAGAACGGACCGGGTACCGGCCAGAAGGAGAACGACATCGCAGGATGAACCCCCGCCACAAACCACGGCGTGGTATCGAGGAGTAAGAGCAACGCGGCGAGGGCATATCCGATTTTCAGCGTCTTGATATGACGAGTCGCGATGTCGAGAAAAGTGACCGTGTGATGGAAATAGAGGATAGGAATGAGGGTGGCACCGGCCATGAGCAAGCGCAGCAGACTGAGCGCAAGCTCTTTTGACTCGGTGGTGAGCTGCCACCCGCAGTAAAACACGCTCCACGTGGCAATGCTCAAACAATACAGCCCATAGATCCGGTTGCGCGGAGCGCTCGGATCCCGGAAATACACAAACACACCGAGCCCTGTCGCAGCCAGGGCATTGACCAGTGCGCTGAGGGCGAGCACGTTCATTTCAGGCACTATAGCATAGACTGATCTCCATGATCATGCGGCGACAGTGAGGCAGGCCGCACTCTTTTCGGCCACGGCAATAAGGGCTTGGTTTCCGAATGTGGAATAGACGCGCGGATGAGAGGCACCCGCGGCTCGTAACAGCTGTTCCAACTCAGCCTGGTGGAGAAAGTTGAAAATGCCCTCACCTTCACGCGCCTTGATTCTTCCGGAATTGTCCAGGAGACGACGCCCTTCCTCGACTTGATCGGGCGTCTGCGCCGTTTCCACGAAACTGCGATAGATAGCCGAGAGGTCGGCATAAGGTTTCAGGTTGGAGAGGACGAGCCTGCCCTGCGGCCTCAACACCCGTAAATACTCGCGCAGGGTAAATAGCGGGTCACGCACATATCCAATCACCAGATTACACACGACCCGATCAAAGCTCTGATCGGGAAACGGCAATGGCGACTCCAAGTCAGCCCGGCAGACTTGCATCGCCATCGGCACGTATGCTCGCAGTCCCTCGTGAAATTGGCCCTGCAGAGTGGTCCCAACTTGATTGAAATTGGCCGTCGCCTGTGCCAATGCAGTCGGCACAAAATCGAGCCCGACATAATCAGGGGAGCGAAAATCACCTCGTCTGGCATAGCGTTGGCGAAACGCCTGGTTGAGTTGGAGAAAAACGCCAAAGTTCCCGTTCCCACAGCCGGCATCCAAAATCCGCTCACCGTGCTGACAATCGCCCATCAATCGGTAGACATGATCCATGAGACGCCAGAAGTCGGCGACATTTGGAATCGTCTGAAAATTCTGCAGATAGTCCTTCCAGAAAGCCACGTGGTCCGACTTCCCGATGGACCGCTTGGTCTTGCTTCGCTCACGCTCGAACCGATTCTGCACACCGATCTCCCGATGCGAGGGTTCATTGAGCTTCGCTAGTGGCCGATCCGGCCACAGCTCTTCCCGACAGCTCATGGCAATCTGACGATAGACCATTCGGGCCTTCCGTGGACTCTCCTGGAGTCGGTGCAAGGCGCCCGGCACCACATACGAATGGCGCAGATGCGGCCCAACTGCGGCCTCCACCGCTTGAATAGACGCAGGATCAACCCACGCGTCATGCTCCGCGTGAAACAGCACGACAGGAGCCCGCAGGCGCTCGGCATCCCGTTGTGTCGTGCCCAGATCCGCATAGTTCCCCTGAACAGCGTATGCCAACCAGCGATCCGCATCGATGGTCAGGCCGAGAATGTTGACGACGCCTTTACGCACACCCGCCACGTGCTCTCCGATGAGATCTTCCTGATGCACCGCCTGCAAGGTGTGCCGGACATCCATAATCCCATTGACCAACACGAGCAGGTTCACATGCGGCGTCTTCCCCGTCACCTTCAGGGCGACGCGACCGGCCAGACTGGTGGCCACGAGACCGATGGGTCGACCAGGCCATTCAGCGGCGACGTAGGTCAACACCGTTTCCAAATCAAGTTCCATATCCTGCAATCTAAACTGCGTCACCACTCCGTCGCTTTCCCCGACATGATTCACATTGTCGTACCGCACGACATGAAAGCCATTGCCCGCCAGGTAGTAGGCAAGCGGCACATAGTCTCGCTTGCTTTCTCCATACCCCGGTGCCAAGACCACAATCGGCGCGTCGTCCGCCAGTTCTGTTCGCGGTTGATCGTGACAGAGCACGATACGATCTCCAGAAGGCCGAAAGCATTCCGAAAACTCACTGATTACCGATGGCTGCTCCACCCCGCTCTCGGCAGTCTCCGCCTGCACCTGTCCAAGGAACTGCTCAATGACGGCTTCTGAATCTTTTGTGAACGCGCCGGGCAAGATTCGGTCGCCGGTCCCATCTCTGGGACGGACGTCGGTCGTCAATCCGACAGCGCCCCGCCGATGGCCCCTCCGCTCCTGGCGAGGCCTCTCGCTCCTCCCGAGCTGCCGCGTCAGTGATTTGGGGATGCTGACAGGCGCCCTGGAATCGGCATCGATGAGCACCTCGTCGCTCTCTTGGACAACCAGTGCGGCAGTGAGACACACCCCGCTTGACCGGATTCGTCCTTCAGCGAGTAGCGAGGCCACCACCTGCTCATCACCATCGCTGAGGCGCACAAATTGGACGGCCAAGGTCACCCCTGATGGGGCTCTATCTGGAGGGAGTTGGTTCTCGGAAGCACGAATCCCGCACACAATTCCGAGACTGTCGAGGCCCTCTGCGTTCGGCCCGAGGCTAAACCTGACCTGCTGATTCAGCATGGCGGGAACCTCTCCAGCGAAAACTAATGCCACCCCACCCAAGCCGATACTCCTGCTCTCTCCCCTCCAGTTACGATCCCCACAGTGCAGTACCGTCGAAAGGTGAACCTCAGGGCGAGGTGAGGCGCGTCGTTCATCAATGGTCAGAGACCAGGCCTCGGCGGTTCTCCTTGGATCAGATAGTGGAGAGGGCTGGTTGACTTCGACAAGAGCACCAGCTACCGACGTATTCCCCGTGCTGGCAGCAGTATCATTTGACATAAGTTCCTCCCAGAGAATTGAGGGCTGTTGTTTTTAGGGGATATTCACGGTTGCGCATTACTGTTGTTGGCTCATTCGTCGAGCCCAAGCATCACGGCTTGGAAAATGAGACGATATCGCAGGCAGGTGAAGGTAAAACCATACAGTCAAATGCATGGTATTCATGTGAAGGCAAAACCACACGCGTAAACATACTGGTAATATTGGTAAAAACATACCAGCTTAATGGCAGGTATTTAAGGGCGATGGGGTAGAAAAAACCATCCGGTCTAGACGAGTCGTTAGATTGGCCCCCCATCCTCCATCGCGCGTATCTGGTTACTTCGACGGTCGCTTGGAGGTTGAGTTGCTCCATGGTTTGCTCCTTGTGAAACTCGACTGTAGGTGCGGAAACCTGAGGCGGGCCGACGATATCCTCCCCCGCATCACCTTCCGCCGGAAGTTGAACCACGTCGCGCGAACGGGTTGGAGTTCGAGCCCCCACATTGCCCCGACATCAGACTGCGGAACAGGCTTTCAATAAGACCTTGGTGATCCGAGGGTCAGTATTAGACATTGCGGGTACGTGCATATGGCCTGGCCCAATTCTTCGCCCACGCACCGCTTGAGGAAGGAGGCGGCAGCATCGGCCTCACATATCGCCCGTGCCTCGTTATCAATATGACTTTCATCCGAGGATGCTTGACTTTCAATAAACGGGCCACCTGGATACCGTTCAGAACCGGCATCGAGATACCAAACTCATAATGTCCGGTTTCAATAGGAGGAGGGCCTCTCGCGAAAGCGCGTCCGGGAGGATGCTGTCTGGGAAGCGCACGAACGGGACCGCGTGGGACTGAATGATCATGATCGCTGCTATAGGCGCGGATAAACGACAGGCACAGCCTCAAGATATTGTCAGGGACTCACTTGGGACTCACTCTCGTATTCGCAGCTTATTCTAGGGGATTGAACCTATTTTCCGGCTCCTCGCCCTAGGACACCTACTCGGTACGTATAAAAAATCACTTAGCTGAATCTACAAGCGAGTACTCCTTTTTGACCAGAGATCCAGCGCTCTGGCGAGTGCCCCGAGTCATAACGATGACGATCGTCACCATTCTGACGATACCGGGCTCCAAGGCCCGGGCCATCACACCGCGTCGGGAGACTTAACCGTTGCGCGGACAGCCTTGCGACATCACATTGCCGGAGAACACTATAGTAGCCTTCACTGCCCTGGCCTCTTAGTTGCTTTGACCCAACGGGTATGCTACCCAGTGTGCCTGACGCCTATGCTGGATTCGCCACTATGCACCCTGTTCTCTCTCGTGCTTTTCAGGGCCTTCTGACCGTCCTCACGGCGGTGCTGTTGCTGGCCTGCCACAGTGCCCCACCCATCACGGAAGGATATTCCCACCAGCAATCATTGCGGGGCAAAAGCAGAGAACAGGTCCTGGCCTGCGCGGGCACGCCGTTACGCGAGTGGCAGGACGGAGAGTTCACCCAGCTTCGTTATTACCGCGAAGCGCCTCTGCTCGAAGAGTCCATGGTGTCGTCAAAGAGCAGCCGTCCGACAGTGCATCATGGCTGTTGGGCAACCGTGATGCTTCAACACAATCGAGTCGACCAGGTTCAGTATCGTTTCGCGCCCAGTTCGGTCAATGCCTCGAATGATTGCGAAGAGATTTTCGCCCGTTGCCAAGAATGATGGCCGGCCGACGCTGGAATCGAAGACTGCTCGTCCTTGCGCTATTGATCGGCTGCCTTCCGTTCGTGACTCTCTGGCCTGGCCAGGCATTTGGATTAGAAAAGTATGGACGCCCCCTCCCCTCCATGGAGGAGCCGGACCACGAAGCCCGCGAAGAAGAAGAAACCCTGTTCGGCGGCTACCTGCTCACCGGCGCCTTCGTAAAGAATCCGTCCTTTGCCGCCAGGCCAGACAACTCCGGTCTGGTCGGCATGCGGCACATGCTGCACTTGGAAACGGACCTCTATAAGCAGTACCTCACGTTCTACACTGATCAGAACTTTTTCTCGGACCGCACCAACGGATGGATCAAACTCTCGGAATGGGACGGTACCTTTGCGTTCACCGGCGTGCTCGACCGGTTCAATTGGCGGCTGCAATACGAGCGTGATGCTCCGCTCGACCGCAGCGGGATCAAGCAGGCCTATGCCGATGCGCTGGTGACGGCACGCTTCCAAGCAGTTCAGGACTCCACGTGGTGGCGACGAACATTCCCGAACCAAAATCTCACGGCCTATGCGGGCGCGGGATGGCTCTTCCACAACAGCCTATACTTTGCGCGCCCAAACAATACCGGCCGCGCGCTGTTCCGTTACGTGGCCCATGCCGACCTGGATCTGTACAAGAACAAGGTGGTGCTGTACGGAGACATGAATTTCTTCACTGACCGCGAGGCCAGCAACAGGCTCAATCCCTCTGAACTCGACTGGATCATCGGTATTGCCGTCCGCTGGAATGATATGGAGGTGGCGTTCTATCGGGAGGAAGATCGACCTTTGGACCAATCCGGATTGGTCCAGAAATACTTCGCGGTGCAACTGCGGTTTGCGTTTGATGTCTCGAAGGGCGCACTAGAGCGGATCGGAATGAGACGGTAGGTGAGCACCTAGCGACCGGAGAGATGGTCGCGAACTTCCTGCACATACGTTTTGAACGGGTCCGCCATAAAGAACGGCGACGTGCCCCGCAATTTAAAATTCGACCAATTGATAATATAGTGGCAGGCTAGCTGGTCATCGGTCTCCGCGACCGCATCACCCGCATCTTCCTGGGCGCCACGGACCAGCAGATGCCGGACTAACTCACCTCGGCCGAAGGCGCGCGTGTTGCGCGGCGGATTGTCCTGCGCCAGGCGGACGACCTTCTCGGTGGTCAACCGGGGACCACGGCCCTCATCTTCCAGGCCATAACACAGTCCTCGCTCCGGATGAAGATTGTGATATTCCAAATCGAGGCTCTTCAGCATGGGATCATCCCACCCAGCCTGCTCCGCCTCACGATAGGTCTCCAGAAGCCACAATTTCGACGCCCAATCGATTCGACCGACCAGCTTGGCATAGTCGCCCCGCAAGTCGGTCAGCACGGCTTCCCATTGCTCCAGCACCCAATCGGTCTCTTCGTCCTGGCCCTTGCAATGGCGCTGCGCCGCAGCGAGAAATTGTTCTTGAACATCAATCGCGGAGATCGATTGTCCCGACTCCAACCGCACGATCCACTGACGATCCGGATCCCGTGAAATATCCTGGAGCGCCTCCACCGGCTCGTCGATCCCTAAGCCTCGCGGCGCCTGCCCGGCTTCAATCAATTGCAACACGAGCCCGGTTGTCCCCATTTTGAGCGCCGTGGCGTACTCGGCCATATTGGAATCCCCGCATAGAAGGTGGATTCGGCGGTACTGATTGGGATCGGCCAAGGGTTCATCCCGCGTATTGACGATGGCCCGGTTGTGTTGCACCCATTCGAAAAAGTCGTTGACGATATAGTCAGCCCGTTGAGAGATCTGGAACGGCACAATCGTTCGGTCTTGGGCATCTCGCAACCCCGGGCGATGGAGGATGAGGCCTCCAACCTGCACCCATTCGTTGGGGTCCCGCGCGCAGCCGATACGTCCGGACCCCGTAAACACCTGCCGCGTCACCAAGAACGTGACCAGCGGGCCGAGCCCTCGCCGGGAAAACGGGAATTGTCGAGTGACCAAATAGTTCTCGTGCGAGCCGAACGTCGCATCGGTTTCGTGATCGACGTTGTTCTTGATGATCGAGACGGACTCTTCCAGGCCCAATGCGGTCACCGCATTCTGAATGATTTGATCTCCCGCGCGGTCTGAGGCGACCAGATCCGCTAATGCCGTACACTCCGGCGACGCGTATTCCAAATGCCCCATGTCGATATAGATGCGACCGGCATTGGTCAAGAACCCCCCGTTACCAGGCGGCTCATCGTGGCCTCGATGATGAAGATCCATCAGACCGCGCCGATCGACATGAAAGATGTGGTCGCGAATGCGCTGGGCCACCCATGCGGGTGAATGCTCGGGGCGATCCTGATTCACCAACAGGCCATATTCAGTTTCAAGGCCGAAAATACGATTGAGCATATTAGGTCGCGCTGGGAGTATGTATCGCCGAAGGAAGGAGAGCGCCGAGCTCGTCGGGACGAAGGGCACGATATTTCGATGACCCCGGCCCACTACGTTCCAACAGAACACATTCCAGAGACTTCTCTCCGACGGTCTGTCGCACATGCCCCAACAGAATAGTCCTGTCCGGGATCGCAATGGCCTCGTCGGACTTTTCCGCCGAAGCAGGCACAGCGGAAGACTCCTCGTCGATGGCCTCCCGAGAAATTTGAGCCAACGACCCCACCGCCCAAGCACAGAGGGCAATGTCAACAGCCTGTGACAAGGAGGCCTGCACAAGTCCCGGTTGAGATTCGAGATAGCGGCCCATCCGAGCTTGAACGGCGGACGTGGCTCCCAATGCGGCCCAACGGCGGCTTTCCTCAAAGTTTCCATCGTAGTTGATGGTCAGAAACAGATCACGCTCGGCCTTGGTGCCCAATTCCGCCAGCAGGATCTTGGCAATAAAGGGCGCTTTGTAAATCTCTTCAAAGGCCTGCTTGATCGTCGGAGCCAAGCCATACTTCATCAAGCGCGCGCCCGTCACATCGGAGGGCGAGCGATTAAATCCCTCCACATGCGCCATTTCGAGCAGGGAGAACCGCAACTTTTCCAGATCAGCCGGATGCCCCATCCCGCCGAGAGCGATGCGATCGTAGATCTCGTAGAGCTTTGGAGTGCCGCGACTGACGGTGAGCATCACAATGCCATCGGCATAGGCCAACGCGACGACCGGCGCACCCTTCGTAAATTGCTCGTCCAGATACTGCCGTCGATTGCCGACCGCTTCGACCCACCGATATGGTTCCTCATACATAACGTGTCACCCTCTGCATATGAATAGGTAATCCCGCCTTCAAATCCTCTGTTACGGTAGACTACGCACCCCGAAGCACTTCCGCTTCATACATTCGTTTCAAACTATCACCTGCGATAGTCTGGACACCCGCGGCCGTAATGAGCTTCACGACCGGATACAGATTCAGTTCGCGATTCACGCCGCCGGTAGCAGAATCGAATTCCGCCGCACTCGTGAGGAGCCGAAGCGCTTGGATGGTGGCCTCCTCCTCGGGAAGCATCGCCAAGGGTTGCGGTCCCCAGGTATTCACATAGTGGAGAATGCCTCGAATCGTCGGGGAACCGGAGCCTGATACGGCATACTCCACCGCTTCGAACTCAGCGCCCAGAATATCGTAGAAATAAATCTTCGCCGCGCCCTGTTCATGGTCGTACCCCGCAAACACCGGCACCACGGCACCCGTCCCGGCCAACGCCGCCGGCACATTCTCCTTCAGCAGCTTGGAAACGGCACGAAGCTTTCCCTCAAAACTCAACTCTTGCAGTTGCGTGCGCCGATAGTATTTGAACGAGTGTTCCAGCACACGCACCATCTCATAGGCGGTGGCCGGCACCCCAGCAATCGCCATGACACTGTGCCGATCGATCTCCAACACCTTATCGGTCCGATCGTACATGACCATATTCCCCGCCGTGGCCCGGCGATCACCGGCGACCAGCACGCCATCCCGATACTTCAGGGCCAAGATCGTCGTGGCATTTGGAATGTCCATCCCGGTCGCGCCTGCGATAGGACTGCCAAACTGGTACCCCTGTTCCTTCAAAAGCTGAAAAAAGTCCCCTTGCATCCCCATTGCGGTACTCCACCTTTCCGATATGTTCGCCCTTTTATCTCAAGATGGACGCCGAGGTCAGGGTTCACTGCGCGCGTCCAATGAGGGCCTTCTGAGGCCGCGCGTTGCGCGAGCACATACCCCCGGCTCCGGTACCCAGCTTCACTCCCCCGTTCGTTGCCGGTAACGCTCTGCCTGCTTAGGATCGACCTTCCGCATCCGCTTCAGCAAATTATCCTTATCCGGCGAACCCGTATCCGGCCGACGTGGCCCACCGCCTTCCTCAGACGGGCTCGGTGGTTTCGGCATGGGATCGCCCGGTGCTTCACGACGTTCCGGCATCAGCATATATCGCATCATGAGGTTTCCTTTCGTCTCGACCACGCAGCCAGGGCATCGGCTGGGGAGGCGGCTGTTTCAAACAAGGCGGCACAGGCCTGCACGTCATCGGGATGGAAGAGATCCCCCATCTCCAGGGTCCGCGCGCGCAACCCTCCGGAAAATTGAATCCGTTCCCACTGCATGGTGGTGATCTGCTCGGGGAATCGTCTGACGCATAATCCGCGCAGCCCCCCGCGAGTATCCGACGGACCGGCAGCGAGCGCCTGCGCGATATCACGCTCGGTCGTCATACGCCAGGTTTTCCCTTCGGCTTCGAGCCCCAGAAACAGCCCGCGGTCGGGACTCATATTATGATATTCCAAATCCAGGCTGGTGAGCCACGGATCATCCCATGCAAGGCGTTCTTCACGCACAAACGTCTCCAGCAGCCACTGTTTCGTCACCCAATCGAGCTTCCCGACCAACTGCGCACGGTCCTGGCTGAGCAGGCGAAGGGTGTCCTCCCATTCTCGCAAGACCCAATCGGCATCCGGATCGGCACCGCTACAGGAGCGGCTCGCCGCATTCCAATACGCCTCTTGAATGGCCAGCCCGGACATGGTTCGGCCATCCTTCAACCGCACGGTAGTCTTGAGCTCAGGATCCCGTGAGAGTTGTTTGATTGCGGCCACCGGTTGATCCAACTCCAGATTCGGCATGACTCCGCGTTGGAGAAGGTCCAACACGAGCCTGGTCGTTCCCACCTTGAGGGCGGTCGCATACTCGCACATGTTGGCATCGCCAAGGATCAAATGCAGACGCCGGTACTTGGTCCGATCGGCATGTGGTTCATCGCGCGTGTTCAGGATCGGGCGATTGTGCATCGTATCGACGCCCAATTCCGCTTCCATGAAGTCCGCCCGCTGCGAGAGTTGATAGGCCCCCGGCACAAAACCGGACTCCTGCGCTTCCATTCCGACCTTCCCGGTTCCTGCCAGCAACTGGCGGCTGACCAAAAACGGCAACAGACCGCTGACCAACTGAGGAAACGGCAACGAGCGTGACACAAGGTAGTTGTCGTGACAGCCATAACTGTGGCCGTGAAAGTCGGTATTGTTCTTGTAGAGTTGCACATGGGCGCCGCCGAGATGCTGGTTTCGGCGATCCGCTGCCCGCTGCACGATACGCTCCCCGGCCCGGTCGTGCGCCAACAGGTCTTTGAGGGTGCGACATTCGGGAGTGGAATATTCTGGATGGGTATGGTCGTTGTAGAACCGCGCGCCGTTCGGCAGAACAAGATCGCTCTTCATCTCGTGAAACGAAAACGGCCGATGCGCATCGATCTTGGCAAAATCGTCCTCTTCTTTGTCTTGCTGCAGGCCGGACACGCGGAACCCACGCGCATCCTCATGCGGATCTTCCCCTCTATAGTCCCACCGACGTTCAAAATCGCCGGTCAGATGGGCGCGCACCAACTCCATCGACTCCTCGACGGGATCGACCACCTCGAGATCTTCTCTGGTGATCCCGTATTCCGTTTCTATGCCGAAGAGATGCATGCCTACGTCATCCACCGCGAGTGAATCCATCACGTGCCTGGCTCACTCGCCACTCGTGTTTAAATGATCTGATTCACCAGTCGCTCTTCGGTTTGCCGTCCACGACGGAACGACGACACGCCGACGACCTGTTCAGGATGATGATCCAGGAGCTTGAGCCATTCTTCGGCCGCATCATCAGGCGGCAACATCTCGCCTTCCCGGTACTCTTCATGCACCGCATCGAGCAGGTCCTGCGCACGAAGCCCGTCACCAGCAGATGCCCCGGTCTGTGCGACGACCCGTTCAATCGCCTTCTCCTTCGCCCGCTGCACGATCGAAGAAAGGATGGCCCCGCTGACTAAGTCCCCGCGATACAGCACCTTATTGTGTCCATTCCGCAGGCGGATCGACAACACCCGGTTCTGATCCGTCCGTGAGAAGAGACTGTCCACCACCTGCTCGATCACCGCGCGTCGGGCCGCTTCGTGGTCCTGGCCGTTTTGACCCAACAGCTCAGGATCAAGCGGCAGAGCTGCCGTCAGATAGACGCCGAGAATCTCGAGCGCCGCCTCTCGATTCGGACGCGCGACTTTGATCTTCCGATCGATACGGCCTGGTCTCAGCACCGCCGGATCAATCAGGTCAGGCCGGTTGGAAGCTAGAATAATCACCACGTCCTGCAGCGATTCGATGCCGTCCATTTCGGCGCAGAACATCGGCACCAGCGTGTTATTGATGTTGAACGAACGCATCGACCGCCTGGTGCCCAACACGGACTCGGCTTCATCGATGAAAATAAACGGCAGCGCCCCTTCTTTTCGTCTGGCGCGCGCCTTCGCAAACAGGTCCCGGACGATCCGCTCGGATTCACCCAGCCACATGTTCAGAATCTCCGGCCCCTTGATATGGAGGAACGCTCCGCTTGTCACCGGCGGATTCTTTGTGTTGCCCTCTGAAGAATCCTGCCCCTGTGATTCACGCACGAGCTGAGACAAGCTGGCAGCTGCCGCCTGTCCGATCAACGTTTTGCCGCAGCCCGGCGGGCCGTAGAGCAGGAATCCCTTCGGCTGCGTAAACTGATATTTCGTGAACGTCTCGGCATGGAGCAGGGGATATTCGATCGCTTTGCGAATCGCCTCGATCGCTTGCTTCTGGCCGCCGATCTGTTCCCAGGTCACGCTGGGCACTTCATCCAGGAGATGCGTTCTCGCCTGACGGTTTTCGAATTTTTCGATGGCGATTCGGTGGGTCGGCTCAATGCGCACTTCGTCGCCGGCCTTCAGATCTGCCCCGACCAAATCACTGGACCGCTGCAGAATCAAGGCCTGCCGCCCCATATCTTGTTCGAAACGGATGCGCCCGTCCGGCAACACTTCGGCCACTTTCAATACCGGTCCGTTGCGGTCATATCCGAGGGTCTTAATCACCGTATAGGCCTCGTTGACCAGGATCTGCGTGCCGATTTTGAGTTCCTCTGCCGAGAGACGTGGATCGATATTGGCGTAATACTCCGCCCCTCCCACCACGATACGCGCCAGCCCCTCCCCCGGAACCTCTACGAGCAGACCCACCCGATTGGCGGGCGCCGTCAACTTCGTCACCACCTCGTTGAGTTTCTTAAATTCGGTTTCGCGACGATCCTGCACAACCGACTGAGCCGTCATCACATGTCGTAACTTGTAAAGGAGCTTTTGGCGCGGATCGCTGTCGGGAAACGCTGCCAGACATTCGTCAATCAGTTCGAGCGGATCGGCGGATGCCGAGCCTTCGCGCCGCGGCGGCTGCTGCCCGCCCGCCTCAGGCTCATCCGATTTTCTATGGTCGCTCATGTATATTCCTCCGGCTGGTCTAACTCCGGTCATCCTAACACAGAGGACAACGCCTCTGTCGCCAGGAGATCACTGACTCGAGCAGGTAGCGGACAATCTATTGCGGCACGCGACGACCTCGATCATTCGCAGGTCTGCCACAACAGAACCGCATTCCCGCAGGGGCTCAAAGAGGTGATCTGCTTACCCGCCCATCCCGTGCCTGCCGAGACAGACTCTTTTCCTATGGGGTACGTTGAGGGTCTGAACGACGCGAGAACGTGGTGGGCGGAATTTTTCAGACTCCTGCAGAGCCTGCCCGGTCAATTGACCGCCTGCAGTGTGACCGTGACCTGCAGCTTCCGGTTTCCACGCACGTAGTCGATGATGACCTGATCGCCGACCTTGTGCTGCTCCATCAGGTCCATCAAATCGTCGATCGTCTCGACTGGTTTGCCGTCCACGCCGACGATAATGTCACCGAGCTCGATACGCCCCCCGGGGGTTTCGCGCGACCCGCGCAATCCCACTCGCTCAGCGGCACTGCTGCGCCCAATCTTGCCGATGATGACCCCATGCACGCCCCAGCGCCGCGCCATGGCGTCGGGCACCAATGAGATGCCCAACCCCGGCCTGATCAGCTTTCCATGCTTGATCAGCTCCGGCACTGTCCGGCTGACAGTATCCGCCGGCACGGCAAAGCCAATTCCAGCAAACGCGCCACTCGGACTTACGATTTGCGTGTTCATCCCGATCAAACGGCCCGCACTGTCCAGAAGGGGACCCCCTGAGTTGCCGGGGTTGATGGCGGCATCAGTCTGGATGACGCCTTCGATCGTCCGGTTGCTCATCGATTTGATGGTGCGACCGAGTGCGCTGACCACACCGGTGGTGAGCGTATGGTCGAGGCCGAAAGGATTGCCGATCGCCAACACTTTTTGCCCGACGCGCAGCGATTGAGAATTCCCAATGGTAACCGGCTGAAGGCCCGCCTCAGGGGCTTGGATCTGCAGCACCGCGATATCGTGGTCCGGGTCGACGCCCACCACCTTCGCCTTATATTCGACTTGATCGGCCAAGGTCACCGTGATCGCGTCGGCGCCGTAAATGACATGGAAGTTAGTCACGATGTGGCCTTGCCGACTCCAGACGAACCCCGTTCCGGATCCTTGCGGCACTTCGAACAGATTGAACGACCAGGGGTCCCGCTGCATCGCCGTATTGGCGATGAACACCACGGATCGCGTCGCCCGCTCGAAGACCGCAATGGTCGCCTGTTCATCCGTACTGAGTTCAGTCGGGCCGGCTGATTGCGCCGTGAGGATTCCCTTTGTTCCATCAAAGGCCGAGAGTAGCGCGGGGTGCGGCCCGCCCAGGAAGAGAGCCGTCATCAGACTCAGGCTGATGCATCGCCCACCACCCCACCTGGCCATTGTCCTGCTCAACTCCATCTATTCACCCATCACCTGAATGACCAACTCTCGCGTTCGCGCGCGAGTGTCGAAATCCAACACGACGATCTGCTGCCAGGTTCCCAGAGTCATGACTCCATCGTTGAAGGGAATCGTGAGAGACTGCCCCTGTAGCTGCCCCCGCAAGTGACTATGGCCGTTGTCTTCCCCCTGGTTGCGGGTATTGTGTTGCCAAGCGGGATCGACGGGAACCAATCGCTCCCACAGGGCTTTCGTATCGGCACGGATACCGGGCTCGTCCTCGATGATCAGCACGGATGCCGTCGTGTGCTTGATGAACAGGGTGAGAATGCCAGCCCGCAGCTGAGTCTGCCCGACCGCCTGCTGCACCTGTGGGGTAATATTCTCCACCTGGCAATCGCCCTGCATGTGCACCCGCATCGAAATACTTCTAACAGCCATGCGTCACTCCCGACTGGCCTGGCGTAAAAGCGTACACTCCCGTCTGGACAATGGCCGCCCCTTCGCCTGCTCCAACACGGTATCGAAGGCACCTTCCGCCGCCAGCCTGCGCAAGGCCCTCACAACCGGGCGACTGAGAATTCCTTCCCCCTGTAATGCGTCCAGATAGGCCAAGGCTTCCGAAAGGTCTTCTCGTCGCCGCGCATAATAATCACGCCCTCGCCGCTGATTGCTATAGGCCTCAAATTGCTCACAGGCCACCAGGATCTCGGCCAGTTGCCGAACCCAGGGCTGCGCGCCCTCCAGCTTTTCCGGATAGTAGTAATACAGCATGATCCGGCCCATCCACGGCGACCATGTGATGGCCAGATCGCGCAACATCGGTTGCACGATACGAAGACGCCTGGCCAGACGACGGGCATAGCCCAGACGCATTTCCACCTGCTCGCAAGCCCAGCGGTCCAGGACGATGCCTGAGGCCTCCAGCGATGCCTTATGAAGCACCACAAACGCCTCGGTCTCCCGTCCATACTTGGTCTGCGGGTGAAGGGCTCGCCATTCACGTGGCCTGGTCGGAATCCCCTGCGCGCGGGCCCAGGACCAAATGCGGCCGAAGAGTTGCCGATCGAGCCCGGCACGGCCCAGATCGTGCAGGATACAAGCAATTTGATACTGCTTCACCCTCGTCGGCTCGTGCCCCAATCGTTGCGCCACCGCGGCGCACATCCGGGCGGTCCGCAAGGCATGGGGGCAGTCATATCCCTTGATAAGTCGCCCTGGACGACGCGGGTCCGGATAGTCGTAGAGATGCAACAGCTTGGAGACTACGGAGCGAGGCACAAGGAGCGGAGCGGACGTCATGCGTGTGTGCGACATGCGGTGTGATGAGCCGGCCCCGATGGATTGGCGCGCAGAATATCGTCCGTGAAAAGAACGTGTCAAGCAGTGTGCGTGGATGGGGAGAGGATTTCCTCGCACTGACCGTGGGCCTTTGTTATCCTGAGGCGGAGCCAGGCCGACTAAGAAGGAGGGACCCATGGGCATGACGCGATCCGTGCAGATGCTGGTGGCAACCGCCTGCATGCTGCTGGCAGAAATCTACGCGCCCATTCACGCTCTCGCCGCCGATCAACTGGCTGACTTGAGCGGCAAGGCGGCCGCATTCGTCACCTTGCGGAGCCGGGATAATTTTTCGAGCGAATACCGGTACGATGTGACAGTCCGCAACCATTCCGCGGATACCTTTGTCGCCGATTCATTGATCCTTGTCCTGGACCACATCACCAACACAGCCGGACAGGCTCACGAAAACCTGACCGGCGAATCCCTCCTGACCCGGATGGAAATCATCGGTCAGGATGGGACCACCGAGGATGGCAAGCCATTTTTTCACGTTCCCCAAGGAGCTGGTCCTGACCTAATCCCAAACAGCGAGAGCCTCCCCGTGACCGTTCGCATCAGGAACCGAGACTATGTCGCCGTCTTCACCCCGACCTTCCGCGTGATGGGCGTGAAACGCGAGCCACCCAAGCAGAAGTCCCCAGCAGCAGCGGCCGCCGCTGCCGCCGCGCCGAACAAAGCGACCACGGACAAGCTCATTCAGCTGTTGATCAAGAAGGGCCTGATCACCGCCGAAGAGGGACGGACCTTGAGCCAACCATGACCAGCCCTGCGTGCAAGGCCTGTGTCGGCACCTGGCCGAGTCCGGACCATTACATCGCTGATTGTGGCCTGTCGCGAGCCTATCTACACGATGATCAGTTCTTTCCCGGCTGGACGGTGTTGGTGCTGAAGCACCACGCGACTGAACTATTCGACCTCTCGCGCGCCGACCGCAGCAGCCTGATCGAAGAAGTCTCCGCAGTGGCCGGCCTCCTCGCCGGAGAATGGCGGGCAATCAAAATCAATTATGAATTGCTCGGCAATCAACTCCCCCATATCCATTGGCACGTGATTCCACGCCTACCACAGGATCCCGCGCCTCTTGAGCCGGTGTGGCGGATCACACACGAACCGGTCAGGCTCACACCGGAGTCGCTACGCTCCATGGTTGAGCGTCTCCGGAAGGTCTGGCCTGATCACATGAACCACATAACACTCAAGACTTAGGCCCATCTCCTCGTGAGTTCCTCGACCTTGCCGCTTCCACCAGGCACAAAGCCCCCTCGCACCTTCATCCGCACGCTGATCTGGTCTCTGCCCCTGCACCTGTCCGTGGCGATCACCCTCGTCGGAGGCGCCGCGGTCTATTACGGCATCTCCGTATCCGATCATGGGACCTGGGCGATGGTCGGCGGGTGGTCGCTGACCGTACTCTATGTCGTCGCTGCACTGATCGGCGGCACCGTGGCAGGCCTCCTGAACGCGGCTCAACAGGTGATGGCGCAAGTGGAACGTTCTCTGCGCGAGTTGATCCATACCTTACCCGACATGGCAGCTGCGGCCGTACCGGCAGGACGCACCCTTTCGACGACCCGACAGGAGTATGAGCGCGTGGTGGATCAATGTGTCAGTCAGACCGGCAGCCGCCTTCGACTCCCCCGCTGGATAGAACATGTGGTTCGCGCCGCACTGCGAAGCATCGTCGTGAATCGCTTCATCGCATCCTGCACAGAACGGGGCCTCACGGTTGTCGCTCCGCAGGAGTTCCGCAATTGGCTCCTCGCCGAAGGGCTGAGTTTAGGGCTCATGCTGATCCAAGACCAACTGGCGGGGTGGCGATACCTCATCGTAAGCCTATTGGGTCTGCTCATCGTTCTCGCTCTCGCCCTGACGTTCTTGACGACCTGACCGGTGAATACGTTCTCGCCGTTCCTCCACATCCGGCCTTGCCTCGGCCGATCTTTCCCATCAACATGGCCACCGCTGCTCCATGCGAGATCCCATGGAATTTCTGCTCCGTCTGTGTGTATATATGCAGATCTAGTTCACGCGGAGGTCTGTCAGCGCCTATGTTCCTGCAACGCGCCGCCATGGGAAGGTGGCCCCTGATCTTGATTGCGGCCCTATTCTTCCACGCGCCACCACTGGTCGCGCAGGAAGACTCGCCTCCGAATGGCACACCTGAAGCCGTTCGAGTCGAACCGCTTCCGAGTGAGCCCCCGGCTGCGGACGCCGCACCGGAAGCCGTTCGTGAAGAACTGCTCCCCATTGAAGCACTGACTCCACTCCCCCCGCCGGACCCGGCGCCTGCGCCCCTGAGCCTGCTGGAAACCCTTACCCAGGCTCGACAAGCCCTGCATATGGAACCCGACGCCCAGGAGCCGCGCCTGACTCTGGGCAGGACATTGTTTCAACTGGGCGACACCGACGGAGCGATCGACGAGTACCGCACGGCCCTGCGCTTTCATCCCACGGTCGCGCAAGCTCATCTGGATCTCGGAACCGCGCTCATGGCCAAACAGGATTGGCGCGCTGCCATGACGGAACTCCAAGAGGCTGTCCGTTTGGATCCCGCCCTGGTACAAGCGCACTACAGCATGGGCACGATTCACTACACCCGCGGGAATGTGCAATCGGCCATCAAGGCTTACCAGGAAGCCTTACGCCTGAAGCCGGACTTTGCCGAAGCCCATTACCGGCTGGGATTGGTACTCAAGGTCGCAGGGCGGGAAAAAGAGGCGGCACAGGAACTGGAGACGGCCGCACTCGCAGGCCTCGCCAAAGCCCAGTACTTTCTCGGCAACGCCTACCGGTCCGGACAGGGCGTGGAAAAGAGCCAGCTCATGGCCATCACCTGGTGGGCGCGTGCCTTCGAGCAGGGGTTACCGGAAGCGGCGCAAGCGCTGACGCAACTCAGACGGTTGGCAGTGGTCAAAGGCAATCTGCAGACAAAACAATCGAAGGCCGCAGCAGAGGCGTTTAAGAATTACTGCGACCAGCTTTGGCTGGACTTCCCCGATCTGGACCAGAACCAGGCCACGGAAACCGTCGGTACGACCTTGCTCAAGCAGGGACGCACAGCCGAGGCGCTCCCGGTTCTCTTACGCGAAGCCTACGCCCTGAACGATATCTCGCACGCGGCACTCGTCCAACTGTATGAACAGGGACTCGATGGCCAGCTTCCGCCCCATGGTCAATGGGTCATGAGTTACCTGGAGTCCACCGCCGCTGATGGATCGATTCCTTCCCGCACCGCCTTAGCGCGCATTTATGCCAAGGGGCTCGGCCTGGCGGCGGACCTCGCCAAGGCAAAGAGTTATCTGAAGGGCTTGCCACGGGATGATGTGAAGCGCATTCTCGACGAGGTCGCGTCCGCGCCTTCCAAACCGTAATCACCACAGCCTATGCGTATCGCCACACGCTTGTTCGTCAGAAACGTCTGGCTGCAAGCCGTCCTGATGGCATTCGCCGCCATCCTCTGCGCAGAGTTCCTCTGGTCGCCCGCCCCCACGACGTATACGGCGCTGGAATGGGCTCCCTATGACACCTGGATGCGCCTTCGTTCTCAGCCGGCCCGTCTCTCACGCCTACTCCTCGTGGTCAGAGATCATGCCAGCGAACAACAGTTTGGCGTCGGCCATTGGGATCGCAGTATCCCGGCCCGACTCGTGACGGCACTGCATGATGCAGGGGCCAGGGCTGTAGGAATCGATACTCCGATCAACCTGCCGAGTCCACCGAATCTGGGTGGCGCGGTCAGCGATGCCTTGTTTATCGAAGCAATGAAATCAGCCGGCATCGTCGCCTATCCCGCGTTTCCCGCTTCTGCCTTCGAGCAAGACACCGGTCTGCCTCTTGTTCCATCGGGCAGCGTCGCACCGGGCAGAAGTGCGATACAGGCCGCGCTGGACCACGACCGCATCGTACGCCGAGCGCCGTTGTATCACGACAGCGGCTCAGGCGAACTCCCGGCCTTCGCCTTCACGCTGGCGACCACCTTCTGGAATGTTTCACCCGATCAACTGGAACGCCGCGCAGGACAGGTGATGCTGCGAAACGCGCGAGGCCTAGATGGCAGCATGTCGACGGTGACCATCCCGATCGATCGGAAGGGACGGCTCCTCATCAACTTCGCCGGACCTCATGCGGAGAAGAGCTTTCCTGCCGTGACCTTTCTGGAACTCTCTCGCCTGATTGATCACAAAAACAACGAGGAGCTGGCAGCCCTGCTCAACGACAAAGCGGTGATCTTGCTTACTCAACCACGCACACAACCAGAACGGACCATTCCGTCCGACGAGGACGCGTCTGACTTCCTCATACAGGCACAATTGCTTCATACGCTGCTCGCGCAGGACTGGATTCGAGAACTCTCCCCGCTGCAGCGTCTGGTCATGACATTCTTCCTCTGCCTCTGCCTGGCCTGGATGGTTCTTCGTTGGGCGGATTGGAAGGGACTGCTGCTGGGCATGGGCGGCCTCCTGCTCTATCTGGCTTCAGCCTGGGGCTTGCTCTCCGGCACCCATTGGGTGCTGCCGTTCGTCATCCCCATGACCGCAACCGTGGTTGTTCTAGTCACGACCGGCTTGCTCGGTCAGATCATGGCCACCCGCCGTGTGGCGTTGCTGGAACGGGACATGCTGCAGATTCAGCAAGACCTTGTGGCGGTGCGCGAGGCGCTCGTCTATCGAGAAACTGCCGTCGAAACGCTGGAAGAGGACTTGGAGTCAGCCCGCGCCAGCATCTCTCACTCGGCCTCCAGAGAAGCCGCTACGACCAAACTGGCCGTCGATCTGCAACAGAAAATTGGCGACGCCCAGGCGCAGGAGACAGCCACGCGTCGACGGATGGAAGAACTCGAACGCCAGCTCCACGGTCTACAGGCCGCGACACTCACATCCGTTCCACTTGGCAATGTGGAGCAGGAGGTGCTCCGGCGGGACTGCGAGCAACTGGGCATCATCACCAGAGACCCCACTATTTTGGCGATGTTTCGTGACCTTAAGAAAGGCGCGCGCTCCACCGTCACGGTGCTGATTACCGGCGAGCCGGGAACGGGCAAAGAATTATTTGCGCGCGCCGTGCATCGCCTGAGCCCGCGAGCGCCCAAGCCCTTCATCGCGGTGAACATGGCGGCCATCTCACCGGAGCTCTTCGAAAGTGAACTCTTCGGCCACGTTCGCGGCAGCTTCACCGGCGCGCACACGGATCGGAAAGGCTATTTCGAGCTCGCGCATCAGGGCACGATCTTTTTGGACGAGATCGGCGATTTACGCCTCGACCATCAAAGTAAACTGCTGCGGGTGTTGCAGGACCGAACCTTCTATCGCGTCGGAGCGACGACTCCTACCTCCGTCGATGTCCGGATTGTTGCCGCGACGAATAAGGATCTTCAGCGCGGCGTGTCGGAAGGCTGGTTTCGTGAAGATTTGTATTTTCGACTCAAGGGTCTTGTTCTGCACTTGCCGCCGTTGCGAGAGCGCCCCGACGATATTCCTCCCCTGGCAGAAGCCTATTTACAAGAGGCCGCGACAGAGGCGCGTCAAGCACGCATGCTCCTGGCTGAAGAAGCCCTGACAACGCTCCAGCAGCAGCCATGGAAAGGCAACGTGCGAGAACTCCGTCACTGTCTTGAGCAGGCGGTGGCGCTCAGCGAGGGGCCGATTATCACAACTGCCGACCTGCGCTTACAGAGACGGCCTACGTCCGTGACGACACTGACCGGTGCGGAATCGATTCTTCCAGACCCGGCAGGTGACGTCGCGGTGTTGAACCTCCTGCGGCAGCACCGGTTCGATATGCAGGCAACGGCCAAGGCGTTGGGATGGGATCGCAGCACGGTCACACAACGGCTCAAGGGGCTCTGCTTTCAAGCGCTCGTGGAATCGGGAGGAGACCAGATGAAGGCCGCCTCAGCCCTCGCGGGGGACCCGGCACTGCTGCGTACGGTTGAGCTGAAACTCATGGACTACTACGGCCACCTGATAGAAACGATCCAACCGTTTTCCACGGTCGACGAGGCCCTGTTCGATTGCAAACGGCGCTTCAAGAACCTGCCGGAACGGCATTTCAAATCGGTCGAGGCGTTGGTGCGGCAACATTT
>CAZBNV010000024.1:0-61058 GCA_964493335.1 uncultured Nitrospira sp.
TCGTGGTGGATGAACTGCGCTCCCAAGAGGAGGTCGTCATCAAGTCCATCTGGGACTATCTCGAAACCGTCAAGGGCGTGTCGGGCGCCACGATCACCGGCGAGGGCAAGGTGGTGCTCATCCTGGACACCTCGGAATTGGTCCAGAATGCCCGAGCCTGGCATAACAGCGGCGTCGCGGCCTGAAGAAAAATATGAAGCGTCGCCCGTAAGGCGTCCGACCTTCAAAACGAGGGCCGCTTTACGAGATACGAATCGGGTCCGAAAGAATCGGAGGACGTATGTCGACTCTCATCAATGAAATCGATGCTCGGACGCGGCTCGCCGGCGCGAACCAGATGGAACTCTTGCTGTTCAAACTAGGCACGAACGAAATCTTCGGGATCAACGTCTTCAAGGTCCGCGAAGTCATGAAATTGCCGGAGCTTACACAAATACCGGAAGCCGATAACCGCATTGTAGGAATGGCCAACATTCGGGGAATTATGGTTCCGGTCGTGGGGCTCAAGCGCAGTTTGGGCTTGGGAGCCGAGGGGGAGGGGCAACCGGGATCCGCGACCGCACATCCCTATCTGATCGTGTCCGAATACAATGGGAGTCTACAGGGGTTTCTCGTCGCGGGAGTCGATCGCATCATTCGCTTCTCCTGGTCCGCCATCAAGACACCCCCGGCGATCGTCAGGGAAAATAACAAGGGCGCAGTCACGGCCGTCACGATGTTGGATGATGGTCGCATGGTGCTGATTCTCGACGTCGAAAAAGTCCTGAACGATATTTGTCCCCGGTCGGACGACGAGGTCTTTGCCGGTATGGTAGCCACGCCGGCCCTAAAATCAAAATGCATGCTATTTGCTGACGATTCGTCGGTGGCGCGCACACAGATTCGCAAGGCGCTGGAACGCCTCGAGATGTCCTACATTATGACCACGACCGGCGGAGAGGCCTGGACAAAACTGCAAGCCCTCGCGGATCAGGCCACTGCGGAAGGCAAGGAACGCGTGGATCAGATCCAATGCATCTTGAGCGACATTGAGATGCCGGAAATGGACGGGTTTACCTTAACGAAGCACATTCGTGCCGACCCGAGACTCGCGCACTTGCCGGTGATGCTCCATTCCTCCTTGACGGGAGCCTGCAATATGGAAAAAGGCAAAGCGGTCGGCGCCACTGACTACATCACCAAATTTGACGCCAAAATGTTGGGCGAAAAGCTCTCTTTATACGTTGGTCAAGACAGGCAAGAGGCGAGCAAGGCCGCCTGAGGGCGTACCTAACTTAAGCTTTCAGCGTAGACGGCCGATGTAGCAGACAGACGTTATGGCGCTTCCACTTTCACAGATGAGCCTCGCGACCCCAATGGTTCGCGTCTTAGTCGTAGACGATTCCGCCTTCATGCGGAAAAGCCTGACCGCCATGCTCGAAGAAGGCAAACAGATTCAAGTGATAGGGGTGGCCCGGAACGGAGAGGAAGCCGTTCAGCAGGTGCAGCAGTTGAAACCAGACGTGGTCACGATGGATGTGGAAATGCCTGGCATGACGGGTCTGCAAGCCTTGCAGCAGATCATGGCAAAACATCCCGTGCCCGTGATCATGGTCAGTTCCATCACGATAGAAGGCGCACAGGAAACGCTGCAAGCGTTGGAATGGGGCGCGGTGGATTTCGTCCCGAAACAGTTGGATGGAGTCGCCTCAAAAATTGCCGAGATTCAAAAGCTGCTGGTCTCCAAAGTGTTGGACGCCAGACATGCGGGCTCAAAGCTGAGAGTCATCCCGCTGACAGGGCAGGCGAAGATGGCCGTCCTATCTGCCAAATCACTCAGTAGCTTTTCCGTCAGCGTCACCCGCGGCACGAAAGTGATCGCCATCGGCTGTTCAACGGGAGGCCCCCAAGCTCTGTTCGAAATCATGCCGATGATTCCAGCGGATTGCCCGGCCGGTATCGTCATCGTCCAACATATGCCGAAATCGTTTACCAAACCATTTGCCGAGCGATTGAACAATCTCTGTGCACTTGAGGTGCGTGAAGCCGTCGATGGGGACGAAGTCAAACCGGGCCGCGTCCTCGTGGCCCCTGGCGGCATGCAGTTTCGAATCGTCAAGAGAACCATCACGAGCTCGGTCGTCAAACTGTCGCCGAATGTCGAAAACCATCCCCATGCCCCCTCCGTCGACATCATGCTGAACTCGGTGGCGGCGCTCTACGGCGAGCGCAGTATCGGTGTGATCCTCACTGGGATGGGTCACGACGGGTTGGAAGGTATGAAAGCGATCAAGGCAGCAAGGGGTCGAACAGTGGCACAGGATGAAGCATCGAGCGTCGTGTACGGCATGCCAAAAGCCGTCGTGGAAGCCGGGTGTGCAGAGAAAGTGGTTTCGCTATCCAAGGTGATCGGCGAAGTCATGAATATGGTGTGACAGGGAGCGTCATCTCAATCGTTCACAATGGAGAGGGTAGGAGGCGTTATGGGGAGCATGTTGAAGGGTATGACTATCGGGCCTAAGTTCATTCTGTCGATTTCTGCCGTGGCACTGCTGGTGATCACGCTCGGTCTAGTGGTCCTGTATCAACAGGAAGAAGCCAAAATGGATACCATGCTCGCTGGGCGCAGCAGCGTGATTAGCACACAGATCATGATCAGTCGCGCCTATATCACGCAGAACTATGTGGCCAAAATCAAGAAATCGAAGGCCGGTGGGGAAATCCAGGTCGCCAAGGATCATACTGGTATCGCCGATGCCATCCCATTTCCCGCAACCGCGGTCCGAGAAATGGGCGAAGAGGCCACGCGCACGGGGCTGTATAGCGCCCGCTTAGTCAGTCAAAATCCGATGAACGTGTCGAATACCCCTAAAGATAACTTCGAGAATGAAGCGATGAGGGCCATCATGGCCGGGGCTGACCATTATGCCCGTCGTGATGATGTCAATGGTGTACAGACCTTCCGCCGTGCCATTGCTGATAAAGCCACCACAGCCGCCTGTCTGAGCTGCCATACCAACAATCAGGTGGGCGATACCTTGGGCATGCTGAGCCTCTCGCTGCCCATGTCAGAAGCCGTGGTGCTCTCAAGCCGATCCATGTGGCAGACCGGCGGCCTGATGGCAGGCATAGTTGTCATCATCATGGTGGTCACATACGTCTTGCTCCGTAACATCGTCCTCAAGCCCCTGGCTAAAATGAGCGACATCTCGAGAGACATCGCCAAAGGCGAGGGCGACCTGACGAAGCGTGTGCCCGCCGAAGGCAACGACGAACTGGCGCACATGGGCGGCTACTTCAACGAGTTCATCGAGAAGTTGCAACACATGATCAAGAAAGTGGCGCATGTCACGGATAAAGTGGCGTCTGCCTCTGTCGAACTGTCCGCGACGGCCGAAGAAATTTCGAAGGGCACGGATACGCTGACATCACGGGCCTCCCAGACGGCCGCGGCGGTGGAAGAGATGAATGCCACCGTTGGTCAAGTCGCGCAGAATTCAGGTAAAGCCGCCAGCCTGGCGCAGGATACCGTTAAGACCGCGCAAGAAGGCGGGACGGTGGTGTCCAGCACCATCTCCGGGATGCAGCAGTTGTCTGAAGCCGTGTCCAATTCGGCAACGATTATCTCTGACCTGGGGAAATCGTCCGATCAAATCGGCGAGATCGTGCGCACGATCGAAGACATCGCCGACCAGACCAACTTGCTGGCCTTGAACGCCGCGATCGAAGCGGCCCGTGCCGGAGAACAGGGACGAGGATTCGCCGTGGTGGCCGATGAAGTCCGGAAACTGGCCGAGCGGACGACCAAAGCCACGAAAGAAATCGGCGATATGATTCGCCAGATTCAGCACGACACGCGAGGCGCCGTCGACTCGATGCAGCAGGGCACGCAGAAAGTGACGGCCGGCGTCGACTTGGTCAATAAGACCGGCGAAGCCCTGTCCCAGATCGTCCGGATGGTGTCGGAAAGTGCCGATATGATCCGGCAGATTGCCGTGGCGTCCGAACAACAATCGGTGGCGACGCAGCAGATCGCCAGCGACATCGAAAATGTGGCGAAGGTCACCAAAGAGTCGTCGTCGGGAGCCCATGAGTCGGCCAAGGCCAGTCAAGATCTGAGTCAGCTGGCCGTCGAACTGCAGGGCATCGTGGGTGGCTTCAAGATCTAAGCGTCCAACCACGAGAAGGAGCCCAGCATGAGTGCCACTGAACAACAGGTCAACCCTCTCTACCA
The DNA here is from genome assembly GCA_964493335.1 of uncultured Nitrospira sp. Classification (GTDB taxonomy): domain Bacteria; phylum Nitrospirota; class Nitrospiria; order Nitrospirales; family Nitrospiraceae; genus Nitrospira_A. The sequence continues at coordinate 4,214 of CAZBNV010000024.1, forward strand.
GGGTTCCGCAAACAACTCTGCAGACCGCCTGGGCGAGAAAGCCGGTGATGATCTTCTACAGTTCGTCATCTGTTTGATCGGGAGCGAAGAATTCGCGGTTGATGTCCTGAGTGTTCAGGAGATTAACCGTATCGTCGAGGTCACGCGGGTACCGAAGACACCGCCCTACGTGGAGGGTGTCATCAACCTGCGTGGCCGAATCATTCCTGTGCTGGATTTGCGAAAGCTCTTCGGCCTTGCCGGCGCTCAACAGACCACACAGACGCGTATTGTGGTGGTGTCGGTGCAAGCGCGCCTGGTCGGGTTGATCGTGGACTCGGTCGAAGAGGTCCTTCGCGTCCCTCGCAGCGCCATCGAGCCGCCGCCCTCGGTCGGCACGATGGCGGGAGCGGAATTCACACAAGGTGTGGGACGCATTGATGATCGACTGCTCATCCTGGTGGATTTGAGTCGACTGCTCCTGGCCCGAGAGGCGGCCTAGCAGGCTGACTGATATAGCGCGTGAGATCTGCGGGTGGTGGAGTGCGGAGCGCCTACGCGATGGCCATATCTAACGCCTGAAATCTTCGCATGGCGGCGCAGGCCAAAAATAACCTATGAACTCTGAGCGTCGGACGGTGTGGGCGGCGAGGAGCCGCGGCGATTCTGAGCTTCCAAGACCCGTTCAAGGAGTTGTAATGACTCCGACAACACATCCGAGGCGCAGCTCAGGGTGACATGAAATTGTTGCATGGCTTCCGGCCAGCGACCTTCTTGCTGTAGGACCTGAAATTTCCGATGCTGCTCATCAAGAATGGCTTGTTTGGCATCGAGCATCAAGCTATCAGCAGGACCCACAAGAGCACCTCCATGAAAAAACGATTGTGACTCGGGCGCACGCTACCAGAGTATTTCCGGAAGGCGCAAGCCCACCATTCAGGATTCACACGGTACTTTTGAGGAACACCATCGCAGGTGATGCTGAGGTAATCGAATCGTGGATATAGCCACCATACTGGGCGTCGTTATAGCGATCGGGTCCATTCTCGGTGGCCAGGCTCTTGAGGGCGGGCACATCGGGTCGGTGCTGCAATTAACGGCCTTTATCATCGTCATGGGTGGGACGATCGGGGCCTGTTGCGTGCAAAACCCGCTTCCGGTCGTGATCAAATCGATTACCTCCGTCAGCCTTGCACTGACCAATCCTCCCCACGACGTCAAAGGCACGATTACGCAGATCCTGGATTTAGCCAATGTGTCGCGGAAGCAAGGCCTGCTTGCGCTCGAAGGCAAATTAAAAGACTTGCACGATCCGTTTTTTAAAAAGGGAGTGCAGCTCATCGTCGATGGGACCGACCCAAAACTCCTCCAAGAAATTTTAGAGATCGAAGTTGAGCACCATGAAGAAAGTGGGATTCACGCTGCGAAGGTCTGGGAAGCCGCCGGAGGCTACGCGCCGACGGTCGGAATCCTCGGTGCCGTGCTCGGCTTGATCCATGTGATGGAAAATCTCGCTGACCCGTCCAAACTCGGCGGAGGAATTGCCGTGGCGTTCGTCGCCACCGTCTACGGCGTCGGAGCCGCCAATCTGTTTTTCCTGCCGATCGCCAATAAGATGAAGTTCAAACTGAAGGAAGAAGCCGGCTTACGGACGATGGTGATTCTGGGGCTCGTCGGGCTAGCGCAGGGGGAAAACCCTAGACTCCTGCAAGAGAAGCTGGAAAGCTACCTACCGCCACACGAGCGGACGAAGGAAGACAAGAAATAACGTCCCTCGTCGTTCGTGAAGCGCATCTCGTTGCAAAAGACAGACGCTTCCTGTTTCACGTAGTACGACTCACGGTCTCCTAATGGCAAAGAAAAAACACGAAGAGCACGAAAATCACGAACGCTGGCTGGTGTCCTATGCCGATTTCATCACCCTGCTGTTCGCCTTTTTTGTCGTGATGTATTCGGTGTCCTCTGTCAACGAGGGCAAATATCGAACCGTGAGTGAGTCGATTAAACTGGCGCTGAATCCCATCAACAGCATCCCATCCAGCCGCTTGCCCTTCACTATCGGCAATGCGAAACCTAAAATGATCCCGTCCGAAGCGGTGAGCACGAATGACCCCGTTATCCGCCGCATGCGGGAAATCATGACCAAAATTAATCCCAATCTTAAAGGGGACATTTCGGAGGTCAAGATCGTAGAAAGCAGTCATGGCACAATCATGATCTCACTGCCGGAGTCCATTCTCTTTCAAAGTGGAGAGGCGCGTGTGCGTTCGGAAGCGCTGCCCTTTCTTCAGACGATCGCTCAAATTCTAATCGAAATGGATCGGCACATCAGAATTCTCGGCCATACAGACAACGTGCCGATTCGAACGGCGCAATTTCCATCCAATTGGGAACTGTCGGCTGGACGTGCCGTGATGGTTGTGAGAATTTTCTCCGAACTTTATGGCGTGCCGATTACCCACCTCTCCGCCACCGGCTTGGCAGATGCGAAGCCCATTGCGACCAACGATACGCCTGAAGGGCGGACGAAAAACCGTAGGGTAGAGATAATCATTCTTGAGAAAGCCGACAATGAGGACACCCTTGATTCATTTCTCCCCAAAGCAAGCCCCCCAGAGAGACCATTGTGACGACGCATAGTCCCCATCCGGCTTCCGTGTGAAAGCAGCAGACCCCTGGTCGTGTGGAGCGCACAGTCATGACCCTCAAGACAGCCTATGCTGTGAGACTTTTTGAGATCAGTGCGCTGGGTGGGGAGCTGACATAGGGGATGGCCGCTCATCAAGCGCTCAGGTTTGGGACTCTCTGGCGTGGAGAAGCTTAACACTTCGGCTCTGCAACCTGTATCACCGTATGCCGCTCAGAAGATCTTGCGCTGACAGGTCTCACGGACTTGGACACGCAGACCATATTACTCACGTAGCATTCTGCTCAACAGCGCGAGGCAAAGACTATCGATGCTTCCATACCGGCAGATCTCGGTCCGCGCTGTCATTGCCGACACATGGACATTGTGGGGGTGGCTCCGACGCCGGAAAGCATCCATCACATGGGCACTTCAGGCCACCTATGATGCCCAGATTCAGACAGACGAGGATCGTGTGAGTCCGCTGGCGCAACTTGGGCATCGCACGTTTCCGTTGATACGGGTGTGTCATGCCGAAGTGACCTCCGTCAGCCATCAGACGGAAGAGACCGCGAGGGACCTCGGCGCTCGAATTCGAGCGAATGCTACCAAGCCCACAGCACAATCCAAGCAGTCAACGTCCTGGGCTGCCGACAGCGACCGCGGTGCCGAGGCAGTCCTGAAAACCACCGACGAGGTGATCGAAGGGTTGGTCAGCGACGTCATGCATTCATCGGAGATGGCGCACCAAATTGCGGCCATCATGGATGAAGTTGATCGCAGCACGAAGGCCATCACCGGTATGATAGATGAAATTGAATTTATTGCGGATGAGACCCGATTATTGGCACTCAACGCCGCGATTGAAGCGACCCGTGCCGGGAACATGGCCGAGGATTCGCCCTCGTCACCGACGAAGTTGCAAAGCTAGCCAATCGGTCTGCAAGCCGCCAACAGTATTAATAGTTTCGTCAAGGATGTGCAGCACAGCATCGGTTCTGCCATGGTGACGGTACAGGCCTAGGGCTGAGTCGCCCCGAAGTAAAACGTTGGCGATCAAAAGTCGTCTGGTCGTCATCACCATGGCTTGGCGGACTACAACACAACGTGGCAAGGCGCGGTCATGCAATCCAATTCCCATGCCGATGCCCTGACGCGAGATGTCGCTCAAATCATGCAGTCTCTCCAGTCATAGAACATCACGAGGCAGAGATTGGAATAGACCCTCGATCGCTTGTCCGAACTTCGTGCCGTGACAGACGTCTGCTAAAGGGCCGCGCGACGGAGGAAGTCGCTGTCAAGATGGAATCCTTGAGAGATCGTTTTGCGGGCGGTGCCAAAAAGAGGACGACCTCGGAGCAAGCCAGCGTTCTCGCGGTAGGAGTGGGCAACAATTGCCCACTCCTACCGCGCTCACACCTCTGACCCAAACCCCACCACCGACATTCAAGAAGCGAATCCTGACGACCGATAAAAGACTGTGCCGGTGTATTCAATCCGGATCAGACAGGACTCTCTGGTCGGTTCAATCCTAGCCCCTGGACGCAGCATGGACCTCAAGACAATCCTTTGGTACCTCGTGCTGTCCAGCCTGACGGTCGCCTATCTCATTGTGTTGGCAGGCGTCCGAGCCGCCAAGTCCCACGACGTATCCCATCATTCGCACCGCATGATCGTAGGGTGCACGATCGTCGGCATGTGGCTGGTAGCATACGTCCTCAAGCAGTTGCTTTTCGGGCGTGAATCATTTCGAGGTCCCGAGATTCAATACTGGTCGGTGTATGTCCCGATTTTTGTCACCCACATGCTGCTCGCCGTCACGACCATCGGATTGGGAACGTACAATTTATATATGGGACTCCATCGTCTCCAGTGCGGAAGTGTGGGCGCCATGGTGGCCGGTATGACGACACACCGCCGGATGGGCAATGCGCTCGTGTGGACATTTAGCGGCACGATGGTCACAGCCTATCTCGTCTATCTCATGCTGTTTGTCTGGTACTCGGAATAACGCCATGGACGATTCAACTACCAAACAGACCTGCGACCACTCCCGCGCGCCCATCTATGGCAAAAGCGCCATTTCACTCGGGAAGAACACGCGGTTGTTGGTTGTCTCGCGCCAGGAGCATGAGAACCGCGCCTGGCGCATGATGGTGCCACCGCATCTCAACCATCTCGTCCCTTGTCGACATTCTGTCGACCAATCTGCTCATGTTTCTCGGGTGTGATGCATAACCACTGAGCGAAAAGGAGTGTCCATGACCATTACAGAAGAAATTCACGGCCATACTGTAACCTTGAAATTAGAGGGCAGCTTTACCTACACCCAGCGTAAATTGTTCCAAGACACGCTCAAGAATCTTGGCGACAAAAATGTCGAACACGTGATCGTCGACCTGGCGCAGGTGTCGTTCCTCGATAGTGCGGCGTTAGGACTGTTGATGATCACGCATCGGCAATTGGTGGCCGATAAACGCAGACTCTCCCTGGCGCATCCCCAGTCGACGGTCAGACAGATTATTGAATTGGCCAACCTGCACAAAACGATTCCGCTCATCGAATCGACGGTCGCGCCGTTGGCCAAGAAAAGCGCATAACGTCAGGCTCGCAGGCCATGAAAGGATTCATGCATGCAGATCACTGAACGCCGGGTCGGCCATGCCGTCATTCTCGATTTGGTGGGAGAACTGACCTATGCCAATCGAAGCGCCTTCAAGGGAGCGGTGGAGCGAAGCAAGCAGGCCGGCTGTCGTCATCTCATCTTGAACATGGAGCGCGTTCGATTTCTCGACAGCTCCGCGCTCGGCATGCTGGCACTCCTGGTCCAAAGCCTGAAGGCCTCGCAAGGAGTGGTGAGTGTGGTGAAACCCCAAAGCTATGTCAGGGAGATCATCACGCTGGCGAATCTGCACCGCATGCTGCCGGTCTACAATACAGAGCAGGACGCCCTCGCGGGAGAGCGGCTTCCGGCGGTCGGCTGACAGGAACCTGAAACGTGGTGTATCACGCGCAACAGAGAGTGGACCAGACCTCGGTCGGGTCACCGAAGCCCGCACCCGTCATCCTGCTCGTCGACGACGACGATATTCCCCGTACCAGCCTGGCCACGCGCCTCAAACGCTTAGGATATCAAGTCATTGAAGCCGGCGATGGAGATGCCGGCTTGGCAGCGACGAGGACACACCGTCCTGACCTGATTATTCTCGATTGGATAATGCCCGGTCTGGACGGGCCGAGCGTATGTGAAGCCATCCGGGCAGATGCGGAGCTCAAGTCCAGTCACGTCGTCTTGATGACGGCGCACGATCGGCCCGATCAAATTGCGGAAGGCCTTTTGCGCGGAGCGGATGATTTCCTGAGCAAAGCGGCCAGTAAGCAAGAAGTCCTGGCGCGGGTACAGGCCAGTCTCCGATCCAGCGCGCTCGTCCGTGAGATTGAACGCACACGCGATGATCTCAACGCCTCCCACCGGTTGCTGTCCGCGAAACAGCAAGAACTCGAAAGCGAATTGCAGTCCGCGGCCGACTTCGTCGCCTCACAACTCCCTCAGCCAGGTACGCCGGCGCCGGGACTCCTCATGCACTGGGCCTACCAACCGTCGCTGGCCCTGGGCGGGGATTTATTCCAGGTCAGCCAATGGGGCACCGACACCTTGGGTCTCTATATTCTCGACGCCTCCGGCCACGGCGTCGCGGCGGCCCTGCGTGCCATTGCCTTGATGAGCTTTCTCCGCGAAGACAATCTGGCGAAGGCCGTCGGCAGTTACGATCCAGGCGCGATCATCAATGAAGCTAACCGCCGCTTTCCATTGACGCAGGAAGGCGAATATTTCACCCTCTGGGTCGGGCGTCTGCACCTCCCCTCACGAACGCTCTTCTATGCGGCGGCCGGCCACAGCGGGGCATTCGTGCACTCCGTCGCCGGGACATCCGAATGGCTGTCGGCTGCCAGCCTGCCCCTCGGATTCGATACGGAGACGACATTCGAAACCGGCTGCACCCAGTTGCAGGTGCATGACCGACTCTATTTGTTGAGTGACGGCATCTACGAAGTACCGTCTCCATCCGGCGAACTCTGGGGCCGGACGCGTCTCCAACAGAGGCTCGAAGCCAATCGCCGCTTTAGCCTGGAGCATTCCATAGGCGAGACGATGGCGACAGCTCGACAATGGCTCGGTGGTACGGTGTTTCCAGACGATGTGGCCCTGGTCGGATTAGAAGTGCTCGAGCAGGTTATCCCGGTAAGGAGTGAGCCATGAGGGGATCCCAACCCGCCCTGGACCTGCCGGCAGCATTAGATCGATTCGATGGCGATCACGATCTGTTCCTGACCCTGGCCGGCATGTTCGTCGAACGCGCGCCACAGGCAGTCGCCGGCATTCAGGCGGCCCTGGCCGCGCAAAATCTTCCGCTGCTGGCCAAGGAAGCGCACAAACTGAAAGGCTCGGTGTTGGAGTTTTGCGCGCATCCGGCGGCGGCCGCGGCAGCCCAGCTGGAGACATCGGCCGGACAGGCCGCGGTGCAGAACATGGCAGCACTCTGTGAACAGGTGCAGTCGGAAATACAGCGCCTGACGATCGAGTTGAAGGGGATCATGGAAAAAGGATTTCCCTCATGATGCAGGCCGGCGCCACGAAAACATTGTTGGTCGTGGGTCCCGACCCTGAGACGCAGGCCCTGGCGCTTGAGCAGGCCAAACCGCGCGGCTTGTCGGTCATCATAGCGGCAGACCCGCATGGAGCCATGGCCATGCTGGATATGACCGTGCCCGCTGTGGTGCTGAGCGACCTCTGTTTACCAGAGAGAACCGGGCTCTCCATGCTGCGGGATATTCGCCGGCGCGGCTCGCACATCGCCCTGATCGCAATGGCGGAGCAGGGGAGTGATGCGAGCATGCTTGAGGCGCTTCGAGCCGGCGCGATCGATTATCTCTACAAACCGGTGATCGGCCTGCAACTCGGAATGGCGCTGGACCGGGCACTTCAGGTGATTCCACAGACCGTTGTGGATGTGCCTGGTATCGAGCAAGTAGAGTATCGTCTGGTGATCGGCACCGACCCCGCGAATGTGGAAGCCTGTGTCGCCTGGCTGATCGCGGAGACGGCCATGATGCTTCCCGAAACGCAGCGCCTGCATCTGCGCACGACGTTGATCGAGCTCATCGTCAATGCCGTGGAACATGGCAGTCTCGAAATCTTCTACCAGGAAAAACACGAGGCGTTGGGAAGCGACCAGTACGACACCCTCATTGCCCAACGCCGGCGCGATCCACGGTTTGCCAAACGCCGCGTCATCGTCCGTACGTGCTGTGACAAGGCGGCCCGCAGCACCCGCTACACCATTACCGACGAAGGCGCAGGCTTCAAGTGGAACGGGTTTCTCACCCGATCGGATGAACCCTGTGATAGCCGCGATGCCAATGGACGCGGCGTCTTCCTCGCCAAAGCCTTCTTTCCGGATCTGACCTACAACGAACGTGGGACCGAGGTGACCTTTTCCGTGCCGCTGCCCTAGCGGTGGCGTCATCACGCTGTCGACCATCCGGCAGAGTCGCGTGAGGCGCCGCGCCGCAGGTCATCACAAAACAATGTACGTCTGAAGATTCAGGGTTCATCAATCGTATTGTCCTGTGCGAGTTGGTATGGGTGCTGGAAAGTGCCTACGGATACTCAAAGGACACGATCCTCGGCGTGCTGGAAAAGCTCTTGCGCACCAGCCAGCTCAAGATCGAGGACATACAGTCCTCATGGACGGCCTTCCGCATGTACCAGAAAGGGAAGGCCGACTTTGCGGATTGCCTGCTGGGAGCCACCAATCGATTAGGCGGCTGCGATACAACCGTCACATTTGATCAAGCCGCAAGCAAGCTGGAAGGATTCCAGCGGCTTGGACCGGAATGATTCGAACGGCAGGCAGCAGGCCCAACTCGATGAAGGCCGCTTGACGGAAATCGAGGGCGCGGTCTATCCTCTCCCCCCAGATCAAGTGATTCACTCCTATAACCGAAGAGGCACCGCATGACACAGCCCCCCCGCGTGACGCTTGCGCTTCTGCTCCTGTTCTCGCTGACCGCTTGCAGCACCAGCGAATGGGTCCATCCCAACAAACAGAAGGACCAATTCACGCTGGACTACAACAAGTGTCAAGCCGATGCCATGCGCGATCCCAAACTCCAACAGGGCATTCAACTCCTCACCATCCAAGCGACGGAGCGCTGTGTCCAAAAAATGGGCTGGCGGTTGATGGAGAAGGAGTAGGGAAGGCAGTTACAGGAAGCGCAAACGGGTCATGAATTCATGCGGGATTGGTCCGGTATGTTCCACACGCAGGGTCGTAATCGGTTCCTTCGAACCGTAACGTTTCGAGGCCCAACCGCCCACCGGCCGCACGCTCCCCTCACAGAGCAGAGTCGTGCCCCCTTCAATGGTGAGCAGGAGGGGCCGATCAAATCCTTCCAGGCGATAACCTCCCTCCACGGGAATCGGTCGGCAGCCCAAATGCCAATTCAACTCCAGGTGATGGACCCCGGTGCCCGTGAGCCAATCCCAGATCATCCAGGTGCCGGGTGGTTCATACGACACGCCGCGTAAATGAGTCACGCCCAATCGGTCCTTGTAGCCATAATGTCTGGCAATGACCGTAATTTTTCCTTCAGGCGTCTCCTCCTTGTAGACCAGATGGGTATCGTACGGCAGGGACCAGGCCATGGGGCCATCCTGCACGGCTTGATCCAATCCATCGATCGTCACCGTGTTGTGCGCGCGGGTTCCACGAAAATAACTCCGCCACTGCGCATTGCCCGTATACGTATAGGTGCTCGGGTCGATCAGCACATCCCGTGATCCCACCTGCAGCAAGACAGACAACGCATCGGCATGGCCGTGCGTATAATGTGGGGCCATACCCAACGCCCCATGGTCGAAAATCGCCTGCTCTGAATCCCGCCCACGAATAATCGAATAGCCGGAGAGGTGAAAAGTCGTCAGCCCCGGCAAGCGCGGCTTGCCAGGAGTCGGAAAACGTAGACAGGGCGACAAGGCGGTTTCATGGGCCCCGTCTCCGATCGGCGGGAGTCTGCCATCGACACTGTTGCGGAACTCCTCCAGAAAGTCGCGGCTGCGGTCGAACACCTGACGAATCTTCTCCGGAACAGGCTGATGTCGATGATCGAGCAGCGCGAGCACCAGCCCATAGAGGTCGGTACTGAATTGAAGGTATCCCAATCCCTGTTCCTGGCTGCCGCCGTCATGGCTGATATGCCGGGGTGTGTCTTCCTCCAGCAAGTAATGCCCGAAGGCCAGCCACCGTTCCGCCTGCTCCATTTCAGAAAACAGGCTCCCGGCATAGATCAAGGCCGTTGCGGCCGCAAGGGTGTCATGCGGGGTAGTCAGGCGGAGTGAAAGACGTTTTCGGATCAATTCCGCGTGGCCGGATATCAAGGTGAGGACCGCCGGCCACACTCGCTCAGGCGCCGGTAACCAGGGGCGGATCAAATCCATGGCATAACAGACGGCCAGAAGGCGAAGCGCACATTCCGTCGGAGAAATGTAATGGATGCCAATCAAAAATGGATTCGCTTCGACCCAGGAGAGGAGCTGCGCTTCACAGACTGCAGCGGCGCGCTCGCGCAGGGCCGGCTCGCCCTGCTGCGCCAAGAGGGCAAGCAGCACCAGGTGCTGAAGGCGCGAGGGCTCCCAGGTCATCCGGATATCTCCGGAGGGATTGCCCGCCCGGATCGGAATGTCGGCGAAGAACCGGCGCGGCCACGCATCGCCCGTATCCGGCGCCCGATGCCAGCAGGATCCGTCCGGACTCCATTGCCAGGGATAACCGAACACGGTCAGGGATCCCTTCAGCAAGGCTTCCAGTTGCCCGTCGTCAGGAGGAAGCTGCCAGGCCAACGCAGGCAGCAGCGGAGACCGGCTCGTGCAGAAGGCATAACGCGACAGATCCTGCGCCGTAAACTGGCGGTCGAGTGAGCCTCGCCTGAATCGCTGTTGCAGATGGAGCAGGGAAAACAGACCGCGTTCCCTCGCCTGGCGCCACCACTCCACGCGACTGGGCGCGACAAGAGCTTTCACCGACGAGGCGAGGCGTTGCGGAAGAGCGTTGGGATTGAAAGACAGCGTTACGCGCATTGAAATGCCACACAGTAATCGTCTGAATGAAAAGGGTGAACAAGAGTCTGTCCGTTCGGCCTCGAGGATGGCCAGGGTCGTCTATTGGCACAGTACAATCGTCGAGCGCTGAGGTCAATGTCGAAGTATCACGTAGTACAGTGCAGTGGTCGGTTAGGTTAGATGGTGCGAATTGCGACACGTGTATAAACTTGAAACAGTGAGTGAAGGGTTTACCCTTCAGAGACTTTTGATTCTCACACCTCTGCGATGAATTGTGGTAAGGACATGAGTTCATCACGAACAAGCGATGATTCTGGTCCGAGGAAATGGGACAGCGGTCAGTTCATAACACCGATAAGGACGGTAGGCAGCGTGAAAAAAGCATTGATCACCGGCATCAGCGGCCAAGATGGATCGTATCTCGCGGAACTCCTGTTGGCGAAGGGCTATGAGGTCCACGGCATCATCCGGCGCTCCAGTTCCTTGAACACCGCTCGCATCGACGGCATCTATCAGGACCCCCACGTGCCGGAAGGCCGCTCGCGGCTTGTCTACGGAGACCTGAACGACGCGAGTTCCCTCAATCGTATTCTGAGAACGATTCAACCGGATGAAATTTACAACCTGGGCGCACAAAGCCATGTGCGTGTGAGCTTTGACGTTCCGGAATATACGGCCGAAATCACGGCACTCGGAACCGTTCGCCTCCTGGAGGCCTATGTCTTCTTTCTTTTCCGACAAAAGAGTCGTCGTAACCGGAGGTGCCGAGTGTCAAAAATCGGGGATCGTCTGCCAACTCCGGCAGCAAGGCTGCCGCTTCAATGGGGGTGCGAGTCAAAATTATGACCTGGTTCAGATGGAGGCATCGGGGCACATTCCCGTCTGACCCTGCACCCGCCTGTGGAACTACATTGAAAACATATATGGCGAAACTGAGAAGATGGCTACAAGTTGCTATTGTCTGTTACTCTAGCCTGAACGCGGTTCTTCTAGCCACCCCGCAAGGACATGCTCAGACTCCAAATCTTGGTCCTGTGTCTGTCAATGTAGTGCCCCCTCTTAGCGGAGAACAGATCTTACCGACCACCTTTCCGATCCCTGGAAAACATTCAACCAGAATTGAAATTACAGCGTGCAGAGGTGAATACGAGCCGGCGAGTTTTGTGATTCAACCGGTAGCCCGCGATCTCCGAAACCTTCGCATTTCGGCCACCGATTTGATCGGAGGTCAAGGAGTGATCTCGAAGGATCAGATCGATATTCGTTTCGTAAAGTCTTGGTATCAGGCAGGGGGTGCTTGGGATACGATCGGGCTCTCTCATAAAGGTCGGAGCACAGTTCTCATTCCCGAATTGCTTCTCAAAAATGATGCGTTGATACATGTCGATGAAGATTCCAAAACAAATTACGCGCGTTTACGGATTCCAGGAGCAAATAGCCTCGTGTCGATAAGCGAGCCCGGATCCATTAGAGGGCGGCTCGTAAAATCGACGCAGGAGTTTCCCATCGCTGACACTGTGGATCTGCAGCCCATCGCATTGATGCGGTCTCAAGTGAAGCAACTTTGGCTGACGGTGCATGTCCCTGACAAGGCCGCATCAGGAACCTATAGTGGATTTATCAATCTGGCAGATGATTTGGGGCAATTGGGGCAGCTGGAGATCAAGGTGCAGGTCATGCCGTTCACACTCCACGCTCCAAAAATCGAGTACAGCATGTACTACAGAGGCATGCTTTCTGAAAATCCCTCTATTTCATCTGAGTATAAGGGGCGAAAACAATTCATAGCGGAACTTGAGAACATGGTGGCGCATGGAGTGACGACGCCCAGCGTCTATCAGACCTTCAGTCGGTCTGAACTTCAGGACGTGCTACGGATTCGTAAACAGGTTGGAATCGATAATCGTTCACTTTTCTACTTGGGCACCGGCACTGGAAATCCCACGAGCGAGGGCGAGCTCGATGCGTTACGGAAGCGTTTACGAATTCTGAGAGAGATTGCTGATGAATATGGAGTAGAAAACGTCTATCTCTATGGGATTGATGAGGCAAAAGGAGAAAGACTGCTCTCGCAGAGGAAAGCCTGGGATCTTGCCCATGATCAGGGAATTAAGGTCTTTACGGCAGGGTACGCCGATGCATTTTCACTCGTGGGGGACCTGTTGGATCTCTTAGTCATGGCTGGCAAACTCGTTCCATCACAAGCGCAGAATTTCCATTCGATGGGGCATAAAATTTTTTCTTACGCAAATCCTCAAACTGGGCCTGAAAACCCAGCAGTATTCAGACGTAACTACGGCCTTGAGATTTGGAGGTGTGGTTACGATGGTGTCATGCCATACGCTTATCAAGACTCGATGGGATTCATCTGGAACGATTTCGATCACCCGAGATACCGAGATCATAACTTTACTTATCCAACAGTGGATGGGGTGGTCGACACATTGGCGTGGGAGGGGTTCCGCGAAGGTGTTGACGACGTGCGGTATGTCACAACCTTGGAAGATGTATTAAAAGCCCAGGGGAAACTGTATACAGCAACCGCGCTTGAAGCGCTGGAGTATTTAGGGAGCCTTAAAAGTTCTCTGCCATCCGACCTTGACGAAGTCCGTGCTCGCGTCATTTCTTACTTACTCGTGCTGCCGCTGGATGATCGGCCACCATCACCTCCCAATATGCCTCGCGTGCAGTGAGCCATTGACTCGGGGAAAGGGCGGTTCTGTGATCCTGTATGACGAACTCAAGTCCGCCTTGAAGAAGATTCTGCCGATCTTCCTAAGCTTGGCAGGGTCTGGCTTTTTGGCCTTTCTCACCCAGGTGTTGCTTGGTCATACACTCACCGTTGAGGAGTTCGGCATTCTCAGCACCGCACTTTCAATCGCGGTAATCCTGACGGCTGTAATTGGATTCGGCATGCCGAGTGTATTGTTATTGATCTTTGGACAGGAGGGGTGGCACGCATTTCGCTGGGTGCGCAAATCATTTGCAATGCTCGGCGCCTGGGGCGTAGTCGTCCTTGCGATGTCCTGGGTAGGATTGGCATTCGTGGTCAAAGATGAGCGGCTCATTAATGCCATGTGGTGGCTTCAAACCATGGTCGTCCTCCAGGTAATGGTCGAACTCCTTTCCGCAAAGCTTCAGCTAGAGGCACGTTACCTAGCGCTCTCATTTTGGCAGACATTCCCACATATAGGGCGCCTAGCTATAGCTACCATTATCTATCTGTCCGCCACCGGCACCGCTGAGTCTGTAGCCAAGGGGTTTGGTGCGGTGTCAGCTGTGTTAATCATGTTGGCTCTATACGCGCTTTCTTCCATGACACCGGCCAAGATGCATCTTTCGGGACATCTAGATAACAGTTCGCAAGGAACTCAATCGCCGAGGCCGGCACCGGACCTTGGAGGTTTGCTTAGGCTGGCATGGCCATATGCGGGGACTGCCGTGTTGGTAATGCTGTATGGTCGTATCGAAATCGTGTTGCTTGGAAATATGACGAGCCCAAGTGCGGCCGCCACGTTCTCCGTGGCCACGGCATTTTTGCTCGTGGCCTTCTTGGTCCCGCAAGCGATCTATCAAAGATTTCTTTTGCCCAAGATCCATCGCTGGTTTTTCAGCGATTGGCAGCGATTCCTGGCCGTTTATCGTTTTGGCTGCGCGGCAATGGGCTTGCTGGGTGTGATTGGCACGCTCGCGATGTACTCATTTGGTGAAACGCTTGTAACCGTCGTTTTTGGCGAGAAATACAGAGAGGCAGGATATGTTCTTTCCTGGCTGTCGGTGTGTGTTCTAATTCGGTTTCTGTCCAGCAGCATTGAAAGCTCTCTAATGTCTGGCGACTTCAGGAAACAACGGTTGTATTGCCAAGCTTTGTCGGCTCTCATCAGCGTGCCGTGTGCCTACCTGTTGATCAACCTCTACGGAATAAAAGGTGCTGTAATTAATAAAGTTCTCACGGAGCTGACACTCTTGGTGTTCTTCTCATATGCGTCGTCACGTTATGTCATGCAAGGCGCTACGTGGTCAGGATGGACGTTACGGCTACGCCGAAGTGCACCGTGCGGACAGTAAAGAGCTAACGGAGTGGAATGAAGTCTTGGTGGCTGCTCTTTATCCTTAACCTTCCGTTGTTGCAAGAAGTCACCAGAAAGTACCTGGTTCACTCGGATCTGGTCTTCTTTGGTGCCGACCTGCTCGTGCTTGGCACAGCGTTGATGATTGGATTGCAAAGGAAATTAAATCTCAAGGCAGTTCCTTTACTATTTTGGATGCTGAGCGCATTGTTTATTGTCCTAACCGCTCTCACCCATGTAGTGAATGGCAACCACATCGGCCTATATGGCATCGGACTGCGCGCCACGTTTTTGCCGCTGGTTTATCTTTTAATCTCTGCAAAGTATGTGTCAGCAGGGGAGACGAACTCCGAGCGCCTTCTCCTGTGTGTCACCTATTGGATATTGATCATTGGGACCATGGCGCTTCTCCAGGTCGTACTGGGCAAAAATCACCCTATCAACTCCGTATGGGGAACCACTGCGCTGGGTGTCGGCGATTTCGCTACCAAGGAGAAGGCGATACTTATTCCTGGGATGTTTCGCCCGGCCTCAATATTCACTCACACGGGAAAATTTGGGCAAGTCATTTTCACCCTCGTTTTGTTCAGGTGGTGCTATCTGCTCTTTTCCCAGCTCAAACGGTCTACCCTGTCATATGCTCTGATGCTCTTCGACTTGGTAGTGATTTTTGTATCCGGGCAAAGGGCAGCGTTGGTTTTTCTGGTGTTAGCCATGCTCATTGTTGCCCTAGTGTATATGAGACAACATGGGGCCAAGGTGAGAAATCTGTTGATTCCCGTGGCGATTATCCCGGCAGGACTCTTAGGGGCCTGGATCGTAAGACCAACGCTGGCTACAGCAGTGTATGAGCGATTCGCGAGTGTAATTAATGCTGTCCCAATTCGGCTTGAAGGGAATCTTTGGCTACCCATCAAAACGATGCTGGACAGTTACCTGTTCACCGGCGAAGGCCTCGGCTATTTTACATTTGGATCCCGCATCTTCGGTGGGGTTCAAGTTTTTGATGCCATCAAGATGCAAGGGCTGGGTGAAAGTTCGCTAATTCGTCTCAGCGGTGAGGTGGGGCTAACAACCGCTATCACAATAGTTGTGGCTTGTCTTACGATTGTGGCTCGCGGCTTCCGGGTTTGTGGAATATATAACGGCTCATCAACTGGATCTGGTGCTGTGTGCTTCAGCGTTTGGATGCTTTGCCTGATGTTATGGTCCAACACCGCAGATGTTTTTGCGAACTCTATCGTGACAACAATTGGCTCCGCTTTAGGAGGTGCATGTTTAGCGAAGCTTGGCCTACGCGGCTTACTTCCAGAGCCTAGCAGTAAGCTAGTTAATCAGGTACAGACGAGGTGGGATTATGCTGGCGAAATACAACCACATCAGACGGGCTAATTAGCGAACCTCCATGAAAGTCGTTCTTAACTGCTCCACTTTAAACAAGGGTGGTTCGCTCCAGGCGGCTGTGTCATTCATCCAAACTGCGGTCAAGAGGTCGGATGACATCAAGTGGCACTTTATCGTCTCAGAGAGTGTAGCTCACGAACTGCATTTTCTTGACAGTTTTGCCAATTCTACTTTACTGACCGTAATGAATGAGTCGCCTGCAAAAAGCTATAAGAGCAGGGGTCTTCTTGGGAAGATGGTGGAGGAGCATAACCCGGATGTGGTGTTCACCTTCTTTGGACCTTCCTATGTTAACTTCTCAAGACCTCACTTATGCGGTGTCGCGGATGGATGGGTTACACATGGGGATCACTGGGCTTGGAAAACTGTAGAGGGCCCACTAGCTGCCTGCAGGTTAGCGGCGCATATAGCGTACAAAGCAATCATGTATCGGAAGGCTGATGCCTGGGTCACCGAATCTGTCTTAGCAAAAGAAGGGTTAAAGAAAAGGCTTCGGCTCCCTGAAGATAGGATATTTGTCGTTCCAAACAGCTGTGGCGTCCACTATCTCAATCGTCAGAATGACCCCAAATCGACAAGTCGTAAAAAAACAAGAATTCTCTGTATGGCTGCCTTCTACAGGCATAAGAACCTTGAGCTCGTGCCGTATGTTGCTAAAGAGTTAATGGTTATTATGCCTAACCTGAACTTTGAGTTTGTGATGACTATACCGCAATCAGAAAAACGCTTCGCTGCTATTTGCGCTAAGGCAACAAAACTCGGTGTACTGGATAAGATCCTCAGCGTGGGCAATGTCCCTGTGAGCCAGGGCCCTGAGTTATATCGTTCCTGTCAAATTCTTTTCTTGCCATCAGTTTTAGAGACATTCTCAGCAAACTACCCAGAAGCAATGGCTATGGGATTACCTATCGTTACAACAGATCTTAGATTCGCACGCGATGTTTGTGAGGATGCCGCGCTTTATTTTAAGCCCATGGATGCCCGTGATGCGGCAAGGGCTCTTGGTTATTTGAGCCAGAACGAAGAATTCCAGCGTTCTCTAATTGAGAATGGAAAACGAGTCTTGGCAGGTTTTCCGGACCAAGATACTAAGTACGAAATGTATAAAAGGTGCATCCGTACTTTGCATGAGCAATGCGCAGAAGGAAAAGTAGAAAAGTCAGTAGGCAATTAGGGTTTCTGGGATGGTTTCATGATCTTTGTGGGAGATATTGCTGTTCCACGCGGTATAGCGTCTATTGCCACGAGCTCGCGCCCTGATTGGGGCCAGCAGTCGGTGATCGCAAATCTTGAGGGGGCCATCCTCTCGGACAACGAATTAGATACGGGCACAAGACTCTATAACGACAAATCGGTCCTCTCCTACTTGCGCGCCATGAATGTTCGTCTGGTTACACTAGCGAACAATCATATAACGGACTTGCACCTGTCACCGCGTGCGACGGTCGAGCTACTTAATGCAAACAATATCCTAGCTTGCGGTGCAGGAGAGTCCATTCAAGATGCATCAAGCCCGGTTTTGTTGCGCGATATCGATGGTGACACGGTTTTCATGGGCTTTGGATGGAGCGTAATTGGATGTCGGATAGCCTCAAGAACCACCCCTGGAGTTAATCCCCTCACTCAAAAAACGGTTATAAACGGCATTCGTCTCGCCAACAAGCGCTATCCCCAGAAGCGAATCGTGTTGCTGATGCACTGGAATTACGAATTGGAAATGTATCCACAGCCGATGCATCGCCAGCTTGCGCATCGCGCGATCGAATGCGGGGCATCAGCGGTCATTGGCTGTCACAGCCATTGCGTTCAAGGGATTGAAATCTATAAAGGGGCGCCTATCGTTTATGGTTTAGGGAATTGGTTCCTGCCGGAGGGGGCAGGATTTGGGCGTTCAATAAGGTTTCCAGACTTTGCATTACGACAACTAGCATTTAATTGGGCCCCGAGTAGTGGTGATATGCATTGTCATTGGTTCTCCTATAACCGCCACTCACATGCGTTGGAATATAACAAATCAGAACGAGTTCGTGATTCAGCCGAAGTCAGGCTATTAACCCCCTTTGCTTCAATGTCTCACGAGGAATATGTCCAGTGGTTCAAGAAGCATAGGCGCAAACGCCTTCTTCTTCCCGTTTATGGAAATATTGATCATGGCACAAGAAATAAATTCAAGGACGGATGGGTGCGAGCTAGGCAGAGCCTGATCGGGGTTGGAGTGGCACTAAAGATCAAGAGAACATTGCGTTGACCATCGCCAGAAAGGAGACTGCTCCACCTATGGAGAGACAGAATTCAGCGGCCGAAAGAGTAGCTGTGCGAACTGGCTACGATCAGCGACTGGGAATGGGGCGCGCCCTTCCGAGGAAGCCAGCGCAAGACTTAGATAGTGATCCTGCTATGATGGTCCAAGAGCAGATCGCCAGAATCAAATTCCTGGCGAGTAACACCGCAATTGCCGGAAAGGAGATTCTAGATCTGGGATGTGGCACAGGATTTAATACTGCCTATCTGATGAGCAAGCTAAATGCCAGTCAGGTTTTGGGAGTGGATATCTCCAAAACTGCAGTAGAGTTTGCACGCAGCACGTACCCCTTCGGACGCTTTCTTGAAGGAGACATTTCAAGCCCGATTCTAGACTGCGGAAGAAAAGCGTGGGATGTGATCCTGTGTTGCGAGGTTATCGAGCATGTACCGCACCCCGAAGCGTTGCTGGATACCGTTCATCGTCATCTCGATGGTGTCGGAATCGCGTTCATATCCACCCCAAACCGTCCAGTATTCTCGTTGAATCATGAGCCCTCTCCGGTAAATCACACGCACATAAAAGAATACACCCTGAGTGAGTTCCGTGACATGCTGCAGGCGAAATTTTCCAAAGTTGAAATCTGGGGGCAACGGTTCTCCAATGCACAACACTTTTCAATGCAGCAGGGGATAGTCCTGCGCAACATCGCCGATTATCGTCTTTTAGGTGAATGGTACTGGCATAACTCAGTGCGCCGGATTTGGAAAACGCTGCGACTCGAGCCCCTTCGCAGATGGTTTGGGGGTGGGCTTCGATATGATCATCGGGATTTCACCTTCGTCAATCCGGTGAGTCAGGACAGTGTCTGGCTCTGTGCCTTAGTCGGTAAATGATCGCCCACATGAACCGCGAGCGCCTATACAGTTGCTTGCCTATTGGACTCCAAAACTTTGCATGCTCCATCGAAGGGTGGCGACTGGCCAGGCGACGATATGGTGCAGGCTATCAAGAGTTGAATCGTGAGTTGCTAGAGCGCGCATCGGTAGCTGCAGACCGTATTCAAGAAATCAGACGTTGTCGCTTCCGTTCACACTTTACAGCAGCCTTACAAACGCCCTTTTGGGAACACCGGTTCAAGGCCTATGAGATCGACTGCAGCAGCAGCGATCCTCTGAATGAGATTGAGAAACTCCCAATTCTTACCAAAAGCGATGTGCAGGATAATGCCTCGAACATTCTGAATCGGCAGTTTGATCTGAATAGCCTCTTATCCTGCCACACGAGTGGAACGACCGGTGCTGGCCTTCACTTTTGGGAAACGCATGATGCGGAGAAGGAGCGCTGGGCGGTTTGGTGGCGCTATCGACATTGGCACGATATCTCTCAGGATATGTGGTGTGGATATTTTGGTGGACGCTCTGTGGTGCCACTTGAACAATCCGCTCCACCATTCTGGAGACTTAATTATCCGGGTCGGCAGATCTTGTTCAGCGGCTATCACCTGTCTCCCTCAACCGCTGCGGCTTATCTTGATGCGCTGGATCATTTTTCTCCGCCTTGGCTCCATGGATATCCTTCGCTGCTATCATTGGTGGCTAGCTATCTCTTGGAACGAGGCCGTCCATTGACAAGCTCGCCCATCATTATTACCACCGGAGCTGAGAACCTCCTTCCGCAACAGAAAGCGCTGATGGAGGAAGCTTTCCGTTGCCCTGTCCGCCAGCATTATGGTCAGGCGGAATCGGTTGCGAACA
The DNA here is from genome assembly GCA_964493335.1 of uncultured Nitrospira sp. Lineage (GTDB taxonomy): Bacteria > Nitrospirota > Nitrospiria > Nitrospirales > Nitrospiraceae > Nitrospira_A. The sequence continues at coordinate 24,414 of CAZBNV010000024.1, forward strand.
TTTCTGAATGCATAAATGGCCACTTGCATGTCGACGAGGATTTTTCATTCGTAGAATTTATTCCACTGGAAAATCATCCCGATGTGTACCGTGTCATTGGAACGAATTTGAGTAACCCGGCTTTTCCTTTGTTTCGTTATGACACGGGAGATCTGGTGCAAGGTTTAGGAACAATTCCTGTGTGTCGGTTTTCTGGTCGAGTGGTGGACTCGATTGATGGACGCAAGGAAGACTATATTCATCTGCCAAATGGAGTACGCCTAGGCAGGCTCGACCACATCTTCAAAGATTTGACCCTGATCCGGGAAGCCCAGATCTATCAACCTGACCGCCAGACGCTCGTGCTGAGAATTGTCAGACGCGAAGGGTATGACCTCCAAGCTGAGCAACGTCTTCTTAAGGAAGCACGCAAACGTTTAGGAGACGAAATCACGATCAGATTGGACTATGTCTCGTCACTTGAGCGCGGGAGGACGGGCAAGCTTCGATTTGTTGTGACGGGAGTATAAATGAAACAGATTTTGCAGAATCTCAGATCGGGCGAGACCAGTTTGACTCACGTTCCGAGCCCGCAGGGAAGAACCAACCAGCTTTTGATCCGAACAACACACTCGCTAGTCTCGGTCGGAACCGAGCGCATGCTGGTGGATTTCGGCAAGGCTAATTTGATCGAGAAAGCACGTCAGCAGCCGGATAAGGTGCGCATGGTGCTCGATAAGGTTAAGACAGATGGTTTGATGCCGACACTTGATGCCGTGCGCAGCAAACTGGACCAGCCTTTACCCATGGGGTACTGCAATGTGGGTGTCGTGATAGATGTAGGTAATGGGGTGGGCGGATTTTCAGTGGGCGATAGAGTTGCCTCTAATGGCAAACATGCCGAGGTGGTGTCTGTTCCTAAGAATTTGTGCGCGAAGGTACCTGATCACGTCCTGGACGAAGCCGCGGCGTTCACAGTGATCAGCGCAATCGCGCTGCAAGGCATTCGCCTTGTGCAGCCGACCCTCGGAGAAAGCATCGTTGTGACGGGTCTTGGCCTGATCGGCCTTATTGCTGTGCAATTGTTACGGGCTCATGGTTGCCGGGTTTTGGGCATAGATATGGATCCGGTGAAGCTAGACCTTGCACGACAATTCGGAGCTGAAACCGTTGATTTGTCGCGTGGGGAAGATGCTGTGTCTGCCGCTACACGTTTCTCTCGTGGGCGCGGCGTCGACGCGGTTATCGTCACGGCTGCAACCAAAAGCAACGAACCGATGCATCAGGCCGCGCTCATGTGTCGTAAACGGGGAAGGATTGTATTGGTTGGTGTGGTCGGGCTGGACCTATCACGGGCTGACTTTTACGAAAAGGAGCTCAGCTTCCAGGTATCCTGTTCGTACGGCCCTGGTCGTTATGATCCGCTGTACGAGGAATATGGGCAGGATTATCCCGTGGGCTTCGTACGGTGGACTGAGCAACGGAACTTTGAGGCCGTCCTCGATATGATGACAGACGGTCGCCTGAACGTGATGCCGCTTATCTCACACCGATTTGAGTTGGCCCATGCTCAAGAGGCATACCAGCTGGTGGCGAAAGGCAGCAACTCTCTGGGAATCCTACTCCAGTATCCTGATTCGAATAGCACAGATCAGGCGGTACTACGCACCGCGACCGTCCGCATCTCGCCGGACTCAGCAAAGGCTGCTGTCCCAGAAAATACCGTTGTCGTGGGCTTCGTGGGATCCGGGAACTATGCTTCTCAGGTTCTCATTCCCGCATTCAAAGGCACGTCCGTCGTGCTGAAAACAGTGGCCTCAGTTCAAGGCGTGAGCGCGGTTCACGCAGGCAAGAAGTACGGATTTGCAGAAGCTACAACAGACAGCGACACGATTCTTGCAGATCCGGAGGTAAATGTGGTTGTGATTGCCACTCGGCATGATAGCCATTCAGAGTACGTATGCCGAGCTCTCCTGGCAGGCAAGCACGTATTTGTAGAAAAGCCGCTAGCAATCACTCGGCAGGGCCTTGCGGAACTTGAGGATACCTATCGAAAAATCAACGCCTCTCCTAATGATAAAGACGGCGATGGTGACGTCTCCTATAGACTCCAGGTCATGGTGGGGTTCAACCGGCGCTTCTCGCCGCATATTCAGAAGATCAAGGCTCTCCTGGCAGGGGCTCGAGAAGAAAAGGCGTTCGTGATGACGGTAAACGCCGGGGCGATTCCTGCGGAGCACTGGACCCAGGACCCTGCTGTCGGAGGAGGCCGCATCATCGGGGAGGGCTGCCACTTCATCGATCTGTTGCGTTTCTTGGCTGGGCGGCCGATCGCCTCCGTCCAAGCAAGTGCGCTCGGCAAACGCGCTCAGGGGATGCTCTCGGACAGAGTCAGCTTCACCTTGAACTTTGAAGACGGCTCGACCGGCGTTGTGCACTACTTAGCCAACGGCCACAAGTCGTTTCCCAAGGAGCGGCTGGAGGTATTTTGTGCCGGGCGGATACTTCAACTCGATAACTTCCGGAGCCTCCGCGGTTACGGATGGCCAGGCTTCAGCAAGCTAAACCTCTGGCGCCAGGACAAGGGCCAAGCTGCTTGTGCAGCAGCGTTTGTTGAGGCGGTTCGCCTGGGCACCCGTGCCCCGATTCCATTTGGGGAACTCGTCGAAGTGACGCGCACGAGTTTCGACATTGTGGATGCACTGCGTTAGTCCACCTTCCGTGATGACACGTTTCCTACTGTACGCGAACACCCTGCGCCATCTTCGCGTCTCTCAAATTTACGCGTTGATCCGCAAGCGTCTGCTGCGGCTTTCTCATCACAGAACACTGGTGGGAAGCGTGCGTGTTAGGCGAGGTATTAGCATCGGCCCAGTGATCTCTCAGCAACCTCGTTCCATGCACCCCAATACGTTCGAATTTCTGAACCGCAAAAAAACCTTCCCTGACGGTCATATCGACTGGATCAGCTCCGAGATGCCCAAACTCTGGCGGTACAACTTGCACTACTTCGATTATCTGTCCGAAGAATGGCGAAGTTACGACGAAAAGATTACCTTAATTTCGGACTGGATCGCGAGCAACCCTCCGGGCGCGGCGGATGCCTGGGAGGCTTACACCCTGTCACTGCGGATAGTGAACTGGATTAAGTTCTTTCTGCGAACGGACACAGCCCTTCATCATGAGTGGCTACACAGCCTTTATGCGCAGGGGCTTTGGCTGGAGCAGAATCTCGAAGATCATTTGCTCGCCAATCACTATCTCAAGAACGGCGTGGCGCTGTTTTTTGTCGGCGTGTATTTTGAGGGAACCGACGCAGACCGTTGGCTTGCCAAGGGACGACAGATTCTTGTCGATGAGTTGGAGGAGCAATTTCTTTCAGATGGCGGACATTATGAGCGAAGTCCGATGTATCACGCCATCAGCCTGGTGGATTATTTGGACGTCCTGAATCTCATGACAGGATCGCAGCGCGACCTGCACTTTGACGAACAACAGCCCTTCACGGGCCGAGTTCATGAGGCCTTAACGTTTCTGGATGATATTTTACTGCCTGATGGCGGCATCCCCTTGTTCAACGACGCTGCATTCGGCATCGCGCCACCACCTGGCGAAATCCTGACCTACGGCAGCCAAATTATGAAGTACACGCGCCGATCGATTCCAGATGGGCTCACGACCAGTAAAAAATCTCAGACCGGGTACTATGTGATCCGCGATGCCTCGGACATGATGGTCATTGACTGCGGAGCCGTGGGCCCGGATTATCAGCCCGGCCACGCCCATGCGGATACGCTGAGTTTCGAACTCGCTTTGAACGGCCGACGCATCATCGTGGACAGTGGAGTTTATGACTATGAACCAGGACGGCGCAGGACCTATGCGCGAAGCACCAGAGCACACAATACCCTGTGCATTGATCAGCAGGACCAATCTGAAACCTGGGGGGTCTTTCGGGTGGCCCGACGAGCCTATCCGATCAATGCACGCATGACAGAGGACGGAGAACATCGTGCGACCTTTGAGGGGGCTCACAATGGGTATGCCAGGTTATCAGGCCAACTGACGCATTTCCGAATGATTGAGTATGTATCACCGGGCAAGTGGACGGTTCGCGACACAGTGAACGGGGAGGGCGTCCATACGATCGAAAGCTTGCTTCATGTCCACCCCGATTACCAGCTTATGTTAGTGGGGCGGTCTGCGGAGATACGAGATGAGAGGGGCAACGCCATCCTCGTAATCGCGCCGACACCGAACGTGGCGTTGAATATCGAGCCGGGATGGTATTTCCCCGAGTTTGGTCTGGAGTATCCCAAGAGTACGCTTGTCATGACCTATCGGGGGGCCGTACCCGTGACCATAATCTACCGAATGACGAAAATAGGTTCGACGCCCCCGTGATTCACTGGATTTTCCTACTGAGGTAACCCGTGCATATCCTTTTCCTGTCTCACTATTTCCCGCCGGAGGTGAATGCGCCAGCCTCGCGCACATTTGAACATTCCCGACAGTGGGTACGGGACGGACATCGCGTGACCGTCGTCACCTGTGCCCCCAATCACCCACGGGGAAAAGTCTATCCAGGCTATCGCAATAGGTTGTATGCGCGGGAGGAAAAAGACGGGATAACGATCATTCGTGTCTGGACCTATGTGACAGCCAATGAAGGATTTCTCAAACGGACACTAAACTACCTCTCCTATATGGGTGCGGCCATTGTGGCTACGCCGTTTCTCCAGAAAGCCGATATCGTGATCTCCACCTCACCCCAGTTTTTTAACGGGCTGGCAGGGTATGTTGTCAGCCGCATGAAGCGAGCCCCCTGGGTGCTGGAAATCCGGGATCTCTGGCCGGAATCCATTCTCGCAGTAGGTGCCATCAAAAATCCCTTCATCATAAAGCTCTTGGAATGGCTGGAACTGTTTGCCTACCGTCAGGCTGATCGAATCGTGCCGGTCACGGATGCATTCCAAAGGTACATCGAGGGAAAGGGGATCCCCAAAGAGAAGATCACCGTGATCAAAAACGGAGCGGATCTCACGTTGTATAAACCGGTCACCGGTACGAACAGCCTGGCTGAATCGCTTGGAGTTCAGGGAAAATTCGTGGCCGCCTATTTGGGTACACACGGAATGGCCCACCACCTCGAAACGGTACTCTACGCAGCGCAGCGACTGCGCGAGTATCCGAACATCGTTCTCATTCTCGCCGGAGAGGGTGCCGAGCGCCAGCGATTGGCGGCCTTACGAAATGAACTTGGTCTCGATAATGTCCTCATGCTGGATCAGCAGCCGAAAGAACAGATGCCCTGGCTCTGGGCGCTCGCCGATGTCAGCCTCATCTTGCTCAAGAAATCCGATCTCTTCAAGACCGTCATCCCCTCAAAGATTTTTGAGAGTATGGCCATGGAGAAACCTATTATCCTCGGGGTTGAAGGCGAAAGCGCTGACCTTCTTCGTGCTGCGGACGCTGGCTATTGCATTGAGCCGGAGAATGATCGAGAGCTCGCCGCTCGTCTCCTAGAACTGCAGGCTAGCAGGACTCTTTGCCACAAATTAGGCACGAAAGGCCGAATGCACGTTGTGAATTTCTATGATCGCACCAAACTAGCAAGACGCTTCATGGATTTATTGGAAGCAGTTTATAACGAAAAGTGCGGACAGCTACCGACACAACTAGGCACGGGAAGGTGATAAAAAATCCCTTCCTGCAATCGTTCGACCGGTGCTTAATGGCCCGGGATTTTTAGCCCTACCATGGGCCGATCATGTATTGCGGTGCTTACGATGTAACATACAGATACATCCACTCGTTTTTCGTATCAAAGTGATACAAAGTGAAGGCATTTCCATCCACTTAATGAAAATACCTATTCAATATTCTGATTTGGAGAAAAAACTCTTGCGCAGTTTCTTAGTTTTAAGTATGGTGCAAAAAACATTCGTGATAAGTAGTCGAGTCAGATGATCCTCTGCTTCTTATCGAGGCAGGCGTTTACGATATTCACTTCCTGCGTTAAGGAGAAAAGATGAGCTACTTCAAACACAGAATCTGCCTTAGAACGGTAGGCCTGACGTTCGGTGCTTTAGGTTTGCTATTTGTGGCTATGCCCAGCCAGGCGGCTAATGTCCCATTCAATTTCAGCGGCTCGGTTGCGGAAGTTCACGGCGGTGTATTTACAGCAGGAGGATCCGGAGTGAACGGGTTCGGTTCGGCGCTTCCAGTGTCTGGAAGCTTCACTTTCAACTCCGCCACTGCGGATGTTCTGCCGGGGGATCCCATGTGGGGTCTGTACGCCAACCCGATCCAAAACATGACCGTGAAGGTTGGGAACTATACAGCAACGTTCTCTCCCGGCTCCAGTGTCATGCAGGTCATCAACAACCCGGGGCTCGGTGACACGTTTAAGGTGACGCTCAATGGATTTACGAGCAGTCCTGCCACGGTAAATGGCTTGACGCCCACGACCTTTGAAATGGAGTTGGTCAACCCAAACGGTAGTGTGTTCTCGAATGACCATCTCCCGACGACTCCTCCGAGCCTCTCATCGTTTGCTTCGAATCAATGGCGGCTGGTTTTTAGTGGAGTAGGTAATAGGGTCCAGGGTGCCCTCACCTCACTCGTTCCATTGCCAGCGGCCGTGTGGTTGTTCGGAGCTGGATTGATTGCATTGGTTGGATTGGGTTCGCGCGGTCTGGTGACGCGAAAAGAGTCCTAAAGAGTCCTAAGGTTGACTCAGAATGGGCGCGTCTGCTTGATTCGCACCCGCATCGTTTCACTGCTCGCGGTGCTTAGCAATTACGCCGCTTCCAACGAAACTATTACAATTCACGTCACTTACCATTTTTCCCCCTCTCCCCAGACCGGGGGAGAGGATTAGCATTACATCCAGGTGTTCAGTGGCTGTCATCGGATTACTGACTGTAGCCGTTTTGGGCTACATCTACGCCGACAGCCTAGTTTTTCTATTTGGCCAATGGGCGCGAGACGACTATAGCCACGGGCCGTTTATTCCGATCATCAGTGCATGTCTCATCTGGCAACGACGGACTCAGTTGGCGACGATCGGGATGTCCCCGTCCTGGTGGGGGCCTCTGCTCGTTGCCATCGGATTGCTGCTCTTCATACTGGGGAACTATGCCACGCTCTATATCGTGCTCCATCTCTCATTGTGGATTGTGATCATTGGCGTCACGCTCTCCTTCATTGGCCGTCCCGCGTTGCGAGTACTGGCATTTCCGTTGAGCTATTTGTTAACGGCAATTCCTCTGCCGGTTTTCCTCTACAATTCACTTTCAAGCCGGTTGCAGTTGTGGTCGTCGGCTTTGGGGGTCGGACTTCTGCAGGCCATCGAGGTCACGGCCTTTAGAGAGGGCAATGTGATCGACCTCGGCCCGGTTCAATTGCAGGTCGCCGAGGCATGCAGCGGGATCCGGTACCTCTTTCCCCTCACGTCGCTGGCTCTCCTCTGCGCCTACCTCTACCGGGATCGCCTGTGGAAACGCATCCTGCTCGTACTATCGGCTCTGCCGGTGTCGGTCTTCATTAATGGCCTCCGCATCGGGATCGTCGGTGTACTCGTAGAGTTCTATGGCCCGCAGGCGGCGGAGGGATTCCTGCATCTCTTTGAAGGCTGGGTATTGTTCCTCGCCACCTTGGGTCTCCTCCTGATCGAAATGTGGGTCTTATCGAAAGTCCATCCTTTGCCTGGATCAGAAAGATTCTTGGAACGGTTCTCATGGGAAATCGTTGCGGACTCGACGAAACCGGTAAGGGCAATGTCGGGCGTGTCAACCAGGACGCAGGTCAAGATACCTGCCTATGTCGGGAGCTTGGCACTCATTCTCCCCGTTGCGCTATTGTCCCCGTCGATCGGGGAGCGGCAGGAGATCGTTCCTGATCGTTCGACGTTTGTTGATTTTTCCATGCGCATCGGAGCATGGCAGGGCAGTCCACAGCCGGTGGAGCCTCAACTCATTTCGACCTTGCGGTTTGATGATTACTTGCTGGCCGACTATGCAGCTCCGGGCGGTGGACCGCTTACGCTGTACATGGCCTACTACCAATCACAGCGAAAGGGCCAGTCCGCCCATTCCCCGCAAAGCTGCATTCCCGGCGGCGGATGGGAAATCACATCCAAGGGGACCGTGAATCTGCCTATGGATGGAATCACCGAACCGGTCAATCGTGTGCTGATCCAAAAGGATCGGCAGAAACAGCTGGTGCTGTATTGGTTCAAGCAACGCGATCGCATGCTGTCGAACGAATACCTGGTGAAACTGTATTTGTTCTGGGATGCCCTGACCAGACAACGCAGTGACGGAGCCCTGATTCGACTGTCCGCCGCCGTCGATCCAGGGGAAGATGAGCAAGAGGTCGAGCAGCGATTATTGCAATTTGCCCGAAGCATTCAGCCTCAACTCACTCGGTATATTCCGGACTAACCATGACCAGTGCGGTCTTTTTCAGCTTCATCACCTCCCTGTTCATCTGCATGGCGTTGATCCCGCCGCTGCAGCTGAACGCGGGGCGCTGGCGCTTCATGGATCTTCCAGGCGAGCGAAAGGTCCATGCGAATCCCATTCCGCGGATCGGCGGCATCGCGTTCGGCTTCGCGGCGCTCTTGTCCATTTTCTTTTGGGTACCGCAGGATCCGATCATTACGCCGGTGTTGGTGAGCGCGACAATCATCCTGGGATTCGGTATTTGGGACGACCGTGCCAACCTGAACTACAGAACCAAACTCGTCGGGCAGTTATTGGCCGTCTTCGTGGTTGTCGTCATTGGCCATATTCGATTCGAACAGATCCCATTTTTTTACGCAGAAGAAGCGCCGCTCTGGCTGACGGTTCCCTTGACCGTGGTGTTTCTAGTCGGGACCTCGAACGCCGTCAACCTCTCGGACGGCCTCGACGGTTTAGCCGGAGGTCTGGCCTTCCTGAGTTTTGCCGGCATTGCCTATCTGGCCTATCTGTCGCACGACAGCACCGTGTTAGTGCTGGCAGCGGGATTCTTAGGCGGATTACTGGGATTCTTGCGCTACAACACCTATCCGGCGAGGATCTTCATGGGCGACGCGGGCAGCCAATTGCTCGGCTTCTCGATGGGTGTCCTTGTACTCCTCATGAGCGATTCCGGGCGTGCCCCCTTTCCCGTTTCGATCGGTCTGCTCGTACTCGGGCTGCCATTCCTCGATACGATTGCGGTCATGGGGCAACGGCTTGCGAAGGGCCGCTCGCCCTTCATCGGCGACCGCAACCATGTGCACCACAAACTCCTGGCGCTTGGACTGTCTCATTACGAAGCCGTCATCGTGATCTATGGGATCCAGGCGGTGATGGTGGGCCTCGCATATCTTCTGCGCTGGCAATCCGATGAACTGATCCTCACCATGTACGGCACCTTTGCCATCGCGATGTTTGCCCTGTTTATCGCCACAGAGCGCGGTGGCATGCTCCTGTCCGGATCGTTGAGAGGTCGGATGATTTCTGAGTCAAAACTGGCCAGGGCGGGGCTGTGGCTCAGCGATATGGCTCCACGATTCCTGGCCCTCATCGTTCCGCTCTTTCTCGTCTTTAATGTCTTCTTGCCAGGCCGTGTCCCCATAGACGTTGGGTATGCCGCAATAAGTCTTTTTGTCGTGGTGTTGGCTGGTTTATGGCTGTTGCCGCACTACCGCTCTCATTTCGTGCGAGGAGGGTTGTATGTCGGCAGTGCCTTTCTGATGTATATGGGCGAGCAATCCGGGATTCCTGATATCTGGCCCATCTATGTCACTCAGAACACGCTGTTGGCCCTCATAGCTCTTCTCGTTTTATTGAGCATGCGCTTCAGCCGCGGGAATCGGTTTCAGACAACGCCACTAGATTATCTGGTGGTCTTTTTCGCCTTGATCGTCCCCTTACTGCCGGAAATGCGGGCCGATATGCCGACCCTGAGCATTCTGGCGGCGAAGTTAATCGTCCTATATTTCTCCTTTGAGCTGCTACTTCATACCTTCGCTGATAGGGTAAAGCAGTTCGGTTTCGTATCCTTATGGGTACTATTCGGATTGGGAGTGAGAGCTTGGCTCTAGCTGAGGAAGCACATGAAGAATAAAGACCTAGCCAGCCGCCAGCAATTATCAACCACCGACTGGCGGACAATCATTTTCGCGCTGCTGTTGACGCTCATTTTACCCGCTTGTGGGGGTCCCCAGGAGCGAAAGGCACACTATCGTGGCAAAGCACAGGAATACCTTCGGACAGGGAATTTCCCAAAGGCCCGGGTGGCGTTGCGAAACGTACTGAAGATCGATCCCAAAGATGCCGACGCCTATTTCCTCGTGGCACAGGTAGAAGAAAAGGAAAAGAACTGGCGCAATGCGGTCGCCAACTATCAACAAGTAATTGAGATCGTACCGGACCACAAAGAGGCCCTCATTGTTTTGGCCAAGTATTATCTCGAAGCCAAACTGGTTGATGAGGTGGGACGGGCGGCGGACAAGGTTCTCGAAAAAAATCCGCAAGACCCGCAAGCTCATGCGCTGAAGATCGCCGTGCTCGCGCAGCATGACAAGATGGATCAGGCGAGGGTCCGGGCTGAAGACTTGAGCAAGAAATACCCGACCGAGCCGGATGTCGCCATTCTCTTGGCCACACTATATGCTCATGAGCACCGCGCTCAGGAAGCCCGAGACACCTTGCAGCGGGCGCTCCAGGCCCATCCGCATCACCTGGATCTCTTGAACAATCTCAAGACCGTCCTGGACCAAGCCCATGACGATAAGGCGACGGAGCAGGTGCTGCGTCGAATGATCGAAGAAGAACCGGCGGTGTATGATCATCGCCTGAAACTGGCCAGGTTCCATGACCAACGTCACGGGTTCGATCAAGCAGAGTCAGTACTACGCGAAGCAGTGCGAGTGTTTCCAGAGAGCGAGCATGCATGGTTGGCTTTGGCCGATTTCCTGAACCTGCGGCGAACAAAAGATGCCGCGATGTCTAGCTTGCATGAGGCTGCTAAGCGCTTGCCCTATTCGACAAAAATACCCTTCGCATTAGCTGCTCTCCATGAATCACACAAGGATTCGGTTGCGGCTAGGATGGTCTATGAAAAGCTGGTGCGGGACTATGAGAAGAAGCCCGCCGGTTTAGATGCGCTGGTCAAGATTGCACAACTCGACTTCAGCGCCGGACAACGAGCCCCAGCTGATCGACAGCTGACAGAGGTGCTGCGGGAAAATCCCCGTTCGGCCGAGGGCTTGATCCTGCAGGGAAAAATCGCCCTCATCGGGGGGAATGGGAAAGATGCGGTACAAGCGTTTCGCACGGTGCTTCGGGATCAACCGGAATTGGCACACATACAGAATTCACTTGGGCAAGCGTATATGCTGACTGGGGATTCTCAATTGGCGCGCGAGAGTTTCGAGCGAGCCATGGCGCTCCATCCTGATATGGTAGAGGCGAATTTCGCGCTCGCCCTACTGGAACTGCAGAGCGGGCAATTCCAGCGGGCCAGAGTGCGTCTGAGCGAGATTCTGAAGTCCCATCCTAATCACATCCCGGCGATGGAACGCCTCTTTGCACTGGATCTTGGAGCAGGTGATTGGAACCATGCCAGATCGACTTTGGGAAGTATGCGCCAAGTAATCGGCGAAACTGCCATCACCATGATGGCGGAGGGCCGTCTGGAGGAGGCCCAAAAGGACTTCGCAAAAGCGACCGTGGCTTTTGAGCGGGCAGCGGCAATAAACCCCGATGCGCATGAGCCCTTGTTAGCAGTCATCCGGCTCGATCTAGACCAAAAACAAACCAAACGAGCACGGCGACGCCTAGAAACTGTGGTAGCCTCAAATCCTGCTCATCCCTATGCCCACGGGTTACTCGGGGAGGTTCTCTCGATTGTCGGTCTGCACGATGCCGCAACCGCACAATTCCGTGAGGCGACCAAAATCAATCCGACCTGGGTGCTCCCCTGGATAAACTGGGCAACGCTGTCGCTTTCGCAGGGCCAGGCGGACAGTGCAATCCGAACATTAAGAGAAGGCCTTCTGATCAGTTCGGCCAGTGAAGAATTGCAGATGCTGCTGGCATCGGTCCTCGCCAATCAGGGTTCGGTCGATGAGGCCATCGCAGCCTATGACGCCGTGCTCCGCATGAATCCCCGGAATGTCCTCTCTGCGAACAACCTGGCGGCACTCCTTGCTGACTTCAAAACGGATGCACCACATTTGGAGCGGGCGTTTCTTCTAAGCCGCGAATTTGAACGGGACGCCCCACACCCGCTGTTTCTCGACACGCTGGCGTGGGTACGGTTAAAGATGGGGCACTTGGATGATGCGGTTCGGCTCATGCGACAAGCGATTGTGAAGGCTCCGGATCTTCCGATACTCAATTATCACCTCGGCGTGGCACTCTATCAGTCGGGACGGAAGGTCGAAGCCAAGGTGCATCTCGCAAAAGCGCTCAAGAGTACAGAACAATTCCAGGGGCGACGTGAAGCACAACAGTTACTCGCCCGGACCAGCGGATAGGAGTCGCGAACCATGCAGTATCGTTTTCGGATCGTGCAGAGAATCGCGTTCGGATTGATCATAGGTCTGTTCCTGACCGCCACGGTGAGCTGTCAATCGACTGACATCCCAAGCACATCTCAGGAGGCATCAAGCTCAGACCAGGGGTATCAGCTCGGGCCCGAAGATGTCCTGCTTATTTCCGTCTGGAAAGATGAGCATCTGACAAGAGAAGTTCTAGTCCGGCCGGATGGCATGATTTCTTTTCCTCTCGTCGGAGATGTGCCGGCCGAAGGTCGAACGGTGGAGGAGCTGCGCATAGACCTCGCCAAACGATTGATCAAATATATTCCTGCCGTGAACATCACGGTGGCCGTCATCAAGCCGTTGAGTTACAAGGTCTATGTCGTCGGACGGGTGGCGAAGCCCGGCGAATTCCTGGTGGGCCACTACACCGATGTCCTCCAAGCCTTGAGCCTTGCGGGTGGGCTGACTCCTTTTGCGGCGGAAAATGACATCAAGGTCGTGCGCCGGGTCATGGGACAACAGCAGACGTTTCCATTCCGGTACGGTGATGTGCGAAAGGGCGTTGATCTAGAACAGAATATCATCTTGCGGCGCGGCGATGTCGTGATGGTGCCGTAACTCGTGAAGTTGTCGTCGCTGAGTTGGAAAAGGGGGCAGAACGCCAGGCAGTCAGGAAGCAGACTGGCTTACCTTACGGTGATGTGTCTGATCCTGCACATGACCGTTCCGAGTTGGGCAGCCGAATGGTCACTGGTGCCCTCGATGAGCACCAAGGCCTACTACAATGACAATCTGTTATTGACTCCATTGCCCCATGATCCGACCTATGGTTATTGGATTTCGCCGGGAGTGGAATTTGCCGGCAAGACCGAACGGCTGGAGGTCAGCGGCAAGGCGGCGCTGGATTTCGTGGACTATTATGGGGGCGAGCCAAACCGATTCACGAATGTATTCTTGCCGTTGACGATGAAGTATAGAACTGAGCGGGACGAATGGGGATTCCTCGGGGGATTTACCAGGGACAACACCTTGATGGGGGAATTGTTGACGACTGGGATCGTGTTACGATTCACCCAACGAAACCTGTGGAACCTGAATCCGAGTTGGACAAGGATGATCACTGAAAAGTTTGGCTTTCAAAGTACATTCCAGTTCAGCGATGCCAGTTATCAAGATGGTCTTCGTCTTGGGCTGGTCGACTATCAGGTGTTCGGTGGAACCGCCGGGTTCTTATATCACTTGACGGAACGTGACGATGTGCAATTAGCTGGAACCTACACCAACTTCCATACGACCAATGCGCCATTGGGACTAAGAGCCTATTACCCAGGGGCCCTCCTGACAGTCACCCACACCTTTACAGAAGGGTTGAAGGCCACGGCCTATGGAGGACCACGGTTTGTGAGTTCCACCACCCAGGGCGTCGGGTTTAGTCAGAAGACAAACGATACGATCTGGGTGTATGGGGCCAGTCTGACGCAACAATTTGAGAGAGCCAGCCTCCAACTGAGCCTGAGCCGGGACATCTTTCCCAGCGGATTTGGCCTCTTACTCCAGACCGATCGAGTCGGAGCATTGACCTCCTATAACCTCACGGATGCCTTGACAGCTTCACTGGATGCTTCAGGGTATCTCGTGTCAGGACTGACTAGTCAGGCTGGGGGAGGCACGCTACCAGAGCAGCGACTGTTTTACCTCACGCCGAAACTGGCATGGCATTTTTCGGAATGGTGGAGAGCCGAAGCGTCTTATGGTTATCGCTGGCGCGATCTGGAGACCTTGAACGAACCGGTGATGTCGAATACTCTCATGATCATGTTGACCTATTATCCGCCGAAACTGGCCATCTCGAATTAGACTTGGGGCTTAGCAAAAAGGACATGTCCATGACCGGCCAACCGCGATCACAAGAACCAGAAGCTACGATCAATCTTGGAGACTACCTTGCGATATTTAAGCGCCGGAGAACCGTAATTTTTTTCGTAGCGGGGTTTCTCCTGTGCCTCAGCCTAGCCGCGTCAGTGCTCTGGCCTCCGACCTTCAAATCTACGGCGACGATTTTGATTGAAGAACAGGAAGTCCCGGCCGAGTTAGTCCATAGCACCATTACGAGCTACGCCGATCAACGGATAGAAATGATCAAACAACAGGTCATGAGCCGTTCCAGCCTCTGGAAGGTCGTGGAGCAGTACAATCTATACTCCGAAATGAGACGCGACAACCCCACCGAAGAGGTCGTTAAGCGCTTCATCAAGGATATCGAAGTTGAGGTGATCAGCGCCGATGTCATCGACAAACGGACCCACAATGCCACCAAGGCCACCATCGCATTCACCGTTTCCTATAATAGTGGATCGCCTGATACCGCCCAACGTGTGGCGAACGAACTCACGAGCCTCTTTTTGGGTGAGAATCTCAAAAGCCGCGAACGCCAGGCACAGGAGACCACCACGTTTCTCAGACAGGAAGCGGAGAGCCTCGCGACGCATATCGAAGAGGTGGAAGTCAAACTGGCCAAGTTCAAACAACGCGCAGCCGGTGCGTTGCCGGAACTGATGCCATTGAATCTACAACTCATGAACCAGTCCGATCGGGAGTTGACCGATTTGGACCAGCAGATTCGAAGCCTTGAAGAGCGGAAGTCCTACCTGGAGGGGGAACTGGCCACGATCAAGCCCAACACCCCGATCATGTCGGTAACCGGGGAACGCATTCTCGATTCCGTCGAACGCTTGAGGGGCCTTCGCGCTGAGTACGCCGGGGCCTCCGCGAATTTTGCGGCCGACCATCCTGACGTCATCAGGATGAAGCAGGAAATCGCGGCGTTGGAAAAAGAAACCGGTGCGAATCCTGAGACTGAAGAGCTCGCCAAACAATTGATTGATGCCCGGGCCAAACTGGCCACCCTCGGCGACCGCTTCGGACAGGACCATCCGGACATTCTTCAAACCAAAGGCACGATCAGGTCATTGGAGCAGGAACTGCGACGGATCGGTTCGGCCCCTGTCAAGAGGCCGATGCAGCGTCCGGAAAATCCCGCCTACATCAACATTCAGGCACAACTCAATTCGGTGAATTCCTCCCTGCAGGCGTTGAAAACCAGCCGTACGACCGTCAAACAACGACTTCAGGATTATGCCAAACGTATCGAGAGGACCCCGGCGCTGGAACCGGACTATCTGACGCTCGCGCGCGACCGCGACACCTCCTCTCAGAAATACCAGGAGATTCGATCGCGGTTGCTAGAAGCGAAGGTGTCGGAGGGCCTCGAAGTGCAACGGAAAGGCGAGCGGTTCTCGCTCATCGATCCTCCGGGGCTGCCGGAATCGCCGGAGAAGCCCAACCGGAAGGCCATTGTGCTGTTGGGGTTCATCCTGGCGCTGGCAGGCGGCGCAGGAAGCGCGGCGGTTGCGGAACACCTCGACCGCTCCATTCATACACCGGAACAATTAGTTCGATTGACGCACACGTTCCCGCTGGCGGTTATTCCCTACATGCCGAACAGGGAAGACCTCACACGCGCGGTGAGGCGCAGAAGAATGATTCGAACTGCAAGCCTGGGAGCGTTGGCCCTGCTTCTGCTCGTGAGTCATCTGTTTTGGACCCCACTGGATGTATTGTGGTTTGAAGCGCTCCGAAAGTTCGGTATTGAGTAGCAGGATGGTGAAAAAGTCCGCCAGCTTTGTTCTCGCATTGCGCAGAGGCTCAACGTACGGCCACGGGACAAGAGCCTGTCTTGGCAGGCTCGGGTTGGGCGGGTAAGAATGAACGCTTCGCCTCTAAGACACTGGGCGCTCACCGGCTTGCGCCCGTCCGCAGACGTGACGCTCATTCTTCTTCGCGTCGCGGACCTCGCGGCGGCCGCGCTGGACGGCCTTTTTGAGCATCCTGCGGAACAACATTGTCTCCGTCTCTCAGTGTTTCAGAAACGCCTAAATGATTTTTACCGCGTCCTAGAACGGAAAGGCCCTCCCATGGAATGGTTTCAAGCCGCCCTTGATCGATACAAACAGCAACAGCCCCAGAACCGTCCCATATCCAGGCTCAACCGCGCCTCGTCCGTTCGGACGGCTCCTGCGCAAATCGTGTACACCCGCACCAAGTCGCTCCACATTCCGGAAGCGGTACTGCGTGAGCGGCGCATCGTGGCCGGGTTTGAGGGAGGGCGGTTCGTCGATGCGTTTAAGATTCTTCGCACGCAGGTCACCCATCGAATGCGTGAGAAAGGGTGGAACGTGATCGGCGTCACGAGCCCAGGGCCACATGAAGGCAAAACCCTCACGGCGGTGAACCTCGCCGTCAGCCTGGCCATGGATGTCACCCAATCCGTCCTCCTCGTGGATGCCAATCTCCAGAACCCCACGATCCAAGACGTGTTCGACCTTGGCCCCAGCGAGGGATTGGCCGACTACCTGCTCGACGATGTTCCCCTCGAAGATCTGCTGATCCATCCCGGAATCGGCCGATTCGTGTTGCTGCCGGGCGGACGCGCTGTGCCGCACTCTGCCGAGGCCTTGACCTCTCCAAAGATGCTCGCCTTGGTGGAAGAACTGAAACACCGCTACCAATCGCGGATCATCATGTTCGATCTGCCGCCACTGCTCAATACGTCCGACGTGCTGGCATTTTCGCCCTACATCGATGCATTGCTGCTCGTGGTGGAGGAGGGCCGGACGAAAGCGGAGGATGTAGAACGGGCCCTGTCACTGGTGAAACAATCCACCCCAGTGCTTGGAACCGTATTGAACAAGGCGGGGCGGGCAGGGATCGGTCCGGCTGAGATGAAAAAACTACTCTGATTACTCGAACCCCTGATGTACACACACTTTTATCACCTTCATACTAAACCCTTTGCGCTTCTGCCGGATGCCGATTTTCTGTACCTGAGTAAGACACACCGCACCGCCTACAGCCTGCTGGAATACGGACTGCTCAATGAAGCCCCCTTCATGGTCCTCACCGGCGACCCCGGTATGGGCAAAACGTCGCTGCTGCAAAAGGTCATGGCGGAACATCAGAATGCCTATTCGATCGGGTTTATTTCGAACGTCCGGTATGACGTGGACTATCTACTTCCGTGGATCCTCCAAGCCTTGGGGCTGAGCCATACGCAACTGGATCCCATCGAATCCCATCGGCTGTTCACGCAATTTCTCGCCCAGGAAGCGGCCGGCAATCGACGGGTCATGCTGATCATGGACGAAGCGCAGCATCTCGGGGTCACCTTGTTAGAGGAGTTGCGTCTGCTCTCCAACCTGAATCAGGACAAGACCCTCCAGTTGCAGATCATTCTCTCCGGCCAGCCAAATCTCCAAGCGCTACTCCGAGGCATTGACATGACTCAGTTTGCGCAGCGAGTCGTCGTGGATTATCATCTCCAACCCTTCACGGAGGAGGAGGTGATGCAGTACATCGCGCATCGGCTCCGCCTTGCCGGTGCCACCGGATCGATCTTCACCCGCCAGGCCTGCAGCCTGGCCTTTCGTCTGAGCCAGGGCAATCCCAGGCTCATCAATCAAGTCTGCGAAATGGCGCTGACCTACGGATTTGCTAGGCAGACTTCCCGTATCACCGCCAAGATGCTTGCGCAGGCCGCGCTCGATCGACGCAAGAACCGCATCCTGCCGCTGTGCGAAGAGGAAGACCTGTCGGTGCTAGCAATGGCCTCCGAAGATCCTGAAGAAGCGGTCACTCTGAAGGCCGCGAAAGCACCTGAGGCATCTGCAGCAGCTCATTCCGTCATGCCCACAGCCTCTTCGACTAGTACTCTTGCTGGCTCAAGCCAAGCGGAGAACTTCTATCAACGAGGCCTTGAATTGAGGAAGTTGCGAGATTTCACTGCCGCACTCGAACAGTTCGAGAAAGCCGCGATGGATCCTGCCTACCACGTGAGGGCATTCGGTCAGATCGGTCTCTGTTATCGTGCGATGGGACAAGCAAGCCGAGCCGTGGCGGCCTTTCGAAAAGCCTGCGCAGATCAACGTGCACCCCGCCGGCAGAGTCTCAGCGTACGCTACCTATTAGGCCGCACGCTCGAACAACTAGGGGAACGACCCGAGGCTCTGGAGCAGTATCGACTCATTTTCCGCACGGATCGAACCTTCAAAGATACCGCCGCACGTCTGTCGCATCTTGAGCAAGCCGTGTTAGTGGGATTTACGCGGCATCGCTCGCGCCCCTCACGGATTGGGCAGGCCTGGAAACAGATGCGACAGTTGTTGAAGGGGAACGGCTAGTTACGAGAGAATACGCCGTGCCTCTTGAACCAAACCCATGAAGCAAATCATTCAACAGTTTCGTTCCGGAGTGGTCAAGGTCGCGGAGGTCCCACCGCCGTCGCTCCGTGGCAGCGGCCTGCTTGTTTTGAACGACGCCTCGCTCATCAGCCCCGGAACTGAAAAGTCCACGGTACAAAGCGCTCAAAAAAGTTTGCTCGGCAAGCTGATGGAACGCCCTGAACGGGTCCAAAAGGTACTCGCCGCCGTTCAAAAAGATGGGCTCCAAGCGACGCTCACACGGGTCTTCGACCGGCTGGATACTCCTGCCGCCTTGGGCTATAGCTGCGCCGGCACGGTTCTCGAGGTCGGAAAGGATGCCGAGTCCTTTTCCGTCGGTGATCGAGTGGCCTGCGCGGGACAGAATTACGCCTCCCATGCCGAGATGATCTATGTGCCGAAGAACCTCTGCGTCAAAATTCCAGATGGAGTGGATAGTGAAGACGCCTCGTTCGTGACGCTTGGGGCGATCGCTCTGCAGGGAATTCGTCAGGCAGAGCCGAAGCTGGGAGATCGCATTGCGGTCATTGGACTAGGTCTGTTGGGGCAGCTCACGGTACAAATGCTGAAAGCCTCTGGTTGCCGGGTGCTGGGTTCGGATCTGGATGCTTCCAAGCTGGAACTCGCTCGACAGTTAGGCGCGGATGCAGTCGTTGCGTCGACCGGGTTGATTGAAGCCGCCACGGCCTTCTCCGAAGGTCACGGAGTGGACGCGGTCATTATCACGGCGAGCACGAAGGACAATGGCCCGATTGAAGTGGCCGGTGAGATCGCCAGGAAGAAGGGCAGGGTCGTGGTAGTCGGCGCCGTGGGCATGAACATTCCCCGCGAGCCTTACTACAAGAAGGAATTGGAACTACGACTCTCCATGTCCTACGGGCCAGGACGTTATGACAATCAATATGAGGAACAGGGGCGTGACTATCCATTCGGTTATGTGCGATGGACCGAACAGCGCAACATGCAAGCGTTCCTTGAGCTCGTGGCCGAACGCAAGATCCAACTCAAACCGCTGATTACGCATCGATACCCCATCGAACAGGCTGAGGCCGCTTACGCGCTCATGATGGATGGCACGACGCCCTACATGGGCATGGTCATCACCTATCCTTCCGATTATGCCCGTCCCATGCCGCGGACCATTTCAGTGGGGCCAGGCAAGTCCGGCCTCCCGGTGTCGCTCGGCATCATCGGAGCCGGCAACCACGTGAGGGCCATGCTGCTGCCGCCGTTGCAGACCATGAAGACCGTCACAATTCGCGGGCTGTGCAGCGCCACGGGAATGACCGCTAAATCACTCGCCGAAAAGCTCCAGGCGGCCTACTGCACCAGTGATGTGCAGGCCATTCTGGATGATGCCGCGATCAACACCGTGTTGATCGGCACCAGGCACGACAGCCACGGAGCACTCGTGGTGAAAAGTCTGCTGGCCGACAAGCATGTGTTTGTCGAGAAGCCGCTCTGCTTGACGGAAGAGGAACTGCACGCTATTCGCGCCGTCTACGAGAAGAAAGCCTCCAGCGGCCTGCATGTGATGGTGGGGTTCAATCGGCGGTTTTCTCCCCATGCGAAGCAGGCCCAATCCTTCTTCGCCTCGCGCACCAATCCTCTCGTGATGCTGTATCGGATCAACGCAGGGCGAGTACCGAAGGAACATTGGGTGCAGGATCCTGATGTGGGGGGCGGGCGCGTGATCGGGGAAGTCTGTCATTTCGTCGACTACATGCAAGCCCTCTGTGCGGCGCCTCCCACCTCGGTCTTTGCCGGGAGGATCGGGCAACACAGCTCCGGCATCACCGATGACCAGTGCAGCATCTCATTGACGTTCGCAGACGGGTCCATCGGCACGATCGTCTATACGGCGGAGGGCAACAGCGGTCTCGCGAAAGAGCGTTTCGAAGCGCATGCCGACGGGAAGTCCCTGACTATGGACGACTTCATGGAGACGCAGATGTATGCCGGTTCCCGGAAACAGGTCTTTAAGACGGGCAAGCGGGAGAAGGGGTTCCCCGAGGAGATGGCGCAATTCGTGCGCGCCATCGAGCAAGGCCTTCCACCGGTGATCCCCTTCGCGGCAATCGAAGCCGTGACTCGCGCCTGCCTCCTTGCGGTGCAAAGCTTGCGCTCCGGCGCTGCGTACCATCTCTAGCGAGATTACGACAACGGCCACCGGGTTTCTGGAAGGTTTAAAGATTTAGATGTAGATGTAGATGTAGATGTAGGCGGAGGTTGATCTTGCAGGTGTCTGCATACCCCACCTCAACCAGACCTTAACCTTGACCTAAACCTCGGCCTGGCTCGGTGAATGCCGCCAACGAATGTTATTGACCTCCTGGCGATTGTCTCGTAAGTAGGAAGTATGTACGAAACCTTCTACGGCTTGCAGCTCAAGCCTTTCAGCCTCGCGCCAAATCCGGACTTCCTCTATCGGGGAGACACGCATCGGCTCGCGATGGCGACACTGGAATACGGCATTCTCAATGAAGCGGGATTCGTCGTGCTCACAGGTGAACCTGGGATGGGGAAGACCACCTTGCTTCAGCAACTCCTGGCCGAGCATCGGGATCATTTCACCACGGGGTTGATCACCAACACTCATGCTGGGACAGACACCCTGTTGCCCTGGATTTTGCTGGCCTTCGGTTGGAAAGAGAAGCCTCAAGGAAAACTCGAAGCCTTCCACGCCTTCCAGCAATTTCTCGACACCGAAGCCGCCGCCCGCCGACGGGTGTTGCTGATCGTCGATGAAGCCCAGAATCTCGGTGTCGGACTCTTGGAAGAGCTCCGGCTCCTGTCCAACTTGAATCAAGACAAGGCACCCGTTCTCCAAATCATTCTGTCCGGACAGCCGGGCCTGCGGCAGCTCTTGCAGCGCAAAGACCTCACCCAGTTCGCCCAGCGTGTCATGGTGGATTACAGTCTCGAACCCTTCAAAGAAGAAGACAGCCTGGGTTACATGGCCCATCGCCTGCGCGTGGCCGGCCGCGAGGAACCCATCTTCACCTATCACGCCTGCCGCATGATCCATGGGCTGACTGGTGGCGTCCCACGCCTGATCAACCAACTCTGCGATACGGCATTGACCTATGGCTTTGCGGAGCAGTCCGGGTTTGTTTCTACGACAATCGTGGCGCAGGCAGCCAAGGACCGGAGTAAAGGCGGCATTCTCCCGCTCACGGATACAGAGGCCCTGACTGCGATGACGGCAGAACAGGAAGAAGCCGAACGGACTCAACTGACCGCGTTCGCCACGCGAACTGCCTCCGCGCCCACCACCACACACACTCAGGCTGCTACCCCTGCTGTCTCACCCTCCGTCGGTTCGCCTACGCAGGAAGCCGCCGAGTGGTACGAACGCGGGCTGGCGCTCAAGAAGATCGGGATGTACAAGGAAGCCCTCCAGCAATTCTCGTTGGCGGCTCAAGATACCTCTTTCACCTTCAAGGCCATGGCACAGGTGGGCATCTGCCTGAAATCCTCCGGCCAATCGGAGCAGGCCGTCACGGCGTTTCGTAAAGCGCTGCAGGCCAAAGCCGCCTCATCAGTGGACGTCATTCAAGTGCGGTACTTGCTCGGGCGCACGCTGGAAAATTTGGGCCGGGCTGAAGAAACGCTTGAACAGTACCGCTGGATCAGGCGTGAGGAACCCGGGTTTAAAGACGTGACCGAGCGTATCGAACGATTGAGCGCTCGCCGTTCCCCCTCGGCTCGTGGCAGGAACGACGACAGCGAGAGCGCCTCCTGGATGGCCCACCTGCAACGCATTCTCGGCGCCTCGAAGTAACCGCCCCTCAACCGACACCTTCGCCGCTCTCAAGTTCCCTCCTTCATTAGCCGATGATGAGAGAGAGGAATGTCTCTATGAGCATGGAAATCATTCAAATCCTTGAGCACGACCAGAGCCACGCCAAGCTCTTGGATCAGATTCTCCGGCGGGCCTCTTTCCGCACAAACGTCGCCTTCGACGGACCTTCCGGCATGCAGGATGTGTGGCGCATCAAACCATCCCTGGTCATGGCCGACGACAATCTTCCCGGCATTACGGGGCGAGAAATCTGTAAGCGATTACGGGAAGATCCCTCCACCAGACATATTCCGATCATCGTGATGTCGGGCTATGCGTCCGCGGAGCGTTGTGCTGAGGCCCTGGATGGCGGGGCCGACGATTTCATCGTCAAACCCTACGGGGCGATTGAACTCGTCGCGCGAGTGCGGGCCCTTCTCCGGCGTTGCCGACACGATCAGGCACAGCAGGAGGAAGAGCTGGGAGAGGATCTCGTCTTTGCCGACAAGGTCTATATGGCCCTGTACCGTGGACGAAAGCTGACCCTGTCTGGCAATGAATGGAAGGCCTTGCGCCGACTCACCCTCACCGTCGGCAATGTCGTTCCTCGCGAAGAGCTGAAGGCGTTGCTCTGGGGCGACGATGAACTGCTGCACGATGGCGAGCTCGATCGCTGCATTGAACAACTGAATCAGAAACTGGCAGGGGAGGGGACCGCGGTCGGACACATTGTCATGGTCCCCGGTGGCGGCTATCGGATGACGGCGAGTACCTCAGACAGTGCGGATGCCCTCCCGACCTCATGACGTGCTTTTCTGGTCCACTCCAATCCAGACGTGGCCGGATGCTAGCGCATCCACCAGCCAGCTAAGCTCCAGTGGAACCGCGCGGGCTCGTTTGCGAGCCCGCTTCCAATCCTTCTGAATACGCGCCCGCACCGTCCGGTCCAGCGCCTTTCCCCATCGCCTAAAATCAGCCATTTCCTCGTAGCGTCCCAATACCGCCTGAACCTGTTTGATCCGTTCGACCAGCGCCTTCTTCGGCCCTGGCCGTCCGGGCAACCATTCCGTCTGGTATCGAATGGTTTTCAACGCCAGGCGCAACGCATGGAGACGTGTGCGGCGAGGTTTCTCCGAGGCTGCTGACATGAGCCCTGCCAGATTTTTTTCATGCCTATGACGTAGTACCTCAAGCCGTTGATTCGAGGAATGGTTGAGGTGGGTGTGAGTCGGTATGGCATGTTTCCACAGGGCCTGTTCGATCTTGTGATAGACCTGCGCATGCCGTAGTTTCTCATCTCGTGTGGCGATCCATCCTTCAACCGCATCGACGTCCGCCTGTGACGCGTCGATCTTGGCCAGATACTGCTGGAAGACCTGCAGCGCCCGCAGCTTGCTGAGCCGTCCCACGCTCTCTGCCATGACGACGGCTCGCTCCTCATCACCGCATAGTTCCAGCAACGCTTGAAGTCGTCTGCAATGCGTGCGTATGGCATGCACGGTGTCGGCGGGACAGGGGCCGCCCATCAGGCGACGCGCTAATTTGAGCACCGTCGCTTGGTATGCGGCGGCCGTCCTAGTCACGTCTTGCGAAGCGGGGCGCGATCCGGTATGAATACGTTTGGATGAAGGGTTCATGAGTTCTTGTCACATCCCAGAACAACGCGACGATCGCAGAGGACAGTGGTATCTCAAGTGATGGTTGAATGATAGGGAATGCGTTCCTGTCCTGCCCCGAGGTCGTATGACGAACGTGAGGTGACCAATGGATATGATTCTATTTCGACACGGCATCGCCGTCGAACGTCAGGAATGGGCGGGAAAGGAACAGGATCGCCCGCTCACCGGGAAGGGAATCAGACGCAGCCATCGATCCGCCAAAGGTTTGTTCGCACTACGAATCGCCCCCACACATCTCCTCTCCAGCCCCCTGGTCCGCGCGCGGGAAACAGCCGAGATTCTGCATCACCTAATTCGCCCTCACGTCACCCTTCAGATCTGCGAGGAACTGGCTCCTCAAGCCTTGCCGGATGCACTCTTCACCCTGCTCGGCACCGTGCCTTCTGACTCCGTCGTATTGTGCGTCGGCCACGAGCCGCACCTGAGTGTGGTGGCGGCCACCCTGCTCATGGGAGAACCCTGCGCTGGTTTCTCCCTGAAGAAGGCGGGAGCCTGCCTCATTCAGATCGAAAAGTCTGTGGGCCCGGCGAAAGGCCACCTACAATGGTGGCTCACATCGGCGCAGCTACGCGCACTCGGTTGATCGCGTTCAGCCGCTGATGAAAACCGCTCATGTGCTGAGGATAGTCAGTGAGCCGTCGGCGGTCACTTCAGCCTGTTGCCGGTCTGCACGGGTATTGGGCATGGGCAGTGACCCGGTGAGGCGAATTTCATCCTGCCTCCGATCAGAGACTCACCGTTGGCGTGCACACGACCGTCAGCAAGCCATGTCGTAGGTTGGGGCGGCACCGTCGTCCCGCAGGGGAACCCGGTCGAGTCATGTGGCATCGGGTTCTTGAGACGTCACCATAAACTGAACCGGTCGCTTGAACACCGCCTCGAACAGATCGCTGCGGCCGCGGGCGGCCCAAATCTCCAATTCGGCGTCCCCCGATACCTGCAGCGTCATAATCACGGTTTGCCCAAGTGTGACATCGACGCTCTGCACCACGGAAAACTGGCTGCGGTCCAGGCCATCGGCGATGCGCAGCAGAGCCGACAATACTCTGACGATACGTTGCGTGCCTTCCGGGAGCGCGATGTATTCGTCATGCTTTCGGTGGGGCACCGCCCGCCGGTGATAGCGGGCGATGTTCGCGATCAGGTCGATCTCATCCGCGGTGAACCCTGATAGATCGCTGTTCTTGATGAGGTAATAGGCATGCTTGTGATGCTGCCGTGAATTGATCAGGTAGCCGATGTCATGCAAGATGGCCGCAAACTCCAACCACTGGCGCTCTCGCTGTCCAAACCCATGCAACGGTTTCGTTTGATCGAACAGGCGTAGCGCAAGTCCCGCCACATGAAGGGCATGCGTCTCGGACACATGGCAGCGTCGAGCGAGGGCCATGATATTTCGCTTGCGGACGTCCGGAATGTCCCGTTCCGCCTGAATCCCTTCGTGATGGCGCTGGATAAAATCGTAAATGATGCCTTCCCGGATGGCTTTGTCGCAGATGGTGAGCGCGTCCTTGCGGAGGAGCCCAAGAAGAATCCTCAGCACCGTGGAGGCAGGCAGCAGCGTGTCCACACGCTTGGGATCGAGGCCTGGGATGGCCAGCCTTGTTTTCAGCGTGGCGTCTGCCAAGCGCTTCTCGGTCGCCGCGATGTCTTTCTCCGAGATTTTCGCCAGGTTCAGTTGCGGAAGGGGACGTCCCGTCCGTTGAAGATGGATCACCTCGGCCAGATTGGCGGCCATCCCGGAGGTGGCGATCACCTGCTCAACCCGTTTAGTTTTGTAGGGGCCGAGCGCGCTCCTGAGTTGGCTGGTCACGGCTTCTTCCAGCTCACGCAGCATCGCTTTGGAAGGAGGAGTCTTCGTCAGGTACAAGTCTTTGAGTCGGATTGCGCCCAGCTTGATGCTGCGGGCATGGAAGACCGTCTCCCGATTGCCGACGATCACCTCCACTGAGCCGCCTCCGATATCAATTACGAGCGTGGGTAGATCGGGGAGGGCCACGCTGTTTTGCACGCCAAGAAAAATCAACCGCGCTTCCTCCGCGCCGGTGATGACCCGTACCGTCAGTCCAGTTTGCTGCGCGACATGATCCAGGAACTCCCCGCCGTTGCGCGCCTCGCGCACCGCACTGGTGGCCACGGCTTCAATGCGTTCGTATCCCTTGTTCCTGGCGAGCGTAACCAGATTACGAATGACTTCCAGGCCGCGCATCATGGCCTGATCGGACAGGCGGCGGGAGGTGAAGACGCCGTCACCCAACCGCGTCATGTCTTTGAAGCGATCGAGGATCTTATAGGAATAGTCCGCTTGGACTTCCGCCAAGACCATATGGATGGAGTTGGTGCCGATGTCGAGGACGGCAAGTGTTGGCATGGGCCTCTAGCGGTTTGCGGACGGCGCGATGTGCCGAATGTTCTTTCCTTCGACCATATACACGACCAGTTCCCCGATGTTCGTCGCGTGGTCGGCGATCCGTTCCAACGACTTGGCCACAAAGGTCAGCCTGATGGCGCGGGTGATCGTAGTAGGATTTTCCAGCATAAAGGAGAGGAGTTCTCGAAACAACTGTTCATTCACATCGTCCACGAAGTCATCGTCCGCGCAGACCTTTCGCGCCAGTGCCGGGTCGGAATTGACGAATGCGTCCAGGCATTCTTTGACCATGCGCATCGTCCAGCTAGCCATGCGCGGGATGTCGATATAAGGCTTGAGTTGTGGCTCGAGGTTCAGCTCCAGCGCCCGCTGGGCAATGTTGTCGGCCAGATCACCCATCCGTTCGAGTTCGGACGAAATCTTCATCCCGGTGGTGATAAAGCGGAGATCGCGGGCCGTGGGCTGCTGGAGTGCCAGCAACTGAATACAGAGGTCGTCGATCTCCACGTCGAGGGCATTCACGTCGTGATCTTGCTCGACGACGCTGACGGCCAGATCGGAGTCCCGATCCACCAATGCTCTCAGGGCCTGCTCAATCTGAGCCTCGACGAGCGAACCCATCGCGAGCAATTGCTGCTTCAGGTGAGCGAGATCTTGGTCAAAATGTCGTTGCATGCTGCGGCTCCTCCTGAATTTATCCGAATCGGCCCGTGATGTAATCTTCCGTCCGCTTGTCGCGCGGAGTCGTGAAAATAGTCTTGGTATCGCCAAACTCCACCAGTTCGCCCATCAAGAAAAACCCGCATTGGCTGGATACTCGTGCCGCCTGCTGCATGTTATGGGTGACGATGACCACGGTGTAGGTGTCCTTCAGTGTATAAATAAGCTCCTCGATCTTCGCCGTGGCAATCGGATCGAGCGCTGAGCAGGGTTCGTCCATCAAAATCACTTCCGGCTGCACGGCCAAGGCCCGCGCGATGCAAAGCCGTTGCTGCTGTCCTCCCGACAAACCTAGGGCGCTCTGGGTCAGCCGATCCTTCACCTCCTCCCAGAGTCCCGCGCCTTGCAAACTTTGTTGCACCAGCTCGTCCAGCCGTCGTTTGTCTTTGGTCCCATGAAGACGAGGCCCGTATGCGACATTGTCGTAAATGGATTTGGGAAAGGGGTTCGATTTCTGGAACACCATGCCCACGCGTTTCCTGAGATCGGTCACATCGATCTCAGGGCCATACACATCGGCGCCGTCCAGTTCCACTCGTCCCACCGCCCGCGCCCCTTCCACCAGGTCATTCATACGGTTCAGGCAACGCAACAAGGTGGATTTCCCGCAACCGGAGGGCCCGATGAAGGAGGTCACCGAATGTGATCGCACCGTCAGGACCACATGAAAGAGAGCCTGGCGTTCACCGTAATAAAAGTCCAGATTGCGAACCTGGATTTTCACCTCGCCCGGGGAAGCCGCAGCGTGCTGCTCGCGAGTCACACGAGACTGCGCCTGACTCGGAACGATGGGACGAGCCGGGATGATCGGGGGAGTGGATGATAGACTCATCGAATGGACTTCCATGCAAACTCCTCTCAGTGATTACACCGCGGACATCGCAAAGCGCTTGCGAAGGCGGTTTCGCAACATCACGGCCGTCCAATTCAGCAGGACGACCACGAGGATCAGAATCAGCGTGGTCATGTACACCATCGGTTTGGCGGCTTCGACGTTGGGCGATTGAAATCCTACGTCATAGATATGAAATCCCAAATGCATAAACTTTCGGTCGAGGTGCAGAAACGGCAGGTACGTGTCCAAGGGGAGTGCGGGCGCTAATTTCACCACGCCCGTCAGCATCAGCGGCGCGACTTCGCCGGCCGCGCGGGCCATGGCCAGAATCAGTCCCGTTAAAATCCCCGGCAGCGCGCAGGGCAAAATCACATGCCAGATCGTTTCGAACTTCGTCGCGCCCAACCCGACCGACCCTTCCCTGAAATCTCGCGGCACGGCGGACAGGCCCTCTTCGGTCGCGACGATCACCACCGGCACGGTCAGGAGCGCCAAGGTCAGCGATGCCCAGAGAATGCCACCGGTGCCGAACGTGGGATTGGGTAACGATTCCGGAAAGAGCAATTGGTCAATCGTGCCGCCCAACGTATACACGAAAAAGGCCAACCCGAACACACCGAACACGATGGACGGGACCCCGGCGAGATTATTCACCGCAATTCGGACCAGTCGAACCAACACACCTTGCTTGGCATATTCCCGCAGATAGACCGCGGCCCTGACCCCGAACGGCATCACGGCGATGGTCATCAAGAATACCATGAGGACCGTGCCGAAAATCGCCGGAAAGATCCCGCCTTCCGTATTCGCTTCACGCGGCTCGCTGGATACAAACAGCCAGAGGTTGTGAACGTAGGCGACGACCTTCTCGATCCAGCTCATGTCGTTCGGCCTGGTGACCGCGATGACCTGGGCGAGCGTGAGACGTAAGGACCGCCCATTGGAAATGGTCAGGAGGAGTGTCTTTTGCTCGGCCTCCTTGTGCAGCTGCTCCAGCTCCACCGTTTTGGCTTGGTATTCCTGTTCGAGTGCAGCGATCTGATCTATCAGACGGCGGTCCAGCTCGGCTTCGCGCGGACTGAGTTGGCCGTCAAGCATCAGGGCCTGACGCTCAAGCCTGGCCTTCTCGAGGCGATAGTTGATCGCGCCGATGTCGTCTCGCTCCAGATGTTCGATCCGCCGACGCAGCGTGGTGGATTCCTTCACCAGCGCGCCGATGGCCGACCAGGTGTCGCCGTCCGCAGTTTCCGTCCTTCCATCCGCGGCGACGATGCCGAGGCGACCGAATGCGGGACCCCACTCACGCCGTTCGACGAACGTCAGGTCCTTCGGGGTGCTGGTTGAGACGATGTCGGTTCCATCGACCCACCGATACTCAGAGCCCAAGACATCGCGATTGCCGACACGGTAGCGAAATCGGTCCAATCCCTTGGGGTTCTCCGGCGTCACCGAATTGGGAATGACTTCCTGTCCCACCACCCGGCCGATGATGATCTCGTTCGTCTTCAGCACGAGCTGATGCAGGGGAGCGGGCCAGAATTGCCCCAGCCCGTTGACCAAAATCAAGCCGAGCATGGCTCCCACCATCAAGAGGCTGATCGCAACACCGGAGGCCGTCATCCATACGAAGAGTTCGCCGCCCCGCCAGAAACTTTTCATTGAATCAGCGCGTTTACCCATGGCTGTACTTGTCTCGCAGCCGCTGGCGAACGATTTCAGCCAACGTGTTGATGCCGAAGGTGACGATGAACAGCAATAACGCCGCCAGGAACAACACCCGATACAGACTGCCCCCGTGGGGCGCTTCGGGAATTTCCACGGCAATATTGGCCGACAGGGTCCGGAATCCGTTCGCCCAGTTCCAATCCAAAATCGGAGTATTCCCGGTCGCCATGAGGACGATCATGGTCTCGCCGATCGCGCGACCAAACCCGATCATCACCGCGGAAAAGATCCCTGGGCTGGCTGAGAGCAATACCAAATAAAGAACGGTCTGCCAGCGGGTGGCGCCCAACGCGAGGGAGCCGGCAATTTGAGTCTTGGGCACATTCGCGAGCGCTTCTTCTGCGATGCTATAGATGACGGGCACGATCGCGAACCCCATGACGATGCCGACCACCAGGGCGTTGCGCTGCTCGTACTGAATTCCGAGCCGCTCTGAGAGCCACGTCTTGATGTCGCCGCCGAACCACCAGGCCTCGATTGACGAGTTGGCCCAGAGACAGGCGCCGATCCCGAATGCCAGGATGGGAATCAGGAGCAGCGCCTCCTGTCCAGGGCGAAGGCGACGCCTGAAGGCGGGGGGAACGAGATACCACAAGAGAGAACTCGTAAGGACGAGCACCGGCAAGGCCACGGCCATTCCAGCGACGGCCGGGAGCAATCGCTCCAGCAGGGGAGCCAGCCACAGCCCGGCAAGAAAACCCAACACGACCGTCGGCAAGGCGGCCATTACTTCAATGACCGGCTTGATCTTCGCGCGAAGATCCGGATGCATGAATTGCGCCGTGCACATCGCCGCGAGAATGGCTATCGGCACGGCCAGGAACAAGGCGTACATCGTGCCCTTGAGTGTCCCAAAGGCAAGCGGCATCAAGCCGAGTTTCGGTTCAAAATCATCCGACCCCGAAGACGATTGCCATACGTGGGCGGGCTGGTCGTAGCCTTCATACCAGACCTTGCCGAACAGGGTCTCGAGAGTCACCTCAGGATAGGCATTGTTCAGTTGATACAGCGAGAGTTGCCCGGCCCCATCGAAGGCTATCAACCCATCGCCTTTCGGCGCGAAGGTCACGGCGCGAATCGATGAGTCGCCGTTCGAGAGCTTGAGCCATGTTTGCTCAGATGTCGCATGGTGGAGAAAAATCTGCCCCTTCGCGTCCGCGGTCACAAATCCCTTCACCCGCTGAGAGGGAGCAAAGGCAGTCACCGGCGCGGCATGAGATCGGAACGTATGCATCTTGGTGAGCCGCCAACGAGATTGATCCTCTGCGCGCCGTATGAGCCCCCAGGTCGAGACTTCGCCCTCCGCCGTCATGACGACCAGGCTCCGATCACCGCTCAGGAAGCCGAGCGCCGTTACCGCCGTGGTCGGGGTGGTCACCGCATAGCCGCCTTTCACTGTGGGAGGCTCCGTGTCCGACAGCGCGACATGCAGCACGATCCCTTCGACCGTGCCGATATACAGATTTTCGAGCGAGCCGTCCAGAGCCAAGGACGTCACGACCGCCGTCGGCTTTGAAAGCTCTGTGATGACCGGCTCGTGATCCGCGGCGTCCTCCGCCGGTATTCGCACGACGACCAGCCGACCTTCTTGAGAGAGAATCGCCAACAGGCTTCCACGGTCGTTGAACCGGTACGCCAACGTCTTGATAGGGCCTGATGTAAGCCTGAGTGCTCGACCGGCTCGGAGCAGCGGCCGTTTGTGCCGCTCGCCGGAACTGGAAAAATCCGTGGTCGTGCCGATCTTCAGCAATAGAACTTCGCCCTCGTCCGTGCCGACCGCATAACGGGGAGCATTGCCTCCGCCTTGGGCCATTGCCGTGAAGCGCCTGCTCTTGAGGTCGGCCGGCAACTCCATCGGAATCGGTTGCCCAGAAGCCAGCTCGATGAACTGCACGCCGCCAGACGTGAGTATCTGCGCGATTTCGCGATGTTCATCGACCGCAAGTTGAACCGGCCCTTCCGCCGTGAGTGAGGCAGGCAACATCATACGCTGCGCCAATTTGGCGGTAGGGGCCGTAAACAGCGGCGTGACTTCCCGAAAGAGGAAAAAGAAAATGCCGAGAATGCTGAGGATCGTCGCCAAGCCGCCGACGGTGATCACGACGCGGGCCAGGCGATCGATCAGCGGGCGCATGTGAAGCGGTTTGATCATTCGTCGGTCTCGTGCTGATCGTCAGCGGACCTTGGTCAATTGTTTCTCAGCCAAGGTGGCATCAACCGGAAAATAGCCGTCTTTCAACACGTCCGATTGCCCCTCCCGGCTGTAGACATAGGCAAGAAACTCTTTGACGATGGGCGACAGCGGTTTGCCGGGAGCTTGATTCACATAGATGTAGAGGTAGCGCCACAGTGGATAACTACCATTCTTCGTGTTGGCCTGGGTCGGCTCGACGTACGGCTGGCCGGCCTTTGCCGCCAGGGGAACCATTCTGACGCCGGACGTCGTATAGCCGATCCCGCTGTAGCCGACCCCATAGCGGTCTTCGCTGATCCCTTGGACGACTGATGCGGATCCCGGCTGTTCCTTCACCTGATCCTTGAAGTCGCCATTCTTGAGCGCATGGTCTTTGAAAAATCCATAGGTTCCGGAAGCCGAGTTCCGTCCGTAGAGACTGAAGGGAGCAGCAGCCCAATCGCCGGTTAATCCGAGCTGGCCCCATTTTGTCAGGTCAACGGCATGTCCCTGCCGCCGAGACTTGGAAAACAGTGCATCCACCTCCGGCATGGTCAGACCCTTAACGGGGTTGTCTTTGTTGACGAATAACGCCAAGGCGTCGACGGCCACGGGGTAGGGGGTGGGCGGGTATCCAAACTTGGCTTCGAACGCATCGATCTCGCTGGACTTCATCGTCCGCGACATGGGACCGAGTTGCGCGGTGCCTTCAATGAGCGCCGGTGGCGCCGTGCTGGACCCTTTCCCTTCCACTTGGATCTTCACATTTGGATATTGTTTTCGAAATCCTTCGGCCCAGAGGGTGATGAGATTATTGAGCGTGTCCGAGCCGATGCTATTGATCGTCCCCGAGACACCGCTCACTTTTTGGTAGGGCTTGATCTCCCGGTCGAGCGTCACCTGTTCGGTGATAGCGGCAGGCTCAGCCGTGTTGGCGCTCCACAGGTTGGTCGTCATGAACGGTCCCAATACTGTGAGTGTTACACCCATGCAAATCTGACGATGCGAAGCGACCATCATAGAATTCCTCCAGGGCACTACAAGGGAAATATACTGCAAAGATGAGGAACACCTTAACTCCACGCCATTTCGCCTTGTTCACAGATATGTTAACGGGATGTTAACTCTCGCAGGCTCTCGTCCCCTCTTCTCCGATGCTCATTCTTGCAATGAGCTGCCGACGCTGCGATAAGTCATGTCCGCCGGCAGTAGTTTACGACGCTGTAACAAGGCCGCAATGGTTCTGTGACCGACGGCTGGTACAGACCCACAACTCATCAACTCGTTGTTTCGGTCATTCACGGTCAAAGAGGAGAGCAGGCATGAGACATGGTCAACGGCAAGCGATGATCGCAGGTCTGGCTGGACTATGCCTGTGGACGGTGGGGGCGCCGGGCTGGGCAGAGGAAGCCCACAGGGTCCGTCGTGCGCCAGAGATCTCACCTATGGTCGCACAAGCAGAGTCGGCACCGGCCACCCCGGCGCCATCGCACGTTCCGACGGTCTTGCCTCCCGGCGGCACCACCGTCGAAGACCTCTTGCTGCAAAAAGGCTCGATTACCATGGACGAGTGGATTCAGATTCGAGCGGAGCAAGAGTATAGCGGTGCAGAAAGTGCAAGACGGATCGACGCCATCGAGGACTGGAAAACCAGAACTGAACTGCTACCGATGTTGCGGGACAAGGTGAACTTCGGCCTCAATGCGCTCCAGTTTCTTTATAGCCATCAAGATGCGCATGTGCCCGAAGGAAAGAGCCAGGACAACTTCTCGATTCGCCGATCTGAGTTGCTGTTCTGGGGCCGCATCAGCGACACCCTGCCGCGCTGGCATGCGCTGATGGAGTTCCAAAGCATCAACTTCGGGCGTGAAACCCCGACGGGCGGGAGCGGCGCCGCCACAGGCCAGCCGATCGCCGCCACCTTCTTTCGGGAATCCTACATCGATTTTCGCCCCTTTCAATCCTGGGCGCCCTATATGAACTTCATTCGCATGGGTATTTTCCGAATGCCGTTCGGCATCTTCACCGAGACGTCCGGCGGCCTGCGCGACATTATCAGCTCGCCGTATCTCACGTCCGTCGGGAGCGGAAACGGCAATAGCACGGGGTCAGCCGGAGCCATCGATTTTCTCCAGGAACGGGATTTCTTTATCGATGTCCGCGGGAAATTGTTCAACAGCCTCGAATATGTGGCCGGCATCATGAACAACAACAACTTCCACGCCAACGCGACCGGGGCCAATGCGCCGAAGAGCTACTACACCCGTGTCCGCCTGTTTGGTACGGACGTATCCTGGATCAGCTTTACGACCATCCAAGGGGAGTCGAATAACGCCAACACCAACATCAACGGACGCGGCAAAGGCGCCTTCGATCGGTACGGATTAGATTTCCGCTATACGTCGAAAATCATTCCTGGTCTGATGGTGCAAGGTGAATGGTGGCAGGGCCACGACGGGTCCAACCAAACCACCGTGGGTCGACCGGCCAATGGCGCCTGCCTCGACCAGACGATCTGCGGTGGATCGGGAGCACCGGGTGCACAACGACGCACCTGGTACGTGCTCGGCAAATACCTGATCTCCGACGGCTTCTTTCAAAACTGGGAACCGACCATCATGTATGAGCAGTTCGATCCCAGCACCAGCATGTCGAACGACCTGTATACGAGAACCATCGTTGGCCTCACGTACTATTTCGAAAACTTTCCCCCCAAGGTCCAGTCCAAGATTCAGTTCAACTATGAATTCAGGCACCATCAGGGCAACGGACCGGGTGTTCCCTACGATACGACTTTTGATGCCTTCGCTCAGAATGCATTCCTCGTCCAATTCCAAATCCGCTTTATGTAATCGGTGAATCGACCGTCGATAAATGCTGCCACACGAGGTTGCAAAGCAACCGCAGGAGGCGTATGGAGGACAAGCATGACCCGCTCATCTAGAATTATGGCCCTGGGGATCTGTCTCGCCGTCACGGCCTGCATGCCGCTTCAACTATTTCCAACCGACGCCATCGACGGCGTGGACAAGGACTTTGACTTTACCGCATGGCGGAACATTCCGAATGCTAAGACCGGGCAAAAGGTTCAGCTTGGCGGGCGTATCGTGCAGGTAAATGGCACAAATGGAAACCTGACTATCATTGCCACGCAGTTGCCGATCGTCCAGCAACCGGCCTACGGACCAAGGGACACGGGCCGCCGCTCCGGGGAGTTTGCCATACTGTACACAGGCGCCCTCGAGCCTAAGTGGCTGAAGGCCGGCAACCGACTGGTTGTCATCGGCACGACACAAGAAGCGAAGCCGGTGGTCGTGGACGACGTGCAACGCAGCCTGCCATCCCTGGCCGCTCGATGCCTGCACTTCTGGAATACGGGGGGAAAGGACATCTCTGATTTTCCCTATAATGCCGGGGGCGGATATGAACCGCTGGCGGAGGACACCTACTGTGTTCCGCGGTGAGGAGGCATATCGACCCTCATGAGCAGTCTATGGCCCCGCTGAAACCTTGCCTCGGCGTGACTGGCCTGGCCATTTTCATCACCCTCGCAGCCGGTTGTACGAGGGAGGCGACCCTCGTGCGCGATACGGAAGTAGGTGGGCTCGTATCCTATCCGTTTCAAACCGATGTCGAGGTGCTGGCCTCATCTGGCCGTCGAGATGCCTTTCAACTCATCACTGAAAAGTGTCCGAAAGGTTCCCGCATTATTAAAGAGGGTGAAATTCCCAAGGTGAGCAGGGCAGCCGATCGGGCTTGGCGCGGTCAGATGGGGGTAGACCGGCTGTGGGGAGTCCAGTTTGTATGCGAGTAGAACTCCTTGCACGGCGACGACGCCACATGGCCTTGCGCCTCGTCTTGTCCGTCAGCCTGCTCTCTTTTACACTGTCGGCCTGCCAGACCTTCGGCAATACGCGAGTGATGTATGCTCAGCAGGGCATCGAAGTCGGCCTCCAGCCCGATTTTTCCGTGCAACGTTCATCCCCCCCGGCACTGAACGCGCATCCTTCGACTCTCACCACTCAAGAGCTAGTAGTCTTGCTGGGAGCCCTGCGCGTGAGCGGATGGAGCGGGACGATCGTGGGTTGGTTGGACGCGCCGCGCTCGATTCCGCTCTTTGATGAGGCGGATCTTCGCGCGATCGCTTCGCCAATCGCCGAGGCATTTCGACAGGTGCGCCCGACTGAACGCGTGTTCTTTACGCTTCCCAATCCGAAGTCGGCTTATGGTGATGCAACAACCGGCGCGCTGTTTCTCCGAGGCTCTTACCTGCACGTTGTGGTGACGGATCATAAGGCCTTTCCCCGGGCGGATTCGGCCGGAGGAGATGAAAAGGATATCCGGGACACGAAGGGGATGAAGCTTAGCGTCGCCCAACCCTATAGGGCCGCGACCTTGCCGGCGCTGGATGAGCCAGGTTGGCCGCCATTCGAATCCGTTCACCTTTCCCTCAACGTGAAAGAGCTTTTGGCCCAAGACAGTGTGAACAGCGGTGGGATGGTCAGGAAACACACGCACGAGCCGGCCTCAGCAGGAACGGCACCGCTGGAATCGAGTAAAAGCTCTTCAAAGAAAATGCGC
>CAZBNV010000025.1:0-58464 GCA_964493335.1 uncultured Nitrospira sp.
GGGTCAGGGCTGGGAACAGCATCTGCAGAAATAAAAAGGCACCGGGATTGCGGGGACGGACGATCGCTACTTTCTGGACAACGCGGCAGGCTGGATTCTGGAATTGGACCGCGGCACCGGCATTCCCTTTCAAGGCAATTACACCGCCTGGCTCGAGCAAAAACAAGAACGGCTGGAAAAGGAAGAGAAAGCGGAATCGAAGCGCAAGAAAACGCTTGAGCACGAGCTGGAATGGATCCGCATGTCGCCGAAAGCCCGACAATCCAAGGGGAAAGCGCGACTCAATCGGTATGAGGAACTCGTCAACCAGAAGCAGGAACAGCTTGCCGCCGATCTCGAAATCTATATTCCGCCGGGACCGCGCCTCGGTGACCTGGTGGTGGAGGCCAAGGGGATCAGCAAGGCGTTCGGCGAGAATGTGCTGTACGAGAATGTCGAGTTCAGTCTGCCGAAAGGCGGCATCGTCGGCGTGATCGGCCCCAACGGGGCAGGTAAAACGACCATGTTCAGGATGATCATCGGCAAAGAGAAGCCGGATGCCGGCACGATCAGGATCGGCGAAACGGTCAAGCTTGGCTATGTGGATCAAGATCGCACGCTCGACCCGAATAAAACAGTGTATGAAATCATTTCCGATGGGCAGGACACGATCATGCTGGGGAAGGCCGAAGTGAATGCCCGTGGATACTGCGCGCGATTCAACTTCGCGGGGACCGATCAGCAGAAGAAAGTGAAAGACCTTTCAGGCGGCGAACGCAATCGCGTGCACCTGGCTCGCATGTTAAAGGAGGGGGCGAACCTGATTATCCTCGACGAGCCCACCAACGATCTGGACGTGAATACGTTGCGCGCTCTGGAAGAGGGTTTGGAAGGATTCGCCGGCTGCGCCGTGATCAGCAGTCACGATCGCTGGTTTTTGGACCGCGTCGCCACGCACATTCTGGCGTTCGAGGGCGACAGCAAAGTGGTCTGGTATGAAGGCAACTACAGCGAATACGAAGCCGATCGCAAGAAACGGCTCGGGAAAGAAGCCGACCAGCCGCACCGGATTCGCTATCGCAAGCTGAGCAGAAATTAGTCTTCCCTCCGGCGACCCGGATCCAGAGTCGAGGCGGGATTGATCAGGCGCTCGCCTCGACCATATGATGGTGTCTGGAAGGGACATCCAATTGTAGACTTCACCCGTATTGTGATGCATGAGGATGTTGCGCGGATTTCTCAGAAGCCGATGGCTACCGATCGTCGTTCTCGCCCTGACCACGTCCTCTTGTACCGCGCTTGAATCGCCGACCCTCCCCTCAACAGTTCCTCATGTTCAGACGACCAGAGCCACCACTCGGCTGGGAGCCCAGGAATTGGCCGATGGTCGCTTCATCGGCCTGGCGTTCTCGGGCGGAGGCAGCCGCGCGGCCGTATTCGGCGCCGCGGTGATGAAGGAGCTCGACCGGGTGGGTCTATTGCCACAGGTCGATGTCCTTTCTGCGGTGTCGGGAGGCGCCCTTCCTGCTGCCTCCTACGCACTGGAGGGCTACCGTGATTTCAGTTTTCAGAATGGATTCGTGGAGCAGATCGGCCGCGATTTTCAACGGGCCATGTTGGGGCCTTGGTATACCGTTCCGCAGAATGCGATTCGATATGCGCTGACCGACCGGATTCCTGCCGAACAAGTCATTCAGGTATTGGACGACCGCTTGTTTCGCGGCGCCACCTTTGCCGATCTCAACCCCTCCAAACCGCTCCTCCTGATGAATGCGACCGATGCACTCACCGGCGAGCCGCTCATTATCTCCGATGAGGCGTTCCAGGCCCTGCACCGGCCGCTGGCGCCGTTCAGTATTGCCCGAGCGGTGTACATGTCCGCTGCCTATCCCGGTGTGTTAGAGCCGCTGGCCATTTCTTATGGGAGGACAGAGAACAATTCGTCCGAGCAGCCCCCGTTGTTGGCGTATGACGGAGGAGCCGCAGACAATCTCGGTATCCGGACCCTCATGCGGGTTGTCACCGACGCGCTGTCGGCGCACCCAATGTCTGAGTTATTACCCCGAGGCTGTCTGGTTATTTCTATCGATGCCACGGGCCGTCAGATGAATGAGGCGCGCAAACCGCTCTCGGCTGCCGCCGCCCTCCTCAGAGGCCATCGACGGAACGTGCTGGAGCTGGCCGGAATTCCCGCCGCGCAACAGGACGTGGCCATGTTCGGCACTTTCCCGGTGGGGTTGAACGGAGTCAGCGGGACCTGCCACTTTTGGCACATTGCGCTGCGCCAGTTGCCGGACAGTGATCCATTGGGCGCCCGCGTCACGGGTATCAAAACGAACTTGGGGTTGTCGGCTGAGGATCAGGCCTCCTTGGTCGAGGCAGCGGCGCGTTTGGTGGCACAAGGCCGCAAAGCTATGACGGGCAGGGCAGCCTGGGCCGGCTTCATGGCGGGCCCGCCCGCCCTCTTCTCACATCCATGAGACCAACCACCCCCCGCCGCCTCTTCATCACTGGCGCGACCGGTTATCTGGGATCCAGGCTCATTCCACGGTTGCTCGAACGTGGACATCACGTGACCGCCCTCGCTCGGCAAGGATCCCTCAGGAACGTCCCATTTGGCTGCCTGGTCGTGGTCGGCAACCCGCTGGAGAGCCCGACGTTTGTCGAGCAGGTTCGAGGTGCCGACACTTTCGTTCAGTTGGTGGGAGTTTCGAAACCTTCACCCTGGAAAGGACCGCAATTCCGCGCAATTGACGGGCCCTCCGCGATGGCAGCGATTCGTGCCGCCCGCGCGGCAGACGTGCAGCATTTTGTGTATGTGAGCGTCGCACATCCCGCCCCCATGATGAAGGACTATATTGCGGTTCGAACCGAATGCGAAGCCGCCATCGAGAAAGCCGGGTTGATCGCCACCATCCTCCGGCCTTGGTATATTCTCGGCCCCGGACATTGGTGGCCGTTGGCTTTACTGCCGACGTACTGCTTGCTGGAACGTCTCCCCGCCACGCGTGACGCCGCGACCCGATTGGGCCTGGTGAAGATTCAGGAGATGCTCGCCGCCATGGTCTGGTCCATTGAACATCTACCGGAGCGGACGCGCGTGATTGAAGTGCCGGAGATCAGGCGGCTGGGGCGGGGGAACAGATGAAACCCATCGCATTGATCACCGGAGCCGCCGGTCTCATCGGCGGCTATCTCGTCCGCTCCGCCCCGCGCTGGATGCCGCACTGGGACGTGCGAGGCCTGACCAGGTCTGAAGCGGATCTGACTGATTCAACCCAGGTGAGGGCGCTCTGGCAGCGGCACCGTCCCAACCTCGTCATTCACTGCGCGGCGCTCAGTCGAACCGGCGCCTGTGAACAAGACCCGGCGAGAGCCAGGCGAATCAACGTCGATGCGACTACGCAGCTGGCGGACTTGGCCCGTGACATTCCGTTCGTCTTCCTCTCCAGTGATCAGGTCTTCGATGGATCGAAGGGGAACTATGTGGAATCGGACGAAGTGAATCCGCTCAATGTGTATGGGCAGACCAAAGCGGAAGCGGAGCGGATCGTACTGCAGAATCCGTCCCACACCGTGATTCGCATTGCCTTGACGGCCGGCACATCGCCGACCCGCGACAGAAGTTTCGTTGAAGATATGGTGCGGGCCGCTGCGAAGAGCACGAAGCTGACGCTCTTCACGGACGAATTTCGTTGTCCGATTGCGGCCGGAGCGCTCGCACGCGCGCTCTGGGAATCAGCCGCGCAGCAGCGACCGGGTCTGTACCATCTGGGGGGCTGTGATCGATTGTCTCGATGGGAGATCGGCGAGCTGCTGGCGCGCTGGTATCCGGAACTCGCGCCTGCTATTCAGCCGGGCTCGGTGGCCGACTATCATGGTCCGCCTCGTCCGCCTGACCTCTCGATGTGCAGCGACAAGATTCAAGGACTCCTCTCCTTCCGCCTGCCGGGTTTCCGTGAGTGGGTGACCACACGCGCGGAGGCGGGTCAGGATTTGTGGGACGATCCAGCTTACGAAGGTCGATAGATCACTGGGGTAATGTCCGGACATACGCCAAGATCTGGCGAAGGTCGCGCTCTGACAGCAGACCTTTCCATGACGGCATGTTCGGTTTGCCCTCGTGAATCGTTGCGAGCAGATCGGCATCCGATTTTTTCTTGGTCGAGGGTGCTGTGAGATTGGCCGGGTCAGGGCCAAGCAGCTTGTACCCATCCCCTTTGCCTTGAGGTCCATGACAGCCCGCGCAATGTCTCGTGTAAAGAGCTTTCCCTTTTGTGAAGGGGTGGGCCTTGGGATCATTGGTTTCTGTGGCATCGGCCTGAATCGGCGCGCCGCAAGCCACAACCATAAGGGCGACGAGCACTCTCGAAAAACCCATGTTCATGATGGCACCTCCAGTTCGGCCTACTGCTGTTTACCACAACGCGACGCTTGAATCATAACCTCCGGCGGACTGGCATTCCATCCAGCTCGATAGCAGGCAGGGTTCGTCGGCATACATGGTCATAGTACAATCAAACGCGAGAGCGTTGAATCTCTGTTGCACGATTTCTTTTTCTGGATGATTGAGCGCATGACGAAGGACCCTCTTTCACTTCTCATAACCGGCTGGGTTGCTTCGGCGATTGTGATGGTGGTGCTCTGGATCATTGATCGCCGGTTGCGCAATGCTTCTTTTGCCGACGTAGGATGGTGTTACGGTTTAGCGGTAGTCGTACTGTGGTATGCGAGTTCCGTTTCAGGTGAACCGGCCAGAAGGTGGCTGGTGGCCGGGATGGTCGTGTGCTATGCCGTTCGTCTCGGCACGCATGTGCTCATCGATCGCGTCTGGAATAAGACAGAAGACGGCCGGTATCGCGCCCTGCGCCTCCGATGGGGCGCGCAGGAATCCCTGCGCATGTTTGGGTTCTTCCAGCTGCAGGCCGCCGCCATCGCATTGTTCTCCCTCCCTCCGCTCGTGGTCATGCAGAACCCGCATCCTCCATTTCATTTCTGGGACTTGGCCGGGTTTCTCCTCTGGAGCGTGGCCGTCACAGGAGAGGCCATCGCAGACCGGCAGCTCGCCGCCTTCCGCAGCAAAGCGTGGAACAAGGACCGTGTGTGCCGGAACGGCCTCTGGCGCTACTCGCGGCACCCCAACTACTTCTTCGAATGGCTGCACTGGTGGAGTTACGTGGTGATGGCATGGGCGATTCCGATGGGAAATTGGGGCCTCACGCTGATCGGCCCGATGGTGATGGGAGTGGCATTGTTGAAGATCACCGGCATTCCCTGGACCGAGGCCCAGTCCATGGAGACTCGTGGTGAGGAGTACGCCACCTATCAGCGCACGACGAACGCGTTCATTCCCTGGTTTCCGCGCCGGCCATAGCAGTTACGGCTTGTCGGCGAGTTCCGCCAGTCGCGTGCGGGCGGTTTGGGCCGCCGGGCTGTCGGAGTAGCGAAGGATAATGTCCTGGTAGAGTTCCTTCGCATGCGCCTTGTTGCCCTGGCGTTCTTCCAACTGGGCGATCTCCAGCTGTTGCGCCGCCTGATCGGGGCCACAGGCCGAACCCGCTAGGAGCAAAGCGAGGATGATCCACATACACATTCTGTTCATGTGACGGTTCCTTGTGGAGAGCCCTCCCCGCAGTGTCTCCTACCATGCCGAGAGTTTCAAGCCGACCTTGTGCTCTGTCGCCGTTCTTCACGTATGCCAAAACGAGGAGACGTGATGGCTTCGTTGCGGCAGCGCGGACAACGGCTGGGACGAGTGAGCCTGGTTCGGTCACGAAAGGTGAACGCGCAGCCCTGGCATTCCGACGGTTCCAGTAGAAACGTACGCGAGGGATCGCGGGCGATGGTCTTCACGATATGGGTGAGATGCTCTTCGACCTGGCGCTCCGGAATCCCCAGGAGTTGCGCCAGTTGGTGCGAGGAGAGCAATGTGCCGGTCAGCAGTTCGATGAGGCGTTGGCGAGAAGTGTGTTCGGTGGCCGACATGCCGCGATCATAGGCGAACGACGGGTCGATGAAAAGACAGGAATCGGACTCGTCGATCTTGGTATACTGATCCAGACTTCTTGTGCAATCCCCCGCCACGAAAGAGATGGTATGACCGGACCGCTGTGGGACGAGTTGGCCGAGCTGGCGCTGGCACGTGTGCGCACGGCTGGTGTCGAATACGCCGACATCCGGCTGCTCGACACGACGACGCGTACCATCAGCGGGGAAGACCGGCGCATCGCGCAGATTCGAGAGACGTCCGATCGCGGGTTCGGCATTCGAGTGTTACATCGGGGCGCCTGGGGCTTTGCGGCGAGTTCCATCCTCTCGCTCGAAGAGATACCGCGCGTGGCGGATCTGGCCGTGGAGATCGCGAAGGGATCGGCGTCCCTGGCGATCGAAAAAGTTCACCTGGCGCCTGAGCCGGTTCATCGAGATCGTATCGTGACTCCCTGCCGCCTCGATCCCTTTGCCGTTCCCTTGGAAAAACAGACCGCGCTGCTCCTGAACACGATGGACTCGATCCAGCAGCAGGCGGGCGTGGTCAGAAGCCAGGCCAGTCTCTGGGCCCAACGTGATCGCAAACTCTTTGTCTCTACCGAAGGCTCCCGTTTGGAGTTCACCTTGCTGGCCATGCAGGGCGACTGCAGCGCCACGGCGGTCCAGGACGGACGGTTTGCCACACGCGCGTTCAATACCCCGCATCTGCGCATGGGGTATGAACT
The DNA here is from genome assembly GCA_964493335.1 of uncultured Nitrospira sp. GTDB lineage: Bacteria > Nitrospirota > Nitrospiria > Nitrospirales > Nitrospiraceae > Nitrospira_A. Next base: position 6,693 of record CAZBNV010000025.1, read on the forward strand.
GATTCAGGAGACGGATTTCATCCGTGAAGGCGCGCGCATTGGGGCGCAAGCGGTGGAGAAGGTACGGGCTCCCGCAGTCGAGGCCGGACGCTACGATCTGGTGCTCGACCCGGAGCATCTCTCGTTGACGATGCACGAGTCCTGCGGACATCCCAGTGAATTGGATCGTGCGCTCGGCTACGAGGCCAATTATGCCGGGACGAGCTTTCTCACGCCGGACAAGCGCGGGACGTACCGCTACGGCTCGTCTCACGTGAATCTGGTGGCCGACAACACCGAACCGAATACGCTGGCGGCAACGGGCTACGACGACGATGGGGTGAGTTGCCAGAAGTGGGACATCGTGCGAGAGGGGGTCTTCGTCGGGTACTGCACGAATCGTGAAGTGGCGCCGAGAATCAAAGAGGAGCGTTCCCGCGGGTCGAACCGTGCCGATGGTTGGGGGAGTGTGCCGATGGTTCGGATTGCGAACATCGGCCTTGAGCCGGGCAGGGCGACGGCCGACGAACTCCTCGCTGATGTGAAGCGCGGGATTTACATCGAGGGCCATGGCTCCTACAGCATCGATCAGCGGCGGTACAATTTTCAGTTCGGCGGCGATGCCTTTTGGCTGATTGAAAACGGTCGGCGCACGCATATGCTGCGGGATGTCATTTATCACGGCATCACGCCGGAGTTTTGGGGCCGGTGCGATGGTGTTGCCGACCATGCCCATCGCCGGCGTTACGGCTTTATTACGTGTGGCAAAGGCCAGCCGGGCCAAGCAGGTTGGATGACCCACGCCGCCTCGCATGCCCGCTTTCGGCGAGTCGACGTGATCACAGGACAAGCCACGGGATGACTTCAGCCATCACTACCGCCTGGCCAAAGCTGACGAATCGGCAGGAGTTCGACTTCTTGACCGATCTCGTGATGAAGCATTCGACGGGCGATCACACCTTCCTGTCGTTGCGCGATGTCCATGGCGGCACGACTCGTTTTGCGAACAATCAAATTATTCAAAACGTCAATCAGCGTCGCGGGACGCTGGCGATCACCGTCGCTTTCGGGCGGCAACATGGCACCGCGACCACCACTGACTTCACCGCCGGAGCGGTGCGAGAGACGCTCGCACTGGCAGAGCGCATCGCTCGCATCTCACCCGAAGACCCGGAATATCTCCCGCCTGTCGGGCCCCAATCCTATTTGTCCCTGCCCACGTCTCGTCCCGAAACGAGCGCCGCTGGTCCCGCGCGGCGGCTGGATTACGTTCGCGAAGCGATCGGGCAATGCAAGATGGAAAATCTCAATGCGGCCGGGACGGTGGCCTCCAGCGTGGCGGTCGCAGCGCTGGCGGCCAGCACCGGACTGGCGGCCTACGAGGAACGGACCGAAGGACGGTTCAGCCTCACCGTGCAGGCCGGCGAGGCCACCGGCTGGTCGGCAGCCGCTCACCGGTCTATCGACCACTTGCATGTTCAGGAACGCACCTTGGCGGCCATCAACAAGGCGAAGCGAGGCGCGGACGAACCTCAGGAATTGCCGCCTGGCCGGTACACGGTCATTCTCGAACCGGCGGCCGTCGCGGGACTCTTGAGTTGGATGATCTGGATGTTGGACGCGAAAGCCTTTTACAAGGGGACGAGTCCCTTCAGTGGAAAGCTGGGCACGCGGATTCTCGATCGACGACTGTCGTTGCTCAATCAGCCAGACCATGCCGACCTTCTTGGACATGGATTTACCAGTGAGGGACTGCCAGTGATCGGTTCGACCTGGATCGAGGCGGGTGTGCTCACCCAGCTGCTTCATGATCGCTATACCGCGCAGGAACACCATATCGATCCCCTTACGACGCTGGAGTCGCCCTGTTTGTCCGGAGAACGCCCTCACGGTGCGCGCGTCGACGACCTTGTCCGCACGACGCAGCGGGGTATCCTCGTGACGAATTTCTGGTATATCCGCCCCGTCAATCCATCGGACCTGACGCTCACTGGTATGACGCGGGACGGAACCTTTTTGATTGAGAATGGCGAGATCGTGTCGGCCGTGCGGAACTTCCGGTTTCATGACAGCCCGCTCCGTGCCTTCAGCCACGTGGATGCCTATACGACGCCTGCGGAAGCGGTGACATCGGAAAGCGGCAAGGCTTTGGTGCCGGCCTTGCGGCTGCACGATTTTAATTTCTCGAGCGTCACCCGCTTTTGATGTGCCCGACTCGCTCCGGTCGGCCGGGAGGGGACGAATCCTCCTCGCGCTGTTGGCCCCGATGCTGAAAAAACCCTGCTCTGACCATTGACTAGGGGTATGGGAAAGAGTAATGAATGAATGAGCTTCAACCGATAAGATCGTGGTCCATGTATGACGCGGAAACAGCATCGTTTAGCTGAAAAACCGGTGAATCTTCTGACCTTCGCTCCTGACAAGGGGGAGAAGGGTGGGGTGAATCCGTTTGCGCCCTCACCGTTGCGCGCGAGCATCAGCAAGGTGTTCGTGAAATTGGAAGATCTCACCGAGCGCTTTGAGGACTGGTGTGAGCACGGACGTCCCGAGGAGCGGGCAGTCGTGCCATTGGGGCAGCGTTTGTCGAAGTGGTTGGGAGCTCCTGTAGCACGGCATGCCGAAGAGGCGTCTCAGGCGGAATGTGGGTTGGTGCCGGCTCGGCGATGGGAAGGCTCGGTCGGGGAAGTGATTTTCCGGCTGCGCGACCGTGCGGGTTATGTGCAACGCGTGTTGACGGCCCAAGCCCGCGAACTCAAGGAATGGGTGATCCAACAGACCCAATCGACGCAAGCCGAAGTCGATCAGCTCCGGGAACAGGTTTCTACCCAACAGGCACAGGTCGAAGACCTTACGGCGCAACTTCAAGACCTGCGTGCGCTGGTGACCTCCCAGCAACAAGTTCTGATGTATATGGGCAAGGACATGGAACCGGCTCAGCCTCCCGCCCTTGAGCTGTCCCTTGTCCCGGCTCGCGCTCTCCCGTATCGTGACAAGAAGTCGTCGAGAGATCGACGGGACGCCGCTGCCGAAGCGACCCAGACTCCCTACCTCAACGCGTAACCTCCATAGATCCAGCAGAATACTGAAAAAGTCCGCCAGCGTTGTTCTCGCATCTTCAGACCCTCTATGTACCGCTCCTGGGAGACGAGCCTGTCCTGGCAGGCGTAGGGCGGGTGGGTAAGAACGTGGCGTCTGGGGCCGGAACACGGCCGGTTGACCGCCTCGCCGGCGTCCGCAAGCCTGGCGCTCCTTCTGCTGCGCGCCGTGGACCTCGCTGGACGGCCATTTTGAGCATCCTGGATGCGGACTTCTCGTGAACTCACCGCGTCGAGTCTCGGGTCTCGATCGGGTCTCTGGAATAGTTTCACACACCCCTTGCCGGTTCACCTGACGTCAGGTGAACCGGGCGCATCGAATTCCGACATCCCCAACGAACCGCTGCGTTGGACACGGGCCATTTCGTCGACAGGGTCTCTTGCTGTGGTCGTCCGACTAGCATCTTCGCGACGGGACTGCTAATTTGTCCCTTTCTGTGCGGCGGTGGAGTTGCCACAGGATGACGGCCATTGTCCGTCGAGTTGACAGAAACAATCAGGAGTGTGGTCGATGGTGAGAGGCCGATATGCACAGGCGGTGATGTGCGGTTTGATAGCTGCAGGGTTGGCCCTGCCTGTTTCTGCCGGACTGGTTCGGGCGGAAGTGACGCTGTTCGATAATCTCGGTACGTGGCATCACGAGATCACGACGGCGTCCGAACGTGCGCAGAAGTTTTTCGATCAAGGGCTCAGGCTGGTCTATGCCTTCAATCATGAGGAAGCCATCGCCGCCTTTACTGAAGCGTCCCGTCTTGATCCTGATGCCCCTATGCCCTATTGGGGTGTGGCATTGAGCCTGGGCCCGAACATTAACGCAGCCATGGATCCGAAGGCGGAGCCTCGCGCCATTGAAGCCTTGCATAAGGCCACGTTGCGGCTGGCGCAGGCTACTCCAAGGGAGCGGGCGTACGTGGAGGCGTTGGCGTCGCGGTACTCGCTCAAACGGTCTCTCACCCGGAAGGGGAAGGACGAGGCCTATGCGAAGGCCATGCGTCGTCTAGTGCGGGAGTATCCTGATGACGTGGATGCGGCGACGCTGTCGGCGGAAGCGCAGATGGTGCTCCGACCCTGGGACTATTGGCGGGCGGATGGGCGCCCTCAAGCGGGGACGGATGAGCTCGTCGCGACCTTGGAAGCGACGTTGCAGCGGAACCCGACGCACCCGGGCGCCTGCCACTACTACATTCACGCCGTCGAAGCGTCTCCTGAACCTCAGCGAGCGCTGGAATGCGCCAAACGCTTGCCAGCGCTCATGCCGGGCGCCGGGCATCTCGTGCATATGCCGGCGCATATTTACATGCGTCTCGGTCTCTATCGGGAGGCGTCTGAACGCAATGCCACGGCTGCCACGGTGGACCATGAGTATTTAGCCCACCATCCGCTGGAGGGGAATTATGCGTCGGGATACTATGCGCACAATCTCCATTTTCTGAATGCTTCCTTAATGATGGAAGGCCGGAGTACAGAGGCCCTCCAGGCCGGGCGGGATCTCCTGACGAAGATCTCGGACGAAGCGGTGGCCAAGGAGCCGTCTCTGGAATGGTATGCGCCGACGGTGTTCTTGACTCAGGCTCGATTCGGTCACTGGAGCGAATTGATCCGGCAACCTCCGCCCCCCAAGGCAATGCGGTTCACTACCGGTCTCTGGCACTATGTGCGTGGGCTGGCATTCGCCGCGACGACACGCTTCGGGAGTGCCGAGGGTGAATTATCGAATCTCAGAAAATCTCTGAAGCTTTTTGCCAAGGCGAAAACAGCGGAGGCCAAAACCAACCGCGCCATTTTGAAGGTGGCCGAACGGGTGTTGGTCGGGGAACTGGCAGCCCGACGGGGCCAGTATGATGCAGGCATTCAAGCGTTACGCGAGGCGCTTCAGCTGGAGGCCGCATTGCCGTACAGTGAGCCGCCTTTCTGGTTTCAGCCGGTTCGCCACAATTTGGGCGCGGTGCTGGTGCTGGCGGGACGTTCGAGTGAAGCCGAATCAGTCTACCGTGAAGATCTCCGCCTCAATCCCGAGAACGGGTGGGCGTTGCAAGGACTCGTCCAAAGCCTGCGGGCGCAGAACAAGGACGCCGCACAGGAAGAAACCCGGTTTCGTGCCGCCTGGGCACGCGCCGATGTCACGTTACGGGGATCACGATTTTAAAGGATCCGGCATAGTAGCGCTGGAGCGTACCCATGCTGCCCAACAAAGGACGAGAGATGTTAAAGACGGATTATGTGTTCCACGCGGCCGAAGAGCCTCGCGAGCTCGAGCGGCTGCAGATGCTCGAGCGTATTTTTGATCCGGGCACGCAACGCCGGATGCTGGCGACTGGCCTCACAACCGGATGGCATTGTTTAGAAGTGGGCGCGGGTGCCGGGTCAATCGTGCGGTGGTTGGAGCAGCGAGTCGGCCCTTCGGGCCGAGTGGTTGCCCTCGACAGCAACCCGAGGTTTTTGCTCAATAGCGGCAGTTCGACCATCGAGATTCTTCAGGGTGATATCTGTGAGATGGAGATCCCTCCGGCCTCATTCGATCTGGTGCATGCTCGGTACGTCATGATTCATATCGCCGAATATCGGACGGCGTTTGAGCGCATGCTGCGCTGTGTCAAACCAGGTGGTTGGGTGATCATCGAAGAGCCTGATTTTGAAGGGGCGCGGGCCGTGACCGGCCCGGACGAAGCGCGGGCGGCATTCGGGCGCGTGACCGTTGCCATTGAACGCATGTTCACGTCCATTGGCATGGACTATGCGTTGGGTGCGAAATTGCCTGCGCTGTTCCAGCGGCATCACCTGAGCCAATTGACGGTGGAATATGAGGGGCATCTGTCGGCCGGGGGCAGGCTGATTCCCCAGCTGATGAAGCTGTCGGCTGAACAACTTCGCGCGAAGTATGTGGCGACGGGGATGGTCGCGGATTCGGACATCGATCTGTACTGCAGTCTGGCTGATGATCCGGAAGCCTGGGCCATGTATTATGCGACCGTGGCGGTAAGCGGGTGGTGGCAGCCGCAGTGCGGCGGGCGAATGTAAGGATGGGCATGCGATACATTGTGGGCGTCATGGGTCCTGCCAAGGCCAGGAAGAAAGATATCGACAATGCCCGCGTGCTCGGTGAGTTGATCGCCCGGCGGGAGTGGGTGGTGCTGACAGGCGGTCGTGATGTGGGGGTCATGGACGCGGCCTCTCAGGGCGCCAAACGGGTTCCAGGCAGCTTGACGATCGGTGTGCTTCCCTCGGCTCGGGTACGCGTCTCTAAATATGTTGATTTGGCGATCATCACCGAAATGGGCAACGCTCGAAACAACGTCAATGTCATGTCCAGCAATGTCGTGGTGGCCTGCGGTTTGACGGGAGCTGGAACCGTGTCGGAGGTGGCGCTCGCACTGAAGGCGGGAAAACCGGTCATCTTGGTAGGGGCGACACCAGCCGAAGCGAAGTTTTTCAAAAAACTGGGTGGCCGCCTCATTGCCGCCGTGGAAAGCCCGGAAGAAGCCATTACGCTCATGATGAAGCAATTCGAACAGCAGCAGCCTGATTTGGTTCAGGGCGCGCGGTCATGGGGCGGCGTCTAGCAGGCGGCTGAAGAAGCCCGCCTGCGACCTGTGAGATCGAGGCGGAAATCGATACCGGTGACGGCGAGGGTAAGTTCGCTGGGTGGCGAACGCGCCGGCTTCCGTCGGCGTAACATTGGTCACGAGCACTTCCGGCGGTTCATACCCATACATCCAATCGATTGCGACGCTCGTAGAGAGAGTGCGACAGCGCTGATTACCCTGACGGCAGAAGCAACGGCTTTTCCGGTAAGATGATGAGGGGGGAGTCGACTCAGCTGTAGGGGAGATTATTCCAATGCATGTTCAGATACGAACCATCATCTGCCGCGGTCTCTTCCTGTCGATGCTCCTGGCCGGAATGTTCGTTCCCATGGGTCAAGCCGCTGATACTCCTGGTCTTGCCAAAGCATTCTTTGCCGGCGGTTGTTTCTGGTGCATGGAAGAAGTGTTCGAGAAGGTCCCCGGTGTCACATCGGTGACCAGCGGGTACATGGGCGGGAGAGTCGAGAACCCTAGTTATGAACAGGTGTCCGGAGGTGCCACAGGTCATGCTGAGGCCGTTGAGGTATTGTACGACTCGGCCAAGGTGAACTATGCCGCGTTACTCGATGCATTCTGGCACAACGTCGATCCTGTGACGCCCAATGCGCAGTTCTGCGACCATGGCAGCCAATATCGTGCGGTGATTTTCTACCAGACCGAAGAACAAAAACGCTTAGCGGACGCATCGAAGCAGACGCTCGAGCAATCCAAACGGTTTGCCCAGCCGATTGTGACGGAACTTGTGATGGCTTCGCAGTTTTATCCGGCTGAAGATTATCACCAGGATTTCTATAAGAAGAATCCGATCCGGTATAAATTCTACAAGTACAATTGCGGGCGAGCCCAACGGTTGGAGGAGCTCTGGGGAGCCTCATGATGGATGGTGCGTTATCGCCAGACATGGTGGGAGCCCTGCTCAGAGATTGCCGGACCATCGTCGTGGTAGGGCTGTCGTCGAATCCGGCTCGGCCGTCGTATCGGGTGGCAGCCTACATGCAGCAGCAGGGAAAGGTGATCATCCCTGTGAATCCCCATGAGACGCGCGTACTGGGCGAACTAGCCTATCCGTCCCTTTCGGCTGTGCCCGGCCGAATCGATCTGGTGAACATTTTTAGGCGGTCCGAGGAGGCAGGTGCAATCGTCGATGAGGCCATATGCGTGAAGGCCAACGCTGTGTGGCTCCAAGAGGGCGTGATCGACGAGGCGGCCGCTGCGCGAGCTCGGCAAGCCGGGCTGCAGGTCGTCATGGATCGTTGTTGGCTCAAAGAGCACGTTCGTTTGTTGTGGTGAGCTCCGGACCGACGAACACTCTAGCCAAGTCGTGTATCGAGCCTACCGCCGGCGAGTCTGGATTTCCACGGAGGAGCCTGTCGAGGGGTCGGCAGGGGATGTGTGTGTAGCGCCCTCGATACTCCTATGCCTCTGCTGTCTTACTCCGTGCAGCCACCACAGGCCATCCAGTAACCAACTCATACAACTGCCATCGTGCAGCGCCTTCATGAGGCTCCGGGCCAGCCGATTTGTTTCATTTTCTTGTACATCCGTCCTCAGCGTGGAATAGTGACGAGATCCTTCTAAAGATGCTTGGTCACAGGACGCCCACGGTCGAACCGACTCTTCATCATGCAACATTCAGACTGGTATTCTCGCTTGATTCACTTGGCTCGCGCGCTCTGTCCGCTGGTCGTCGCAATCTGCCTGACAGTGGTGATGCCCTCGCTGAACCGCTTGGCACTTGATCCCGGCATGATCGACCTGGGTACCTCTCGCTCTGCCGAATCGATTCCTTCCCTCATTGCCACCTATGCCAAGCAATATGCGCTCGATCCGGCCCTCTTGCAGGCTGTGATTAAGGTTGAATCGGATTTTAATCCGCAGGCCGTGTCATCGAAGGGGGCACTCGGGTTGATGCAACTGATGCCGCTGACGGCGGCGACGCTTCATGTCCTGGACCCCTTCGATCCGGACGACAACATCCGAGCCGGCTCGGCATTGCTGCGTCGTCTATTGGACCGCTTCGGAGGAGATCTCTCCCTGGCGCTGGCCGCCTACCATGCCGGCGAACGACGTGTCAGTCAGGCAACCAGTACGGAGTCACTTCCTGGCACGCAGCTGTATGTGGAACGTGTGCTGCGTCACTACAACCATTTCGTGAGCGATGCCACTCTCTCTGCTGTGTGGGTCGGCAGGAGTTCGGGTCCGACCCATGCGGTGTCGACCCCTCGTCAATTGTTAGACTGACTCCGTCCTGTAAGCGCGTTTGCCCTCGGATTTTGCATGCGGGTGTCGCTCGACGATTGCATTTTTGTGCAGAACGGGGTACGGGAATGGCACGCCGGCTTGGACAGGATTGAGTAGGGGAGGAATGACGGGCTCGAAGAAAGCCTGTTGTTTGTCAGGGACAGGTGGAGAGCTAGCGTTTCAGCTGGTCACATCACTGGAGGAGCACGCGATGAAGCAGGCGATAGGTACTCTGTCTCGATGGGGCATTCAGGTCTCCATGTTGGGCTGTCTGCTGTTGGCAATTCCGACGTTGCCGCTGTCGGCGGAGGAATTGCAGCCCGATGTGAATGCAGCCGACACCATTAAGCAGACGCTCGACCAGCAGGTGGGGAAGAGGGCGAAGGTGAAACTGCGCTCGGGGCAAGAACTCGACGGAAAGGTCCTCAAGGTCGGTTCCAATGGGGTCCATCTGGCCGAGCTGACGGGAATGGAGTTTTATGACGCCGTGATTCGATTGGACGCGATCGATGCCGTGATCGTTCGAGCCCGCAAATAACGGTATCGGAAAGTTTCTGTACCTGGGTATTCAAGATGCGTGACTGAGCGACTGATGGCACAGCAACAGCTGATTCAAGACAGCGAGGAATGTGAATGAACAAAAGCGATCGCACCGCGCGCCTCGCGCAATCGGACATCCGCGCCATGACTCTCGCCTGCGCGAAGGTCAATGGAATCAATATGTCGCAGGGCGTCTGTGATACTCCCGTTCCGGAGGTCGTCGTGCAGGCTGCCAAAGACGCCATGGAACAAGGGCGCAATATTTACTCCCGATATGACGGCATCCCGGAACTGCGACAAGCGATCGCTCTCAAGTTGGCGGCCTACAATCGAATCACGGTGGACCCGGAAACGAATGTGACCGTGAGCGCCGGAGCGACGGGCTCCTTCCAGGCCACCTGCATGGCCCTGCTCAATCCCGGGGACGAAATCATTCTCTTTGAGCCGTTCTACGCCTATCACATCCAAGCCATTCTCGCCGTTGAGGCGATCCCGCGCTATGTGAGGATGCGAGCACCGGAATGGAGTTGGAATGTGCAGGAGTTGGAGCAGGCGATTACACCGAAGACTAAAGCAATTGTTGTGAATACTCCCGGCAATCCATCGGGGAAGATATTTTCACGAAGCGAAATGGAGCAGATTGCGGAAATCGCCTGTCGCCGTGACCTGATGGTGCTCACCGACGAGATTTACGAATATTTTGTGTTTGATGGGCGCGAGCATGTCAGCATGGCCTCGCTTCCGAACATGGCGGAACGGACCATCACGATCGGAGGTTACTCCAAGACCTTCAGCATCACGGGGTGGCGCATTGGGTACAGTGCGGCAGAGGCCACATGGGCCAAAGCCATTGGAGCCATGAGCGACGTGCTGTATGTGTGCGCTCCCACTCCACTCCAGCATGGCGTCGCCGCTGGGATTCGTGCGCTGCCGAAGTCATTTTATGCGGGACTTGCGACAGAGTATCAACAGAAACGAGATCGGTTCTGTCGGGCCTTGCACAAGGCAGGTCTGCCTCCGTCCATTCCGCAAGGCGCCTACTATGTGCTGGCGGATGTGTCCCGGCTGCCGGGCCGCACGGGTCGTGACCGAGCGATGTATCTCCTGGACAAAACCGGTGTCGCGGGCGTGCCAGGCGAAGCATTTTTTGCGGGCCCACAGGGGAGTCGGTTCATACGGTTTTGTTTTGCAAAGACCCACGAGGATCTTGAGCAGGCCAGTCACCGCATCGAACAACTGACCTCATGACCTAGGCCACACACGCCGTCATGCATCATCGTGCCTGCCAAGTCGCGGTTCTGGTCATTGCGCCCCACACGGCTTTCTTTCCCAGTATCCATCGGTACAGCCCGATCAACTTCCAGACGGAATTGAGTTGGCGATAGCCAAAATTTTCCAGGATCGCGGCGAGCAGCAATTTAAAGACGTCGCGTTGATCGGGATACACGTGGAAAGACATCTCTTCCAGCAGGAGGGCGCTGACTGAGAGCAGCATGCCGAGTCCGATCGCGGCAATGAGCAGAATCAACCAGGCCTGTACGGACACAAATCCCAAGATAAATCCGGCCGTCACGAAGCAGTAGCCGCACACCTCAATCGCCGGCCCGATCCATTCGAAGATGGCCATAAATGGGAAGGCCAGCCACCCGATCGTGCCTCCTTTCGGATGGCACAGGAGATCGACGTTCTTTACGAGACTCTCGCACAAGCCGCGCTGCCAGCGAATCCGTTGATTCTTGAGGGTGCGAAGATCTTCCGGGGCTTCGGTCCAACAGACGGAGTCGGGAACAAACGTGATGCGATACGGTTTCCCGCCCAGGCGCAAATGACGATGCAACCGGACGACGAGTTCCATGTCTTCGCCGATTGTATCAGACCGGTACCCTCCCACGGAGACGACGGACTCTTTGCGAAAGATGCCGAAGGCTCCGGAGATGATCAGCATCGCGTTCATCGGCGACCATCCCAAGCGGCCGAAGAGAAACGCGCGGAGGTATTCGACGATTTGGAAGAGCGCCAGCAGATTCGTGGGCAGCCCGATCTTTGTCAGAAAACCGTTCTCCACGCGACAGCCGTTCGCGATGCGGACCGTGCCCCCGCTGGCCACCGTGCGGTGATCGTCCAGAAACGGCTGCACGGCCCGTCGCAGGCTGTCCGGTTGAAGGATCGAATCCGCATCGATACAGCAAAACAGCGGATAGACCGACAGGTTGATGCCCGCGTTGAGCGAATCGGCTTTCCCGCCATTGTCCTTATCGATCACGCGAAGGTTGGAGTGAACGGAGGAATGATAAATCGCCCGGATCTGGGCCGTCAGGAGCTGCGGGTTATAGGCTTCGGGAAAGGGAAAGAGGTCGAATTCTTGCCGCAACACGTCGATCGTGGCATCTGTCGAGCCGTCGTTCACGACGACGATTTCATACTCGGAATAGCTCAGTTGCAGCAGCGAACGAATGGAGCTGGCAATGGTGGTCGCTTCGTTATAGGCGGGCACAAGGATGCTGATCTGCGGCTCGAACCCCGTGTAACTTTGCGGCAGGATGTCGAGGACCCGTTCTTCAAGATATTGCCGCAGATGGAATATCGCGATGATGTCCAGCATCAAGTATCCGGCCGTCAGGCCGAGAAGGTACAGCAGGAACAGCCATTCAGAAATTGGAATGATGGTCTCTAACCACATCGATCAACGGGACTCCACACACGATGGCCACTGCTCAAGGAACGGTGGCTGGCTCAGAGCGAGGTCGGCCGCCGGTCGTCGGTGGTGCCTTGGTCGGCAGGCGGCAATCGGGGCGCTGAGCCTATTCGCCGTCATGACCATGCTTCCTCCTGCGCATTCAGGCGACATTCCTCTGACCGAACCCCTTCCTTCCACGGTCTATGAGATTGAGCTGACCTATGTCGGCGAGCAGACCACGCCCACTGTGGCCTTGAGCGGTCCACCCGAGGCCGTGCCACCTCTACTGTATCGACCGTTTGGGCCCATTCTTGAACTACAGCCAGGGTTAGGGGACGCGCGGTTGTTCGGTCTCTGCGAAGGACAGAAGAGGAATACTCAGCAAGGCATCGAATTGCAGTGGGGAGCCGGGGAGGAGGCACGCTGTGGACAGCGTGTTGCCCTGCATGGGGATGGAGCGCCGATTGACCTCCTGTCCTACGAGCGGTTGCGGATCCGTGGTCGAGCCACGGGCCAGGTGGTGGTGGCGCTGGAAGATCGAGCGGGTAGCCGTCGAGAGGACAACCTGCCGTTGGGCACGGTCTCCGGCCCGTTCGACATCACGGTTTCACTGAAGGATATCGGCCGCCGACTGGATCTCCGGCAGCTGACCTCCCTCGTGGTCTCCACGGAGGGTGGCAGCGCACACATCATAGTTGAGCAGCTCCAGGTTACTCAACGGCAGTCGGAGGCCATGCGTCAAGCTGGAATCGGTTTCTGGGTGTGGAACTATCGCGCGGCGGTGCGTGATCCTGACACGGTGTTGAGCTCCTGTAGAGCGCAGGGTTGTTCTCGAGTGTTGATACAGATGCCGTCGCAAGCGGACGACGAGGCACTCTGGAGTGAATACGTCAGGCTGTTGACGCAACTGCACGAGGTTGGAATCGAGGCCATGGCATTGGACGGGTACCCTGAAGCCATTCAGGAACCTCACAAATTGGCCGATAAGATACAGCGACTGCTTCAGCTCATGAAACCCGGCGCACTGTTCGGTGTGCAGCTCGACATCGAGCCCTATGTGTTGCCGGGATTTCTGAAAAATGAGGCGCAGCTCAGTCGTTATCTCGAGACCATCGAGACCGCGAAGGAAGTCATCGCAGGGCGTACTCGCCTCTCGATGGTGATTCCATTTTGGCTGGCCTCTCCGACGATCGCCGGCCGTCCGCTGGCCTATGCCGTGATGGACCGCGTCGACGAAGTGGCGGTGATGAGTTATCGCACCGACATGGACGAGTTACAGGACATTGCCCAAGACCTCCTGCGTTATGGAGACTTGACCGGAACGCCGGTGTGGCTGGCCGTGGAGACCACGCCGTTACCGCTCGAACAGCACGTAGTGCTGCGCACAGAAACGCAAGCGGCTCGAGTCGAAGCCCTGCTGGATTATGATCGCCGGCTCTTACAGTGGGCGCGGGTATCCGCAGTGCAGACAGCGCCGCCTCGGCAAGGGTGGTTCCGCATCCATCATCGATACGCCGTCAGGCCGGAGCGTCTCACCTTTGCCGGTCGTTCGCGAGCTGAGGTCACGGCGGCGGTTGAAACCGTGTTGAATGACCATTCGCACCCCAGTTTTGCGGGCATGATCATTCATGATCTCGATGGGTTCAGAGCTCTGAAAGAATAGCGCGAAAAAGAAGGCTGGCCGAGTTGAGAAGGACGCACGATCCGACGGGAGGATTACTCGAGAAGGCCCTGATTGTTTTCCGCCTGGCATCGATGATGGTCGTCATGGCTGTCTGGTGGGCAGCACCCGTCCTGAGCGCATTAGCCGGCACCAAAGATGCCTCACCACGGGCTCTCCTGGAGCAGGCCAACACCCACGAACAGGCGAAGGAGTACGAGGTCGCCATTGCGGATTATCGTCGGCTCTTGGCTATCCGGCCAGAAAATGATGACGTTCGAGCCACGATCGCGAGACTCCTCTCGTGGCAAGGTCAGCTGGCTGAAGCGGCCGCACTTTATCAGGACGTATTGACCCGCCATCCTCTCGACGATGAAAGTCGGGTCGGCCTTGCGCGAGTCCTATCGTGGCAGCACAAGTATGCCGACGCGCAAAGAGAGTATGAATGGGTTCTCCGAGAAGAGCCGCAGCATCTGGACGCCTTGCGCGGGCTCGCTGATGTGCTGACATGGAGCGGCCACCCGGATCAAGCGATTCCATACTATGAACAGGTGGTCGCGGCCACCGGCGAGGCGGACGTGGTGGCTCGCCTTCGTGCCTTACAAGCCGCGTTGAGTCAGCCACACATCATTCCGCCCAAGGAACCGGCCAGCGACCCGTCGTCTGCCGGAGCAATTCCCACCCATGAGACGCAGGCCTTGGAACGTGGGCGTCGGTTGGAGGTCATGCGTCAGTACAACGAGGCCGCGTCCGTCTATCGTGACGGTCTCCAACAGTACCCCGAGAATGATGATCTGCGCAGCGCGCTCGCGCGGCTTCTGTCCTGGCAAGGTGCCCACGTCGAGGCGACGCTGCTGTATCGCGAGGTCTTGGCGCGCCATCCGGAGGATCAGGACGTCCGTATCGCCTTGGCGCAGATTCTGTCGTGGCAGAACCAATTCGATGAAGCCCAGCGGCTGTACGACCAGGTGTTGCAGACCGACACGAACCGTAACGAGGCCCGACGTGGACTCGCCGAGCTGGCGCATTGGCAGGGTCACCGGGTGGAGGCCCTGCATCGTTATGAGGTATTGGTCGCGGAGACACATGACCCAGAGATCGAAAAGCAGCTGAATGCCGTCAAATCCGAGCTGCTCGCTGCTTCACAGCAGGCCTCTGTGGATTGGACTCCCCCGATTCTCCCATCGCCGGACTCTGGATCACGAGCCACTGCCGATGCTTTGGAGCAAGCGGGCAAGTTAGAGGCGACCAAACAGTATCGTGAAGCTCAGGGCCTGTACCAGGGGGTGTTGCAGCAGTATCCCGAGAATGACGACGTTCGCAGTGCCTTAGCGCGGGTGCTCTCCTGGCAAGGGGCCCATGCCGAAGCGACGCTGCTGTATCGTGAGGTCTTGGCGCGCCATCCGGAGGATCAGGACGTCCGTATCGCCCTGGCGCAGGTTCTCTCATGGCAGAAGCAGTTTGATGAAGCCCAGAGGCTGTATGACCGGGTGTTGCAGACTGACCCGAACCGTATCGAGGCCCGACGCGGACTCGCCGAGCTGGCGCATTGGCAAGGCCATCAGTCAGACGCCCTCGCCCGGTACGAAGCGTTGGTGGCGGAGACGCATGATCCAGAGATAGAAAAGCAGCTCAACGCCGTCAAGTCCGAGCTGCTGGTCTCGCCACGGGCGGCGGTGGGGCAAGGACTGACCGGACTGCGGCTTCCCTATCGCGACTATGCCAAAATCGGCTATGGCCACTATTCTTATACGAAGAATCAACCCGATGAACGCGATCTCCTTTTTGAAATCGCCAAGCCCATCGGCGATCAAACCCTGGTCCTGCGAGCCGAGCCGATCAATCGGTTCGGCTTTCACGACACGCCGTTGTCGGCCGAGTTGTATAGTCCGCTCTGGAAGCGGGCGTGGGGGTATGTGGCGGCGCAGGGGACGGTGAACCCGAATTTCGCGCCCAATTACTCATTCGTCGGCGAAGTCGCGCAGGGGCTGGGCGGGTTGCATGCCTCCCTGGCGCCGTTCGAAGTGTCCTTTGGGTATCGCCGTCTCAATTACAAAAAGGACGATATCGATCTGTTGATGCCGGGATTGACGATTTTTCTGCCGTTTAATCTGTGGCTGACTGAGAAGATCTATTTGATCCCAAACACGGGAGCTGTGACGCTCTCCTCGCAACTGACCTGGCGGCCGACGGATCGGGTGCAGTTCTTCGCCTCAGGCTCGTTCGGCACGTCGGGTGAACGGATTGTCGCGGCGCAGGACTTTACTCGAGTTGGAAGCCGAACACTTCAGGGAGGTGTGACGTTTCCCATCACGGAGCGATTCTCGGCCGAGGCATCGGGCTACTACGAGGACCGTGGGTTTCTCTATGTTCGTCGAGGCGGCAATCTGAGTGTGATCTATCACTGGTAGTAGCATGCAACGATCCACGGCCCTACGGCTTACCGGCATCGCCCTCTTGTTTCTCTCGATCGTGATCGGGGGAGCCATCTTCTTTGGGCCTAGGCCAGGCCAGCCTCCTGAGGTTCACGAGCAGGATTTGTATCGCTTTCCGGGTGTATCTGGCCCGAGTCATGTGACGGTCGTGCCACCCCCAGTCCCGGCCTCCTGGACAACCTATGAACAGGGCTCGCAGAGTCGCCTGGCGATTCTGCTCACCGACCCCGACTCCTCATGGCTTGGGTTGGCACATGGGTTGAAATCAATCGGCATTCCGTTTCGCATCACACGTGATGTCCACGAAGCATTGTTGCATCGAGTCGTGCTGGTCTATCCGATGATCTCCGGGAAGGTGCTGACTCCCGAGGCGCTTCAGGCGTTGGCGGCGTTTCCCAAGAGGGGGGGCACCTTGATTGGAGTGCAAGTGCTGGGTGGCGGACTGAACCAGGTCTTTGGTTTTCGGGACGTGATCGCCTCGCGCCAGCGTTACGACATGCGGTTGGCGGCGTCTGATCCCTTGTTGGCGGAACTGACTGATCCCCGTGAGCGACAGTTGCGGATCGGCATTCGGGACAAGGGCCTCGACGTAATGGGGACCTATGGCTATACCGAAAGCACGACCCCGCTGGCTCTGTTTGACGATGGGACCGCGGCCATCACGCAGACGACCTACGGCCATGGTCGGGCCTATGCGATCGGATTGGATCTCGGATTTCTGCTCCTCAAGGGATATAACAATCGCGGCGAGGAACTCGTTCAAACCTACGACAATCAGTTCGATCCCACCTTGGATGTCTGGCTGCGCCTATTGAAATCGCTCTATCGTGCGACCGAGGAACGCGCCGTGACGGTGGGGACCGTCCCCTTTGGGAAGTCGCTGTCTGTGATGCTCACGCACGATGTGGACTTCACGCAGTCCATTCGCAACGCGGTCGACTATGCGGAGTACGAGAAAAGTCAGGGCCTGGTCGGCACCTATTTCATCCAGGTGAAATATATTCGCGACTACAATGATGATATCTTTTTCAACGACGAGGGCGTGCGCTCTCTCAAGCGACTTGCGGAATTGGGGATGGAGCTGGGAAGTCATACGATCGCCCATTCGAAGATCTTCAGTCGATTTCCCATGGGGACCGGGCGCGAGGCGTACCCGTCCTATGCGCCGTTTGTGAAGGATCGCCTGAGCGCATTCAATGCGAGCATTCTTGGAGAGCTGCGTGTCAGCAAGTTTTTGATCGACCATTTTTCAGGACAGTCGATCGTCTCCTTCCGGCCAGGCGAGCTGTCCAATCCCTTCAGCCTTCCCCAAGCGTTGCTGGCGACGGGATTTAAGTATAGTTCGACGGCGACCGCGAACAACTCGCTCACTCATTTGCCGTATCAATTGACCTATGATCGACTGACGGACAGTGAGGTCGATATCTTCGAGTTCCCCGTGACGATTGAAGACGAAGAACTCCCGAAGCTGGGGGACCGCCTTCCGCAGGCCCTCGAAGTAGCCCGCCGAATCAGTCGGTATGGCGGTTCGATGGTGGTGCTCATTCACCCGAACATCCTGGACCACAAGCTCGCCTTCGAAAAGGGATTCGTGGAGGGAGTGCGACCCTATGCGTGGTTTGGTTCGGTGGGAGAGTTCGGCCGATGGTGGGCGGCACGCAACCAGGTCCAGATCGACGTCGTGCACGATGCGGCCTCCATGCGAGTGATCCTGACCGCTCCTCAACCGGCAGCCGGATTGACGATCGAGGTCCCCGAAGGCTGGAAGCTCACTTCATCCGTCTCCTCTCCAAAAGGTACCGAGCAACGGGGGACAGTCGTGATGTTTCCAGAACTGCAAGGCACGCAGAAGGTTCAATTTACCCGTAGCGTGACATCGAGGGCATCGCACCTGCCCTCAGCATTGCCTGCTCCTCGCCGCTCATAATTCCTCTCGTTCTGTCTAGCATCCTTTCGATCACAGTACGCAGGCTGTGGAAGGGTCGCGAGTATCGCCGTGCTGTGATGATCGGAGCCAGAATGGCCGAGGAGATCTAGGGCCTTTGTGAATGGGGCGCGAGGGCAGGAGTTGGAGCGGTTCTCCCAACGTTTGTTTGGGCCATGAACGGCAAGAGATGTTCATGCGATTCTATCGTCGACAGCGCGCCACACAGTTCGGTTAATTTTTCTGGGGTCATCCAGGGGAGATTTGAGAGAGCTTCCGCCGCCCGATAGCGCACCCACCAGTGATCATCATCGAGTAATCGAATCAGTCGAGGTTCATCCTCTTCAACCCCCATTTTGCCGAGCGCCGAGGCGGCCTGGAGTCTCACGTACCAGGTTGGATGAGTCAGATGCTCACGGACCGTCGTGACATCTCTCGGGTCGCTGCATTGACCGAAGAGGAATAAACAGGCAGAGAGCACGTCATCCGAGGGAGGCCGCTCCTGAAGAAGTGTTCGTAACGGCGGAAGCCCCTGTGAGCTGCGCGTCGCGGCGAGATGGCGGATCAGGCGCGCGGCGATTTCTGGTGGGGCTTGGGTGGCGGCCTTGGCGATGGTTTCAGCCGCGAGGTCCGCCCCCACGGCCTCGAACATGGCGACGACCTTGAGCGGAGACCAATCTTTCCGATGGCTCATCACGGGGATGAGCAGAGGGATGGCTGCCTGAGCGTCGATGTTCAGCAGGGCCTTGGCGGCAACCAAGGACAGGAACGCGTTATCGTGTTGTAACGTGGCTGCGAGCTCGTTCCAGATGGACCGTTCCTGAAGATGGCCCAGCGTAACCATCGCCAGGAGGCGCCGGCGCAGGAGTCTGGCGCGCAAGAGTCGTTTGGCGAACTGGTCGGTCCCCATCCGCCACGCGAGTTCGTTCAGCTGTGCGCGGGCATCTCCGCGAATCGATTCAAAGCAATGGTTCCACAAATAGAGAAAGACCACATGGTCGCGAGGCTTGAGCGGAGGAAGGGTGTCGGGTATCTCCACGACACATTGGGCGAGCAAGGGCCGCCAGGTCTCGGTGACCCGCTGTCGTCGTCGTTCCTTGGCGAGCCGCACATATCTGAGGAGAAGGATAGACACCAGGAGGAGCACGACGGACGTATAAATGCAGAGAACGGCAAGGCTGCCGACCCGGAGCGTCAGATCGGAATGATTCACGGCAAGCACGCGCGCATCCTCTCGGGAATCGCTACGCCGACGGGCCTAAAAAGCGCTTGAGTCTGGTCGTGAGCTCGCGCGGATTAAATGGTTTGAGCATATAGTCGTTGGCCCCGTTCTCAAGGGCTCTTTTGATGTCGTGCTCGCTCCCGTCGGCTGTCAACATCACGATGGGCACCTTCTCCCATTCCACTTTGCTTCGAATGTAGGTGAGCACTTGGAGGCCGCTCAGAAAGGGGAGCATCACGTCCAATAATACGATGTCCGGAAGCGGCATGGTATCGACCAGTTCCTGCGCATTTCGACCATCCTTGGCATGGACCACCCGGTAGTTGGCCCGCTCCAACAGAAACCTTAACAGGCTGGCGGTATCCTCCTCATCTTCAACCATTAAGACTTTTGGTTTATAGTTCGCGGTCAGTTCCATTCGAGCGCTCCTTGGTCACGAGATCCCTTGGTGGTGAGGGCCCTCAGCTCAATCGGGCTTCCATGTGGGGAGCATGCATCAGTAAGCGGTTCAGCCTTGTGGCCAGCCTGGTCGGACTCACGGGTTTGAGGATATAGTCGGTGGCTCCCAGTAGCAGAGCCCTACGCATATCGAGGTTCTCCGTGTCGGCGGTGAGTATGGCAATGGGTGTTTTCTGCCACTCAGGCTGTGCTCGCAGATACGCGAGCAGATCGAGAGCGGTTGCGTCGGGCAGGAAAAAGTCCAACAACACCGCATCAGGAGGCTCCATCGCGCTGATCAGACTTCTGGCGTGTTGACCACTATTGGAGTGAATCACCCGATAGCCGTTCTTTTGTAGCACGAATTTCAGCAGACAGGCCGTATCTTCTTCATCTTCCACCAAGAGGACGGTCAAGTCGGACGAATTATTGGAGTTGGTCACTTGGCCCCGCCTTTCCTGTCACTGTTAGATGTCGAGCGCCGCGCGCGCCTTCCGAGGACGTGAGGCCGGCGTCGCCGTCGCAGTACGCACCCTGTCATCGGATCCTGTGTTCCGGCTCTTGCTCCTCGATGAAGGCTGTAGACCGTTCACCTTTTGAACCAGGGTCTTGATTCCGGTCGTCCTGACCACGTAGTCGTCTGCCCGTTCGAGAATGGCTTTGAGCAGGGCAGATGTATCCTGTTCATCTTGAACACACAGGATTGTTCGAGACATATGACCCTCCTGCTTCTTCAGTACGCAAGCGGTGCGATACCGATGGTTCGAGCGGTCTCGTGTCCCGCTCGCGGCCTGAGGATGCGTGTCCTCGAGCCTGGTTCCTGCGTACCATCAGTCGTAGACGACTGCGACGCGCTCAAGATACGAAGCCAGCGCAGTGAGGTCGTGGCGAATCGATCCCGCGTCAGCAGTCTTGGCCGCCTGTTCTAATCGGGTCGCTACGATGGTCATCTCGGGAAAGCCATAGCTTCCGCTGACCCCCTTCATCCCATGAGCCACTTTCCTCACTGTTTCGAAATCGCCCTGTGCCACAGCTTCCGCCATGGTCGTGATCTCTTTCTTCCTGTTGGTCATGAATTTGGGGACCAGGGGTTCAAATGAGGCATCAACATGGACCACCACCGGACCAGATCCAAGGTCTGAAGATGTGTGCCCGATCTCACTCATCAAGCTGCCTCCTTTTGTGGGGTCTCTCTGGCGTATCGACAGATGGCTTCGAGCAGGTGTTGTTTTTTAATGGGCTTGGTCAAGTGTGCGTCGCAGCCGGCGGCGAGGCTCTTCTCGAGCTCTTCCTGGAAGGCATTGGCCGTGAGGGCTACGATCGGCGTGGGGGCGCGATGGTGGTCCTGTTCCCAGTGGCGGATGGCCGTGGTTGCCGCATACCCATCCATCTGGGGCATTTGAATATCCATTAAGACGAGGTCGTACCGGCCGGCGATGAATTTCGCCACCGCCTCCAGGCCATGCTCGGCCATCTCGAGGGTGTAGGGCTTGTCCTTGAGAAATAAGGCGATCACATCGCGGTTGTCTTCGAGGTCTTCCACAAGCAGGATGCGCAAGGGTCCGGTGCCCTCCGGACACGGCGTGTCTGGTCTTGCCACCGGCACAGACAGATCGGCCGCTGGCTCGCTGTGCAAGGCGCGCAGGACGGCATGGAGCAGGGGTGCGCGACGAATCGGTTTGGTCAGGCAGGCTCGGAGCCCGGCAGCAGCCAGCTGCTGGGCGCTCGAGAGGCGGGCCTCGGAGGTCAGCATGATGGCGGGTACCGACCCCAGCTCGGCGTCTGCCTTGAGCGCCGCCGCCAGTTGCCATCCATCCATGCTGGGCATGCGGCCATCGAGCACCACCAGATCGTAACGCTGGTTTCGTGCCGGGGCCTGCCGGAGCATCTGCAATGCCGACGCCCCATCGGGCGCCTCATGGACCTCAGCTTCCCAGCGCGACAGATGTTCCCGCACTACCAGGCGATTGGTGGCATGGTCGTCCACCACGAGAATGCGTCGCCCGGCCAACGTGGACAGCGGGAGAGGAGCAGTATCCGGACTGGATTCGATCGCCTGGCGCGCAGGCAATCGAATCGTGACATGGAAGGTGCTGCCATGCCCGGGAGTACTCTCGACCCAAATGGTGCCGCCCATGAGTTCCACCAGGCGTTTGCTGATGCCGAGCCCCAATCCGGTCCCCCCGTACCGGCGCGTGGTGGACGAGTCCACCTGGGTGAAGTTCTCGAAGATGGCTTGCAGCTTGTCTGTCGGAATCCCGATGCCGCTGTCCGCCACGGTAATATGAAGGCTGGCCGAATCTTCCCGCGTGGGATCCAGCCGTACCTCCACCGTCACACCGCCGCGTTCGGTGAATTTAATGGCGTTGCCGAGGAGGTTGATCAAGATCTGGCGTAGCCGCGTAGGATCTCCCTCCACCCACGCGGGGACCTCCGGCGAGACATGAGCCACCAACTCCAACCCCTTGGCATGCGCGCGCGTGCCCAACAATTCGGTCGTGCTCTCGAGCAACTCGCAGAGATCGAACGGGATCGTTTCAAGGTCCACATGGCCCGCTTCGATCTTGGAGAGATCCAGGATGTCGTTGATGAGATCCAGCAGCGCGTTGGCCGCGCGGCTGAACCGGTCGACGTAGTCCAGCTGATCGGGGGTCAGCGCCGTCTCTTTCAGCAGATCGGCCATGCCGATGATCGCATTCATCGGGGTGCGGATTTCATGACTCATCGAGGCCAGGAAGTCGCTTTTGGCCTGTGTCGCGGCCAGGGCCTGATCCCGTGCTTCCAGCAGCTCGTGGTTGCGTTCTTTGAGCATGGCTGCACCGGTGGCCAGCGCCAATTCTGTGTGCTTCCGTTCTGTAATATCCGTGAAGGCGACGACCGCTCCCGTCAGGCTGCCTGCCTCATACACCGGACGAGCGTCGATTTCGGCTGAGAAGACGGTATTGTTTTTTCTCCAGAAACTGTCGTTGTCGAGTCGGCAGCCGGCCCCGGTCTGACAGACCTGCTCCAACGCACAGTGTTCATGCGGGTAGGGGGAACCATCCGCATAGGAGTGATGGATGAGGCGATGCATGGGCTGCCCCAACAATTCCTCAGGGCTATATCCCAGTAGCTCCGCTCCGGCCGGATTCACAAAGGTGCAGCGTCCTTCGAGGTCGATGCCGTACAACCCTTCGGCGGTGGAATCGAGCAGGAGTCGAATGTTCCGATGCAGGCGTTCCCGTTCTTCTTGAACCTGTTTCAGCTGGGAGATGTCCCGAATGGCCGACAGCACGTAGTTCCCATCCTCCATCTCTACGTGGCTGAGGCTGACCAAGACCGGGAACTCGTGACCATCCTTATGGGAGGCGACTAAATCGGCATTCCCGCCCATCGGTCTCGTATAGGGGGCGGCGACATAATGGTCACGGTGTGCAGGGTGATGTGATCGGTATCGCCCGGGCATCAGCGTTTCCACCGGCTGGCCGAGCAACTCTTCTGGGCGATAACCGAAGGTATTTTCAACCACGCGGTTGGCATAGAGGATTCGTCCTGCTTCGTCCGTCATGACAAACGCGTCCGGTGCGGCATCCAGGACTTTGAGGAAGCGAGTTTCGGCCGCGAGTGCACGATGCTGTTCCCGCTGTGTTTGGAGCCAGGCGCGTTTCAGGCTGACGGTGCTCCACCACAGGACTCCAATCAGCGGAACGATCACGACCGATCCGGCCATCCCAATGACAAGGATCGTGGTGAGAATGGGTCCGACGATATCGCGACGATCGACCCGTACCAGAATCCCCCAATGCAGCCGGCCCTCCTCATTTTGTCCTCGCGTGCGAGCATAACCGGTGATCACATGTGTCTGGCGGCGAGGGAGCCATTCCTCCACAAATCCTGAGGAGTCATTTTCCACCAACCGCGCAGAGGGGACACCCATCTGTTGGAGATTGTGTTGGCCCTCTTCACGCAGGAACGAATCGGCAATCAAGTCGCCCCGGCTATTCAGGAACTGGTATTCCAAATGCACCGCCGTGCCCCACAAGGTTTGAAGTCCCGTCATCGTCTGGGCAAATGCATCCTCGAAGGCTGGCATGCCGATCCGGGCGATCAGGCCCCCACGCCATTCGCCGCTTAGGCCCTGGACGCGCGCCAGGAACGTCACCATAAAGACGCCATTGTCCTCCGCGCTCATCGCGGCGTCGTCGATAGCCGTGCGCGCCCCTGCTCGCAAGGTGAGAAATCCAGGATCGCGACTGACGTCCTTCCCGAGCAGAGACTCCTCTGTCGACACGATGACTCGTCCCTGCTCATCCGTCAGCGCTACCCAACTGTATGCAGGGGACACCTCTTGCAACGCTCGGAATAAAGCCTGAATCTCCTCGCGGTTCCGGTTCCGCAGGATCGGCGCGTGTGACAGCAACTCAATATTATTCATGCGTTCATGCAGGACCAAATCAAGTTTACTCGCGATCTCAGTCGCAGCCATGGCCACGCCTTGTCCTGCATCGGTCACCAAACGTATCTCGACATACCAAAGGATAATCCCCCCGACGATGAGCGGAAGGGCCGCCATCACCAGGATTAGCCGTGAAAGCCAATCATGTGAGGCGATGGCTCCATTCTGCCAGGCCTTCATCATGAGATTGCCTGCTTCCGCATTCGAGTCGTGCCGCCTTTAGCGATCATCTGCCTAGGCCGCTCGGCCCACGCGCAGCGTGCTATGTGTCAAAATAGCCTCTAACAGCGTCTGTTTTTTGATGGGCTTGGTGAGATGTGCCGTGCAGCCGGCGGCCAAGCTTTTGTCGATGTCATCCTTAAATGCGTTGGCCGTCAGAGCAATGATCGGAGTGGCCTCATGTCCCTGGCTCCGTTCCCAGGCCCGAATGGTGCTCGTGGCCTGATAACCGTCCATCACGGGCATCTGGATATCCATCAGCACTAGGCCATAAGTGCCAGACTGAAACTTCTGCACGCCGGCGGCGCCGTTTTCCGCCATATCCAACTGGTAGGGCATCTCCTTCAAGAACAACGCGATCAGATCGCGATTGTCTTCCAAGTCTTCGACGAGCAGGATGGCCAGTGGAGGGCGAGTGGAAGGTTCGGACTGTGCCGGTGTCGGCTTCTGAGCCTCGGGTGAGATCGGCGCCTGTTGTAGCGCCACGGCCAGAGAAGCCAACAGCCGTTTGCGGCTGATGGGTTTGTAGACGTAACTGGCGATGTTCACTTGGTCGGCGCGGCGAGCGGCCGCACGACGCACTTCCGCTGTATGCATGACTAAGGGAAGCGTTGCGCCGTCGGGTCGATGACGGATCGCCTGCGCCAGCTCCATGCCATGCATGTCCGGCAGGACGCAGTCCAGAATAGCGAGATGAAACGGCTCTTTTTGCTGCTGAGCCACGTTAAGGGCCACCATTGCCGCAGCGGCATCGGGTGATTCAATGACCAGGGCGCCCATGCGGGAGAGATGTTCCCGCACGATCATCCGGTGGGTTTCGTTGTCATCCACGACGAGGATGCGGCGTCCCTGAAGGTTGAGCGCGGGCATCGGCGACGAAGATCCCAGAGCTGGCGCCTCTGCCAATTGCAGAACAAATGAAAACGTGCTGCCACGCCCGACGGCGCTCTCCACCTCGATGTGGCCGCCCATCAGCCCCACAATCCGTTTCGATATGCTCAACCCCAGTCCGGTCCCGCCGTACTTGCGCGTGGTGGACGAATCCACCTGGGTAAAGCTCTCAAAGATGGTGCCGATTTTGTCCTCCGGAATCCCGATGCCGGTATCCGTGATCGAGAAGCGGAGGGCGCCATGGACAGATCGATCGCAGGCCCGTTCTACTGTCAGGGCGACCTCGCCGTGCTCTGTGAACTTAATGGCGTTGCCGGTTAGGTTGACGAGCACTTGACGTAGGCGCGTGGGATCACCGAGTACACAAGCCGGCACCTCCGGATGCACGAAGGCGATCAGTTCGATTTTCTTGGCGTTGGCGCGGACGGCCATCGATTCTGCGGTTCGGTCGACGAGATCGTGGAGGTCGAAGGGGATCGCTTCCAACTCCACGTGGCCGGCTTCGATTTTGGAAAGATCCAGAATATCGTTGATCAGGTCGAGCAGACCGGCCGCTGCGCGGCTGAATCGGTCGACATATTCTTGCTGCACTGGCGACAGTGCCGTTTCCTGGAGAAGGTCCGCCATGCCGATGATGGCGTTCATCGGGGTCCGGATTTCATGACTCATGGTAGCTAGGAACTCGGACTTGGCTTTTGTCGCTGCCAGGGCATGGTCTCGTGCCTGCTGGAGTTCTACGTTTCGGCCTGCCAGCTCAGCCGCGGCATTGGCCAGCGCCTTCTCGGCCGTTTTGTTCTCGGTGATATCCGTGACCGATCCTGCCATCCGGACAGGCAACCCTTCTTCATTCCGTACCGCTTGCCCACGCGCGCGAAACCAACGATAGTGACCGGACTTGGTGCGTAATCGATATTCCACGTCATAGGGTGATTGGTGGCCAAGGTGTGCGTCCACGGCTGCCTTGAAGTCGCGCTCGTCATCCGCATGAAGGCGCGAAGTCAGGCTGGCAAAGGTATTGGCCACTTCGTGATCCTCATATCCGAGCAGTTCCTTGAATCGGGGGGAGTAATACATGTCATTTGTCAGGATATTCCAATCCCAAATTCCATCGCTCGAGCCGCGCACGGCGACCTGATAACGTTCTTCGCTCGCGCGCAAGGCGGCTTCCGCCTGTTTGGATTCGGTTAGATCTTTGGCGATTCCCAGGTACCCTGTGATGTAGCCGGAAGCATCGCGCATCGCGGTGACTAAAAGCGTGACCGGAATGTGCTGGCCGTCCTTCCTGAGATACGTCCATTCGCGTTCCTCATGCGTCCCTCGTCTGACCTCTTCTACGAGTACGTCGAATCCGGCGATAGGTCGTCCACAGTACTCGGACAGCTCCCGCCCGCGTGATTCGATTTCGGATGGGAGATGAAGAACAAGCGGCGTCTGTCTCCCGATCATCTCGTCGGCGTCATAGGCCAACATCCATTCCGCCCCACGATTGAAGACGGTGATCACTCCCTCGAGATCCATTGCAATAATGGAAACTTCCGTGGCTGCGTCCAGCACCGCCAACAGCCTTGCTTGAGCATCCAGAATTCCATCCCGAGCCGCCTTTTGCGCGGTTTGATCCCGGCAGGTCCAGAGCAGCCAGTTGTCCTTCTTGTTCTGCTCAGGAAAGAGCGCGAGAGAGATTTCGGTACATACGGTGTCACTGATTTTTTTTCTCCCGATGGCTTCACCGTGCCAGGAGCCCCGTTCAATGAGCAGGGGGAAAAACACCTCTTCGATTTTGACCACCCATTCGGGTGCGTACAGCTCTTTCCAAGACTCTCCGATCAGTTCATCCGGCTCATACCCGAAGATGGCCGCATAGGCCCGGTTGATATAGGTAAAACATCCGGACTGATCGAGCAGGGCGATCCCGTCAATGGCGTGATCAAGGGCAAACAACAGTCGTGCGTGGACCAGATCGGATTGTTTCTGCGCAGCAAGGCCTTCCGTCAATTGCCGATTATGTAAGCGCAGATCCAGTTGGCTGACGACCTGGCGTCCCAGTGCGGAAAGTGCTTCCCGTTGTTCCGAGGTCAATTGCCTGGGAACCTGGTCCATAACGCTGAGCGACCCGATCGCATGTCCATCTGCGTTCAGGAAGGGCACCCCGGCATAGAAGCGAATGGACGGAGGTCCTGCCACCTGCGGGTGCGCTGAAAATCGCGGATCGACGAGCGCGTCAGGTACTTCGAACAGATCGCGATGAAGAATGGCATGGGCGCGAAATGCACAGTCCCGGAGCATTTCGCAGGTCGGCAATCCTTCCCGTACCTTCGACCACTGGCGAAAGGGATCGACCAGGTTAATGTGCGCAATCGGCACCTGACAGATCGTTGCTGCCAGTTCCACAACATCAGTAAGCGGCGGGTCCTCTTCGGCATCCAGGGTCTCGTATCGACGGATTGTCGCGATAGGATGTGGTAGATTATCGGGAGATGCTGGGCTGTTTTTCGTCGTACGGTCAGTCACGTGTGTCTCTCGAATAACTTCCCGACAGTCGGGTGCCTTGTCTGCACGGAGAGGGATAGACGGAGCAGTTCCGGGCTCCCCTGTGGCTAAAAGTTTGGCTTCGGGCGTAACTTTGCTACCTTCTCCTTATCGGTTGACGTTGTCTGACCTTGAGGCAGGCTTTAAAGGTCGAGTCGCACGGCAGGTCAGAGAACTGATCATACATTCAAAGCGTTGAGTGACCTCCTCCTGTGCGTCGATGCGTAGACGCACGTCTTTAGACCCTACACAGCGCATTGGACTTCGTGGTGGATATGAGCAAAAAGTGGCGAGAGGCTTGAGCGAGGCTCGAACGCATGATATGAAGAACTCTATGGCGAGGTACTAGGAAGGGCTCGTTGGGTTCTAGGAAACCGTAGGAAACACATATGAAACACTCCGTTTTATCCCTGATATCAGTTTGCATCGGCGCAATGGCTTTTCAAGCTTGCGGTCATGCGCCAGGACCAAATGCGGCCTCAGCGACGGCGTCTGTACCGGCGGAAGTTTCCGTGCAGGCGGAGGAAAATGCTGTCCTCGCAGGCGAATGGGAATACGAAGAGGGCGGGATGGTGGTGCCGCTGAGGCTGGA
Source organism: uncultured Nitrospira sp. (assembly GCA_964493335.1). Taxonomy (GTDB): domain Bacteria; phylum Nitrospirota; class Nitrospiria; order Nitrospirales; family Nitrospiraceae; genus Nitrospira_A. The sequence goes on from CAZBNV010000025.1 coordinate 35,151, forward strand.
TCGATTCGGCAACGGCACGTATGACTTCAAAGACGGCCGCTTTCGAACCGACCTGCTTTCGGACCGCCACTGGGCAGGTGGCTGGGCTCAACGAGAGAATGACCGAGAAGGGGGATTTGAGATCACGCTGTCCGAGAACTACTCGGAAGGCGAGGGCCGGTGGTGGTATACGCGTATCGAGCGTGATGCGACTCCCACCAAGGCAGGAGGCCGGTTTCACGTGATGAAGGTTCAATCGACCGTGGGAAATCAGAGCGTGCCCATGGATCGATCTCCTCAGTAACAGTTACCGCCGTTCGCTATCCGCCGAATCAATTTCCTCATAGATAGCAGAGTAGTCCACGGCGCCCAGCCCTCGGTCGATGGTCTTGGTGAGCAGCGCCTGGATTCCCCGGAGTCCGCCGGTAGCGAGGTGCTTCATTTCTGCGGCATTGAGGACTAGTTCCACATCTTTCAGCAAGTGGCGCGTGGAAAAGTTGGGGTTCTCGTAATTCCGCTCCGACAGTCGAGCCAGCTTCTTGTCGAACATCGGGGCGTATAAGGCGCTTTTTCGCAAGATCCCCATAAAGCTCTCTACCGCAACGCCTTCTCGGCGAACCATGCCTAGGCTCAAGGCGAAAGCCGCCATCTCCGCGGCAATGAGTTGATTCAATGCGAGCTTGAACACCGCGGCTTTTCCGACCGGACCGATCAGATGCACCTCCGACCCCAAGGCACGCAAGAACGGTTCGTACTCGACATACTGCTCCGGAGTCGCACCGACCATGATCAACAGCGTGCCGGCATGGGCTTCTGCAATGCTGCCGAGAACCGGGGCTTCCAGGTACCGACCGCCGAAGCGTTCAATCTCCTGTTGGATCGCACGACTTTCTGCCGGACCGATCGTGCCCATCTGGATGACAGGGCGTCCGTTAATCGCCCCCCTGGTGGCCGGATTGAATAACACGGAACGGATAGCTGCCGCGTCAGCAAGCAGGAGTAGGACCACCTCTGAATCGGACATGGCCTCTTCGGCAGTGGCGGCGATTCGAATGCCCCGTTGCTGCAGTGGTCGCGTTTTTTCCAGGGAACGGTTATAAGCCGTCAGGCTGTGACCGGTGGACTGCAATCGTTCTGCCACCGCCTGCCCCAATAATCCTGTGCCCAACAACGCCACGTTCATGGGAAACCTCTCTGGTCTCTGCTAGAGGGGCCGATCAGGGCCGCCTGCTTCATCGCCCTGTCCTCCATCCGGCGGGGCATTTCACGCTCGGCCTTCTCGGCGGACTGTAGACGCGCCTCCGGCGGCCGTGAGTCTCGAGCGCCATGCGACGGCGCCCATGAATAATCTTGAGGGGCATCGTACAGAGAAGATCGGGCGATGGAAAGGGTCAGAGGGGGGAGCGAGAGCCGGCTCCGGTCGTGCTGAGCTGCATAATCTTGGCACGCACCGGCGCGGCCAGACTCGAACCCAGAGCCAGGGTGCCCTGCAGTCGAGGATCGGGGCGGTTGAATGAAAACGGATGGCCTGACGCCGCGGTGGCGCATCCTCCGCTTTCTTCGATCAATAAGATGCCGGCGGCGATGTCCCATTCGTTGCCTCCATCTAATGTCACCGCAGCATCTGCTTGTCCTGCCGCGACCAGTGCGAGGGCATAGGCAATCGAGCCGATCGGACGGCAGCGCATGTGGGGTTCAAGGGCCTGAAAGCGGCCGACTCGAAGCTCCCAGGGATTCACGAGTGCGAGTGGCCGCTCGGGTGGGCTGAACGGAGGCTGGCCGGCATCAGGGTGATGATCGAGGCGCATGCCCTGGCCACGGATGGCCGAAAAGAATTCACCGGTGGATGGATTGAAAATAGCCGCGACCATCGGGACGCCATTTTCGACGAGTGCCACGGATAGGCAAAACTCCGGGAGGCCTCGCACGAATGATCGGGTTCCATCGATCGGATCGACGATCCACACGCGTTTCTTATCCAGCCGCTCCGAGCTATCCGGAGTTTCCTCCGACAACCAACCGTCCCCAGGGAATGCGGCTGACAAGCGCTCCCGAAGCATCTGATTCACGGCCAAATCAGCTGAAGTGACAGGAGAGTGATCCGGTTTGGTATGGGTCTCAAATCCCTCGGTGGCCAATCGAATGGCTTCGTGACCGGCCCGTATCATGGCGTCCGACAGGGTGGCGAGTTCATGTTTCATCGACAGGCTGGCTCCGAGATCACGAAAGATGGTCCGCACATGTGACTCCAGCGTATCAGGTCTCGGGGCGAGAACAAAGCGCGGAATGGATTGGCGTGGAGAGGGGCGCTTGACCCTCTGTGAGGATCCGCGTACAAGCTGGAATCATGATGAAATTGATGCACAAACATTCCCGCAAGTCTGGATTGCCGCCCGGCACGCTGGTCCATATCGGGGAGAAAAAATCGGACAAGGTCACGATCTCGGTCTACGAATACGGTGAAGGGCAGTTTCAAGAACGGAGTGTCGCGAAGCCGGACGAAATAGCCATGACCGGGGAGCCGACGGTCCGGTGGGTGGATGTCGGGGGTATCCATAGGATGGAGGTGTTGGAGGCCTTCGGGAAGATGTTCGGCCTTCACCCGCTGTTGCTCGAGGACATTGCCAATACCGACCAACGTCCGAAACTCGACGATTACGGGGCCTACGGATATGTTGTGCTCAAGATGCTGTATGAAGGGCACCGGCACGGGGATATCAATGTCGAACAGGTGAGTCTTGTCTTCGGAGAAAATTTTCTCTTGTCGTTCCAGGAGAACGGCGGCGATGTCTTTCAGGGCGTGAAGGAACGCCTGCGAAACGGCAAAGGCCGCCTGCGGCATGCGGGAGCCGATTATCTTCTGTACGCGCTGATGGACTCGATTGTGGATCGATACTTCATCATTCTCGAAACGTTGGGAGAACGGATCGAAGCATTACAAGATCTCTGTATTACTAATCCGGGGCCGGAAACGCTGCGGGATATTCATGCCATCAAGCGGCAGCTTCTGTTTTTGCGCCGCTCTGTTTGGCCGCTCCGCGATGTCATGAACAATCTCTCACGATCAGATGGTCAATTCTTGCAGGGCTCGACAAAAGTCTTCTTTCGAGACGTGTATGACCACATCATTCAAATCGGCGATACCATCGAAACCTTGCGGGAAATGGTGTCATCTATAATGGAAGTATATCTGTCGAGCGTGAGTTATCGGCTGAATGGCGTGATGAAAGTGCTGACGATCATCACGACGATTTTCATGCCGCTCAGCTTTATCGCCAGTATCTACGGAATGAATTTTGAGCACATGCCGGAACTGAAATCACCCTGGGGGTATCCGGTCGTGCTTGGCGTGATGGCCGTGACGGGGACTGCCATGCTGTACTTCTTCAAACAGAAGAAGTGGCTATGAGGCAGACCTAGTCCAAGATCTCCACGCGATCCACGAAGTAGGTGGTTTCTCCGAAGCAGGTGGTCGGGATGTAGCGGAATTCCCGGTAATGAAGGACGACTCGCTTCCCCATCTGCCCATCGAGTTTCTTCGCCACGGCATCATCCCACACGCTGAAATTCCATAAGACCGGCGCGACGCCGGGCACCGTCGTCATGGCGAGTTCGCCTTCCTGAGTCTTGCAGACCCACCCCTTCCGCGACAGTTTCTGGAGATAGCCCACGCGATCTCCGTCGGAATAACTCCAATTGAAGATGACCAAGAGGTAGGCGGCTCCCCCGAAAACCAACAATGTGAAGAATATTTTTGCGGTCATGCAGCTCCTGTCGTGGAGGCCACATCCTGAAAGAGCCAGGGGGCTTGCGTGCGACGGCGTTGCTCATACTGCGTGATCTGTTCAGCGTGTTGGAGGGTGAGGCCGATGGCGTCCAAGCCGCGGTACAGGCAATCTTTTCGAAAGGGATCGATCTCGAAATGATACACGGTGCCTTCCGGCGTGATCACATGCTGAGCCGCGAGGTCCACGGTGAGTCGATACCCTTCACGGGCTGTGACGCCCTCGAACAGCGCTTGGATTTCAGTTCCCGTCAACACCACCGGCAACATGCCGTTTTGAAAACAGTTATTGTAGAAAATGTCTGCAAAACTCGGGGCGATCACACATCGAAAGCCTTGATCCAGCAGTGCCCATGGCGCATGTTCACGTGAGGATCCGCAGCCGAAGTTGTCCCGCGCCAAGAGAATGCTGGCCTGTTGATAGCGGGGTTGGTTCAAGAAGAAAGCGGGATCCTGCGAACCATCCTTGCGCCGCCGCCAATCATAGAACAGGCCTTCTCGCAGACCGGTCCGTTTGATCGTCTTCAAAAACTGTTTCGGAATAATCTGATCGGTATCGACATTCAGTCGGTCCAGCGGAGCAACCAAGCCTGTGAGTGTGGTGAATGCGTCCATAATGTGTCCTCAGTCTCTCCTCTCTTGCTTCATGCGTCGTGATGCCTACCGTGAACAAGGGCGCACGTGGGTTATGCCCAGTGGCGGATATCCACGAAATGCCCCTCAATAGCGGCAGCTACGGCCATCGCAGGAGACACCAAGTGGGTCCGTCCGCCGGCTCCCTGGCGTCCTTCAAAATTCCGGTTGCTGGTGGAGGCGCAGCGTTCCCCCGGTTTCAGCACGTCGGCATTCATGGCCAGGCACATACTGCATCCCGCTTCCCGCCATTCGAATCCCGATTCTTTGAAAATGCGATCAAGTCCCTCTTGTTCCGCCTGCTGTTTCACGAGACCGGAACCAGGCACCACCATCGCGTGCACACTACCGGCAACTTTCTTGCCCTTGGCAAACGATGCGGCGAGACGGAGATCTTCGATCCGCGCATTGGTGCAGGATCCGATAAACACGGTGTCGATCTTAATATCGCGGATCGGCATCCCGGGCGACAACGCCATGTACTCGAGGGCTTGTTCGGTGGACTGGCGGAGTTTCTCGTCCTTCATGCTTCGAGGGTCCGGCACATTCCCATCCACACCGGTGACCATTCCCGGGCTCGTGCCCCACGTGACTTGGGGGGCGATCGTTTCGGCACGCAATTCCACCACGGCATCGTATCGTGCGCCAGGATCGGTCGTGAGTTGCCGCCACGCCGCCACAGCTTGGTCCCAGAGCGCACCCTTCGGCGCCATGGGGCGACCTTTAATGTAGGCGACGGTGGTGTCGTCGGGAGCCACCATGCCGGCGCGAGCCCCGCCTTCGATGGACATGTTGCAGAGGGTCATGCGGCCTTCCATGCTGAGCGCGCGGATCGTAGAGCCCGTGTATTCAATCACGTGGCCCGTTCCGCCGGCCGTGCCGATTTTGCCGATAATCGCCAGGATCACATCCTTGGCAGAGCAACGAGGAGAGAGCTGCCCCTCAACGCGGACCTCCATGGTTCTCGGGCGTTTCTGGACCAAACACTGAGTGGCTAAGACGTGTTCCACCTCGCTCGTCCCGATGCCGAACGCCAGCGCTCCAAACGCTCCATGGGTCGAGGTATGTGAATCGCCACAGACGATCGTCATGCCTGGTAAAGTGAACCCCTGTTCGGGGCCGATGATATGCACGACGCCCTGCCGGATATCGTTCATCCCGAAAAAAGTAATGCCGAAAGTGGCGCAGTTATCTTGCAGCGTTTGAATTTGTTTGGCACTGATCGGATCGGCAATCGCCAAGCCACGGTCTGTGGTCGGGACATTATGGTCTGGAACAGCCAGTACGGCGCCCGGTCTACGCGGCGCTCTCGCGGCCAACGTCAACCCTTCAAAGGCTTGCGGAGACGTGACTTCGTGCACGAGCTGGCGGTCGATGTACAGTAACGTGGTGCCGTCGGGCTCAGCCCGCACGACGTGCGCATCCCAAATTTTGTCGAACAATGTCTGTGCAGCCATGGCCATACTCCTTCTAGGTCTGCGCCGAGGCAACAGGCGAACGGCGCAGGACCGATGCGGGACTATTATATATGCGAGCAGGCCTGCCGCATCAAGGGTAAAGGGGGAGGGCAGAATGTGCCGCTTTAGATTTTAAAACCGGGGACCGATAACGTCTCCATGGAACAGGAACCGAGCGACAGCGAACGCATCACGATTCCCCGCTGGACTATCAAGCGCGATTCCAGAGCACTCGGCTGCTCCCTCTGTGGATCGGCGATTGTGAAGATTACGGCAGAATGGCGGCAGGTCTCCTTTTGCACCTGTCGGCTGATCGAGTACCGTGTGCTCCCGCGAGCCCCCAAATCTTTGCCTGCCCCTTCTCCCGCCGCAGACGTACGGAAAGACCCTTAATATCGCTGAGTTCCTGACGACGTCCGATCCTCTGCTAGGCTTGTCTTAAGAACGCGGACAGGGGCGGGGGATCGTCTTTGAGACGGAGGATCGTATGACACGCTGGATAGGGTTACTCGTCGTGGCAGGATGCGTGAGCATGATGAGTGGTCGTCCTGTGGAGGCGAAGGATCACTCCATGGCGAAGTCATTGACCAGAACAGGATCGGCTGTCCAGGTGGGGTATGCCCGAGCCTGCGCACGCCACGATCTGCTTGGCAATTGGGAGTTGGTCGGCTTCGATTCACCCTATCGATTCAGAAACCCGCAGGCTCCCTATCTATTCCCCCACCAAGTCTTTCAATACTCCAATCAGGGCGGCGCCAAATCAGCCCACTCGCTCCGGCCCATTCTGGACAAACCAGACACAGTCTTTGAGGCGGTGCCATTGGAAATGACCTATCAGGTTGAGCGGAGAGGCCGTTTGCTTCTCAAGACCAAGGGGCAGGACAAGCCCGTCGAAAGGTGGTCCTGTGAAGTCGTGATGCAAGACCGCGAAGGCATGGGACTCGGACGCGTCCTGCAACGTGGTGACCTGATCATGACATTGCTGGGAACAGGCGAGCAGCCATTGTTTGTCCGTCACCTGCGAAAAAGCGCCGCATAGGCGAGCATTGCATCGGGCGAACAGGCGTGCTACCCCGCAGCGGGCAGCTGAAGTCTATCGGTGGCGAGTCTTTGTATTCCGAATATATCCCGTCGAGGGGGCGATGGACGATCCGAATCAGGTGTGGCGCCAGCCGTCGGTCGTTGAATGGTCCCAGCTGCTGCTGAATAGCTATCGTCAGTGGGTGGGGCGGGACTTGCTTCAGCGAGTGGGGGGACCGGAGGAGGAGGCCCACGCGCTTTTCTTGGCGCCGTTCGTGGTTGTCTCGCATGGGACGGAAGAAGATCCGATTCTGAATTATGGGTCGCATCTTGCCCTGACCCTGTGGGAGACGACGTGGGACGAGCTGCTGCAGACGCCGTCTCGGCTGACGGCGGAAGTCGTCAACCGTGCCGAGCGGGAATGGATGCTCGAGCGCGCTCGAACGCGTGGCTTCATAGAAAACTACCGGGGCGTCAGAATCTCGAACAGCGGCCGCCGGTTTCTGATCGATAACGCAATTGTCTGGAGCGTCATCGACCAGGCCGGGCATCGGCTAGGACAAGCCGCAACCTTTTCACACTGGACGTTCCTCTAGCCGACGAAACCGGGGCACAATGGCCCCTTCAACCGACACCGATTCGAGAAACATACCCATCGGTCTGATCCAGAGCCCGCCTGCTCCGTACAGTTGGCGGTAGACGACGTATTCTTCCTCGCTTTCGGAGTGCCGGGCCACCCCGATCACTTCGTAGTCCTTTCCCTTATAGTGACGATAGCGACCAAGTTTGATCATAGTGTATCCTTGCAGGTCATGTACTGCGCATTAGTCTATCGGACCTGGAATGTCACCACAACTGCCGCACATACCTGAGCATCGCCACGATGTCGTGGTCATCGGTGGAGGCTCAGCCGGCTATGCCGCCGCGCGGACCGCTCGCGATGCCGGCGCCGATGTCGCCATTGTCGATCAAGGCCCTCTCGGCGGTCTCTGCATCCTCCGAGGCTGCATGCCGACCAAAACGTTTCTTCAGTCGTCGGAAATGATGGCGATGATGAAACGGGCGCGTGAGTTCGGGCTTGCCCCGGTTACTCCCCGCGCGGATCTATCGGCTATCGTCGATCGCAAGAATCGACTGGTGCAGGAGTTTGCGGCCTATCGCATCGCCGCTCTCCGCGATCCACGGTTTACGTTGTACGAGTCGCGCGCTGAATTTATCTCGCCCCACGACATTCGCGCAGGAGATATACGGATTCGCGGGCAGGCGTTCGTGATTGCCACCGGGTCGACGGCGCATGAGGTGTCCATTCCCGGATTGGATGATGCCGGCTACCAGACCAGCGACACGATTCTCGACCTTCGTCGGCCCCCCGTTTCGCTCCTCGTGCTGGGTGGCGGTCCGGTCGCCGTCGAACTCGGACAATTTTTCGCTCGAATCGGAAGCAAGGTGACCATCCTGCAACGGAGTGCCACGCTCTTGTCCCATATGGATGCGGACGTCGGTCGTGCGTTGGAAGCCTCATTTCGTGAGGAGGGTATCGAGGTGGTGACAGATGTCTCGCTGCAGCGCGTGACCCAGACACCGTCGGAGAAAACGGTTCACTTTATACAGGGCGGCGGGATACAGACGCGCTCGGGAGAGACGATTCTTCAAGCCCTGGGCCGCCGCCCAAATCTGCATGAATTGGGCCTTGAGGCGGCGGGCGTGCAGGTCGTTGGCGGTCGTCTGACGGTTGGTCCAGACATGCGGACTTCGCAGCCGCACATTTTCGCCGTCGGCGATGTGAACGATCTGACGCCCATTGTGCATCTCGCGATTCAGCAAGGCGAAACGGCTGCGTTTAATGCGACCTGCCCCAATGAACCCGCGCGAATCATCGACCATCGACTGGATGCCGAAGCGGTCTTTACCGAGCCGCAGATCGGGGTGACGGGGTTGAGTGAACGGCAATGCCGAGAACGAGCCATTCCATATTTGACGGCTTCTTATCCGTTCGCAGATCATGGGAAAGCGATGTGCATGGGGGCGGCGCATGGATTCATCAAGCTGTTGTGTCGCCCGGATACCGGAGAACTCCTGGGCGCGCAGATCGTGGGGCCGCATGCGGCGGAACTGATTCATGAACTCATTGCCGTGATGTATTTTCACGGAACGGCCCAGGACCTGCTGCGCATTCCGCACTATCATCCGACGTTGGCGGAGATTGTGACTTATCCGGCAGAGGCCATCATCGAGCAGATGAGCCGACCATGAGGACGAAATGCCTCGTCAGCTTGTCGGCACTTCTGGTGCTCATGACCCTGTCGTGCGGGCAACAGACATGGGACGCTGCCATGCAAGCCGGTGAGGCGGCGTTACAGCGAGGGCAGTATCAGGACGCCGAACAGATTTTTTCCGCGGCTGTCCATAAGGCGGAAGAGTTTGGTCGTCACGACCGGCGGGTAGCGGTAACGCTGGCCCATCTGGCTCAAACCTATAGCGCACAGGGGAAATTTGTCGAGGCCGAACCCGTTTATCTTGAGGCGCTCAAGATCTACCAGGACGTGCATGGCGAGAACCATCTGGATGTGGCGGCGATGTTGAACAACCTGGGAGTTCTGCATCGCAAACACGGACAATATGCCGATGCGCAGCGGCTCTTGACCCGAGCCCTCGCCATCAAGGAGAAACTCCTGGGACCGGATCATCTGGAGGTCGCGTTGGCGCTGAGCAACTTGGCGGCGATATATCTGGCTCAGGGCGACTGGGATCCGGCGGCGACATTATTGGCGCGCGCGTTAACGGTGCGAGATAAACGGTTGAGCCCCGACCATCCCGATTTGCTGAAGAACCTCGACGACTATGCCGGTGCGCTTCGCAGGCTCAATCGAGGTGCTGAGGCAGCCGTGTTGGAAGGGAGAGCCGATGCGATTCGCGCGAAGGCGAAGTCCTGACGGCCAAGGGGCGAAGAGTTGAACCGATGGGATGCTCGGGTGTAGCGTAGTGGATCTGTTGGGAGAGAGGACGGCCGATGTCTGATTTGCGGACCAATGCATTGATCGCGCGCGGGGTGGGCATTGTGTTCATTGCCGTGGGATTCATGCTGGGCATCTATGGACTGGAATATCCCGATACGGTGTGGCTGCAGACGGCATTGGGGCTCCTGGTCACGGGGATGATGGCTCAGGGCTATGCGATGTATTGTTCAATACGATGGATTCGAGAACAGCGTGATTCGGAACGGTAACTGGGCAACGTGTGACGGAGAGAGTGGGGTAACGTGCCCGGTTCGGTGGAGCGGGTGCTTTCTTCTGCTCTGTCTTGTGCTATTGTCCGGCTGCGGAGGGCCCTGGCGTGATCAATATCTCGCCAAAGGGGTGAAGACGCTCACGCAAGACGATATTGAGGAAAAGTTCGGTCCACCGAGCACGGCCAAGACGCCGGTGCTCGGTGGAGATACAGTGTGGACCTACCGGGTGCCGATGGGAGATCGAGAAGTCCATCCCTGGGATCCCAGCACATTGACCGCCGGTAAAAAAACGAAGGCTCCTCCTTCGCCCTCTCCCTTCGGCAAAAGTTTGGCCGGTGCCGAGGAGCCCTACCGCGAGCCGCTCTATTGTTACCGCTATACGCTGTCTTTTGATGAGGAGAGGCGGCTCAAGAACTGGAAACGAGAAGAATGCGTCCCCCGCGCCAGTGAGGATGAGGCCGCATCGCAGTAAGCCGGCCTAAAATACCCTATGCGAGAAATGCTGCCGGTCATCGGCTCGAGCGTTTTTTTCGACCTGCTCAAGTCCGTCCTGCTTCTCCTGATCCTACTCATCGTGCGAACAGTCGTGGTTCGCTCAATCAGGCGAAACCAAACCCTGACCATCGACGCAAAGCGCCGATGGATCGTCACGAGTCGCAACAGTATGGTGCTCGGTCTGTTCGTGGGCCTGGTCGTGATTTGGGCCCACGAGCTGGAAGTGTTTGCGGTATCCCTCGTCGCGCTGGCGGCTACCGTGGTGCTTGCGACAAAAGAATTGATCCTCTGTTGGAGTGGCGCCGCGTTGCGTGTCGGAGGAAGCGTCTATGGGGTCGGGGACCGCATTCAACTTGGCATGTATCGCGGGGTCGTGCTCGACCACGATGTGTTTGCAACCAAACTATTGGAGATTGGGCCGGGTCTGACGTCACACCTCTATACCGGTCGAATCGTGGTCTTTCCGAACAGCCTGTTATTCACGAATCCGTTAATCAAAGAAAGCCCCTCGCAGGAGTACGGCCTCTATGTGTTGTCCGTCCCCCTTCTGAGCTCTGAAAATTGGCAGGCGGCAGAACACGCCCTTCTCGAGGCCGCCAAGGCGGAGTGTGCTCCCTTCATGGATCAAATGGGCCGACAGATGAAGCTTCTGGAGCAGCGAAACCTATTGGAAGCCCCTTCCCCTGACCCGCGAATCACTATCCAATTCCCCGAGGCGGGGCGCATTCATCTGGTACTCCGATTTCCTGCTCCGGACCGCGGCCGGTCGCGAGTCGAGCAGGCCATTCTTCGACGCTATCTTACCGCCGTCCGCAATTAACCTGTCGCAAGTATTCTTTCTTTGAGCAGGGAACCTTCCTGACCGCGCCGCTGTTGAAGAGGTCGTGCCGGTAAAAACCAGCAAAATGTTTGGCAAGTGAGCCCTCTCGGAGTATTGATGAGGACTGCATGCCCGTCGGTTCGACGCGGATCCAGTTGCCATATTTCAACCACAAGGGAGGTCTGTTGATGAAAAGGTCTATCGCTGCCATGGTCGCAATTGCATGTGTGGGCATGAGCTCGCTTGCCTTCGCCGACGAGATGGGGGTGGGAAAACTCTCGGGGGGGATGAAGCAGGACATGGGCGGACTGTCCGACGATCTGAATGCCCAGAAGGCAGACCTCACGAATGACCTCAAGGCGAAGAAAGAGTCAGCGAAAAGTGAGATGAAGGCGAAGCGGGACGAGGCCAAAGCGAAAAAGAAGCAAGCCAAGGCTGACTTAAAGGCGAAGAAGGAGCAGGTGAAATCTAAGGCGAATGCGAAGAAAGAGACCGTTCATGCGAAAGCGGCAGAGCCGAAGGGGGCAGCGGATGGGACCTTGCATGAGGCCGACGGAATGAAGCATGACTTGAAAGATGCGATGCGGAACTAATCCGCATTCGTGCGATTGCGTGGCGATCCTCGTAACGTATATTTTTAAACCCCGGCCTGTGATCGGATTGAGCTGATCACAGGCCGGGGTGTTTCTTGGTCTCAGTTGTTGCGGCGAGTGGGCTCTGCTAAAATCGGTCCCGCCCTATGAAAATTGCGACTTTCAACGTCAATTCACTCCGTAAGCGCCTTCCGATTGTGTTGCAGTGGCTTGAGCGCCATGAGCCCGATGTGCTCTGTCTGCAGGAGACCAAAGTTCAGGACAGTGAATTCCCTTTAGCAGGGCTGGCTGCGTCTGGGTACGAGATTACCTTTCGAGGGATGAAGTCATACAATGGAGTCGCAGTGCTCAGTCGTACCAAGCCGGAAGCAGTATGGTATGGATTCGATGACGGCGGTGATGTGGAGGATGCGCGGCTCTTGCGGGTCGTGATTCAGGGCATTCCCATCATCAATACCTATGTTCCGCAAGGGTTTGAGATCGATTCACCCAAGTACCAATACAAGCTTGTCTGGTACGAACGCTTGAGGAAGCATTTTGAGGTTCATCTTTCGCCGAAGGAGCCGGCGATCTGGTGTGGAGACATGAATGTGGCCCCAAGACCCATTGATGTCCACAGTCCGGAGAAACATCTTAAACATGTCTGTTACCACGAAGACGCGCGCAAGGCCTATGGGAAGACGATTGCGTGGGGCTTCGAAGATGTATTCTGCAAACTGTATCCAGACCGCCAGCAATTCACTTTTTTTGACTATCGTGCGCCCAGCGCGCTTGCTGCAAACAAAGGGTGGCGGATCGACCATATTTTGGCCACGGCCTCACTGGCGCAGAAGTGTCAGCGAGTCGATGTTGATCTCGAGCCCAGACGCTCCGCCGATCCTTCGGATCATACCGTCCTTTGGGCCGACTTCGACTTGTAACAAGATATTTGCCGCAGAGCAGGAGTGAACACTACCCTGCGGCTGTCTCATCACTGCAAAACTCCCACTGGTTCCAGTAATAGTTGCTCGGCTAGACGTGTTCGCCGATTCTGTTCAATCAAAGGATCGACGATCGATCCACAATTAATGCACCGCCACACAAACGTTTCCGGGGAGAAATCCGGTCGCCACTCATCGACCATTAATCCTTGGCATCGTCCGCATGTCATGGTTTTTACCTCCTTAGGATTGTGCCCCTTATGTAAAGGTCGTGCCCATGTGAGGAAGAGAATAGCAATGCGAGATTAGAGTGGTGTTAGTGAGACGTTAAAACACGTTAATCCGGTTTTCTTCGCGATATCATGGCGTTCGTGTGAATGCCTTTGACAAATGAAGAAACCGAAAGGAGTGTTCTGTCTAAAAAATGACGGAGGCATGTGATCCGGCCGGATGGTTCAACATCCATCCAATTTCGGAATCGAGTAGCCGCTATCACCATGACTGCAGCGGCAACTCAGCGTCCAGGGTTCAATTTCCATCTGGAGCCTGGAATAGGTAAGGGAGTTGCTGGGGCTAGTTTCGAACCCACCGAGTTTGTTCCAGAAAACAGCGTTCCGGTATGGCACCGGTGCCCTACCGGCGAGGAACCGTCGAGTTTCTTGACAGAACTTTCATCATCCTTTATCGATTGAACTGGCGCTCAGTTTTTGCAGTCGTATTTTCAGGCAGCGGCAATGAATTTTACGTGAACGGAATGGTCTCGGAACCAGGACGCTCTTATCCGTGTGATGTACAGGAGCCATGACTGGGCGTATTGCGGACAATTATGTGTCCGGGAGAGCGGCGATGATACCCGCCGAACATTGAGCATGACACAGCCGTTGATCTGTCCGCAGTGTGGCCAAGACAAGGTATTCCGCTCCCGATGCCACACTCTCATCGAGCGCCTGCAGTCACTCGCATGCATTTCCCCATTTCATTGCCAGGACTGCAGCTTTCGTTTCCCAGCCTCTCGATTGGGGCGCAGCTATCCGGAGCAAATGCTCGATCGGCGCGAGCATCTGCGGATTCCCGTGCGTTTGTTCCTATCATTTTCCGGGGGGAAGGTACGGGGAGAGGGAACGGTCCTGGATATCTCGATGGGCGGGTGCATTATCGAGAGCCAAGCCCCGGTGCTTGTGGACGACATCTTTTATCTGCAAATCGCGCTGGACAATGAGCAAGCTCCGCTCGAAGTCGCGGCGATGGTCCGATCCGTGAGCTCTCGTGGGATCGCGTTCAAATTTCTGAGGGCGGCACAGGAGAACAAACGGCTCCTGGCGTTTGTGCATGCCAAGACCGAATCCTTCGGGCCACGTTCCTCCACCTAGTCCGCTATCGGCCCCGCGTCATTATCACAGAGCCGGTCTCAGGCCTGCTGAATCAGACTGCGTGAACACTACAAGCCGGCTACGACCGTGCCACGCTGCGAGTAGGCAGCGATCACCTCAGTATTCTGCTACAGTGGCGTTTCCCAGGCCGAGGCCTGTGGATACTCTGTCGTAAGCCGTTCGTGTTCGGCATGGTCGAACGCCTGCACCGTCAGGTCTGCGCGATCCAACGGCTCCGGACAGGTGGGCGAAGATAGGTAGTCGACATAGTCCTGTGCCGTTGCTTCCGTGGCAAACCGGCAGAGTCCATACTCGGGCATATGAGAAGAGGGGTGCCAAAAGGCCAGTCCGATCGAACTCCCCTGAAAGATCCCTAGGACGCGGTGTCGGACCTGAAATCCCCCGGGGGTATTGGTGGATCGATCGAGTGCCATGGGTGCTCCATTTGCGGGATGATCGCAATCGAAAGGTCGAGTATAACAAGGTTGGAGGACGATCGATATCTCTCGCGCGTCGCCAGGTCGCGCCGGTCGTTGACTTCGCCGGTGAACGTCTTAAGTCTTGAAATATGTGCTTTCTGTTATGACGGGCGCAAAGGAGGAACGTATGGTCACGTCAGTCACGCGGTTGATGGGGGCGATACTGCTGCTCACGGGGGCCTTGACCCTGTCCGGGTGTGGGTACAACGACTTGCAAGGTCTCGAGGAGGATACGAAGGCCGCCTGGAGCGAGGTGATCAACCAGTATCAGCGGCGGGCCGATCTGATCCCGAACCTCGTGAATACGGTGAAGGGGTACGCGGCGCATGAGAAGGAAACGCTGGAAAACGTCGTACAGGCGCGAGCGAAAGCCACGAGCATCCAAGTGACGCCGGAGTTGCTACGAGATGAGGCGGCGCTCAAGAAATTTCAGGAAGCTCAGCAAGGCCTGTCCAGTGCGTTGGGGAGATTGCTGGCCGTAGCGGAAAACTATCCCAACTTGAAGGCCGACCAAAACTTTCGTGACCTCCAAAGTCAGCTCGAAGGTACAGAAAATCGTATCACCGTGGCACGAAAGCGGTACATCGACAAGGTGGCAGAGTTCAACAAAATGGTCCGCTACTTCCCTACGAATCTGACCGCCAAGTTCCTGTTGCATATGGAAGAGAAACCCAATTTCACGGTGGCCGACGAAAAGGCGGTGGCCAAGCCGCCGGAAGTGAAATTCTGACGTCCAGGTCATTCGAGACGGAGGGTTCACGATGCGGCTGATGAGCCGGGTAGGGCCTGCGGTCCTCATTGCTGGGTTGTGGCTCGCGCTTATGGGCGGCCTTCCCGCCGAGGCGCTCGACGTCCCGCCGCTCACCGGCCGCATCGTTGATCTGGCGGGCGTTCTGCCCCCTGCAGTGGCCGAGCAACTGTCCGCTGATCTCCAGGCGCATGAAGCGAAAACCTCCAATCAGGTGGCGGTGCTGATTGTCCCGTCGCTGGAGGGAGAGCCGCTGTTTGATCTCTCCCATCGCGTGGCGACTACGTGGAAATTGGGCCGCAAGGGCACGGATAACGGAGCCCTGCTTCTGATCGCCATCAAGGATCGAAAAGTTCGTGTGGAGGTCGGTTACGGGCTTGAGGGGGTGTTGACCGATGCGCGATCGGCGCAAATCATCCGGAACGAGATCGTCCCGCGATTTCGAACGGGCGATTTCCCAGGGGGTATTACGGCTGGTGTCCAGGCCATTCTAAAAACCATCGAAGGAACCTACAGCGCTCCCGAACGCCCAGCGACGTCCTCGCCATCCAGTGATGCGTTCGGCAACGTCGTCTTTGCGGTGATCCTGGGAGTCGTCATCGGTCTCTTGCTGTCGCGCATGCATCGCCTGCTGGGGCCAGTCGCTGCGGGCGCCCTTTCGTTCTTCGCCGCACCCTGGGTGATCCCTGCTCTGTTTGCCGGAGCCGTGAGCGTGGCTTTGGTCAGTTTACTCAGTGCTCTAGGGCAAGGCGGTGCCTCGGGCCGAGGGAGAAGTGGAAGCCCGTTTGATGGGACCTGGTTTAGCACACAGAATGGTGGGTGGGGTTCCGGCGGGATCGGAGGATCCTTCGGGGGGTCCGGTGGCTTCTCTGGCGGGGGAGGTGATTTCGGGGGAGGAGGGGCAAGTGGCGATTGGTAATCGGTCAACACTCACGCTGGAGGAGCGCGCGCAGATCGAGGCAGCGGTGCAGGCGGCGGAACAGCACACGAGGGCGGAGATCGTGCCTATGATTGTCGAGCAGTCTGGTCTATACCGCGAGGCGCGGCATCGTGCTGGCCTTGTGGTCGCGCTGCTCGTCCTCACGGCGCTCCTGACGATTGAAACCGCTGAAACCGCTTGGCTCCCGTGGGGATGGCATGCGGCGAATGCCGTCTGGCTGCTTGCCGCGACCATGCTGGCCTATGGCATCGGAGTCTGGGTCGGAACCTGGCCAGTAATCATTCGATTCCTCACTTCTCGCGAAAGAATGCATCAGAAAGTGCAGCTGCGAGCCGAACGGGCATTCGCTCAGCACGGGATTGCTCTCACCCGCGAGCGTACCGGCCTGCTGCTGATGGTGTCGCTGCTGGAACGGCAGGTCTATGTGCTGGCTGATCAGGCCTTGCGCGAAGGGGTTTCAACCGACCAATGGAGCACGGTGGTTGCTGTGATTGTCGAGCGTATGAAGGCCGATGATCTTGTGGGCGGGCTGTGCCGTGGAATCGAGGCCAGCGGAGTCCTCCTCGCTCGCGCTTGTCCTCCAGGCAAGGGCGATAATCCAAATGAGCTGTCGAACGATGTGATTCAGGACGCCTAGTGGCTCATTCTCGCCGGACAATGGACGGCCTCTTTCGGTTTCGCTACAATCCGGGCTAATGTCAGATCCCGCCGCCGCTGTTGATCCATCTCGAAATGCTTCGGACGAGACCCGTTCCGTCGTCAAGGCGGCCGGTCTCATCGGCGTCGCCACGTTTTCCAGCCGTATTCTCGGTTTTGTCCGCGACATGGTCCTAGCCAGGCTCTTTGGGGCAACCCCGGCGGCCGATGCGTTTTTCGTCGCCTACCGTATTCCCAACCTATTGCGGGAACTGTTCGCTGAAGGCTCCATGTCTGCGGCGTTCATTCCGGTCTTCACCGAATATCACACCCTCAAAACGAAACGCGATGCCTGGGAGCTGGCCAGCGCCACATTCACGACGCTCCTCACCGTCGTCACGGTCGTGACATTGCTGGGTATCGCGGCGGCGCCGGGGATCGTGTGGCTGCTTGCGCCGGGGTTTCATGGCAGTCCGGACAAGTTAGAACTGACGACGCTGTTGACCCGCGTGATGTTCCCCTATCTGTTGTTCATCAGTCTGGCAGCTTTGGCGATGGGAATTCTGAATTCGCTGCGCGCCTTCGCGGCACCGGCCTTCTCGCCAGTCTTTTTTAATATCTTTACGATCGCTTGTGCGCTGTTCCTGTCACCCTTGTTGCCGGAGCCCATTATCGGGGTGGCGATCGGCATCGTGGTGGGCGGCGTCGCACAGTTTGCGATGCAGCTGCCTGGGTTGAATGGTCGAGGCATGTTGTTCGGCTTGAGATTCCAGCCGCGACACCCGGGCGTGAAGCGCATCGGGCTGCTCATGATTCCCTCGCTGCTTGGGTTGTCGGTGACGCAGATCAACATTACCGTGAGCACTATTTTGGCGTCGTTTTTCTCCGGCGGACCGACCTATTTATTTTACGGCATGCGGCTGATCCAGTTTCCGCTCGGCATCTTCGGGGTGGCACTCGCCACGGCGATTCTGCCGACCCTTTCCGCGCAGGCTGCTCGTGGGGCGCTGGATGAATTGCGGACGACGCTCGGGTTCGGCCTGCGGATGATTTTTTTCATTATTTTGCCGGCGATGCTGGGATTGATTCTGTTGCGGCAGCCGATTGTGCATCTCTTTTTTGAGCATGGGTCATTTACCAAAGAAGACACGCTCGCCACGGCGACAGCGGTGCTATGTTATGCGGTCGGGTTGTGGGCGTTCGCGGGGGTGCGTATCATTGTGTCCGCATTTTATTCCATGCAGGACACCAGGACGCCGGCGATCACGGCGGGGATTGCCGTCGGAGCCAATATCCTGCTGTCACTGTGGTTGATGACGCTGTTGGATGCCGCGGGCTTGGCCTTGGCCACGGCTCTTGCGTCAATGCTCAACGGAAGCATTCTCGTCGCGGTGCTGCATCGGCGTCTGGGGCGTGTCGATTGGGGCTCGATCGGGCGATCCGCCTTCCGTGTGCTGGTGGCCTGCATTCCGGTACTCCTGATCTGTCTGTGGGTGGCGGGCGCGGCAATTTGGACCCAGGAAGGCGAATGGATGAGGAAATCCGCAGTCCTAATCGGTGGAATCGGATTCAGCATCATCGGGTATCTCGGCGTGCATATCATGCTAGGATCGGACGAACTGGACGTCGTACTGGGGATGGTGAAACGGAAACTGGGCCGGGTGACGAGAAAGTTTGGAGCGGCATGACATGACACGGGCAACGACGTTCAAGACTGCGTGGGGCTGGGTGAGGATTGCGGTCTCCGAGAAGGGGATCACCTCCATTGATTTGTCCCCCGCGAAGCGGCGGGGATCCTCCCGGCAGCAGGAGGTGGGCGAGCATGACGCTGCGGTGGCCCTCATTGAGGAGGCGCGGACACAGCTGTTGGCGTACATTCAGGGCACGCGGCGAGACTTCTCCCTTCCGGTAGATTTATCTGCCGGGACATCGTTTCAGCGGAAGGTCTGGAAAGCGATCGCGCGGATTCCCTATGGCCGTGTCCGATCCTACCAATGGGTTGCAAGCCGCGTGGGCGGGAAGCACTATGCCAGAGCGGTCGGCATGGCGCTCGGGGCCAATCCAGTGCCTATTGTGGTGCCTTGTCATCGGATTATCGCGCATGACGGCTCGCTGGGCGGATTTTCCTGCGGTTTGCCGGTGAAGCGGCGACTCCTGAAGCTGGAAGGAACGTTGGCGCAATTGCGTCATGCTGAGTGAGCAGAGGCGAGCCATCGCCGAATGACCTGTGCGAATAATCCATGAAAGCTGTCCTCCAACGGGTCACGCGAGCCGCAGTAGAGGTGGACGGCCAGGTGGTGGGCCGGATCGGTGCCGGCCTCCTGGTCCTGTTGGGCGTGGCCAAGGGCGACGGAGAGCGCGATCTGCTCTATATCGTCGAGAAAATTCAGACGCTCCGTATTTTTGCAGATCACGAGGGGAAGATGAACCGCGCGCTGGGCGATGTCGGCGGGGCTCTGTTGCTGGTCTCGCAGTTTACGCTGCTCGGCGATACCACAAAAGGCCGCCGGCCAGGGTTCGACCTAGCTGCCCCGCCGGATGAGGCCCGTGCATTGTACGAAGGGACGGTGAACCGACTGCGGGCCGCCGGCGTACTTGTAGAAACTGGGATATTCGGGGCGCACATGCAGGTAGAATTGTTGAACGATGGACCGGTGACCTTCCTGTTGGATAGTCGACGCGGATCGTAACCGTCTGCGCTTAAGTTTCGTGATGAGGTGCCGATAAAGATGCAGGGAGAAGTATCGATCCATTCACGTATGGTCTGCTATACTATTTTCAAAGGGCACGGATTGCCCGGGAGGTCGAGATGGGAAGTCCCGTTTCTCGCAGCCATCCACTCCGCCAATTGTTTGGCGCGTTGACGGAAAAGAGTTTTACCGAACATCTCGGGTGGCCGGATCTCAACGTCACTGAATACGTCTCCAACCTGCTCGTCGAATTTGCCCATACCGACCAACTCTTCAAGATTCAAAACAAACAAGGCCGCGCCCTCGACTCAGTCGTCGAAATGCTCTTCGAGTCCGAGGTGATGTTGGAGGCGCAGTCGTTCGACCGTGAGCGTGAAGTCCATCGGCACATCGGCGACTTCACGCTGTTTATGACCGGCCTGTTCCCCGAATATCTTCGCCGCCTCAAAACTGCGGGCCTCATCTACCATCAGGATTTTCTGGTGGATTACATGAAGACGGGAAAACGTTCCTACGGATTGGTGGCTGAATATGGTAGCTACGATCCCGAACAAGACTCCCCGCTGTTCCGGAAGTTATCAGAGAATTTCGAGCTCTGCGTGACCGGGCTCGGATTCGTCCGGTCAGACCTGGATCGTATGCAAGATCCTGCCTACCGTCCCCTCAAAGATCTGCTGCTCAATTGAAACGATCGCGACCGCTTCTTTTGCTTCACGGTGGCGCGGGACGCCGCGCCATGACCCCCGGGCAAGCGGCCTGTGTCGAATCTGCGTTGGCCGAGGGCCATCGATTGCTCATGGCCGGTCGGGCGGCAGTGTCGGTGGTCGAAGAAGCCATTCGCCTGCTGGAAGATTCGGGACTGTTTAACGCCGGACGGGGCGCGAATCACCAGCTCGACGGGGTGCGGCGCATGGACGCCTCGATCATGGAAGGACACCGGTTGCGGGCAGGGGCCGTGGCCTCGATCGAGGGCATCGTCCACCCGATTGCCGCCGCCCGGTTGGTCATGGAGAAAACGGCGCATGTTCTGCTTGTCGGACCATCAGCGTCGCGCTTTGCACAGTATTTTGGTTTAGAGCGCGCTTCCCGTGCCAGGCGCGCGCCTGAACCGCGGGCCTATGAATTGACGCCGCGTGCCGGGTTGAGCCGAACTGTGCGGTTGCATCAGGCACTCATGCAGACCGGACGTCTCCGCGCACGAAGCCTGGGTAAAGAGACGGTGGGCGCGGTGGCATTGGATCTTGCGGGCACCGTGGCAGCGGGTGCTTCGACCGGCGGCGTGGATGTCATGTTGCCCGGTCGAGTCGGCGATACGCCCTTGATCGGTTGCGGCGTCTACGCCGACAACGAGTCAGGAGCCGTCTCAATGACGGGATTGGGAGAGAGTATCATTCGGGTGGCAGTGGCCAAGGAAATCAGCGATCTGCTTGTGCGCGGATTGAGTCCGGCGGCATCCGCCAACCGAGTGTTGCGGAAGGTCGTGGAGCGAATTCGTGGGACCGCCGGTGTGCTGGTGCTGTCCCGCGATGGCCGGTTTGCGATCAGACACAGCACCCCGCATATGGTAGCCGGCTCCATCGGGAGTGACGGACGTCCACGTGTTCAAGGCCGGTTTGCATAGCCCGCGAGAGCTTGATACAGTGACGCGAGGCGCCACATTATGCCCGCTCTCTTTCACCTCGCATTCCCTGTTCACGATCTTTCGGCCGCGAAACGTTTCTACGTCGACGGCCTAGGATGTGTGCTGGGGCGAGAATCCTCAACCGCCGTCACATTCGGACTTGCCGGACATCAGTTAATCGCGCATCTCGCCACCGACACGATCGTTCCTCAGAAGGGGGTCTATCCTCGTCACTTCGGCCTGGTCCTGACTCTGGAAGCAGAATGGCAGGCATTGGCCGATCGAGCCATAGACAAGGGGCTGAAATTCTATCAGCATCCTCGACGGCGGTTTGCCGCCACACGCATCGAACATCTCACGTTCTTCTTGGAAGATCCGTCTCAGAATCTTCTCGAGTTCAAACATTACCTGCACGATTCGGCAATTTTCGGGGAACGAGATGTCAGGTCCGTCGGGGATGCTGAGTAGGCGCTCTCGTGCTGACCGGCAGTGCGCCTGTGGCGGCAGACTTCATTCAGTCCTCAGCGGGAGCAGGTTCTCGCGTGTCCGATGCGCTACGGGTGCGAGAGAGGGAGACCGGCCGACGGCCGCTGCCTCGTTCCAACCATCGGATGATGTGATGCTGCCGTCGGGTCAAATAGGCGGTGTGGCGGATGGGATCATATCGGCGTGGAGATGGAAGAATCGCCGCCAGGAGGGCCGCTTCATCGAGCGTCAACTCTTTCGCCGCTTTGCCGAAATGGTGACGCGCCGCCGCCTCCGCGCCGAATACTCCCTGTCCCCACTCGGCGACGTTGAGGTAGACCTCCAAAATTCGTTCCTTCGTCAAATGCTGTTCCAACGAACGGGTGATCAGTGCTTCCCGGGCTTTCCGAAAGAGGGAGCGTTCCGAAGAGAGGTACAGGTTTTTCGCCAGTTGCTGGGTGATGGTGCTTCCCCCGCGTTTGAATTCGCCGACCTCCAGGTTGTAGAGCGCGGCATCCTTGATACCCTCCCAATCGAATCCTTCGTGAGCGAAGAACGAGGCATCCTCAGCCGCGACCACCGCCCGCTGGAGTGCGGGGGCAATCCGGGTCAGGGGCACCCACATGAATTGCTGATGCTGACTGCGGCCCTGTTCCTTGGCCTGGGCTCGGCGCGCTTCCATCAGCGCGGTATCCGTCGGGTGGTGTTTGGCGAGAGAGGCCACGTCCGGTAAGGTCGTCAACCAGTACAGTGCCAATGCGGCGAGAGGCAGACCGACGAGCACGGTCAGCCAAAACAGGATCCGACCGAATAGACTGCCAGTTGACTTGCTCATTCCCAACACTCTATCTATGGATGCACGAGGTGTCCCACCGTTCGGTCGTGATCACCGAAGGTGAACGTGCATCCCGCATCGCGGACCGTGAGTCATGACCATGAAATTACTCAGCGCCGAGTTTATCAAAAGTTCCGTCTCTCCAGAACAATTTCCTACCGACCGCTTACCAGAAATCGCCTTCGTGGGGCGATCTAACGTCGGGAAGTCGTCGCTGATCAATTCACTGCTCCATCGGAAGAAACTGGCCAAAGTCAGCAAGACCCCTGGGAAAACCCGCGCCGTGAATTTCTTTACGGTTCGCACGTCGGATCCGAACCTCTCCCTGTTATCGCTGGTCGATCTGCCCGGGTATGGGTATGCCAAGGTCTCAAAAACCATGCGGGCACAATGGGGGCCGATGATCGAGCAGTATCTTGAACAGCGAGAAGCGCTCGGGGCGGTCATCGTGTTGATTGAAGCGCGCGTGTGGATGCCGCAAGATGTGTTGACGGTTCAATGGGTTCAGTCACTTGGGTGCGGCCTCATCCTCGTCCTCACGAAAGCGGATAAGCTGCGACAAAGTGAACGCGCTCCAAGCCTGGCCTCCGTGCGGACCGC
>CAZBNV010000026.1:0-6016 GCA_964493335.1 uncultured Nitrospira sp.
TCGATTATGGCCTCGCACTGCTGAACACCGCCGCCGGTCAGGTCTATACCATTCGTCTTCCCAGGCAACACGGTCTCGTGCCGGTGACCGACGTTCACAGCCCCCTTGTCATTCTGAACCACACCCTGTCGCGCGATGGCCTCGACCTCGCCAATGAATATGTCGGCCTGCCAACCGTGCACTCCGTGCAGCCTTCACCAGACGAGATGACCGTATGAGCACTCTGACGCCTGTCTTTACCCCCGAAGCGCTCGACACGACCGACGTGGGCACCGGCGACGACCTGGAAGCGCGGGTCATCGTATTCAATTGCGACTGCCATACGTACCAGCAAGTCATTGCCCTATTATGCAAGAGTGTCCCGGGCATGAATTCATCCCGAGCGTTCGAACTGGCGTGGCGGATCGATCATGAAGGCCAGGCCACCGTCTATACGGGTGATCGAAAGCTCGCAGAAGAGATAGGGAAGAAACTGGCAGGCGGAGGGTTACGCGTCGGCGTTCAATGAGCCTGATATGCGAACGGGCACGTGGCCTGTGCCGGTCATCTCGGCACAGACCCTGGTTATTTCGCTCGTTTTTTCGGAGGCGCCGGCTTGTCGCTTTTCGATTTACCCGCGGGGGCGGCTGAAGTCGTAACCGGTTTCTGACTGCCCTTCGGACTACCATGGGCGGACTTTTGCGGTTTCGCCGCCTTCGTGCTCGCATGAGCCTCTTTGTGTTCTTGCGCGGCTGCCGCTTTGTAGTAAGACTTGTTGAGTTTACTCAGCATGTCGCCGTTCAAGACACGCACTTGATACAGTTCGAACAGCTTGCTGATCGCTTTGGGATCACCCTTACGGGCCAAGCCCAACAGCCGTCGCCGCTGATTCATTTCTTCTTCTTCTGTATGAGATGCCGCACGCCGCTCCATAGCGCTCCTTTCAAGGAATGCCCGAGACTTACTCTACTGACAGGTCAAATTGCCAGATGAAATGCCCCGCAGTATAACAGATTCGGCCTAGCCAGTACTACCCAAACCTCTGGCGTCAGAGGGAAAATTATTCAGGGGACGCGCCCCCGAACCAGTCGCTCAAAACTCCCTCGTTTCCGTTGTAGATAGGTGTCCAAGCCTTCTATAATCCATCTATTACATGTGAGATTTCATGACGAGGAAAAGGAGTTCCCTATGCAAGCCCCTACGCCAACTACCACAGACACCACGGTCGCCGACGATCCTCAAGCCCGTGCGGTTCTTCAACGAGCCTTTGAAAGCACCGCCCGATGGCAGTCCGACTTTCGAGGATTCTCCGCAGACCTTACGGTTAATACCAACGGCAGCCTTGTACGCGGGACGGTCGTGGTCAAGGGCCCCCGAGACGTGACGGTCCAGTTGCCCGACGAAGCCATCCAGAAGTGGGCACAAGAGCAGATCGGCATGATCGCCGTGCACCGCGCGCCCCGCAAATTCGAGGAGTCCGACGGCAAACATCGCCTCACGCTGGAAGCTGGCACCGACCACCCCCTGGGCCGGCGATTGGATCTTCACGGAGACGGCATGCAGTCCTTCTATCGGATCAAGGACGATCGCATCACGCAGATCAACCGCAAGATGCCGCATGTCGCGTTCACGATCAACGTGGAAGAAAGCAGCCAGACGCAGGATCACAAACATCTGACGACGAAGTACACCGTGTATTATTTCGCTCCGCAGGATGGAAAGCTGCGCAATGTGGAAAGCTTTACCGACACCCATGTGCGAGTCGGCACCTCGGATCTCCCGGCGACCAGACGCATCATTTCCTACGAAAACGGCGAGGTCACGGTCCGGACCATGACGTTCGAGAACCACAAGTTGCTGGCCTGATGGACTTACGCACGAGGTTTCCGCGCAGCATGCGCGTCAGATTGGAAGGTTATGTGCACCTCGCGCGCATGATCGACAAATGCCGCGCCGTGCTGGCGGGAACCGAGGGCGACTATATCTACCCCTGCCCCATGGACGACCGGCTCATGGAATTCGCCGGTCTGACTGCCGAGCAGTTCACCGCGGCGGTGAGGGGCAATCACACCGATGATGGTTTCGTGCAGTGGTTCCGTCACATCGCCAAGCCTCACAGCCAGGCAGACTTGGACGAGTGGAATCGCAGGATGCTCAGCCGCGGACCCACCACGCCGGAGAAACAGGCTTCTTTCAACAAAAACCGGGACGCTGTCGATCCTTCACGCACCGATCTCACCAGTTGGGCCGATCTCCAGGATTTGGAAGAAGGACGGACCGTGCCGCGCCGAGCTTAACTCGCCGGATCGGGCTGTCCTCCTCCTCCAACATCTCCAAAGCTTCTCCTGCAGCCGCGATGCGAGACCGAAGCGAGAGGTCTTTTCACCATCCTAATAGTCGGCATACCGCAGATCACGAGCATCGGCCAGCAAAAGATACGCCTCGCCCCATTGATGTGAGCTCTGGAGGCTCCAAGGCTCGTCTAGGGTGATAGGTCTGAACCGAAGACCATAGAGCCCGCCAAACACGACATACGCCAACCCCGATCCCGAATCTTCAACCAGCTGGGCATGGGCCTGGCAGACAGGCGCCTGCTCGTTATCGCTCCAGCCAGTGACCCAACACCATTCACCGGCCGGATTTCGGTCAGAGAGCCGCACCTGCACCACTGGTCTGGCAGGACCGGCTTCCTTAAACCGCGCAAAGAAGCTGCTGTCGCAATTCTCGTTCGGTTCAACTTCTACGATCATGAGGCGCTCATATATCGAATCGTAGCTTCACCGAGGTGCGGCAACTATGAAAAGCCAGGCCCCTCAGACTGTCATCAGATTGTTATTTTTAAGCCTTAATCCTATCTTAGCGCCAACGAGGAGCGGACAAATATACCTGAATGAGGAATAAATCCAGAACAGGGGCGGCCCTCGTAATCCATGTGACGGCATAGGCTCCTGGCAATCATTTCGATCAATGTTTCATTGGCTGAAAGGACAGGAGGATTACCCATGGCAACACAGATAATCCCGCCAGTGGTGGGCCAGTATTTCGCCGCAATCCGACGCATGGACCCGGACGCATGGGTGGCTTGCTTCACGGAGCAGGCCACGAGCTACGAACCGGGAGCGCCCGCGCCTTTGCAAGGCCATGCTGCGCTACGCCAATTTCTGGTGGGGGTTTTCGCAGCCTTCCAAACAATCGATCTGACGGAAGATCATGTCTTCCTGTCCGGCAACCGGGTCGCGGTGAAGGTCACAGGCCGCGGCACCGGCGCAAACGGCCGAAAGGTTACCTTCGAAGGCATCGATGTGTTCGAGATCGACCAGGAAGGAAAAATCCAAACGATGTGGGGCTACTGGGACCCAGCCGCGATGATGGCGCAACTGCAGGGGTAAAAAGCAGTATTCCATCTCCCTCATAGACAGTTCCTGATACGTTCTTTAGAATAACGGCGTGCAATTTGAGTGGGATCGGAGCAAAGCGAGGCGAAATCTCCAGAAGCACCGAATCTCATTCGATGAGGCAGTGACAGTCTTCTACGATTCGCTTGCGGCAACAGTGGACGATGTCGATCACTCCGTCAGCGAACGAAGATATCTGACCATTGGATATTCTGCTCGCGGCCGTTTACTTGTAGTAGCCCATATAGATCGAGGGACTGCGGTGAGAATCATCAGCGCCCGTCCAGCGACTGCGGGAGAGAGGAAACGTCATGAAACGTAACCAGCGAACTCCATCGAATGACATGCGGCCGGAGTATACCTTTGATTATGCGACAGCTATCCGGGGAAAGTATTACCGACGACTGTTGAAGGAAGGCGCCAATGTTGCCGTTCTGGAACCGGACGTTGCAGAGGCGTTTCGAGACTCGGCGTCAGTCAACACAGCCCTGCGTTCGCTTCTAGAGATGTCGGAAACAACCCGACGCCTCACCACCCGGCCAAAGGGAGCATCACGCAAAAAGACCTCTGTGTGAACGGCCTGAGATACAGTCGATCCCTCGTGAATAAAACTAACCAGTTGTGAGGGTTTACCGATCTCGAAAAAGGCAGGTAAGTGAAGAAACTCCTCGAGCGATCAGCTCCAGCGTATGTACATCCACTCTAAAAATTATTCCTGACACAATTTCTTCACCGGAACACTCCGACTTCTCGCAAGAATTTCTCCCATGCCTCAAGGGCTTCCAGTTGAATGGTGTGAAGATCTCCGATCGAGGTACCATCGGAATTCCGAACGTCTGCCGTGACAATTAGAGTGGCAGAACCTGTCCCGACAACTCGTTGCTCTCCGGAAGGACCGATTGTGAAGGCAACATTTGCGTCGGGCCCAGCCCCTGTAGTTAGGCATATAATGCGGCGAATGTTGATCAACCTAGGCGCTTTGCCGGAAAATCCACCATCCCGAGGCGGGTAACCATGCTTGTCGTTATTGGATAGGTCTTGGATGACAGCAACCGATTCATTCGCCTTAAGAAACTCATCCACCTGCTTCTTGTTCGTCTCCTTAGCAGCCTTCACTATCCAGGAACGCGTGTGATCTCGAAGATTGGCAATGTTGTGAATGACTGAATGCGCCAGGTTCTCAAATTCTGCATCGGACTGACTGCCGCGAAAATCTTGAAATATGATTCGACTTTGTGTGCTTGAGATAAGAACCGGAGGAGCTTTGTTAATATTAGTTTCAATTGCGGCATCCAAAGCAGCATAGATACGCTGCAATCGGACGGTTGCCTCGCCTGTAGTCATACTGCCTTAAAGAGATATCCCGTAAGTACTGACTAGCCCATTGCGTCGTTTACTTCGTAGAATCCTGGGCACAACGGAAGCCAATGGAGAAGTTGGTAATCGACGGGTCAGACCAACTCGGTATTCGGATGGGGAGGCCCGTCGCCGGGGTGAACCACGACCCTCCACGCAGTATTTTGAACTGGCCTAGCATCGGCCCTGTTGGATTGCGGCTCAGATCGGTTTTGTAGTACTGGCCTTCAATATCAATCCAGTCAGCTACCCATTCTTCAACATTTCCTGCCATGTCATAAACTCCATAGGGGCTGATGTCCAACGCATAGCTTCCAACCTTGGCGAGAGTGCTATAGCCTTTCCACCAATCGTCTCGCTTGCCAAAGTTTGCATATTTTTGAGTTGGTACTTCCTGCCCCCATGGATATTCGCGGCCATCAGTTCCTCGAGCAGCTTTTTCCCACTCGGCATCCGTTGGCAAACGTTTATCTGCCCAACGGCAATACTCGCGAGCGTCATACCAAGTTACTCCTATCACTGGGCGGTCAGCATCATTGCCAAGATTTGATTCGCTCCACCTATTCGGGTGCCTGTGATCAGAAATCGCTAGGAACTTCGAGTACTGAGAGACGGTGACTTCAAACTTATCCAGATAAAACGCATCTAGATAAATCCGATGCTGCGGTCGCGGAATCTGAACGCTACCGCCCCAAATGAATTCACCAGCTGGAACCAGCACCATTGCGCCCCCGTCCTTTCCGTTGATTTCAATAGTTGGCTCATGAGGCGGAGAATAGAACTGAGGTGAAACGCTCGATGTGGGATTGAGTTCCTCTGCTCTTAAGTAAGCTTGATGGCTGGCGAGCAAAGAAAGCAGTATGAAAAGTGTTGCAACAAGAACCTTCTGAACAAACATATAGAGTCCTTTAGCCCTAACAGCCAGGCTCTTAGTAGTTCGTTCCCAGTATTCCAAGTGCGCAGCGCCCGTCGAGCGAGGACCTGCTCAGGACGCTCTCTGGGGCACACGCTTCTTTCTCACCAGGTGGTGGCCCGCTTGGTCTCCTACTGCGCGCGTCCAACGAGGGCCTTCTCAGGCCGCGCGTTGAGCGAGCAAGGGAGACTAACGGGCCGCACTCTATCCGAGCACTTTACGATGCTCCTTCCAAGCTCCCTCGCCGAACCAAAGAGGGTGGGCTGGTCGATCCTCAACTGCGCGCGTCGAACGAGCACCTTCTTAGTGCGCGTTCCGCGAGTACACATCCACAATGCTCCTCAAAACTTTTTCAGTTTAACCTCCAGGAGGG
>CAZBNV010000026.1:6026-26754 GCA_964493335.1 uncultured Nitrospira sp.
GGGTTCCAATTGCGCGCGTCCAACGAGGGCCTTCTCAGGCCGCGCGTTGCGCGAGTACGGAACCAGGCAGCTGTCCTTCCCTCTCACTTCCACCCCTCCCCATTCGTCCCTCCGCCCATGCCGCCGAAATTCCCCCCGAACCCCCCTTGCCCGCTGCCCCAATATTCTCCGCGCCGCAGGCGCGCATAGGGATGCCGCAGATCCGGGCGGCTGAGCCACCAGAGAAACCAGAGCGCTCCGCCGACGGTAAAAAGCGTAATCCAAAACCCGAGGCCGCGAAAGTGCGTCTTCTTAATAGAGCCGACGCGGATCTCTTGTGACACCGAGGCCAATCCAACCACGGTGCGGTAGAGGCCTTCGCCGAAATGACCATTTTTAATGGCCGGATCGAGATAGTCGTGACCGACTTGCCCCACGACCTTTCCGCCCATCACGGGAAGCATGCGCCGTCCCATCGTCACGGCCGCCTGGCGCTCTTGGACGGACAGTAATACCAGCACCCCATGTTCATCCTGGGCCGACCCGATGCCCCACTTCTGGTAAAGACCTAACGCATAGTCGTTGGCCGAGCCGTAGGGCTTCAACGAGGGCACGGTCACCACCACCATCTCCACGCCTGTCTTCCGCTCGAGATCCTGACACACCGACCGTATCCGCTCGCGCCATTCCGCATCGATCACCCCGGCATGGTCGCTGACATAACCCTGTGGGTCATAGGCCGGCACAGGCTCACGCGCGTGACCAGCCGGAGACGCCACCAACAAAAGCGCTCCCCACAGCAGCGCGGCGACAGACATTTGCATGGCTGGTCGCATCCTCATCGTGCGGCCACTCTGCCGTCCGGCCCAACCAGCGCGATCAGCGCGTCGAGATTGGCGGCATACCGATCAAACAACCGCGGCACTTCCACCGGACCGGGGGTAATGATCCCGCGCTTTAAATGAAGCACATCGGTCAGCCCTGCGAGATCGATTCCCGTCATGGCTTGAATCGCCGCGAGCAGCGCGTCCGACTGAAACAACGGCGGCTGTCCGGCCAGCCGTTGCAGACCTCGCAAGCAGGGCAACAGGGCCGTCAGCGAGAGCGGCAACAACATGGCGATCGCTTCTTCCGTGCCACCGCCTTCGATGAACCGCTGCCGCAGTCGCACCAGGTTTCCTTGAAGCCCCTGCCGGACTTGGTAGGCCAAATGTGTTCGGTCGATGTGCAGGCCGATGAAGGGGTCTCGCCCCCAGAGGACACGATGCTGTTCTTGAATTTCGAGGTATTCCAGCGGAAAGACGAGGCCGGGTCGCGTGAGCTCAGGTTCGGTCAGCACGAGGGGCACGACGAATTGTTCGCGGCTCCATCGTTTATGCGCCTTGGCATAACGCTTCAAGCCTTCACGGTCGTACCCTGAAACCATGAGAAGCAAGTTGATGTTGGAACGGCCAGGCAGGAACTCGCCGCGCACGGCGCTTCCATACAGCACGATGCCCTCCAACTGTGAGCGGAGCAACGCGGTGGTTTCTTTCACGTACCGTTGCAGGAGCTGCTGAACCTCCGATGGAACATCCAGCGCGGCAGGTTGTGTCACAAGTACCTCTGTCTTCGTTGTATGGAATTCATCCTGTTCACTCTCCTTCTGCCGATCTGAGCAGGCTACGGAAGCTTTCTTCGCGCATATATATCCAGTAGCCCACACATCAAGCACAATAGAAAACATCCCTCAGGATGCTCACAATGTTCGTCCAGCAAGGCCGCAGCCAAGTGAAGAACCGAGGCGTCACATTCTTACCCGCCCGCCCCCGCCTATCGCGACAGGCTCTTTCCCATGAGGGTACGTTGCGCGTCTGAACGAGGCAAGCACGCGCTGGCGGACGTTTTCAGCATCCTCTTAGAGCTGCGCGGGGATCAGGCAACAACCCTGCAGCCATGACCCGATCCAACAAAGAAAACGGCGGCTTGCTTCGCAGGCCTGCCGTCGTGGAAAGCACGCGATAACGCAGCCGCGCATTGTGGTCGAGTGTACGGAACACCCGATCTCGCAAATAGGCGAGCAGCGGGTTACCGGTGTTCCAGAACCTCACCTGCTCATCTGCCAACCGTTGCAACATGGTGACCTGCGGCCGGCGGGCCACTTCGAACGTGCGCAGCGCATCAGCCGAAAAATCATTCTTCTTCAGCCAGCCAGGGATGAGATCGGCCACCACCACCGCGTCCACCATGGCCTGCATGCGTCCTTGCGAGGCATGGGGATTCATGGCGTGGGCCGCATCGCCGATCAGTAATGCGCCGTCTGCCACCCACCGATCCGTTTTGACACGTCCCGTCGGCATGTAACCGGTCTGACTCCAATCGACCAGACCAGGCACGATGGCTTCCATACCGGGATCGATACGAACCCAGGTCTGGCGCAATGCGTCCAGCCCGCGTGACTTGATCGCCTCATACGATCCAGCCTCAATCATATAGAACACATAGATCTTGCTTCCGGCGGCGGGAAACAATCCCAAGATCTGATGCCTGCCCACCAGGTAGCGGGCTTCGTCCAGTGTGACGTGAGGCGCGTCGATGATGGCAATGAGGTACCCTTCCGAATAGCGATGCAGCTGCGTGGTGATGCCGAGACAGTCCCGCACTTTGGAGAATGCCCCATCCGCCCCGACGACCAATCGTGCGGAGATGTTCACTGGCTCTCCGTGACGCTCCGCCTGCAGGCCGATCACTCGCGAACCGTCGAATCTGAGTCCGGTAAAGGTCGCGTCGTACCAGAGTCCACCGGGATTGTGTTTTTCCAACGCATCGAGAATCGCATGGTGCGCCACGTTCGGAAGCGTCACCACGGCGCGATTGTACGGGGCCGGCAAATCGCCATAGTCGACCGTGCAGAGCCGTTCGCCGCCCGCGCGGCAAAAGTTAAATCGCCGGATCGTTCGGGTGGCCTCAGCAGGAAGTGTATCCAGGAGCCCAAGCCGATCCAACACCCGCTGGCCATTCGGCTGCAACAGCTCTCCGCGTAATCCCTGCGGTGGTCCCGCCGCCCGCTCCAGCACCAATGATCGCACGCCCTGCTGCGCCAGCATCAAGGCCAAGACCGCGCCGCCGCCACCCGCGCCGACGATCGCCACATCGGTTTCAATCATTGTACTGCCCATGCGCGCCTCGATCTATTCCGTCCAGAGCTCAAATCGCGTCCGGTCGCTCCACATGGCCAAAAACTTCTCACGCGCTTTTGCCGTCAAGCGCGCATCGGTGATGACATCAAGCCGTTCGTCATTGTAGCGATTGCCGCTCGTGGTGTGATTCGCCGAGCCGGATGCATTGATCACATCGTCGATCACCACTTGCTTCAAGTGCATCAGCCCGTCATGCCGGTTGATCTTGATCGGGACGCCGGCGAGTCGCAAGGTGCTCACGGCGCTATGCTGCTTCGGATCACTCAGCCGTTCCCGATCCGTGATGACACGGATGTCGAGCCCACGCCGTTTGGCCTCTACCAGCGCCTTCACCACCGATGGCGCCGTCAGCGCGTAGACCGACACATAGATATACCGGGTCGCATGGGTATAGAGGCTGACGACATGATCGATGGGCTGGTCCTCGGGGGCATAGTACACATCAATCGTGGCAGATTCACAGACCGGAGTCTGCGCCAGACACACCAGCCCCACGATGATCCAGACGAACCGTTGAAGGGAGGGCGGACGACTCATGCAGGGACTAGCTGGCAGCAAAGGCTCGATGAGCGCATGTGAATTTCGATGAGTTACACATGAAATACGGATGCAGTCTCGCAGGATGCTCAAAGTGTTCGTCCAGCAAGGCCGCAGCGAATGAAAATCCGAGGCGTACCCTTACGGTACGTTGAGGATCTGAATGATGCGAGAACGCCGCTGGCGGACAGTTTGAACATTCTGCCAAGCGGATCACTCAAGGTCGAACAAAGTTCGAAAATGGTCGTCAGACTCTTCCCAGGCTTGAGGGGAGGTTTTCGACAACCACTCGCGCAAAAATCCCTTTTGCTCCGGCGTCAGCATCTGTTTGATCTGGTGTGTGCGGCCTTGCAACGGCTGGAGAAAGCCGGCACGCGTTCGGAAATCCAGGGTGGCCGTGCGGACATACAAATTCGTGTACATCGTGGGGCTCTCATCCTCCCCTTCACCCTGCACCCAGACCGAGAGAAACTTTTCCATTTGGAGCCCGGCGCTGTCTAACGCCGGTTCCGTGTCATGAAAGAGTTCGTTTTCCGACTCCTTCAGGGGCGCCGCCTCATGCGCGCGAAACAAGAAATTTTTCTTCCACATTCCCTACCCTCCGGACCGGCGCATACTGTAAGCTAGGCATGGTGAAAGTCAAGAAAGCGGCAGCCCGTCACGCCCGCCTCTGTTGAAGCACCATTCGCATCGACTCACCGGGGTCGGTTGCCTTGACAAATCGAGAACCCGTTTGCTAACGTCTTGAAATTATTTAGCAGTTTTCCACAAAACGCTTGGGACTCAACAAAATCGGGTCTCCCACGTAAGGCGCAAGAAGAAGACCTTTTCACAGGATGCTCAAAACGGCGGTCCAAATCCGCAGCGAGGTCCACGGCGCGAAAAGTAATGAGCGCCATTCGTGGACGCCGGCGAGACGGTGAGCCGGCCGTGTCTTAAGGCAAATCATACTTGGCACGATGCGGGAACGCCGCTGGTGGACGTTTTCAGGATCCTGTCAGACTCTTACCTTCTCAGGAGTGGATATGCAGGTCATGATCAATGGCAAGTCTGAGAACATCGCGGGCGGAAGCGTGCTGGATCTCTTAAAGGCCAAGAGCATCGAGCCCCAAATGGTGGCGGTTGAGGTCAATGACACCATGCTTGAGCGGACGCACCTCGACACGACGCAGCTGAAAGACGGCGACCACGTGGAATTTCTCTTTTACATGGGCGGTGGCCGGTGACCCTCAGGGCTCACGCAGACATCACGGAGTTGATCGGCCGCACCCCCTTGGTCCGGCTCAACCGGCTGAGCAAACCAGGCTCCGCCACAATTTACGGCAAGGTTGAATCGTTCAATCCGGGCGGGAGCATCAAGGACCGCATCTGCTTGAACATGATCAATGAAGCCGAGCGGCAAGGAAAACTGAAGCCGGGCGGAACGATCGTTGAACCGACCAGCGGAAATACCGGCATCGGCCTCGCGTTGGTGGCAGCGGTGCGCGGGTACAAACTCATTCTCGTGATGCCCGAAAGCATGAGCATGGAACGAGCCAGCCTCCTGTCGTCTTACGGTGCGCAGCTCGTGCTGACCGCAGCCTGGGAAGGGATGAAAGGCTCGATCAAGGAAGCAGAGAGCATCGTCGCGCAGAACCCCAGTTACTATATGCCCGATCAGTTCTCCAACCCGGCGAACCCGGCTATCCACCGGAAAACCACCGGACCGGAAATTTTGGAAGCGCTCGACGGACGAGTTGATGCCTTCGTCGCGGCCGTGGGCACAGGCGGCACCATCACGGGATGCGGCGAGGTCATCAGGGAACGCAATCCGGCGGCCAAGATCATCGCGGTTGAACCGGCGGGATCCCCGGTGTTGTCCGGCGGAGACCCCGGACCCCATAAGATTCAAGGCATCGGCGCCGGGTTCATTCCCAAGGTGTTGAACCGGACGCTGCTCGATCGCGTCATCACCGTGACCGATGATGAGGCCTATCAAACCGCGAAACTGCTCGCAAAAAAAGAAGGGCTCCTGGTCGGCATCTCCGCAGGCGCCAACGTGTTCGCCGCGCAAAAGATCGCCGAAGAACTGGGGCCTGGCAAAAACGTCGTCACCATCCTGTGCGACACTGGCGAGCGCTACATCAGCATTGAAAAGTATTTCAACATCTAGAATGCCCGACGCCTATCCCGTGAAGCCTATCTCACGATAGAATCTGAACGCTTCACCTTTTTGACGAGTAACGAGAGACGCCATGGAGTTCACTGAAACACAAATCAATCGCTACAGCCGGCATATCCTTCTTCCCGAAGTCGGGGGGAAAGGACAAAAGAAGATTATTCAGGCGAAGGTCCTCGTGGTCGGTGCCGGAGGGCTCGGTTCGCCGGCCGCCCTGTACTTGGCGGCTGCCGGAATCGGCACGATCGGGCTCATCGATAGCGATGTCGTGGACCTGAGTAATCTGCAGCGTCAGGTCATTCACCACACTTCGGATGTCGGCCGTTCCAAGGTCCTGTCTGGCAAGGAAAAGATTCAGGCGCTGAATCCCGACGTGAACGTGGTGATGTATGAAGAGCGTCTCACGGCAGGCAATGCCCTCAAGATTGTCGGCGACTACGATGTGGTGCTCGACGGCGTAGATAATTTCCCGACGAAGTTCCTCATCAACGATGCCTGCTTCTTTGCCGGCAAGCCGCTGGTGCATGGAGGGATTCTTCGATTCGACGGCCGAGTCACCACCATTATTCCAAAGAAGTCCGCCTGCTATCGTTGCGTCTTCAAGAAGCCACCGCCCGAAGGCCTCGTGGCTTCCTGTCAGGAGGCAGGGGTGATCGGCGTATTGGCCGGCATCATCGGGACGATCCAGGCCACCGAAGCGCTCAAGCTGATCTTGGGTATCGGCCGCCCGTTGACTGATCGCCTGCTGGACTTCGATGCGCGACGTACCCAATTCCGAGAAATCCGCATCAAGCGGAATCCTGATTGTCCACTCTGCGGCGAACGGCCCACGATCACCCAGCTGATGGAAGACGGCAACGTCGGGCCGACATGTGCGCTTCCGGGTCAACGTAACTTGTAGCGAAGGTGTCTCCATGGCAAAAATGAAAGCGCTGGTGTGCCGGGAATGTGGGAAGGAATATCCACCCAAAGCCATCCACGTCTGTGAGATGTGCTTCGGCCCACTCGAAGTGAAATACAATTATGAGGAGATCAAGAGCACGATCTCCCGGAAGAAGATTGAACAGGGCCCGCACAGCATGTGGCGCTACATCGATCTGTTGCCCGTGGAAAGCACCGCGATTATCGGACCCCACGCCGGACTGACGCCGCTGGTGCGGGCGAAAAATCTCGGCGCGTATCTTGGCATCGACGAGTTGTACATCAAGAACGATACGGTCAACCACCCGACGCTCTCGTTCAAGGATCGCGTCGTCTCGGTGGCCCTGACGCGGGCGCGTGAACTCGGATTCGAAACAGTGGCCTGCGCCTCAACCGGCAATCTGGCCAACTCCGTGGCGGCCCATGCAGCCGCCGCCGGCATGAAGTGTTATGTGTTCATCCCGGCCGACCTTGAGGCCGCAAAGGTCCTCGGCAATCTGATCTACAAGCCGAATGTCGTGGAGGTTGAAGGCAACTACGACGATGTGAATCGGCTCTGCAGTGAAATCGCCGGGGAACATGGGTGGGCCTTCGTCAACATCAACATTCGACCCTATTATGCCGAGGGGTCGAAGACGCTGGCGTTTGAGACGGTTGAACAGCTCGGCTGGCGCACACCGGATCAAGCCGTCATTCCCATGGCGTCCGGCTCCTTGCTGACGAAGATTTGGAAGGGATTGCACGAAATGCATGCGTTGGGATTGGTCGATCAGGTCCGCACCAAGATCAACGGTGCGCAGGCCGAAGGCTGTTCCCCGATCGCCACCGCCTACAAGGCCGGCCGTGATTTCTTCAAGCCCGTCAAGCCGAAGACCATCGCCAAGTCACTTGCGATCGGCAACCCGGCGGATGGGTACTATGCCTTAAAAGCCACGGGCGAGAGCAAAGGCGCGATGGATGCGGTCACCGATGAGGAAATAGTCGAAGGGATCAAGCTTTTGGCTCAGACCGAAGGCATTTTTGCCGAGACGGCCGGCGGCGTGACCATCGGCGTCCTCTGCAAACTCGTGAAACAGGGGCTCATCAAGAAGAGCGACGTGACCGTCGCCTATATCACCGGCAATGGGCTCAAGACTCAGGAGGCGGTCGTGGATGCGGTGGGACGCCCGTTCCGTATCCAGCCCAGCCTGGTCAACTTCCAAAAAACATTCAAAATGGGAAAGAACAGTGGTGGTGACTCATGATTAAGGTTCGTATTCCGACTCCCCTGCGGCCGCTCACGAAGGGCCAAGGCGAAGTTGAATCTGCGGCAGCCAACATAATGGATATGATCGGATCGCTGGACGATGCCTATCCCGGCCTGAAGAACCGGCTGTGCGATGACAAGGGTGACCTGCGGCGTTTCGTCAACATCTACGTCAACGAAGAGGATATCCGCTTCCTGAACGGAAAAGAGACCTCGCTCAAAGACGGCGATGAAGTATCCATCGTTCCTGCGATCGCCGGAGGGTAGCCATGACCAGTTTACGATTCCATATTCGTTTTCCCGAGAACAAGATCAAGGAACCGATCATTTACCAGATCGGACATGAGTTCAAGGTCGTGACCAACGTGCGCCGCGCCGATGTACGCGAGACGACCGGCTGGATGGATCTCGAACTGACCGGCGAGACAGAGGAAATCGAACGCGCCATCGACGGCATCCGGACCAAGGGCTGCGTCGTGGATCCCATTGAATTGAACGTGGTCGAATAGCACGGCCTGTCGCGTATCTCCTTCCAAACCTGACGCTTCGCGTTCCCGAACGACGAGAGACGAGTCACATGGAATTTACAGAACAACAGATTCAGCGGTATAGCCGGCACATCATTCTCAATGAAGTCGGAGGCAAGGGACAGGTTAAACTGTCCAAAGCCAAAGTCTTGCTGATCGGGGCCGGCGGCCTCGGGTCCCCTGCGGCCCTCTATTTGGCTGCAGCCGGTATCGGCACAATCGGACTGGTAGACGGCGATGTCGTAGATTTGTCGAATCTCCAGCGGCAGATTCTCCATACTACCGCGACGATTGGGATGCCCAAAGTAGAATCCGGCCGAAAAATGCTGTCGGCCATCAACCCTGATATCACCATTAAGACGTATCAGATGAACGTCGACACCGAGAACATTCTCGGGCTCGTGGCCGAGTACGACATCGTGTTGGACGGGTCCGACAATTTCACGACCAGATTTTTGGTCAACGATGCCTGTTTCTTCGCCAAGAAAACGCTCATTTCAGCCAGCATGTTCCGCTTCGAAGGACAGCTCACGACCATCAAGCCACATGTCGGACAGCCCTGCTATCGATGCCTCTATCCGGAGCCGCCGCCGGCCGGCTTGGTCCCGAACTGCCAAGAGGCCGGTGTGCTGGGCGTCTTGGCTGGAACGATGGGAGTCTTGCAAGCCTCGGAAGCGATCAAAGAGATTCTCGGCATCGGCGAAACGCTGGCGGACAAGCTCGTGATTTACGATGCGCTGGAGATGAAGTTTCGCAAGGTATCCCGCCCGAAGGACCCGCGTTGCCCTCTCTGCAGCGCCACACCGACGATCAAGGATCTAGGCGGAGATTACAGCGTCGCCTGCACTATCTAACATGCCGGACCTCTCGATTCCGAAGCACATCCTGGATCAAATCGTCGCGCACGCCCGCGAGCTGGCGCCCTTCGAATGCTGTGGTCTGCTCGCCGGCAGGAATAAGACGGTGACGCATCTCTATCGCATTACGAACATCGTGGCCGTGGAGGGTGCTGAAAAGCTGTCGACGTTCGATGACGACAAAATCGCCCATCTCGAACGACTATCCCCAGAGGAACGCGCGGAGATCGCCTTCGTCATGGATATGCAGGACTTCTCAGCCGCCAAGAAAGACATCCGCAAGAACGGCCTTGACCTTCAAGTGGTCTACCATTCCCATCCGAAAGACCCCGCCAGGCCCTCGCACACCGACATCAAGATCGCCACCGACTATGAAGAAATCTGGCAGCGCATCAACCTGCCGGTCCCTGCCTACCTGTTGGTTTCGCTGATGCACTCCCCTGCAGCGGACATTCGCACCTATTGGATCACCGGCGGCCAGGTTCGTCCCGCCGATATTCATATCGTCTAACAGCCCACCGTTCCCACAATTCCACCGCCTGCCCTCTACCAATCGACCGCCAACGATGGCATAATCGCGCCTTGATCTATCATCGAAGGGGGCGATCGATGCGGCTTATCTTATTGCGCTTCGCACTCATTCTGAGCCTTGGCTTTAGCATGCTTCCCGGAGATACTTTCGCAGCGGAGAAGAGTTACTACAGTCCGATTATCAACATAGACGTTGATAATAGCCGTATCCTAATTTCGACTCTCGGGGCCGTCTTTTGGGTGGAGGTGCCCGAAGCAGGCCGTCCGCACATGGAGAAACTGCCGCAATCTGGACTGGTTGATATTGTGGTGGAAACGCGGGAGGGTCAGCCCCCCCTGTTAAAAAGCTGGAAGGTCAAATCAGGAGAGTCCACCTGCCTGCACTTCGACGGAAAAGTCTGCAAGTAAGGCCGCGGGGCAGCGCGGAAGGCGCCTATTCCGACCTGCCTGGACGGCAATCACTCAACGAACGGTTGAGCCGGTGCATCCGCAGCAACTCCTGTCGAACCACGCCTCACCTCAACACGTTTAACGGCTGCTGAAAAAGTCTGAAATGACATCCGTCGCGGACAGCGCCGTTGAGGTCGCTCCATCGCCACGAGGCTTCTTACCTCCCGGCCATGAATGGCCGCCGGTTGCGGTCACGCACAGCTTCACTTCGACATCGTTTCGACATTGCGAATAGGCCTCGCAGTACGCGCCGGAGTTCTCGAATACGCGCTTCGGCGTCGGACTGCA
Source organism: uncultured Nitrospira sp. (assembly GCA_964493335.1). Taxonomy (GTDB): domain Bacteria; phylum Nitrospirota; class Nitrospiria; order Nitrospirales; family Nitrospiraceae; genus Nitrospira_A. The sequence goes on from CAZBNV010000026.1 coordinate 16,700, forward strand.
GCGATTCAACGTTACCCACTTTGCGATGGAGTCAGGAACGGACACGAACGGCACGACCATTGACGATTTTCGGCCGGCGCCACCGTTGAAGAGCTCAAGCTCGTCGTCCTTCGCGTGAATGTGCAAAATCGAAATCGGCACCGACGGCGAACAGGTCTTGGTGTTGTCGGTTCCGGCCACGGAGGCGATGGCTTTGAATACATCAGGCATTTCGCAGGCCAGGCGATAACTCATCATCCCCCCGTTCGACATCCCGTTGGCAAAAATCCTCTGTGAATCGATGCTGAGGCGATTGCTCAGCCGCTTGATGAGTTCCCGGATAAAGCCGACGTCATCCACATTCTGGTCGTGCGCTGCCCCGCAACAGTAACCTGCACTCCAACTGGCCACCTTGCCTGATTTGAATTTGCTGACTCCGTTCGGAAAGACGACGATGTAGCCGGCCTGTTCGGATTTCGAGATCTGGCCGTAGTAGGTGTCGTTGGCTTGATAGTCCATATTTCCCGCGCCACCGTGAAGCGTGAACACCAGCGGCGTGGGCCTGGACGGAGAATAACTGGTCGGCACATGCACGCGGTACAGCCTGGTCAAGCCGTCATGCACCATCGAGAACGAATAGTCGCACGGCGCATTGATTTTTGAGTCAGCCGCCGCATCCTTGGATTGCTCAGCCGCCGCTCTGCGGCGCTCCAACCGGCGCTCCCTCAGTCTCTCGAGCAGATCACCCCGCTCATGCTCCATCGCAATGTGCTGAGCGAAGGAATGATCGGGCGCAGTGCCGCCAAGAACGGTCAAGAGACTGACCACAAGGCTGGTGAAATAAAGCGTTTTGAGCATCAATTCATCCTCATTTTAGTGCGTCAGTAAGCCAAGTCGGCGGGCAAGCTAGGGTGCTGTGTATTGATGCACTCGAGCAGCCGCGCGGTTCACCAGCGGGCGCGGGGAGAGGCTAGGCAGTGCCGCCGGGCACCATGGTGGCTGGCATTCCTATCGCAGCGCAGATTAATGGAACACCTCGCGATAAAGGCGGAACGTCCATTCGAACATTTATCAAGGTCCTCAGTATGTTCATCGCGGCCCGGTCATTTGCCGGGCGTCAGTCCACCGTCTTGCGGCAGAAGTGATGTCCGCACAGAAGAGCTCGACTCGAAGAATTGTCCAGCTATCACCCACGCTATCGGAGGCGCACACAAATACATTGAGATCCCAGGCTCGATCATGAATGGGCTTGGTCTCTATAGGAATCCGCTACAGACTTACTCGCATGGGCTTGCGATGGATCGCTTAGACCTTCGTGTAACAGCTTACATCGGAGCGCATACGGGGCGAGACCATCTATGTGGTGTTCCACGTAGGTTGGGAAACGAGGTACGAACCAACCGTCGATCTATTGCACATAGCGAGCCTGAGACCCAGCACCCGGTGAATCCACGGCACTGGCTATGTCCGGGATGGTCAATGCTGTCACGATAGCGGGGAAGCACTGCCCCTACCCTGCGGCCCTATCATTGGAACTAGGATAAATTCCATATCGTTACTCCAAGGGCAGCCAAAGAACTGCTGCACAGAAAATATTTCGACGGATCCACAGAAAATCTAGATTTGCCGTTTTTTGTCCGGGTAACACGCCACATATTGTCACGCACCATAGGCTCACAATGGTTGCCGACTGTGGGGCCTAGCCCAGCGTACTCAGTCAGACCATCCCTTGAAACGGGCGCATTGTCTGCCGATTCGTGACAAGCGTCAAGGCACGAGATCGGCTGCCACCGTAGATGGGTCAAATTGATATGAGCAACCTGCGCCCAGACGAAGGCACCGAGTCTCGGTTGAATTCAGCGGAGGCAATGCGACGGAAGTGAGGAAATCGAAGCGACGATACCGGCTTCGCCTATCCCGCAAGCTGTTTGCGTAAGCGGGAATCGTCGAAACTGCGGGGCGCATTCTTGGGCGTGCACGCTATGAGGCACCGGGTGGTCACTCGGAGCTGCCGAGCATGTCATCGATCAATGGTCGATTGATGTCCGTGCAACCCATACAAATAGTGTCGAACAATGCTTCGTGGTCCGCGATAAAGTTCCGAGCGTCAGGCAGCTTCTCGGTATACACCTGGTCGTAACAGATCTCACACAGCATCATGAGCCCGCGTGAGACAGATACCGTCTTCCGGCCTATACTTCCAGCCATGTTTATACCGATCCTTTCTGTCGTGCGATCCAAAAATCTTCCGGTTCCAGATCGACGCCACAAACGACGCACTCAAAGATCGACTGGCCTTCCGGCAGCTGGATCTCAGCCCGCTCAATACGGCCACGACACACATGATAGAAACGCCCTCGGGCATCCTCATTGTCAAGCGGATCACTCTCGTAAATCAGCACCATGGTTATATAACATCCTCTGATGGGTGACGGAATATACCGACCTTCATTCGATGGCCACAATTATTTTACCAGCCTACTATACTAAATCTTGAACTGTGCCTCATACAACCCCGCATAGACTCCACCGACACGCATGAGTTCGTCATGCCCGCCTTCTTCGACGATGGTGCCCTGTTCCACCACGATGATGCGATCCACGTCATGCAGCGTCGCCAAACGATGGGCAATGATGAAGGTCGTCCGCCCCTTCGTTAAGTCATTCAGAGCCTCGCGAATCTTCACCTCGGTTTCCGTATCGATATTGGAGGTCGCTTCATCGAAGATCACGATCGGCGGATCCTTCAGCAACACGCGGGCAATCGAGACCCGCTGCTTTTGCCCCACCGATAACTTCACGCCGCGTTCGCCGATCCAGCTATCATACCCATCCGGCAAGCGGCTGATGAAGTCGTGCGCACGCGCCGCGCGAGCGGCCGCTTCGACCCGTTCGTGGCCGGCCAACAAGTCGCTGTAGACAATATTCTCGCGTACCGTGCCATTGAAGAGAAAGGGCTCCTGCTGCACCAAGCCGATCTGACCTCTCAAAAAGTCCACGGGCAGGTCTCGCACGTCATACCCATCCACCAGCACCGCGCCGCTACGCACATCATAAAACCGCATCAAGAGTTTCAGGAGGGACGTTTTTCCCGCGCCGCTCGGCCCCACCAAGGCGATGCGCTCCCCAGGCTTGACGCTGAGATTCACATTGGACAACACCAGCCCTTGAGGTCGGTAGCCGAAGGACACCTGCCGGTACTCCACCGCGCCCCTCAAGCGTTCCACGGGCCGCACGACGCCTGGCCGGTCTTCCACCTCCGACTTGGTATCGAGGATTTCAAACACGCGTTCACTGGCCGCCAACGCATGTTGCAACATGTGATTGAGCGAGTGAATCTCGTTGATCGGGGTATAGAACAGCCCGAGGTACGACAGGAACATGACCAATTGGCCGACGGTTAAATGACCTGCCAGCACTTCCCCCGCGCCATACCACAAAATCAGCACTGTGCCGGTGCTGCCGAGGAACACCATGCCCGGCCAGTACCAGGACCACAAATACATCGCGCGCAGACTGCTTTGGCTATAGGCCTGGCTCAACGTCTCGAACCGGTTCCGTTCATGCGCGTGCTGATTGAAGCCGATCGTTTCCTTGATCCCGGACAGGGCATCCTGAAGATAGGCATTGAGTTCTGCCACGCTCTTGCGCATCTGCGCGTAATAGCCATGCACTCGGCGGGTAAACCACCCGGCGCAGAGGGCCAGGATGGGAATGGGCACCAGGGACAGCAGGGCCAACTTCCAATTCAACACAAACAACATGATCGTGATACCGATTAGAGTCAGGGACGCCGTCAGCAAACCTTCGAGCCCATCCACGAAGATCCGCTCGACATGTTCGGTGTCGCTGGTCACCCGGGTCATAATCTCTCCGGTCGATCGATTCTCGAAGTAACTCAGCGACAAACGTTGCAATGCCCCGAACACCTGCATGCGCAATGCATGCACGGCCTTCTGCTCGAGGAGATTGTTAAAACGCACGCGCATCGAACTCACCAGGTTCCGCAGGACATAGGATCCCAGGAGCGCCCCTAACACCCCGGACAACATCTCGGGATGTTTGGACTGGATGACATCATCGATGATGATTTTCACCAGATAGGGAGGAACCAGTTCCAGCGCCGTGGCGAGCCCCGCACAGACAAAGGTCACCGCAGCCAGCATCCGGAATGGCTTGAGATAAGACAGTACGCGCAGAAGAGAGTTCACGACGACTCGTGGATCCGAAACAGATCAGATGACACTGGCGGCTTCTTTTTGCCAGTACTTCTGAAACTCTTCCATCTGCGTCAGCGAGGAGAAATCGCTCATGCGATCGAGGAATAACTTACCAATGAGGTGGTCCAACTCATGTTGGATACAGACCGCGTACAACCCGCTGGCTTCAAAATCCAGCGGCTTCCCATCACGATCCAACCCCGTGGCTCGCACCGTTGATGGTCGCGTCACCCTGCCGCGCAGACCATCCACGCTCAAACAACCCTCCCAGCCTTCGGCCTGCTCAGGCCCGTAAAACACGATCGTCGGATTGATGAGCACCGTCTTGGGAAATCCGCCTTCGCCCGGGCAATCCATGACGACGAGTTGTTGGGAGCACCCTACCTGTGGAGCGGCCAAGCCGATGCCCGGTTCGTCATACATGGTTTCCAACATATCATCGATGAGTTGTTGAAACGCCGACTTCTTTATCTCGCTCGGGCTCACCGGCAGGGCCTTCTGCCGAAGAATTGGATTCCCGAGTTTGCTGATTGCCAATATCGCCATACTGCACCCTTATATAAATATCCGCGTCACGCCACCGACATCGGCGGCACAACCCATCTTTTAATTCCTACCACGGCCCTTCAAACAACCGCAACCGGTCCCCTTGCAGGATGCTGAAAAAGTCCGCCAGATGTTAGGACGCGCGCTTCCGACTCTTGGGCTCCGGCAGTTCAAACGACTCCTTCGACACGTTCCACCATTCGATCCACTCTTGCGCCCAAGTCTGCCGATCCTGCTTGCTGGAAGAGTCCCAATCGTGGAATTCCGTTTCATGCCGCGTCAACATCCACAGCGACTGCACGGCCGACAACGCGACGTATCGCTCCTCATCCCCCACCAAGTCGATGAGCGGTTGAATGACATCTTTATGACGGACGTACCGCGCTTCAAACGCCGCCGCCTTACGAATGGAGGAATTCGTATCCTTGCTCAGCGCCTCAATGGCAGGCGGAGCTTGAAGAGGATCGAGGCGCACGGCGACTCGGAGCGCATGTTCACGAATACGGGGAAGTTCGTTATTCAATTTTGCGGTCTCGAGCAGGGCGGGCACGGCCGCCGGGGCCTTGATCATCGAGATGGTCTCGATGGCATTGTAGCGGATCCGCGGACCCGGCATCGTCAACGCCTTGGTCACGACCGGCAGGACCGACTCGCCCAGGTGGACAAACTCTCCCATCGCCCAAAACTCCTGTTTCCCTTCCAACAGCGGCAGGAGCGCCTCCGCCCGTTGCAGTTCTTCCGGAGTCAGGGCCTTCGTATTGGGCGCCACCGACACATCGGGAACCGGCTCGGATTTTGGCGGCGCCTCATAGGGCATCTGCACCGGCCAGACCATCGAGGCAGACCAGGCTTGGCCCAGCATGCCGGCCGAGCCCACAAGCACAAGACCCGACACCAACGACCGACAGAACCACTGCTGCGTACGTACCATCATCATGACCACCCTCTCGAAAGTTGCTATTATTGCGGAACCGTCGACTCCCGCTCCGCGTCTACCGGTCGCCGACTCGCCGTGCGACGATGGACCACTTCATACAATACCGGAAGCACCACGAGAATCAACACCGCCGCGGTGAGCATCCCCCCCACGACCACGCGGGCAAGTGGTTTCTGCGCCTGCGACCCGATCCCAGTCGCCAAGGCAGCCGGGAGCAGTCCGATGGCGGCGGCCAGCGTCGCCATGAGAATGGGACGCATCTGCACATCCGCGCCCTTGAGGACAGCCTCCCGCAATTCGACACCGCTTCGTCGAAAATCCTCGATACGAGAGATTAACAGGACTCCTCCGAGGATCGCCACTCCCAGCGTCGAGATGACCCCGACCGCCGCAGAGATACTGAAATTGGTGCCTGTCAGCACCAGGGAGAAGATGCCGCCGATGAGCGCAAACGGCACGGTGACCAGCACCAAAAGCGCATTCTTCAGCGAGTTGAAGGTCGTATAGAGCAGGAAGAGGATCAACACCAGGCTCACCGGCACGATCATCGTCAGGCGTTTTTGCTCGGCCGTGAGTTGATCGTACTGGCCCGCCCATTCAATCCGATAACGTTCTGGGAGCGAGACCGCCTGGGCCATCTTGGTCTGGGCTTCCTTCACCGTGTTCTCCAGGTCGCGGTCGCGGACGCTGAATTTGATGGGGATATACCGTTCGTTGTTTTCCCGATAAATGATGAAGGCGCCGGTGTGGGTCTTAATGGTCGCCACCTGTTTCAACGGGATCCGTGCCCCAGTGGGCGTACTGACCAGAATATTGCCGATGGCTTCGGCATCCCGCCTGAACTCGGGCAGGAATCGAACGACGAGATCGAAGAGGCGTTCGCCCTCATAGACCTGGGTCACACCCTGGCCACCCACCGCCGCCTGCACCACCGCATTGACGTCCGAGACTCGCAGCCCGTATCGGGCACTCGCTTCCCGATCGACTTGAATCAAGAGATTGGGCTGTCCCACCAATCGGAAGACCCCCAGGTCTTTGACGCCGCGCACGTCTTTCATGACCGCCTCGATTTCCACCGCCTTCGACTCCATCGTTTTCAGATCGGTGCCGAATAACTTGATGGAATTTTCGCCCTTCACACCCGACATGGCTTCTTCCACGTTATCTTGGATCACCTGCGAAAAGTTGAAGATCACGCCGGGGATGGACTTGAGGCGCGCTTCAATTTCCTCCACCAGCTGATCCTTGTCCAGAGCCGGTCGCCACTCCTTGTGCGGCTTGAGGTTGGCAAGAAACTCCGCGTTGAAAAAGCTGGTCGGGTCCGTCCCGTCGTCGGGTCTCCCGAGCTGAGACACGATCGTGACGACCTCCGGCGACTGTCGGAACATCTGTCTGATTTCTCCCGTCAATCTGGCGGCCTCGTCGAAAGAAATGTCGACCGGCATCGTGGCGCGTACCCACAGATTGCCTTCTTCCAACGCCGGCATAAACTCTCCGCCCACAAACTGCATGGCGCCAAAGGCCACCACGAGGAGCAGCAGGGATACTCCGATTACCTTCAGGTTGTGGCTCAAGGCCCACCGCAACACCGCAAGATAGCTCCGGCGAATCGCGCTTACAAATCGCGTGTCTTCTTCCTTCACCACCCCGTTGAGGAATAACGAGCAGAGGACCGGCGCCAGCGTAAAGGCCATGAGGAGCGCGCCGAACAGCGCAAATCCATAGGTGATGGACATGGGCGCAAAAATCTTTCCCGGCACACCGGTCATTGTGAATAACGGGACAAAGGCGACGACGATAATGGCTGTAGAGAAGAAAATCGGCCGCCCCACCTGGCGAGACGCGCGCACGATTAGCTGCGGCACCGTCAGTCCCAAGCGACGATCGTGGGCGAGGTGGAAGAAAATACTCTCCACCATGATCAGCGTGGCATCCACAATGATGCCGAAATCGATGGCCCCGAGAGAGATCAGATTGGCTGACTGCCCGATCAGAACCATCATCGTGAACGTAAACAGCAGCGACATCGGAATCGTCAGCGCAACGATGATCGACGCGCGCAGATTACCAAGGAAGAGGAAGAGGATGATGAAGACGAGCACCATGCCGCTGATGAGAATATCGGTGACCGTTTCGACCGTGGTATGGATCAACGCGGTCCGATCGTAGAAGGTCTTGATCTTCACCCCTTCCGGCAACTTCCACTTGTTCAACTCCTCGACCTTCTCGCGCACTCGTTCCAGCACGGACAACGCCTTGTATCCGCGCTGCAACAAAATCACGCCTTCGACCACATCGTCGTTGTCGTCGATCCCGACCTTCCCCAAACGCACCCGATGGCCGACCGACACGGTGCCCAACGTCTTGACGAAAATGGGGGTGCCCTCTTTTTCCGCCACCATCACGTTCTGGATGTCCTCCAGGCTATTAATGAGCCCGAGGCCGCGAATGTTATAGTTCTGCGCCCCGACGGTGAGGTAGTTGCCGCCGACGTTGGCGTTGCTGTTCGTCAGGGCTTCCATGACCTGCGGCAGGCTGACGCCGTAGCTGATCAGCTTCCCGGGATCGATATCAACGTGATACTCCTGCGTCGTGCCTCCGAACGCCGTCACATCGATCACTCCCGGTACCCGTCTGAATTCCCGTCGCAGCTGCCAGTCTTGAATCGTCTTGAGGTCGGTCAGGCTCGTCTTTCCGTCGCCGGCCAGCTCATACCGATAGATTTCCGCAATCGCCCACCAGGGCGACAGGGACGGTTGCACGTTTTGAGGAAGACTGATGGTAGCCAGACGATTGATGACTTCCTGGCGGTCAAAGAAGTATTGCGTGCCGAAGTCGAAGTAGACCTTGATGTCGCTGAGGCCGAAAATCGAGAGGGATCGAATATCGGTGAGGCCCGGAGCCCCATTGAGGGCCACTTCGATGGGGATGGTGATTTGACGTTCGATTTCTTCCGCAGACCAGCCGGGAAACTGCGTGATCACTTCCACCATGGGAGGCGAAGGGTCCGGATAGGCGACGATGTCGAGTTGTTGGAAAGCGTACAGGCCCCCGAAGAGGAGAGCGAATCCGAGCGCGCAGACGAGAAACCGCTGAACGAGCGAGAGCTCGACAATTCGGACGATCATCGTCCCAATGACCTGTGCCGGCCCTGCCGGGTCGGAGACATCGCCACGATCACCATATCAGCCGTTGACCTCTTGCCCTTTGATCAGCACCGCCCCCTTCGTCACGATTCGCTCACTGGCGGTCAAGCCCTGCAGAATACGGACTTGATCACTGGAGACATTGGACACCGTCACTTCGCGCTTCAAGTAATGATTGGGCGCGTCGACCACATAGACGAAATGTTTCCCGTCAATCTCGACGACTGCCTCCTTGGGAATCGTCAAGAAGGGGCTGGCGTCCCCGATATCAAGTTTCAGTCGCGCGAACATTTCCGGTTTCAACTGTTGCTCCTGATTGTCCACCCACGCGCGCACCTTAATCGTTCGGGTATTGGGATCGACCACATCCCCGATGGAGGCCACCACGGACGCAAAGTCCTTTCCCGGATAGGCTTCCACATTGATCCGCCCGACCTGGCTCACTTTGACCAGAGCCAGATCCCGTTCGTACACATCGGCCACCACCTGCAGTCGATCCAAATCGGCGACCGTGAACAAGACTTGGCTCGCATCGCTTCCGACGGACTGTCCCGGAGTCACGGCCCGCTCAACCACGGTTCCGGTTAAGGGGCTCTTCATCTCAAAGCGCGAGGTGATGCGTTGTTGCGCCAACGGCTTCTCCAACTCAGCCGCCGGAATACGCAACGACAGCAATCGTTCCTTCGCTCGCCTGAATTCTGCGCGCGCTTTGATCAAGTCGTTTTCCGCCTGTTTCAAATCCTTCAAGGCCAAGGCCTTGGTGGCATGCAGTTCCCTCGCCAGTTCCTGCGCGCGAGTGGAATACTCCAGCTCCGATGCTTCCTTCACGAATTCCGAATAGGCCGCCGTGATATCGGAACTGTCGATAACCAGCAACGTGGCGCCCGCCTCGACCCGATCACCAAGCCGAGCCCGCACCTCCACCACCCGTCCTTGCAGCGGCGAAGAAATCTTCGAGTAGCGGTCTTCTCCATAGGCCACCTTCCCAACCAGCACCAATTCGGGCTGAACCGGTTTGAAGTCCACCACAGCGGTTTCGATCTGACTGCCCGCCTGAGGGGCTGACTCCGCCGATGCGCTAGTATTGGAGGATGTCGCACGGGAAGTGGGATTGGGTTCTTTGGATTGACTGCTGGCTCACAGCCTGCTGACCGAGGCAAGCCCGCGCAACCGTCTGAACTGTACCGCTTCAATCTCCACGGACTCCGGACACAACGATCTAGGATG
>CAZBNV010000026.1:26764-57377 GCA_964493335.1 uncultured Nitrospira sp.
TCTGGGAGGAGGTTGCAGGTGCAGAGGAATTGGGCTCTTGGGTTTGACTGCAGGGCCACAGGGTCAGGCCGGCGGCCAGCAAGAGAATCGGTCTCACCTGCACGATCATGACGTCACCTCCTGTCCGACGGAACTTTCCAGCTGGAACAGGTTGTGCTGATAGGAAAACAGGGCCTCGATAAAATTCTGCTGGATCGTGCGGGAGGTGCGAGCCGCATCGAGAAGATCCAGAATGGTAGCACCTCCCCGCTCATAGGCACGTTCCACGATCGTAAACGTCGAGCGGGCATCGTCCAACACGCCGGCCAAGTAGGCCTCCACCAGCCGGCGGCTCTGGAGCAGGTTGCGGTAGGCCACATCGACCTGGTTTTCGACTTGGTTCACCGTGCGATCCAGGTCAGCCTGCGCCGATTGCAAGCCGACCTCGGCCTGGACGATCCCACCCTGGTTGCGATTGAAGAGCGGTAGGGGCACACCGAGGTTCAAAATCCCCATTTGCTGGTTGTCGGGACCACGCGGACCCTGCACCGAGTACCCGGCGCCGATCGTCACATCCGGGATACGAAAGGCCTTAGCCAGCTTTAAATCTGATTCACGCTGCGAGAGGGAAGCCCGCTTACTCTTGATGTCGGGACGAACTTCCAGGGCCACGGTCCTGAGTTTACCCATGTCCGGATCCACCCGCCGATAGTCCATTTCCGTCGTCAGTTCCAGCTTGGTCGCAGGAGACAGGCGAAGGAGCTGGCGCAAATCGCCCCTCGCGGACTCGCCTTCTTGAATGGCCTCGATGACCTGCGATTGAAAATCGACCACTTGAAGCCGGATCCGGATCAAATCCACTTCCGCGATATAGCCTTTTTTGAAACGAATCGTGTTGACATCCAAAATCCGCGCAAAGCGATCCCGATTTTCCTCGGCGAGCGCCAACCGGCGTTGCGCCACCAGCACTCGATAGTAGACATCCTTGATCGTAAATCCCAGCTGGCGAACCGCATCTTCGAAATCCGCCTCCACTGATTGAACCCCAAACCCGGCGCTCTCGATACGATAGCCGCGCTTGCCGGCTAATTCGAACAGTTGCTGCACCTGGGCCGTCAGAGCACCTGAATTTGAAAGGGTATTGCCTTGCGTAAACGAGGCCACAGTGCCGATCTGCAGCACGGGATTCGGAAAGAGTTTGGCCGTGATTTGTTGGCCCTTACTGTAGTCGATTCCGTACTTAGCGATGAGCAGGTTCAGGTTTTGTTTCAGAAACAGCGCCACCGCCTCGGATAAGTTCAAGCGGACCGCCGGGGGAGGAAGCGAACCGGTTGGGACGGACTCAGCGGCGTGCGCCATCCCGCCGCCAACCAAAAGCAGGCCCACCATGCCCAGCAGTAACCACGCACACCAGCATCTGGACGCCGCGCGCAGCCCCACTCGTGCCCCATCTCTGCCATGGAACATGTCGTCACACATCGTGCGGGAATATCGAACGATCGAGGACAGGGCGTTCATTATACTGATTCTCCCCGGCATTTGAAACCACGACAAGGCCGATTGCGATCACTGCATCTTCAATTCCGTCCAGGCCCGATCATACAGGCGTATCGCCCGGCCGACATCCTGCATCCATTCCAATCGATCCAACTGCTCGACCGGCGGATAGATCGCGGGATTGTCTCTTGTCGAGGTACTGACATGTTCCCGCGCGCCCCAGGACGCAGATGCGAACCGCAACCGTTCCGAGGTGCGCGCGGCAATCTCAGGCTCCATCAAAAAGTTGATGAAGCGCATGGCCAGCCGTTTTTGGGGCGCCGTTCGTAAGACCACCAGACAATCGGCCCATAAGGTGGCCCCTTCCTTCGGCACCACATACCGAATCGATGGCCGCTCGACCATCGCGCGCGCCATCGGTCCTCCCCACCCGTGGGCCAAGACGACTTCCCCCGATGCCAGCAGCTGATCGTAGTGGTCGCTGGTGTAGGTCTTCACCAACGGCTTCTGACGCAGCAACTGTTCCTTCGCTGCCTCGATCACCTGCGGGTCCGTGCTGTTCATGGACTGCCCCATAGACCGCAGCACCGCGCCAAATACTTCCCGTTGATCGTTCAGCATGCTGATACGCCCTTTATAATGCGGGTCCCATAAAATCGCCCAACTGTCCGGGGCGGTAGGAATCACCGCCGAATCGTACCCGATGCCTACCGTCCCCCACAGATAGGGCACCGAATACCGGCGTTCCGGATCGAAATGGAGGGCTTGCAGGTGCGGCTCCAGCAAGGCGGCATTGGGCAGTTCCTGCTGATCCAACTCGCTCAGCAGGCCTTGCTGGATCATGATGGCCACCATGAAATCCGACGGCACAGCCACGTCGTAGCCGGTGGCGCCGGTTTGCAGCTTGGCCAATAGCTCTTCATTGCTGCTGAAGGTATCGATCACGACGTTCACCTGCTCGCGCCGCTCGAATTCCTGGATGATTTCTGGGCCCACATAATCGGACCAGGTGAAGTAATGCAGGACGGGACGTGACGCCGTACTGTCACCCGCTGGAGACTGCCCGCAGGCCGACAAACACCCTGCCACTCCGAGGAGGCAGAGGAACCACAGCGCCCTGTGTGGCGGACGTCCGGACATTTACACCTCGCGCCGCTGAAGATGCAGAGACAGACCGACACAGGCCATGGAAATGACCAGCAACAGCGCCGACAGTGCATTGATCTCGGGCGTGACGCCGGATTTGATCATCGAATAGACTTTGAGCGGTAAAGTGGTCGCCCCTGGACCGGCCGTGAAAAAGGTGACCAGGAAATCGTCAAGCGACACGGTAAAGGCCACGAGGACCGCGCCCCAGATAGCCGGCTGTAACAACGGCAACGTAATATGACGAAAGACCTGCCAGGAGTTGGCGCCCAGATCCTCCGCCGCCTCACTCAACGCCGGATCAAGTTTTCGCAACCGTGTCCTCAGCATAATGGTGACGAGCGGAATATTGAATACGATATGTCCGAGGATGACCGTAGTGAGCCCCAGCGGCATCTTGAGCGAAACAAAGAACAGCATCAACGCGACCCCCATCATCACTTCGGGAATCACGAGCGGCAGCACCAGCCCTCCTTCGATCAGCTGTTGCCGTCGATGTGACATGCGCTCCATCCCCAGCGCGATGAGGCCCCCTAGACAGGTCGCGCCAATCGTGGAGACCACCGCAACGAGCAGACTGTTTGCCGCCGCGGCGAGCAAGGCGTCGTCGTGCATGAGGGCCTCGTACCATTGCAGTGTCGCCCCGCGCCATGCCATCGACAGATGAGCGGCATTAAACGAGTACAGCACCAGGACAAAGATCGGCCCATATAGAAACAGCATCGCCAGCAAGCTGACCGCGTTCAGACTCGTCAATCCACGCCTCATCGTCCCTCCAATGGCCCATCCGTCCGGGAGCCACTCCGGTAATACAGCACCACCGCCGCCATCACGACCGCCATCAACACAAAGGACACTGCCGATCCCAACGGCCAGTCCCTCACGACGAGATACTCGTGTTGGATGAGATTCCCGATCATCATGCTTCGAGCCCCTCCGAGGAGATCGGGCGTGATGAATGAACCGATCGAGGGGATGAAGACCAGGATGCAGCCGCCGACGATGCCCGGTTTGGTGAGCGGAAGAATCACGCGCCTGAAGACTGCCCAGCGCGAGGCATATAAATCCCACGCGGCCTCCACCAATAGAGGATCCAACCGCTCCACGGCGACATAGAGCGGCAACACCATAAACGGCAGATACCCATAGACCAGTCCGATGACGACAGCTGTCGGCGTATAGAGCAGTTCCAGCGGAGTGTCCACGACCCCCAGGGCCATCAGAAATCGATTGATGAGGCCGTCATGGCGCAACAGGATCATCCACGCATAGGTCCGCACGAGAAAATTGGTCCAGAAGGGCAACATGACGAGGAGCAGAAAAATCGGCTGCCAGCGTGCCGGGCTGCGGGCAATGACATAGGCCAGCGGGAACCCCAGCGCGAAACAAAGAGCCGTGGTCACCGTCGCGTACCACATCGACTGCGCGAGAATCTTGCCGTACAGGGGATGCAGCAGATCCAGATAGTTCGCCGACGTGAACTCCCAGACAATGCCGCCGTAGGTGCCCCGTGACGCGAAGCTGATCGCAAACACCAACCCGAGCGGCACAAGAAAAAACAGGGCCATCCACACGAGGCCCGGAGCGGCGAGCCAACAAGGGAGGCAGGACGAGCGAGAAGATGGACGACGAGAAGGTAGGTCGTGAGCTGGCATCGTCACTCGAAGAACAGCCGTCCGTCAGACAGGGTCCAGTGGAGAAAGACCGGCTCTCCCGAGGTGAAGGGTGCCGGAGGTGCTCCCGACGTCATCCTGACTTCCCACAGGCGATCGTGGCCGACGCGAACCAGATATTTCGTCTCACTTCCGGCGAAGAGCACCTTCTCGATCCGGCCCGGTAGTACCTGCTCAGATGGCACAGGCCGTTCACGCGTCATCCGAAGTTGTTCCGGGCGAAGAGATAAGGTCGCTGATCGACCGTTCTGTTCACCGGGAGGCGAGCGCACCAATAAAGGTGGTTGCTCCCCGACGGCGGGTTGAAAGAGGCTGTCTTCACCCAGACTGCGCACCACCCGGCCCGGCAGTTCATTCGTCACGCCGAGAAATCGCGACACGAAGAGAGTGCAGGGTCGCTCATACACCTCGCGTGGGGGGCCGATCTGCCACATGCGCCCCTGATGCATCACCGCAATACGATCCGACATCATCATCGCCTCTTCCTGATGATGCGTGACACAGACGCAGGTCAATCCGGCCTGCTCTTGAATGGACTTCAACTCGACCTGCATCTCCTGCCGGAGTTGCTGATCCAGGGCTGCCAATGGCTCATCCAGCAACATCACGGCCGGTTTATTCACCAAGGCACGCGCCAGCGCCACCCGTTGCTGCTCTCCACCGGAGAGCTGTGCAGGCAGACGTGCTTCTTTGCCGAGCAACTTGACCATCGACAAGGCCTGATGCACTTGCTCCGCGATGTGAGGGGCGAGAACCCGTCGCATTCTCAAGCCGAAGGCCACGTTTTCGAAGACGGTCAGATGAGGAAAGAGCGCGTACGATTGAAAGACCAGATTCACGGGCCGGCGATTCGGCGGCACCCCGAGCATCGACTGCCCGTCAATGAGCAGGTCGCCCTCGTCCGGATCCTCGAACCCCGCCAGCATGCGGAGCACCGAGGTTTTCCCTGCGCCGCTCGGACCGAGGATGGAGAAAAATTCACCGCGACGAACGTGGAAGCTCACCTGATTGACGGCTATGACGGAACCGTGACGACGCACAATTCCGCGAATCTCGATCGTGGGAACTGCAGAAGAGAGAGAACCGTCAGATAGAGAAAAAGGAGGAGTGGAAGACGTCGCCATCAAAGGCTGGATTCACATCTGCGCGCCGGCAGGCAAGGGTCAATGCTCCAAGCCAACTTTAGAACTCACATCGCGCAAGTGTTTGCGCACACGCACCCGATGTTCATGTTTCCGCAACAACTCCCGACGAATCACGTCCCGATCTTCGGCCACAATCCGCACCAACCGATCGTTGTCTTCGGCATGGTTTCGTACCAACTCCGACAAGCGTTGCACCTGTCGTTCCAACCGTCCAAGCCGCCAGACCATTTCCATCATGGGATTGGCTGCCTCGGTTTCAGACTTGATCTCCGCCGTCCGAGCATTGTGTTTTTTCATGTCCGCTCCTTCATTGAGGCCGACCGAGTGCCGGGGACGCACATCGATTCGTAGTATCGTCCGAGTTCGAGGTGAAGTCAACATTCTGCGTCCTTTCTATTCATCTATCGTCCTGCTACAATCGGCTCATCTATGGCTAAGATTTTCACGATGGTGCTTGCGGGCGGTAAGGGCGAACGACTGAATCCCCTAACGGATCAGCGCGCGAAACCGGCGGTTCCGTTCGGCGGGAAATATCGCATCATCGACTTCACGCTCAGCAACTGCCTGAACTCCGGTCTGCGCCAGATTTCCGTCCTGATCCAATATAAGTCCCATTCTCTCGACCGTCATATCCGCACGGGGTGGAATATTCTCAACGCCGAGTTGGGCGAATACATCGTATCGATCCCCCCACAGCAACGCATCAGCGAAGATTGGTATCGAGGCACCGCCGACGCCGTGTATCAGAATCTCTTCCTGCTCGATAATGATCTTCCCGAATTCCTGCTGGTCCTGGCCGGTGATCACATCTACAAGATGAACTATGCCGACATGTACAACCTGATGATCGAGAAGCAGGCGGATGCGATCGTCGGCGCGATCGAAACCCCGTTGGCCGATGCCAACCGGTTCGGTGTCATCGCGGTGGATGAAGATCGACGAATCCTGCGCTTCGATGAGAAACCCGAAAAGCCCCCACACATTCCCGGTGATCCGACACAGGCCTTCGTCTCGATGGGTATTTACTTGTTTCGGACCGAGATCGTCCGCGAACAGCTCATCCGCGACGCCAAAGAGGGCACGAAACACGATTTCGGAAAAAACATCATTCCCCGCATGATCAATGAAAACCGGGTCTACGCGTTTAAGTTTCAGGACGAGAACAAGAAGGCCGTGAAATATTGGCGCGACATCGGGACGCTCGATGCCTATTGGGAAGCCAATATGGACCTCGTGGCGGTCGATCCACTGTTCAACCTGTACGATCAGGAATGGCCCATCCGCACCTATCAAGGACAATTTCCTCCGGCCAAGTTTGTCTTCGCCCAGGACTTCCAGGGCGGACGCATGGGAGTGGCACTGGATTCCATCGTCTGCGGCGGCTGTATCATCTCCGGCGGTCGGGTACAGAACTCGGTGCTCTCGCCTAACGTCCGCGTCCACGACCACGCTGATGTGCGGGAATCCGTCGTGATGGAAAACGTGGTAATCGGTGAGCACGCCCGCATCCGGCGCGCGATTATCGACAAAGACGTCATGATCCCACCCAAAACCGTGATCGGCTTCGACCCGGTCGCGGACCGCCAACGGTTCAAAGTCACTGATTCCGGCCTGGTCGTCATCTCAAAGGGAATGAAACTGAATGCCGCCGTCGATCCATCCGGTTGATCTGGTTGCGACCCTCCGCCAAAAAAATCTGACTCCGGCGATTATTTTTCTCACATCGAGACGGGCCTGCGACGAAGCCATGCAGTCCTTCGAGCGCAGCCAAGTGGTCTTGCCCAAATCCCGGCAAGAACAAATCGCCGGGGTATTGAACCACGTCACGACACAGTTTCCCAGCATCGCCGAACACCCGCTCATCGGTACCGTCCAACGCATCGGCGTTGCGGCCCATCATGCCGGACATCTGCCGTCCTGGAAAATTGCCGTGGAAGAACTGATGCGCACCGGCTCCCTGGACGCCGTCTTCGCCACGACCACCCTCGCCGCCGGTGTCGACTTTCCCGCCCGTACGGTGGTCGTCACCCAATCCAGTATCCGCAAAGCGCGGGACTTTACCGATCTCACGGCCAGCGAAATCCAACAGCTCGCCGGACGCGCCGGACGCCGCGGCAAGGACCTGGTGGGCTTTGCGGTCATCACCCCTTCACCCTATATCGACCTGACGGTCTTGACCAAGGGACTCACCGGGCAACCAGAGCCGATCCACAGCCAATTCGTCATCAGCTACCCGATGGTCCTGAACTTGCTCAAAGCACATCCGCGCGAACAGATTCAGTCGATACTGGCCAAGAGCTTTGCGCAATTTCAGTTGAACCAACGCACGGCCGTCCTCGAAACCAAACTCGACGGACTGCGCGCCGAAATGGAACCTTTCGGACCACGGGTCTGCTCGGATTGGATCACACAATGGCAGATTTTTGACCAGGCTCGGAAACGAAAAAAACCCCGAGGGCCGGCAGCCAGACAAGAATCGCCGGATGTCGCAGCGCGCCTCAACTTTCTCACACCGGGGCGGGTCATCGGGCTGGTGCGTGGACGCGGCATTATTCTTCGCCAGTATCGCAGCAAGGGCCAGCACGCGCCGATGGTCACGCTCTTACGGGAAGGGGGCGCCCTCAATGAGTGTCCCGCGTCGATCGTCACCCATGTGTTTGATCGCACGTATGAATGCGAGGAAACGTCCATTTATCCCTGGACGACCCCCCAATCCTTGGAGCACCTGACGCAGCAGCTGGCGGACCTTCCACCACGTCTGCCGGTCTTGCCGATCCTGACTCATCCGGAAGAAGACGTGCCTCTCGACAGTTCCATTATTCATACCCTGGGTGATTTCCCCTGCCCCACCTGCCCGTCTCGACAGGCTTGCCAGCGAGATTTTGCACGGGCGTCCCGAGTTCGCCAAGAGATCCACCGGCACACGAAGTCGATCCAAGCGCTCCAAACCAGTTTGTGGCACCGGTTTCAGGAACGGATCGATGTCTTGGAGCGATTCGGCTATCTCAACGCCACCGCGCAACTCACCGCCGACGGCGAATGGGCGCGCCTGATCCGCATCGATCACTCTCTCTTGATTACGGAACTCATCCGCGCCGAAGCGTTCGGCGCCATCGATCCGCCCTTGCTCGCCGCCATCATGGCCAGCATCGCCCATGACGACGATCGCCCCGGCTCGTTTCCGCGCGGCAGTACCGGTCTCGTGACACTGTTGTTTCAGGTCAGGAAGCTGGCAGAAGGTCTCATGCCTCACGAGGAGCCGCCGATGCTCCGGGCAGACGTCGCGGCATTGACGGAACGGTGGGTGGCGGACCAGACCCTGACGTGGATCGGGCTTGCACGGCTCACGACCATGGCCGAGGGCGATATGTTTCGGCTGTTCGCGCGCACGATCGAGTTCCTGTCTCAACTCAAGACCCTGAAAAGCACCCATCCCTCCCTCGCAGAGTCGGCCGATCGAGCGATTGCCGCCATGCGGCGAGGCGTGCTGGAAGAACTACCATGACGACGCACGAACTAGAACAGATCTTACTTAAGCAACCGGTCTCGCTGCTGCATCGACTTGCGCGCGGACGCATCAGCCGACACTTTCGGTCAGGCAAACGCAAGCTCGTCGATCTCCTCTTGCACGCCTCCGAAGAGAACCGTCCTGGCCTGGAATCTGATCTGGTGGCCCTGATCGAAGAACAGACGCGCCGTCAACCGGCAGCGCCGGTCGAGACAGCCTCTCCGGCCCCGGTCAAATCCAGACCTCCGGCGTTCCCCCCGGCACAACGCTCCCACAAGACTGAAGACCATAGCCACCATGAACCGCCCGTGTCGCTGCATGACTGGTTGTCAGGCATCGGCGTGCCGCCTCCGCAGCCGTTTGTGCCGGATGCGTGGCAGGTGGACGCGCTCGCTCGACTCGCCGAAACCGACGTCGTCGTCAGCGTCCCCACAGGAAGTGGAAAAACGTATGTCGCTATCGAGGCGACGAGGCGCGCGATGCGGGAGAACCGCACCGTCATTTACACGTCGCCGTTGAAGGCGCTGTCGAACACCAAATTCACGGAGTTCTCTCGCTTGTTCGGCCCCGACCAAGTAGGTATTCTGACGGGTGACCGCCGCGAAAACGCTCAAGCATCCTTGCTGATCATGACCACCGAAATCCTGCGCAACCTGCTCTACGATGCGGCGGGAGGAGAGATCGATGTCCGCCTGGACACCCTCGGATTGGTCATCATGGATGAGTCCCAATATTTGGCCGACCCGGAACGCGGCGTCGTGTGGGAAGAAACCTTGATCTTCTGTCCGTCCCAGGCGCGGCTCCTGCTCCTGTCTGCGTCGATTGGAAATCCCCAGGATATTGCCGATTGGTTGACCGCCATCCGTCCCACGCCATGCTCACTCATTCGCCATACGAAACGTTCTGTTCCACTCCGAGCCGGCTATCTGCATCCAAACGAAAAGCTGACCCCGTTGTTTCGTACCGCCGGGATCCCCTATGGCCAACCGCACCTGCTCCACCCCGAAGCCAAACGGCTGTTCGCCGAGTACGAAGAAGAAACCGGGCCCTCCCGCTCGCGCTAAACGCAGTGGCCGGATGCCGTCGCTCGCGGAGCGTGAAACGTCTCTCGCGAACGAGAGCGCCGTCCCAGACCCCTTGATCCCTTTCTTGCGAACGACGAGCGACGAACGACGGCTAGAAGGAGTAGGTCAGCCCGATGGTAGGTCCATGTCGAAGGGTTTGGAACTGGGTAAGGGGGGCCGTAGCCGACGAACCGTCCGCGCCATAGAGTTTCCACTGATCCGCGGTGAGCACGCGGTTCCACCACACTCGATAACCACCCGTGAGATAGAGCCGATCCCAGATCCTGACACGAAGGTTCACATCGGTATTGGTTCCAATGCCGAGGCCTGTCATGCGAAAGCTTGGATCCTGCGCCAAGTCGGTGCGGAGGTGATGCACATCCTCATTGTTGAGATAGGACAAGAGGAGCGCGGCTCTTGCTTCTAGGCTGACACGCGGATCGATTTTATACTCCACCTCGCCGCCGAATCGTCCCGAGGCCCAGGTCGTCGTATTCGTGATCACCGTTTGATTCCGAAACCCAACCGTGCCGGCCGGAGAACAACGAAATTCCGAACTCGGGGAGGAGGCCGTGGTGCACTCCGCTTGCGTCACGCCGGTGGCCACATGCCGCTCGCGCCAATACTGCAGTCCCACAAACATGCCCACGCGTCCCTTATTCTCCTGGAAGGTATGCGTCGTCACGCCTATATCACCGTTGAGATACCAGAGGTTATCGCCGCCGATGTCGCTATAGGTTCGCGAGAACCGATGTTCCCCACTGACGGTAGCACCTTGGGACGCCGCGCCTTGCGCGCTTAGAAAGTCGTCATCTGTCAGACGCCCTCCTCCGATGGTGCCGTAGCCGAAAGCCCCCCGCAGAAACACCTTGTTCTTCAATTGCACTCGTCCCGTGATCTCGGTGACGTTCGTGCCGGTATCTTTGTATTTGAGCTTTGAGCTGGGATTTCCCAGATTCGGATCTAAGCCGGAGGCGTTGTGGCTCCAGACCGTTTCACCTTGGCTGAACCATTCGGACACCCCGAAATCGACTCGCTGAACAGAAGAAGATTGGGCCGGCGCGACCTCAGCCGCAGCCAGCGGTGCGTCGTAACCCGCATGGCACAGGAACAATACCCAGAGCAGACATCGCAACGCGATCATATTTCGAAACTCCTTTTTCCTACACTGATCGCTCGCCGATGTTTCACTGCCCCATGCGACTACGTATCTCATCAGAAGCGCGCCCAGAGATACCTTACCTGCAGACCACGGTCAACAAGTTTCTGAGCAGGCGGTGAATGTGACAGGAGTTTGGCAGTGAAGGCGTGCCAACCTTCGGGCCGCTCCCTAAGTAGGGCATTCAATCGTCGTCACCGAGAGCTCTTGCGTCTTTGTGCATCAAGGTGCCGGATTCATACAGTCCACGCAGATGGGCAGAGCCGTTCTACTGGTCGCTTATTAAGAAGCCTACTTGCATGTTGCGAAATTTTTACTTGCCTATTCGGAATTGATTCGTTAGGGTCTCGTCAGATCTTCGTCCCTGTCTGGAATCTCACCGAATTCTACTGAGTGATTCCCGACAAACAACTAAGCGCAACACCGAAGTTCGTTGCGGTGGCACGACTGTTGCTCACCAACAGGCGATTGCATTTTTCATTTCAAAAGAAACACCTAAGGGAGTACCCGCCATGACCGTCCTGCCCGCACCGGTGAATTCCAATCCATCCCGAAGCCTGAGAAAACGTGCTGCGGGAAATATTGTTTGCCTCATGCTGCTGCTTTGGCTGGTTGAATGTACTGCGGGAGGCTCGCTGGCGTTCGCACAGAACATTCAGTTTACACCGAGCGCCGTGTCCATCACCGTGCCTCAAGGAGGCACCGGCACCGGCTCCTTAACGCTCAAAAAATCCGACACGGCCCAGCACACTTACTTCATCAGCGCCAACCAATCTTGGATTTGGCTGAATCCGCCCTATGGCAGTACCCAGACGATCACTACCGAAACCGACGTGCTTACGGTCACGGTGAATACTTCCTCGATGGGACTGTCGGCAGGTAGCTATTCTGGCACGATCTATATCGGCCAATCCGGACCCGGTGTGTCGACCACCTGGCGCATTCCGGTGACCGCCACCGTCACCGCAGCCGGCAGCACTACGCCGCCCCCGCCACCCTCGACCACACCTCCTCCGCCACCGTCCACAACACCACCGCCACCGCCTTCGACCACCCCGCCGCCCCCGCCGCCCCCGCCGCCAAGCGGCTCACTGACGCCCATGATCCAGGCCTTTCCTGCGGCCCTGTCGCTGTCGGCCCCGAAAGGCGCTAATGCCACTGGCATCTTCAACCTGCAAAAGGCTGGCTCCTCGCAGAGCGCCTATAGCATCAGCACGAACCAATCGTGGATCTCATTGAATCCACCCTATGGCAGTACCCAGACGATCACCACGGAAGCAGATCCCATCACGGTTACGCTCAATACCGCAGCCCTGAACGTGGGAACCTATTCAGCCGTCGTCTATATCAGCGAAAGCGGGCCCAATGGGTCCAACATGTTGCGCATTCCGGTGACCGCGACCGTCACTGCATCAGGGACTACCCCGCCTCCACCTCCTCCGATCGGGAGTGCCACGCCCCCGCCACCTCCCCCTTCGGGAACAGGGACAGGTACCGTTACTGTCATGTGGAATGCAAATAGTGAAGGAGATCTTCAAGGGTATCGTGTGTATGTGGGGACGTCATCCGGTTCGCGTGCGCAGATGTTCGATGTGGGAAATGTCACCTCGACGCGGCTGACGTTGCCGTTAGGTTCTACCTATTTCTTCGTCGTAACTGCCTACGACAAGAGCGGCAATGAAAGTTCGCCTTCGGGAGAGTTGAGCAGGAGCGTGTTCTAACAACGGGCTGGGCGAACGACGGACTTGACCGGTCTTCCCTCAAGGCTGTATAACGGGCGCTGCTGCTTCGCGCCTGCTCGGAAGATCCATGCGCCCGTAGCTCAATTGGATAGAGCATCTGACTACGGATCAGAAGGTTACAGGTTCAAGTCCTGTCGGGCGCACCATTCATTCACTATCTGAGATGACTTCCGTCCATCCCACTCACTTCAATGTGGAATCGGTGCGGAAGAAAGCTAGGGAGACTGAGGAGAGTGTATTGATTTCGCTTTCATGCTCTTGTAACGGCCCATTATAGCAGTCTATCCAGCACGGATCACTGCTGCATGCGCAAACTATCGCGTAGTGACCTCGATCGGACAATGTCAGGCGAGGTCTCCTGTCCCTGCTCAAGCAATCGACTGTTAAGAATACCTGGTTCCACGTGAATGATGGACAGGCCCTCACGAGCGCCTTGAGATCATGACGTTTCTCCCGTCGACTAGTCTCGAGAGTTGCCGGGGTGATACTCGCCGCTTCAAATACGGGGCTCTGGCGTGACAGATTTCTTCTTTGCACCCACATACTGCTGCACACACACGGGGCAATAGGCATGTGTCAGTTTGTATTCCTCCCCACGCAAACCATGGCGGTTCACGTACCCATCGAAATCAGACCATGATTCATCGACTGACCCGGCTGGATCCCCATCCTCTCGAGCGAGCCCACACACGCAGCACACTGGAATGAATATTTGGGTAGGAGCCGCTAACGCATTCATGATCACCTCCCTCGATGCCGCCTAGTGCCGACGCGTTCTGCCTGACCGACCCTACAAAAGTTCCCGTCGACTGGCCACTAGGACGGTCCCTAGCAACGAGTTGGCACGGGGTGAGAGAGTGCGAGAGACACCCCATAGGGACCCGCCTAGTGCCCAGAGACGCTATAGGCTGTCATGCTGAAAAAACACTGGTGTTCTTTATGGAACCTGCTGACATGGGGTTACGACATCACGCTGTAAGAACCAGTTGTGTTGCCTCATACCTGTTAGTAGTTCATCTATGGTTACCGATTCAAGCTCTTCAACGACCCGAACCTATTCCGCCGGCACCAATTCCCGGACCTGCACCTCGACCGTTGCCACCTTCGCCAATTCCTGCGCCTACTCCGAAACCGATCCCCCCTGCTCCACCAATTAGCCAATAAGTTCCCTGTCCGGCCCTCGCCTGCCTCAGCATGCAGAAATTTAACGCTGGAGCCTGACCCGTGAACGGAATCCCCGGTGTCGCAGGAGCGATCGTGGCGACCCTGGACAGATTGTCCTGGTGAGGAAATTTTGCACGCATCAATCACCTCATTCCGACCCAACGCTGTCAAATCAGCCCACAAACCACGACATTACTAATACCTGCCTAGGCATAGGCCTTGCTCTGACCAAGACCATCAATGCATTTAGGGTGGCGACGATCTCTCAAGGAGTAGCATAGTGAAAAGGCTTGCGATGATCGCGCTGGCAATATCGTTGAGTCCGGGGCTATCCGGTCACAGTGAGGCCCTCGAATTTACCGCCGACCGCATTACCCGCACGGAGCAGGGTCTTCATCACGCTCGCATCTTTTATCGTGATCAGATGTGGCGGCTGGAACATAACGAGACCGGACCGGTCAGTGTCACCATTGTGAGACAAGACCGCGATCAGGTATGGCATCTCCTTCCCTCGACACATCATTTCAAAATCCTGTCGTTCCATGGCGCCTATGCACTTCACATAGGCACGCGTGTGGACCATGAGACCTCGCGGGAAGCGATCGGAACCCAAATATTAGACGGCCATCCGACCACCCTGTACGAAGTAGAGGTCGCTTTGCCAGGTGGACGGACTGAAACCTATTACCAATGGATCGCCATCGATATTAACTTTTCTCTCAAGCTTGCAAAGAAAAACGGCGACTGGACGGTGGAATATCGTCACGTAAGAATGGGGCCGATAGCCGATTCATTTTTTCAACTACCGCACCGGTACCTGCCAATGGATCGTTAATTTGGGGGTGGTTCTGGACCAATAGTTACGAATATTTGGAGCGCAACTTTCGTGAGAAACAATTCTGGTCCCGAGATTCCGGGAGGCTTGAACCAACGCCTGACCAGAAACTCGCGGATGGAATTGGCTGGGGCATGGGGATGACCTATGAGGATAATTGAGGAGAACTGATAACAAGCCGTTGGAATTTGGCAAAACAACTGCCGAGCGTGACGCAGGCAAGCCCTGAGTTCTCCCAAAGCAAGATAGCGCCTTGAGCACCCACACTGGGATTCTAGGCCAGCGACCGCTAGGCTAGGCTTAAAGAGAGCGGGAGCATTTCATCTACCGCGGGATTGCATCAGTCACGAGATCTGTGACCTCAGGCAGCCACATTCGGAGGGTCAACCCATATGACGAACACAACGTCCATCTATCAATTCCCTGGAACCGCCGGTCATGTCGTCGTGGGACTACTTCCTAACGTAGATGCTGCAAGACAAGCGCTGGAAACCCTGCGATCGCATGGCGTATCCGACGATCAAATCGGCTTGGCCATGCGGCAAGCAGACAACGACCTGTCGTTAGAGGAGGAGGACACACTCTCCCCGACTGCGCAGGATGCCACCAAGGGCGCCGTTGGCGGAGGTGTCATAGGGGGGCTCGCTGGCCTCCTTACCGCGACTGGAGTAGTCGCCATTCCGGGTTTGGCACCCTTGCTGGCAGGTGGGGCGCTCATCTCCCTACTTGGCGCGACCGGCGCATCGATCGTAGCCGGCAGCGGAGTGGGGGCTGTGGCGGGTGGACTCGTCGGCGCATTGGTCAGCGTCAATGTCCCAGAAACGGCCGCTCGGCAGTATGAGGACGCTGTACACGCCGGAAAAATACTCATGACCGTGAAGACAGATGGAGACACGGTACGGATACAGGAACTACTTGCGCTCCATGGAGCGGATACCGGAGTACGTCTATGAAGGCATACACTCGCACAATTCCCAATCCTCATCTCACTCGCTTGAGTCACCGCCCCCTACCGATCAGCTCGAGGACGCTTCTTCACAGGTCTGGAGTTTGAACAGCGAAAAGGAGCACAGGTCCTATGGGAAAGCAACAACAACCACCGCAGCAGCAAGATCGTCGTCCGGGATTGGAATCGGACATGACACCCCGACCGAAGTCAGAAGGCTCGCAACACCAGGGCACGGGGAAGTTGTCGCGAAAAGTCGCAGTCATTACCGGTGGGGACAGCGGCATCGGCCGCGCCGTGGCGATTGCTTTTGCCAGAGAAGGGGCAGATATCGTCATTCTCTATCTCAACGAACATTCGGACGCCAAAGAGACCACACAACTGGTGGAGAAAGAAGGTCGTCATTGCCTCGCGCTAGCGGGAGACGTCGGAACGACCCAATTCTGCACCGAAAGCGTCGCTCGCACGATTCGCGAATTCGGTCGCCTGGATATTCTGGTGAATAACGCAGCGGAACAACACCCCCAGGATAGCATCACCAAGATCTCGCCGGAACAGCTCGAGCGAACGTTTCGGACCAACATCTTTTCATTTTTCTACATGACCCAGGCGGCGCTCCCCCACTTGCCAGAGGGGGGCGCCATTATCAATACCACCTCCGTGACGGCCTACAAGGGCAGCTGGCATCTCCTGGACTATTCGTCTACCAAGGGAGCCATCGTGTCGTTCACCAGGTCGCTGTCCCAAGCGCTGGCAGAAAAGCGGATTCGCGTCAATGCGGTCGCGCCTGGGCCGATTTGGACGCCACTTATTCCTTCTACATTTCCTACGGAAAAGGTCGAGACATTCGGTTCCGAGGTGCCCTTGAAACGGGCGGGCCAGCCGGAAGAGGTGGCTCCATGTTACCTATTCCTGGCAACAGACGACTCGTCTTACATGACCGGGCAGGTCCTGCATCCCAACGGGGGCACTGTGGTGAATGGGTAAGGTTTACTTTGTCGACCACCGATTATCGGTAGGACTGAAACCAGCAGTTCACGACATCACTCTCGCGAAGATTTCTATAACTGAGATACCAACTGGTTGACGCCGGCAGGAAACCACTACACGCAAGACTGGAAAGAGAGGCAGCACGGAGCTCGCGCGGAGAGGCAATCCCAGCCATCTTTTTTGGACCATGAAGTGAATACCGGGAGACCTGAAGGGACTGCATACATGAATGGACCGGCAAAAATCATCAAGCAATGGCCTGGCTCTTCCTATCCGCTAGGTGCCACGTGGGACGGCAAGGGGGTAAACTTTGCCCTGTTCTCGGAGTTTGCCACCGGGGTTGAACTTTGTTTGTTCGACTCACCGGATGCCGAAAAAGAAGCAGAGCGGATCCGTTTCACCGAGTACACGGACCATGTGTGGCATGCCTACCTGCCGGAAGTCTTACCGGGACAGCTGTATGGCTATAGAGTGTACGGGCCGTATGAGCCGGGGCAAGGGCATCGTTTCAATCACAACAAGGTCCTGCTGGATCCCTATGCCAAAGGGATCGGCCGAGACGTGAAATGGGCTGACGAGGTTTTTGGATATCGGCTTGGAGATCCGGAGGGCGATTTGTCATTCGACGATCGTGATAGCGCCCCCTATGCGCCCTTGGCGGTCGTCATTGATCCGGCTTTTACCTGGGGAAATGATCGCCCCCCTCGGACACCGTGGCATAAGACGATTGTCTATGAGCTACATGTCAAAGGCTTCACGCAACTCCACCCTGCTCTTTCCGATGGATTGCGGGGGACTTACGCCGGCTTGGCCTCGGAGTCTGTCATCAAACACCTCACGCAACTTGGCATCACTGCAGTGGAATTGGAGCCCGTGCATTATTTCCTAAATGACCGGCATTTGCTGGAGCGGGGACTCACCAATTATTGGGGCTACAACACCCTCGGCTATTTCGCTCCGGCCAGCCGATTCGCTGCCACGCATATTCAGCAGGATGCCGTCCAGCAGTTCAAAATGATGGTCGCGGCCTTTCATCAGGCGGGCATCGAAGTGATTCTTGATGTCGTCTATAACCATACGGCTGAAGGCAATCATTTGGGGCCCACCCTGTCCCTGCGAGGCATTGATAACCGCGCCTACTATAAATTGTCCCCCGAGGACCCTCGCTACAACATGGACTATACGGGGACCGGCAACTCACTCAACGTCCGCCATCCGCGGTCGCTTCAGCTGATTATGGATAGCCTGCGCTACTGGGTGACAGACATGCATGTGGATGGGTTCCGCTTCGATCTGGCCAGCACCCTCGCTCGCGAGTTGTACGAGGTCGACCGGCTCGGCGCATTCTTTGACATCATTCACCAGGATCCTATTCTCTCCCAAGTGAAACTCATCGCGGAACCTTGGGACGTAGGCGCGGGAGGCTATCAAGTCGGAAATTTTCCGGTGTTGTGGAGCGAGTGGAACGGCATCTACCGGGATAATGTCCGCAGATTTTGGAAGGGGGATGGCGGACTCCTGTCTGAATTCGCCACCCGGCTTACGGGTAGCAGCGACTTGTACAAAGACGATGGTCGAAAGCCCTATGCCAGCATCAATTTCATCACCTGCCACGACGGATTTACCCTGCAGGATTTGGTCAGCTACAACGAAAAACACAACGAGGCCAACGGCGAAAACAATCAGGACGGCGCCAACGATAACAACAGCTGGAATTGCGGGGTGGAGGGGCCGACTGACGATCCGACGATCACTGCGCTGCGGGCGCAACAACGACGAAACTACCTGACGACCTTGCTCCTATCTGCCGGGGTTCCCATGATGCTGGCCGGCGATGAAATCGGCCACACGCAACGAGGCAATAACAATACTTATTGCCAGGACAACGAACTCACATGGATCGACTGGAATATAACGGAGGAACGTCGACAATTTCTGGATTTTGTTCGAGCGGTGATCGATGTCCGGAGGAAACAACCGGTATTCCAGCGTCGCAAGTTTTTTCAGGGGCGTCATGTTGCAGGAGCCGACGTGCCGGATATTTCGTGGTTCCAGCCATCCGGCGAAGAAATGACCGATGAAGCATGGAATGCAGGATTCAGCCAGTGCCTCGGGGTCCGATTGCCGGGAGATTTGATCGGAGACGTGGATGAACGAGGCGAACCGATCGCCGGTGACTCCATCGTGCTGTTAATCAATGCCCACTATGAACCCATACCGTTTACGATTCCGTCACGGAGCGATGGGGAGGAGTGGGAACGATTGCTCGATACAGCTGATCCAGGGGGTAAACCCAGCACATATCGAGGTAACGACAAGTACGATCTCAAAGGCCGCTCCATGGTCGTCCTGCGTTCGGAGTCGCTCGGCGTTAAAGCGGAATAGAGCGTACGTTCACCTGAGCCGCCGTGCGATCTTCGGCAAGGGTATGGCGTTGGTCGGACGAGGCATCGGAACGATTCAGTATTGACGTGATCTCGCGGCGCAAAAAGCCGGTGTAGATCACTTACATTTCACAATATCAGCCAATCATCCATAAGGAGGACCCATGGCACATATGCGTGGCGGAATTCGAACAACGGCAAGATCCGGCCGAGAGGCTCAAAGACCCCCGATCCAGGAGTTTGGGCGGAAAGAAGAGGAGGCTCAGAAGAGCCCGGAAAACGTGGGAGACACAGAACGGGTCATCTCCGGCTTAGTCGGCGGAGGGCTGCTCCTGCGCAGCGCGCTGCGGCCTCTCTCGTTGGCCAGCGGCCTCGGCGCCCTGGCCGGTATCGCACTGGTATACCGATCTATGACGGGTTTTTGTCCAGCCTACGGCGCCATGGGAATCGACACCCATGACAAAAGCGACACCGCGGGCTTGGGGCGGCGAAAAGTCCACACCAACCGATCGATAAAGATCGAACAATCCATCGTGGTCCAACGGCCCGCGAAGGACCTCTACGGATTTTGGAGAGATCTGGGCAATATTCCATCCGTAATGAGTCAGGTACGTAGCGTCGAATCTGTGGATGACCGCAAATCACACTGGGTCATCAATACAATACCAGGGGCTCCGACGGTGGAGTGGGACGCGGAAATCATCAATGAAGTTAAAAACGAACGGATTGGATGGAGGACCCTGCCAGGAGCCATGGTGGAACATGCGGGATCAGTACAATTTTCTCCGGTCGACGAAGGTCGTAAGACAAAGGTAACGGTAACCTTACAATACGATCCGCCGGCAGGTCCTATCGGCGCAGCCATCGCGGGACTCTTCGCGCAGGATCCGGGACACAAGATCGCTAAGGATTTGGAACAATTCAAGCAAGCCATGGAGACACCATCGCCATCGTCCCAATCGTAACAAGACTCAGCAATGCACACGTGGACCTCGCGAAACGTGATCAGCATGCGGGATTTCCAAGATCCTTTGATCAAACTTGAGTGCAAGAGGGAGCATTGGCTCCCGATTGATTCTTGTCCATGTTTAGAGAGTAGTCGGCGAGGGTGGCTGCCCTGCATAGATCCACTGGCCGCAGAGTGCGAAATGTGGTCCCGCAATCGAATCACTTAAAGATGAATCGAGGTCTCAATGGCACGCAAAGCAGAAAGCACAGCGACCGTGCGGCCAAAGAAGCCCCGCAAATGGTCGGCCGCCGTGATGAAACGTAGTGATGCCCTGGATCTGGAAGCGGGGGTATTCATGAAAGATACCGCCTGGAAGATTGCAAACTTACTGCAGCGTTCTGCGGAGCGCAGCCGGGGCCGTAAGAGCACCCCTGCCAATCAGCCATGTCGATGCAGAATTTCCACATCAATCGGTGCGGGCAAGTCGTTGGCAGCCGCGCAGCGGACTAGGTTGGAAGCAGCCAAGGTGGAACCGCGTAAGTTATTCGACAAGGCCAAGCGCGGCGGAACTGGCGGCCTGCCCCACGGCGGCTAGCGCGCTCAAGGCAAGCCTGCCTGGTGGGTAATTATCGCCAACTACCTTCGGACAGCCCAATGGTTACCGAACCCCAGCCCGATGAGGGTACCGCGTTGCGCTGCGGCGTCGCGCTGCGGCTTCTCGTCGACTGCTTCGCATGGCTGAGCCCCTTCCATGCGCAGAATGTGGTCGCCGGGTTGGATGGAGTCAACGGTTGCACAGGCGTTTCCTTCGTTGGCCAACCAAGCCCACAAGCAAACCAGCGGCGAGTTGCGCGGCACCTGATTGCATAAAGCCTCTCGTTTGCAGGGACTGTTTGGTGGGGAATGTGGGAACCCGCAGGAAGCGGTGTGGTCGCTCCCTGCGGATGGAATTCCCCCTCCGCAGCATTGCGGACACTCGGTGAGAACTGCGTTTACAAATCACGGAGCCACTAGAAATGCAACGCCAAGCCACCGACGACGTGGCTCGCCATGTAGTCTCCGGTTAATCCGGCCGTGGTGCCCTGAATCTGAGTAAAATCAAATTGGGCATAGTTGAACTTGTATTCGGCATAGACCGCAAGATTGCGATTCAAGAAGTACTTCATACCCGCCAGCGCGTTCAGGCCCACGCGACCATTGTCCGTGCTGCGTCCAAACTGGTTCGAGGTCTCCGCGAAGAAAATGCCGGGGCCGGCTCCGGCGTAAAGCTGCAAGGGACATCGTAGGTTCTCATCTAAGGGAGACCAGTGATGACGGTCGTAGTCCGAATCACGAACTGTCCCGTCGGCTTGAACGCGGGCATCGTCCCGGTGACGAATATTGTCCCGGTTCCGACAGCCAACCTTGGTGCGAGCGATCACATTGAATGCGAGAGTCGTGACGCGCAAATGAGCGCCCGGCAAGCCACCGCCCTGCTCGATATGCGGCGTTGAGTTGAACCCTTCGACTTCGAGCCCCAGCCAATTCAGCCGACCCGGATGGAAATACCCAATCTTGGCGCCGTAGACCCCGGAATTAGCCAGGTCCCGTCCGCCGAATGATTGCCCAGCTAATGTGCCCCTGCCTTCCACATCCGAAAAACTATGGCCCCAGGTAAAGCCTCCGAACCCTGCGACATAGACTTCTCCTTCTTTACGTCGCTCGACCACTCGCTCTTCCACGACCGTCCGGTCACCCGAGCGTTCCCGCGCCAGCACCCGTTCGCGAGCCGCTTGATCCCGATCCTGGACGACTCGATCCCCCGTATGGGGCCCAACTTCCACCGGCTGCTCTTGGACTGGCGAGCCGGATTGCGCGAAGCTGGTGAGTGCTGATCCCAATACAAACCCGGACACGGCCACGCATTGCATGGCACTTCGCTTTAAAAACATTGGATCACCCTCCTTGATAATGAAATGTGAACCCTGATCATAGGGCCGTCAAAACGCGCACGGTTCATTTCCTCTCTGCAAATGCCGAGCCGTGAAGAGGCTGATATGCTTGCCCTCTCACCCGGTTAGGTAATCCTGCTGCCATGCTCTGCAAACCGCGTCCAGAGTGGGCTCTCAGGAGCTGGACGCCGCAGTAGCCGCCATTTCGTGCGTCACTCGAATGGTTTCCAGCAGGTGTTTCGCGGGACGATCTGTCCCGAGCCGACAACTTGTCCTTCGCATAGGTGGTGGGGCTTCCCTCTGCATGGTTGAGGCGGTCGGATGGATCGCTTTCCTCTGCCCGAATGTTGCGCGATTCACCCTGCATGGTCCGCTCACCCTGCCGGAGCGCCAGGACAAACCTTGAAAAACAGTGCCCCATTAACGCGAAGGCCGCCCGTCTGATTCAACACGCAGCGACCACCGCGATCCACTCCGTCGCGAGCGAGATCCATGCGTAAGCCATAACAACTCCCAAATGAATGAAGGTCGCCTGATGCCCTCCTCCTCCGGCTCTCGCAGCAGACAGGTGAGAGCACACGACGACAGAGCAACCAGGGAACGCCCTAGTGGAGTCAAGATTCATGTGCCTGTACAGTCCACCAAACAGAGACGAGCGCAGGGTGATCATGGACACACGCCACCTTCCTGTGAACTCCGTCATCACATGGCAGTGACAGGGACGTTCGCATGCCCCTCGCGCCACGCAGCGGTGAGTCCTCGGGCGGCCGGGTGCAGTGCTCACGATTCATGAACAGGGATAGGCGGTGATGCCAACTAAGCATTGCTTCACGGCGAGCCAGATTCGAGCGTCTCGAACGGTCTCCAGGGATTTGCCCAGTCGTCTTCCTGCTACCGTCGGGTAGACTCGGAATGCATTTATGTGGGTCCAACTTCAAAGGAGTGTCATGCTATGCCCCAGCTCAAAGAAATCATGACGCCGTCCGTGGAGATCATCTCTCCAAGGGCCACGGCGGCGGATGCGGCGAGAAAGATGAAGGACCTGGATGTCGGGGCTATTCCGGTCTGCGATGGAGAGAAACTCCTGGGGATGATCACTGATCGGGATCTCGTGCTGCGGGTCATGGCCATCGGCCGCGACCCCGTCCAGGCGCTCGTGAGTGATGCCATGACGCCGGGAGTCGTGTTTTGTTACGACGACGAAGAGGCAGAAACGGCCGCGGGGCTCATGGCCGAGAAGCAGATCCGCCGCCTGCCCATTCTCGCGCGCAACAATCGTTTGGTCGGGATCGTGTCTTTGGGCGACCTCGTCGTCGATGGCCTGGATACCCAGACATCGGGCGCCGTGTTGCACGATGTCTCCGATCCCTCGCAGTCCCGGAGATAACCTGTTTCGGTGCGAATTACCCCTCTCTTTTCAAGCGAGGCACGAGCGGTCGCTCTTGGTCACAGGCCTAGACAAGGACAGCATTTATCCATGCAGTTTATTCAGCACGGCAAGGAATACATCAATGTGAACCGAATCGTGCGCCTCGACGCGGATGAAGCGGGTTATGTCGTTGTCTGGTTGAATGAGCACAATAGACCCGAGTCGTTCAGACTCCGCAAGAATGCTGCTGACGTCTTGCAATATCTGTTGTCCAAGTGACTCAGCGCCGACTCGTTGCGTCGCAGGCTTCTGCAGAGCCTTTGGGGGGGTTGTCTCACGAAGCGAACAGGTCATCGAGATTGATTGCCGCGTTCGCGCGTCTAGGCATGAATGACAAGAACGACGACATACGACCGCCACGGCAGATCTCAGGCGGACCACAAGTACTCGCGCTGACGAGACCGAGTGCACGTGGGCAGTAGTCCGTCCATAAGGGGTTGGGTTCTGTGCAACTGCTGTATTGCACTTTCATATTGTTCAATCTGCTGGGCTACGATTCCCTGCCTGCCGCCGCCCACGGCGCGGATGAGATACAAAAACTTTTGGACCGCGGACCGATTCCGAAAGAACTCGAAGAGGCGACGAAGGAACTGGATGCCACGGCCGGGATGAAGTCCATGCGCGAGGAGGCCCATGCCAAGCAGCATCACCTTCTCGACGCCTACGTACTGGCCGCGGCCGAGCGCAAGTGCAGAGAAGTCGAGGCAGACATAGGCCCGTTGGACGCCGCCATTATCGATGCTCGGGACCAGGGGAATGCGGAGGAGGAGCATACGCTTCGACAGACGCGCGATGAGCGAGCGTCGTTCCTAGCAACTGAATGCGCCTCGGCGAAGCCAGAGAGGCGGGTGATTCCCTAACCGTGGCCGAGATCCACCCCATGTAACGACAACACATGTTTCGGCGATTCTTACGATCTCAGATCCATCCAGTTACCGTAACTGGGACATCCCGGCAACACGCCGGCAGCGTCACGGTCGACGCAGCGCTCCTCGAGGCGGCTGGCATCCTTCCGCATGAAACGGTCCTATGCTCCAACATGAATAACGGACAGCAATTTTTATTGGATGCTAGAAATGGTACCCGCGACCGAGGTGAGGTCATCCTCAATGGTCCCGCGTCACGCAACGCTGTGCCTGGAGATACACTCATCATCTATTCCTACGAGCATGTCACTGACGAGACAATCCGAAGGCAGAGAATAAGGGTCATTCACGTGGATCGGAAGAATCGCATCACGAGAGACTTGACTGGCCACTGAGAGCATAGGGCTGCCCGGGGGACCACCACTTCCTCGAGTCGTACGCAGGAAGAAGCGAGGCGAGCCACGGAGGCGAAGCTGACGATTGTTGTATCCGAGGGTAGCCTCGTCTCGGCTCCGTTGAATCTCAACTTGGAAGTGTCCCGCTCCTCCAAGCGCCCATGACAGAGTTTCGGGCGGTGGTAGCCAGTTCACATTCATCCCGTGCGCGGCTCCCCCTCGCTAACCTGAAGGGCCTCGGCCGACTAGAGACCAACCGCCTCGGTCGTTTTTCGCTCTAGGGGAATCTGTTCGGACGCCCTTCCCACTCAGCTATCCGGCGCCCCATCGTGTGGGTCCTTCTCCTGCTTCAGGCGTATCCGTCACCACAGCCTCCTCCGTTGTACGATTCGCGATCCCAATTCGTTGGCATCGTGCGGAGTGAATTGGGTACCGAATAGGTAGATCGGCGCGGAGTAACTCCTGAAGCCAGTCCAGAATCGTCTGCCACCCCGTCCGGCCCAGACAAGGGCGCGGGTAAGGCTATTTTAAGTCTCTCCTAATCGACTTCTAATCCGCATCCGGTACACTCACGACGAGAGTTAGCTCCAATGTGGAACAGGCGATGACAGACACTAAGATTTATTATCGGGTCAGGCCAACCGTATTTGCCTATGTCAAGCTGTGTGCCCGTCTGCTGAATCACACCGATCACGTGCCGCTCACCGAACAAGAACGAGAAATGATTCTGTTGTACACGCGAAAATTAGTCGAACGGTTCTTGTGAGCTGGGGGAGGATCGAACCTAAACGAGGCCGCACAGGACGGGCCGCGAGGTAGGGCGGATCGCCATCAGAGAGCAGCATCGCGCATGATCTGCTGGGGGCCCGCTCTAAACTTGACCTGCCTGTGACGGGAAACCGCTACCACCAATGCCGACGGAAATAGCGGGGGTAGCGGGGATAGGGCATGACTTCGTAAAGGCGGGTTTCTCCTTCCGCTGGAAAGGGAAGTACAGCCGTCATGGGCTGGGACGCCAACGTGGGATATTCCTCCCGAATCTTCCGCTCTGCCCGCTCACGCGCCTCATCTTCGAACACCATCGACAGCAGCACCATTCGTCCATAGCGCGGTGAATCGACTCCAAATCTCCAGGTTCCGCCAAAAACAACCGGGCTTAACTCCACCGCAAGGGACGACGATAATTGGGCCATCGAGAGAAACGGCCCTTCGTTGATTTGCACCCGATTGATGCTGTATCGACCCGGCGGAAGGAATACCGCCACGACCTCGTCCTTTCCCTGCACCGTCACGTTAAATCGCTCCCCCGTGGCACCGTGGATCATCTCGACCTGGCGAACTTCCGGCTCGAAGCGTCGCGCGCGGTCCCCCGTAATAACCGCAACCATCCGGACGACAAGCAGGATGTTTCGGCTCTCTGTCTCGGGCAGAACGGTTTGCGCTTCCGTGACACATCCCGGCAGGCTGAGGAAGCAGAGGGCCCCGGCTACTGCCCACACCAGGCAATAGCCAAAACCTGCCCTCTTCGGGACCAAGCCCGGTGGGAGAAATAAGGCTCGCAGGCGATGGACTCGACAGGTCATGGAGGGCTCTGTTCCGTAAATGACTCATTCTACTATATGGTGGGAGGGAAGGATTTTTCCCTGCACGGCCCCTGCGCCTTCCGTTCACATTCCACGGCCTCCGCGTCTTCTGGGCCGCGGTTGAATATGGCGGAGAGAGGCGCCCGCTACAGATCTCCCAGTCAACCAGACAGCCTCCCGAGGGGTGAGCATGCAACCCTTGAGAATCCTCTTTTCATTCTAGGCGAGGATTCTTCCAGTCGCTCGGGCCGAATAGCAGACACTCAAATGGCAGGAGCTGTAATGGTCCCGAATCCGAATGACGTCCTCCATTGAAGCGAGTCGACTCAGAGCTGAACAAGAGGGTCGACAGAGTCCCTGCCGGCAAGGTTTGTGTTTCTGAAGTGAGATTGCAGAAAGCCTGAAGGGTATGGTCCGCATCCGGTTTCGTGCCGCCTCGTATCACTTCCAGGATGATGGGACCCGCAGGACCATCGTGCAACTTCGCCGCCCGTTCTGAATAGGTACGCAAGGCAGGCCAGGATCGTCTCGCGGCGAGAAGCTCTGTATAGAGTCGTCTGAGCCCGGCTCGGTGCGGCTGATCGTGCCAGCGCCAACTCAGCCGACTGCGCTCAAACGTCGCCTTCGACTGGGGATCCGGTGCCTCCGCCCCCTCCGCATGGAAGGCTTCGAATTCCCTCTTCCGACCGCCGCGCACGGCCTCGATCAGCTCGGCCCCATCAAACGAACAGAAAAATTGAAAGGGCTGCTCTTCGCCGTATTCCTCGCCCATGAATAGCAGGGGCAGATGCGGCGCCAGGAGCAGCAGCGTCGCGGCCATGCGTTGGGCCGGAGGGCTGATCAGTGTTCCCAGTCGCTCGCCGGCGGCTCGGTTGCCGACCTGATCGTGGTTTTGAATACAACCGACGAATCGATCTCCGGGAAGACCCGCCGCTGGCGCTCCATGGCAGCGCTGCCGGTGGTCGCTATAGCAGCCGTCCAGCGCGAACGTATCCTCAAGCACCTTTCTCAGCTGCTCGGGATCTCCATAATCCACGTAGTACCCTTGTCGTTCGCCCGTCAGGTGGGCGTGCACCGTGTGGTGGAAATCGTCGCTCCACTGAGCGTCCAGACCGTAGCCACCCCGTTCTTTGGGAAGGAGAAGACGCACATCGTTCAGATCACTTTCAGCCACGATGTGGGCCGGATAGGGCCGTCCGAGTGCCGCCTGATCCGCCGCCTCCTTGATGTCCCGCAAAATGTGACGGGCACCGAAGTCATAAATCGCATGCACGGCATCCAGCCGGAGTCCGTCGAAATGATAATCCCTGATCCACATGCGGACATTGTCCATGACGAAGGTTCGCACCGCCTCGCTGCCCGGGCCGTCGTAGTTCACGGCATGTCCCCACGGCGTCCGATAGTGATCGGTGAAATAGGGACCGAACTCGGACAGGTAACTGCCTTCGGGACCGACGTGGTTATAGACGACGTCGAGAAAACAGCCTAAGCCTTGGACATGACAGGCATTCACCAAACGTTGTAGACCTGCGGGTCCCCCATAGCTGTGTTGAGGAGCAAAGAGATATACGCCGTCGTATCCCCAGTTCCGGGTGCCCGGAAACTGCCCCACAGGCATGAGCTCCAGGGCCGTGATGCCGAGCTCGCGCAGTACGGGAAGGCGCGGGATGATGGCCTCGAATGTTCCCTCCGGTGTAAACGTCCCGACATGGAGTTCGTAAAAGCACAAGTCCGCCCGCGGGACGCCGCGCCAATTTTCGTCTGACCATTCGAATTCAGACGGCAGCACGACCGCCGAGGGCTGGGCAACTCCATCGGGTTGCCAGCGTGACGCAGGATCAGCCCTCCCGGGCCCCTTGTCGAGGGAATAGAGGTACCGCTGACCAGCAGTCACATCCCGCTGGCGAAAGAGAAAATGGCCGTACGGCTCCGGAATCATGGCCTGTGCCTGCCGATGAGATCCCTCGATCAAGATCAGGTCGACCTCCTTAGCCTTGGGGGCCCATAATCGCCATTCCATCCCCCCATCCGCCGCGATCACCGCACCGCACCGTTGCTTCATGAAACCCATGCCGAGCCTTTCTTTGAAATGATACGTAATCCAAGGGCATTATCACCCCGGTTGGCAGAATGTTCTCCCAGATGCAAGCAATGCGCCGACCACCGTTCCCTTCGCACTGCGTGAAGGGGTCCCAAGTTTTCCAGAATTCTTCGCTGCCGATGGTGGGCACGTCGGATACATTGTCCAGGGACGGACAAAATGTTTTGAGCCACGCTGCCAGGGAGTCCCTTCCGCTCGGCGTGGCTTTTATTTATCGGGGCAAATAATGCATGCCTTCATACAAAAGGCGAACTCGATCATTGCGGCCCACGTGCCATTGCGTAGACGCCCTGCGCACCACACGGAGCGATCACATAGGCGTCGTCGCGATTCAAGGGAGTTGCCTAGTTCCGGTCGCCGCGGCCTCGGGTCAAGTTAGATCTCACCAATTCCCACACTAAAGGAAGCGAGACATCCATGACCGTTAATCCCATAGAACATCATCCGCAATTTCGCAGGACTCCATCTCCGCACATGCCAGCGATCGCGGCTCTCGCTGGAACGTTGGTTTTGCTCACGATCGGACTTGCTATCCCGCCAGGCGTGTCAGCGGATCCGGCCCATGAGCGATCTCCCAGGATCGCACCCCGGGACGCCAAGGAGCCCAGTGTGGCGGATGGAAACTCCCTGACCACCAATCAAGGGCTGCGCGTAGCCGACGACGACAATTCTCTCAAAGCCGGCGCCCGGGGGCCGACCCTCATGGAGGATTTCCACTTTCGGGAAAAGATGACCCACTTCGATCATGAGCGGATGCCTGAGCGAATCGTGCACCCGCGCGGATCAGGCGCACACGGATATTTCCAGGTATACAAACCTCTGAATCAGTACTCCAAAGCGGGGATCTTCGCCGACCCGGCCGTCAAGACGCCGGTGTTTGTGCGTTTTTCGAACGTCAACGGCTCGCGCGGAACTGCCGATACCATCCGGGATGCGAGGGGCTTCGCCACCAAGTTCTACACCAAGGAAGGAGTGTGGGACCTCGTGGGCAATAACATTCCCGTTTTTTTCATTCAGGATGCGATCAAGTTTCCCGACCTGGTGCATGCGTTTCATCCGGAGCCCGACGATGAAATGCCGTCCGGCTCTACGGCGCATAACTCCTTCTGGGACTTTATCTCTCTCACGCCGGAGTCTATGCATATGGTGATGTGGGTCATGAGCGATCGCGCGATCCCGCGCAGCTACCGCATGATGGATGGCTTTGGAGTACACACCTTTCGGCTGATCAGCGACCAGGGCAAATCGACCCTCGTCAAATTTCATTGGAAACCTTTGCTGGGCGTGCATTCCCTAGTGTGGGACGAAGCCCAGAAACTGGCGGGAAAGGATCCGGATTTCCATCGCCGCGACCTTTGGGAAGCGATAGAAAATGGCGCCTTCCCTGAATATGAACTGGCCTTACAACTAGTGCCTGAAGAAGATAAGGACAAGGTGCCGTTCGATATCCTTGACCCCACGAAGATTTGGCCAGAAGACCAATTTCCTCTCCAACGAGTGGGCAAATTGACGTTAAACCGCAACCCCGATAACTTCTTCGCGGAGACGGAGGAAGTGGCGTTCCACCCCGGCCATCTCGTGCCGGGTATCGACGTGAGCGAGGACCCTCTACTGCAAGGTCGTCTGTTTTCCTATCTCGATACGCAGTTGAACCGGTTCGGTACGCCAAATTTCGTGCAATTGCCGATCAACCAGCCGAAGTCGCCGGTCAATAATTTCCAAGAGGACGGCATAATGCGGTTTGCGAATCGAGCGGGGAAGGCCAATTATGAGCCGAACTCCCTGAACGGCACGCCGAAGGAAGCGACGGCGGAAAAGGGTGGATATGTCCACTATCCCGCGAAGGTGGATGGCAACAAGGTTCGTGAGCGGAGCAAAAGTTTCGGCGACCATTACACTCAAGCCGCACTCTTCTTCAACAGCCTGAGCTTGACGGAACAGGAACATATTCGCCAGGCCCTGCAGTTCGAGTTGGGCAAGGTCTCCAAGAAAGATGTTCAGCAACGCATGATCGAACACCTGGCAAAAATTGATGGACAGCTAGCTATGCTGGTGGGCACCTAT
This sequence comes from uncultured Nitrospira sp., assembly GCA_964493335.1. Lineage (GTDB taxonomy): Bacteria > Nitrospirota > Nitrospiria > Nitrospirales > Nitrospiraceae > Nitrospira_A. Next base: position 57,315 of record CAZBNV010000026.1, read on the forward strand.
TTAGGAATAAAGGCCCCGTCAGGTCAAGACAGCACCAAGGTGGGCAAGGCCAAGGGGTTAAGT
>CAZBNV010000027.1:0-56854 GCA_964493335.1 uncultured Nitrospira sp.
GGGGGGGCATGGAGGGGGAGTTTGGGTTTTTGAGGGAGGCGGTGGTGACGAAACCTTTTCAGTCCGAAGGTCATCGACGGATGAGCCATGCTGAGGAAGGGATTCGCGATCTCGGTCGACATGTCGATACGCTGCTGATTATTCCGAATCAACGGTTGCTCGGCATTGTCGATAAGGCGACCCCCCTGCTGGACGCGTTCAAGGTGGCGGACGATGTGTTACGCCAAGCCATCCAGGGCATCGCCGATGTGATCACGACCATCGGACTGGTAAATGTCGACTTTGCCGATGTGCGGACCATCATGGCCCACACGGGACGGGCAGTCATGGGCATGGGAATCGGGCGTGGCGCCAACCGGGCGCAGGATGCGGCGAACCAGGCGATTTGCAGCCCCCTGCTGGAAGAGGGCAGTGTGGAAGGCGCGCGTGGCGTGCTGCTGAATATCACGGGTGGTCCGAACATGTCTCTGCATGAAGTGGAAGAAGCGGCCTCGATCGTACAACATGCGGCGGATGCCGAGGCGAACATCATCGTCGGGCAGGTGATCAATCCCGAGATTGGCGACGATCTGATCGTGACCGTCATTGCCACGGGATTCGAGCGGGAAGAAGCACCGGCCGTCCGCCCGGTGACGCCGGAACGCACTGCGGTGCGGCCTCCCAATGGACGTTCTGCGCAACAGGTCTTGACCGGGGTGCACGCCTCAGGATCGGATCGACCCCATAAAGATTTAGACCGTCCGACCTTCTTGCGGCGCATGGGCGAGCAGCGGGAAGCGGTGGAACGGATCGCAGTGGTCGGCGACGACGAATGGGATGTGCCGACCTTCTTGCGAAAGCAGGCCGATTAAGGCTCACGCTCGTCGCCTGTGGTGAGGCAGGGAGACGCGATGGCTTCCGCAGTGATTACCGTCCCTTCGTTCGCGCCGATCGCAGATGGCGTGGAGCACTTCTTTGGGACCCGGTCGTCGTCCCTCTCGGTGACGCCGGGTCGTCCTTCCATGCTTCAGGGAACGCGTGGGGATCGCGCCGCCACGGTTATCGTGTCGGTCAAGCAGGTCCATGGGACGGATGTGCTGGTCATGGATCAGCCGATCCGAGAGGGAGAGTCATTCGAGGGAGGTTGGGACGCGCTGGTCACCAATCAGCCTGGTGTGATGGTGAGCGTGCGGACTGCGGACTGTGTTCCGGTGCTGCTGCATGATCCGGTGCAGCGGGTGGTCGCGGCCGTTCATGCCGGCTGGCGTGGCGCGGTCGCCGGGATCGTGCCGAAGACCGTCGCATTGCTTGTGAGCCGATTTGGAGCCACTGTCGAACGACTGCGCATGGCGATCGGTCCTTCCGCCGGGGCCTGTTGTTACGAGGTGGATGAGCCCGTGCTGGCGCGGCTACGAGAGGCCTTTCCTGAGTGGCGGTCTGTCGTGGAGCCGAGAGGCCCCGAGAAAGCCCATCTTGATCTGCGCGCATTTGTGCGGCGGCAAGGGCTTGCGGATGGGCTGCAAGCAGAACGGATCGTGACGGTGAATGCTTGTACGATTTGCCATCCTGACCTGTTTTTTAGCTACCGCCGCGAAGGCGTGGTGAAGGCTACGATGGTCAGCGGGATCGCGTTGACGCAGCGCCCGTAGTTGTCCTGGCCGCTCGGCTGCGGCGTCGATTCGCAGGGAGTGGTGGCGGGATGGATACAGAGCCGGGAGAGATTGCCGCTCGGGTTCGAACGGTGCTCGACGAGATCCATCGCGCGGCCAGTCGCGCGGGGCGCGCGCCAGACGGCATTCGGCTCATGGCGGTTTCCAAGACGGTATCCGTCGAACGTCTGCGTGAGGCCGTGGACGCGGGGATTCGGCATGTCGGAGAGAACCGCCTCCAGGAAGCCGTACCAAAAATTGAGACGCTGGGGCGCGATGGTGTGGTATGGCACTTTATAGGGTCCTTGCAGCGGCGCAAAGTGAAATCGGTCGTAGGTCGATTTGAGACGATCCATTCAGTCGACAGTTTGGCCTTGGCGGAAGAGATCGACCGGCGTGCCCAAGAGGCAGACCTCCGTCAGCGTGTCCTCCTGGAAGTGAATCTTGGGGGAGAAGTCAGTAAGGCCGGGTTTGAGCCGGGCAATCTTCTCGCCGTTCTGTCATCTCTTAACGGATTGCAGCACCTGGATATTCGCGGCCTCATGGTCATTCCGCCGCCCAGTCTCATAGCAGAGGGTGCGCGTCCATATTTTCGACGGCTTCGAGAATTGGCGCAGACATTGACAGCACAAGGTTGGGGGAACATTAATATGCAGGAGTTGTCGATGGGTATGTCCCACGACTATCAGGTGGCCGTTGAAGAGGGTGCCACCTATGTGCGAGTGGGAACCGCTATTTTTGGCGCGCGACGTGACTAGTCGAATTCTGGCCGAGCCGATCGCATTTCTCGGCGGCGGGCAAATGGCAGAGGCCTTGATCGGCGGATTGTTGGCGGCACATGTCGGGGATCCTGCCTCGATTTATGCGACCGATCCTCTTGCCGCCAGAAGAGAGGTGCTCAAGGCTCGCTTCAGCATCCAGGTGGGTGAGCATAATACGACAGCTGTTCGCGCGGCTGATATGGTGGTCCTGGCAGTGAAGCCTCAGGCGATGCCAGCCCTGCTCACTGAGGTTGGACCGGCCCTGAGCGGGAAATTAGTCGTGTCTATCGCGGCCGGGATGACCACTGCCTGGATTCGTGAACGGATCGCGGCCCCAAGAGGCATCGTGCGGGCCATGCCGAATACGCCTGCGCTGGTGCGCGCAGGGGCGACGGCCTTGGCTTATGAGGCGGACCTTGCGGCCAATGATGTCGCCGCGGTACGGGCTCTGTTCGAGGCGGTCGGGTCGGTGGTGTCGGTCGAGGAGCGCCTCATGGATGCCGTGACAGGGTTGAGCGGAAGCGGTCCGGCCTATGTGTTCGTGGCGATCGAAGCGTTGGCCGACGGTGGCGTAAAGATGGGATTGCCGCGGGCGACGGCGGAACTGCTGGCTGCGCAGACGGTGTTAGGCGCCGCTCGGATGGTTTTGGAGCGAGGGGAGCATCCGGCCCAGTTGAAAGACCAAGTGGCGTCACCGGGAGGCACCACCATCGCCGGCTTGCATCAGTTGGAGGCCGGCGGCATGCGCAGCTGTTTGATGGCGGCCGTCGAAGCGGCCACGAAACGATCACAGGAGTTGGGACGCTGATGTTTGTGATGAGCAATGTGCTGCAGGGTGCAGCGACGGTGTTAGATACGGTGTTGTGGCTCTATATGTGGGTCATCATTGCCCGCGCGTTGATTTCGTGGGTCAACCCGGATCCCTGGAATCCGATCGTGCAGTTCTTAGAGCGCGCGACGGAACCGGTGCTCGCGCCGATCCGCCGCTTGGTGGGATGGCGTATGAGCATGGATCTCTCTCCGATGATCGCCATCCTGATCCTTGTTTTTTTACAGTATGCCGTGGTTCAATCGTTACGTGATATCGCCGTGCGGATGCACTAACCGTCGGGCAAGAGGTGTCGTATGAAAATCACTCCCATCGACATTCAGCAGATGGTCTTCCAGGTCAAGTTCCGAGGGTATGATCGGGACGAGGTCAACCGGTTTCTCGAAGAATTAGCATTGACCGTTGAGAATTTGAATCGGGACAACAGCGCGTTACGTGACAAGTTGACCATCACGGAACAGCAGGTCGCCGACTTGCGGCGCACTGAGTCAACGCTCTCGAATACCTTAGTCTCCGCTCAAACAATCGCCGAGGATGTGAAGCGGTCCGCGCAGCGGGAGTCCGATTTGATCGTGAAGGAAGCTGAACTGAAGGCGAGCGAGATTATTCGGCAGGCGCGAGTGAGCCTTGCCGATATGCAGCGCGGTCTTGCGGATCTGCAAAAACAACGTCTGATGATGGTGGAACGATTTCGGTCGACCTTGCGTTCGTTTGAGCGCATGTTGGAGGTCGAAGAAAGCGATGCCTACCAATCGGATTCTGCCTCGGTCGAGGGGAAGCTGGCCGGCGAATCCAGTTCTGCGCGTTGACAGTTACGTGGTCTGTTGGAACTCCATTCTCTCCTGCCCTCAGATGTCTGCCGGCTGAGTTCCTCGCGTTGATCTGCACCACTCGGGTTGCAAACCGGACATAGGCCCCCATTCATGTCATCCACAGACCCCATTCAGTTGGCGCTGCAGGGGGCGGTCGACGACGGTACGTTTCCCGGCGCAGTGCTTGCGGTACGGCTACGGGGGGCGCTGGTGTATGAAAGCGCCGTTGGGCGGCTATCTACGCAGCATGCGAGCGGTGCCGTGACCGCGCAGACGTGTTACGACCTGGCTTCTCTGACCAAAGCCCTGGCGACCACCACGGCGTGGGTGCTTCTGATCCAGAATGGACAGGCTACGCTGGATGATCGGATCGATCGTATCCTTGGGGAGCTCCGAGGTAGCCCGGTCGGTGCGGCGACGGTGCGGCAGTTGCTCACGCACAGTTCCGGGCTTCCGGGATGGCGTGCTTACTATGAGCGGATTGCCGCAACCGATTCGATTCAGCCGGGGTTTCTAGGAAGTTTCGCGGCTCGGGACGTCGTGCTGGGCTATATCGCGAAGGAAGATCTGCTCTATGAGCGAGACTCACGGAGCCTCTATAGCGACCTTGGGTTTCTGCTGCTCGGGTTTGGCGTGGAACGCCTATCGGGTGAATCGCTCGACCAGTTTTGTCAACGGCGCATCTATGATCCGTTGGATGCCCATCCGCTGACGTATGTGCCGCGCAGACCCCTCACCCTCCATGCTGAGCCGCCTGGGTCGGTGCTACCGATTGCTCCCACCGAAGAGGATCCCTGGCGTGGGCGAACGCTGTGTGGAGAGGTGCATGATGAAAATGCGTTTGCGTTGGGTGGTGTGACCGGTCACGCCGGCTTGTTCGGGACGGCGAGAGCCGTGCTTATAGTGGCGCAGGCGTGGCTCGATGGCCGACGGGGGAAGGCGGGGCTGTTGGCTCCGGATTTCGCCGCACGCTTCACGACACGGCAGCAAACGGTTCCGAAATCCAGTTGGGCCTTGGGATGGGACACGCCGTCGGCGCCATCCTCGTCAGGGACGCTCCTTTCTCCTGAGTCGTTCGGTCATCTCGGGTACACCGGCACATCATTATGGGTTGATCCGGTCAAGGAACTGGAAGTGGTGCTGCTCTCGAACCGTGTCCACCCCACGAGGCGGAATGAGCGCATTCGGGCTTTTCGCCCGCTGATTCATGATCTCGTGTGTCGGGAGGTTCTGGGACCTTAAGCAGGCAGGTCCGGATAGTCGGTCCAGGTTTCTTTTTCGGCTAAGTACCTGGTGCCCTTGAAGTTCAGGCGTGTGCGCAACTGAGTAAAACCGAAACTCAGCAGCTTGTCGACGACGGACTTGACGGCGGCACCTGTGGTCGGGTGCGCGGTACCCTCAACGGCAAAGGCTTCATAGGTCACCTTGCCGGTATACCCTGCCGCCACGCGATTGACGAGGACTGCCCGGTTGAAAGAGCGATCGCTTGGATCAATCCCCTCGACCTGATGCCGTTCGATTAATCCCTCTTTTTTAAAGAGGAGGGGGAGCCCGCTCATAGAACCTCCATCGATCAGTCGTAAGAACCAGTCGAGGGACCAGATTATAGGGACCTGCTTGCTGGAGTGCAACCGTCGTTGACAAGGTTCCGTATGCCTTTCTATGATGCGCGGTCTTCGCGGCATCGCCAGGTATCAGAGTCGAATTGAGGCGCGGGCCATTTTCATGAACATGAATGTTCCTAACAGCCTCACGATCCTGCGCATTCTATTGATCCCTGTCTATGTTGGCTTGCTCAACTATGAGCAATTCGATTATGCGCTGGCGACCCTCTTCATCGCCGGGCTGACGGACGCGCTTGACGGCACCATTGCCCGCGTCGCCAACCAACGGACCAGGCTTGGAGAGGTGCTGGACCCGTTGGCAGACAAACTCCTGCTCACCACTGGGTTCATTACCCTGTCCGTGATGCATCTGGTCCCGCTCTGGATCACCATCTTGGTGACCAGCCGAGACCTTATGCTGATGCTCGGGGCCGCGGTCGCGCATTTCACAAATATGGAAGTTGATATCTCGCCGACTGCCCTCGGGAAAGGGACCACGCTCGTCCAGCTGACGACGCTGGTCGCCGTGGTTTTTTTTGCCTCCCGGCGGATGGATCTCGCTGTCCTTGACCCGCTATTATATGTAATGGCATGCGTCACATTCTTGTCTGGTGCGCATTACCTGTCTCGAGGTTACAGCCACCTCACTTCAGGTCAGGCGTAACCCGCCTCCACTCCCGCGCCACTCCGTTCGAGATCAGCGCCCCTCGTATTTTCCTACAATCGTTTGACAGTTTTTGGGTCGTCTTATAGACTTCGATCATAGTTTCCCGCTGCATTCGTGCGTGCCTTGCCCGGCGGTCAAAGGAGTGGAAACAGCTGTATGAGTACATTCGCCTACGTCGGACGCAACCGCCAGGGTGCCGTGAAAAAAGGCGAGCTCAGCGCCAAGACCAGAGATGAGGCGGTAGACCAGCTTCGCAAACAGCAGGTCGTTGTGACCAGCTTGGAAGAAAAATCAGGCAAAGGCGGGAAGTTCAATCTTAGTTTCGGGAGTGGGCTCAATGACAAGGATCTCGTGGTGTTCACCCGCCAATTCGGAACGATGATCAATGCCGGGTTGCCGTTGATTCAATGCCTCGACATCCTGTCCACCCAATCGGAAAACAAAGTGTTGCGAGAAACCGTCGCGGATGTGAAAAACGGCGTGGAGGCCGGATCCACATTCTCCGATGCGTTGAAGAAACATCCGAAAGTGTTCGACGAGCTCTACACCAACATGATTCATGCCGGTGAAGTCGGCGGCCTGCTGGATACGATTCTCACTCGTTTAGCCAAGCACATCGAGAAGGCGATGAAGCTGAAGGGGCAGATCAAGTCGGCCATGGTCTATCCCACGGCCATCGTCGGGGTGGCGATCATTGTGATCAGCGTGCTCATGGTGTGGGTGATTCCGGTGTTCGCCCAGATGTTCCTCGAGATGTCGGGCGGAAAAATCGGCTTGCCGGGTCCGACTCAACTGGTGATCAATATCAGCAACTTTTTCCAAAGCTACTGGTACGCCATGGGCGGCGCCCTTGTGGGCCTGATTATCGCGATTAAGCGGTATTATGCGACGGTCAGCGGTCGTGTAGTCATCGACCGCCTCTTGCTCAAAATCCCCGTGGTCGGAGACTTGATTAGGAAAGCGTCTGTTGCCAAGTTTACGCGAACATTGGGGACACTGATCACGAGTGGTGTGCCCTTGCTCGAAGGGCTGAGTATTTGCGCCAAGACCTCCGGCAATAAGGTGATCGAGGAGGCGCTCATGAATGCCCGAGTGAGCATCAGCGGCGGAAAAACGATTTCCGAACCCCTGGCCAAGTGCAATGTATTTCCCAAGATGGTGACCCACATGATCGCCGTCGGGGAGTCCACCGGCGCGCTTGATGCGATGCTGGGCAAGATCGCCGATTTTTATGAAGATGAGGTCGACCAGGCGGTGGACACGCTGACCTCGCTCCTCGAACCGATCATGATGGTGGTGCTGGGCACCGTCATCGGGTTTATCGTCATCGCGATGTACCTTCCGATCTTCACGATGGCACAGGCCATCCAATAACGACGCGGCACAGGCGCGTCTATCCTCTGGCGTGAGGGTCTGCTCGTTCGAGAGCGGCCGCGCCGCACATCCACAGGGCACTGCGCCCACCATGCTATCCCCGGCCCATCCAATCCGAATCGACGGAGACGAGCCGTCTCTCCTCACTCGAGCAGTACCTTCCAGCGCCGTGGCACTACCGCGTGCGCCAGGCGTCGAGCGGTCGATGCCTGAACTGAAAACCAGACTCCATTGGCTCATGGGCCTCCGCGTCGTGGTGGTGACGCTCATGCTGGGGTTGTCGTTGGCCTTCCAGGCGACGCGCGGCGAATTCGCAGTCACCTTCTCCACTCTGATCATCTTCACCTACCTCATCACCATCGTGTACGCCCTGCTGTTGCGCTATTTGACGGCTCCCCGCTCGCTGACGGTGTTTACGTGGGTGCAGGTGGGGATGGATTTTGTCTTGGAAACAATTCTCGTCGCGCGGACCGGCGGCATCGAAAGCCCCTTCGCGGTGCTGTATGTGATTACGGTCACGGTCGCCAGTCTCGTCCCGCGTCGCCGGGTGGGATTGGTGACCGGAGCCGGTTGCACAATATTGTTTGGGATGGTCACGATCGTTCAATACGTCGGCCTTCTGCCGTCCTCCGCTTGGCTGGCCCCCAGCAAGCTTGCGGGACCTGAAACGTGGCAAACATTCGGGGTGTACGGCTTGGCGTTCTTGGTCGTGGGACTGTTGAGTGGCGTGCTCGCCGATCAGCTTCGTCGTGCCGATCAGTCATTACAGGAGAAGGAACAGGGGCTCTCGCGGCTCCAAGTGTTCCATGAAAATATCGTGCGGAGCATCAGCAGCGGTGTATTTACCACTGACGAAGCGGGCCGCATCACCTCCTTTAACCCGGCTGCGCACGAGGTGACGGGATATGCGTTCTCGGAAGTTCAAGGGCGTTCCTGGCGCGAGGTATTCAATTGGCATCCCAGCGAAACGACGGAGGACGCCGAGGTGACGTCGATGGCTTCGGTCCGGTTTGAGGTGGAATGTCAGCGTGCCGATGGGAGCCGACTCGTGCTGGGGATGACCGTGTCCCCGCTGCATGAGCAAGGTACGCAGCGCGGATTGGTCGGCGTGTTCAAGGATCTGACGCAAATTCGATATTTGGAAGAAGAGATGCGCCGACGGGAGTGGCTCGCCAACCTGGGCGAGATGTCGGCCGGAATGGCGCACGAAATCCGCAATCCGCTCGGTGCATTGGCCGGAGCCATGCAGATGCTCCGGCAGGATGTTGGGCCGGACGAAACGAGCCAGCGGTTGATGGATATTGCGATTCGAGAGGCCAAACGGCTCGACAATATTATTACTGAGTTTTTGCAGTATGCCCGTCCACCGGCGTTGCATTTGGTGGAGCATGATTTGAACAAAGTCCTTGCCGATACGCTAGATCTGATTCAACATGAAGTGCGATCTCGGAAAGGTATTTCGATCGTCCCCAAGCTGGCGTCTGAAACGCTGACCGCGCAGGTCGATCACGATCAGCTGAAGCAGGTGTTCTGGAATCTTGCCACGAACGCATTCGAGGCGATGATCGGTGGAGGCACCCTGACAATTACTACGGGACTGCGGCGAGTTGAGGTCGGCGGCTGCCGGACCGATGTGATCGAAATAGGGTTTCAGGATAGTGGGGAAGGAATTCCCAAACAGAATTTCGATAAAATTTTCCTGCCGTTTTTTACCACGAAAAAAGAAGGGTCCGGGCTGGGGCTGGCCCAGGTGCACCGCATTGTGGAGTTGCACGGCGGATGGGTCAAAGTCGAGAGTGAGGTCGGGACCGGGGCACGGTTTGTCGTGTGTCTCCCGCGGTCCGCAGAGACCGGCGCGCGCGCTGTGGCATGAAGGAAGGGAACCGTGGAAAAGATTCTAGTCGTCGATGACGAACAAGGCTTGCGCGAGGTCCTGAGCATTATGTTGAAGCGGGCGGGTTATGCCGTCACGCTGGCCTCCGATGGTGAGGAGGCGATCTCGCACCTTCAAAAAGAAATTTTTGATCTCGTTATCACAGACCTCAAGATGCCTAAGGTGGGTGGCCTGGAGGTATTGAAAGCGGTGAAAGCCTCATCGCCGGAAACCGTGGTCTTGATGATCACGGCATTCGCATCGGCGGAGTCGGCGGTCGAGGCGATGAAGCACGGCGCCTACGACTATCTCACCAAACCGTTCCAGGTCGACGAAGTGCAGTTGATCATCCGCAATGCAATGGAACGGCGGCGGCTCTCGACGGAGAACATGCTTCTCAAGCGAGAGCTGGCCAGCCAGTCGTCCTTCTCTCAAATTATCGGCCAGAGCGAGGCGATGCAGAAGGTTTACGATGTGATCAAGAAGGTGGCCGATTCGAAAAGCAATGTGCTGATCGGCGGCGAAAGCGGCACCGGCAAGGAACTGGTGGCGCGGGCGATTCACTACAACAGCGCGCGCGCGCCGATGCCCTTCGTGACGGTCAATTGCAGCGCAGTGCCGGAAACGTTGCTGGAAAGCGAGTTGTTCGGCCACATGAAGGGCTCGTTTACGGGCGCAATCGCCAATAAGGCCGGTTTGTTTGAAGTAGCCAATGGAGGCACCATTTTTCTCGACGAGATCGGTGACACGACGCCGGCCATTCAAGTGAAGCTGCTGCGCGTCATTCAAGAGCGGGAATTCCGACGGGTGGGCGGCACCCAGGATGTGAAGGTCGATGTCCGCATCGTGGCGGCCACCAATCGGGATCTCGAAAAGGCCGTCGCCGAAGGCGCCTTCCGGGAAGATCTCTATTACCGGCTGGATGTGATCCCAATCAAGCTCCCGCCGCTGCGCATGCGCACCGGAGACATTCCGTTGCTGAGCCAACATTTCCTGGAGAAATTTTCCAAGGAAAGTGGTAAACCAGTTCCGACGATGAGCCAGGAGGCCATGCGCGTGCTGTTGGCGCATGAGTGGCGAGGCAACGTTCGGGAGTTGGAGAACGTAGTCGAACGCGTCGTGGCTTTCACCACGGGATCGTCGGTGACGGATGCGGATATTCGCGGATGGCTGCACAAGCCGGTGAACAATCAGCAGGCCCTGCCGGCTGAGTTGCCGGAGGACGGCCTGGACTTGGAAGGGCTCATCAACACGATCGAGAAGGACTTGCTCCTGAAAGCGCTCGAACGGAGTCAGTGGGTCAAGAAGCGAGCTGCGCGATTGTTGCGGTTGAATACCCGGTCGTTCCGGTACCGTCTTGAGAAATACGAAATCAAAGGAGGCCGGGATTAGCGCCGCCCAGTGATCTGCGAGTGAATGCTACCAGCCTGCGTATTCTGACTCCTGCCAAAGTCAATCTCATCCTCCGGGTGCTTGAGCGGCGTCCTGACGGCTTTCATGCCATCTGGTCGTTGATGCAGACGGTCGGACTCGAAGACGAACTCATCCTCACCATTCGGGACGGCGGCCCTGGTCGGATCGCTTTGCGCTGCGACCACGCCGCACTGGCGGCGGATCAGACGAATCTGGTCTATCGAGCTGCGCAGTTGGTCTTGGACCAGGTCGATAGAAATGTGGATCTGTCGATCAACTTGAGCAAACGCATTCCGCTCGGGGCCGGTTTAGGGGGCGGAAGCAGCGATGCGGCCGCCACCATTTTGGGCCTGACTCGCTTGTTGGGATTGGACTGGCCGGTTGAACGGATGAGCGAGATCGGGCAGCAATTGGGCAGCGATGTGCCTTTTTTCTTTCTGGCACCCGCCGCCGTGGTCACTGGGCGAGGTGAGCAGGGACGATCGGTACAAGTGAGCGGGACGCGGTGGATCGTGCTCGTGAACCCCGGGTTTCCAGTTGAAACCAAATGGGCCTATCAGCAGCTTTCCGCGAGTAGGCCAGCCGTACGCCCACTCTCTCAGGCACTGCAGCAATTGGGCAGCCGTTCGGTGCTGGATTGGTCGGAAATTATTCCATTGGTGGAGAACGATTTTGAAGCGCCGGTGTTTGCGGAACATCCGCTGCTGGCGGAGATCAAACAACGACTGCTGAGTCAGGGAGCTGAAGTGGCCCTACTATCCGGAAGCGGCGCCACAATGTTCGGCGTTTTTGCCGATCAGGCCGGCGCGGAGCGGGCCGCAGCGGTGTTTGCCCGCGATCCGAGGACGAAAGCCTATGCCGTGCCGACGGTGGGCGCGCCAGTGACCAGTATGGCCTGAGCGCTATGGGACTCAACGGTGAGGCAACGTTCGAGGGAATGCTTTCCCCATTAAGCTTGGCTGGGTCGACTGAGCTGGCCTCGCATCGGTTGACAAATTCCCAGGCTTTTCGCTATTGTGCTGAGCTTCGGTAGGCGTCCTCTTGTCCTGACAGTGCACGAGGCTCAGCGGGATTGTACACAGGTCCTGTCCGTGCCCACCGTTTTACACGATTCGACAAGAACCGTAACAGTATCGGCATCGCCACGTACCGCATCGAAGGGGTGGAATGAACAGGGAACTGAAGCTCTTTTCGGGCAGCGCCAATCCTGCGCTTGCGGGAGCTATTTGCACCTATCTGGATCTGCCGATGGGCGCCGCGACTGTATCCGCATTCAGCGACGGCGAAATTCGGATGCGGGTCGAAGAAAACGTGCGCGGAGCCGATGTATTCGTCGTTCAGTCTTGCTGTGCCCCGGTCAATGACTCGATCATGGAAATGCTCATCATGATCGACGCGTTGAAGCGTTCGTCGGCTAACCGCATCACGGCGGTGATTCCCTATTATGGTTATGCCCGGCAGGACCGCAAGGATCAGCCGCGCGTGCCGATCTCGGCAAAGCTCGTGGCCGATCTCATCTCGACGGCGGGAGCGGACCGGGTGCTGACGATGGATCTCCATGCGAGCCAAATTCAGGGATTTTTCAATATTCCGGTGGATAACCTCTATGCCCTACCGGTTCTGATGGACTACATTACGAAGCGAAAGGTTGCCGACCTAGTGGTGGTATCACCGGACGCCGGAGGGGTGGAGCGAGCCCGGGCATTCGCGAAACGGCTGCAGGTGAACCTGGCGATCATCGACAAGCGCCGTGAGGGGCCGAATCAGGCGCAGGTGATGAACATCATCGGCGACGTCCAGGGGAAAAGCGCCTTGCTGCTCGATGACATGATCGATACGGCGGGCACTATTGTGCAGGGAGCCCAGGCTTGCCTGGAGAAGGGGGCACGCGAGGTGTGGGCCGGTTGTACGCATGGGGTCTTGTCAGGTCCCGCGTTGGAGCGACTTCAGCAGTCCTGTCTGACGGAAGTGCTCGTGACCGATTCGATTCCATTGCGTGGCAAAGAGCAGCAGTGCCCAAAATTGAAGGTGTTGTCTGTGGCGCCTCTGTTAGGGGAGGCCATCAGGCGCATCCATGAAGATGAATCAGTGAGTTCGTTATTCGCGTAGGCCGTCCGCGTCGAGCGACTGGTCGAGGAGGAGCACCATGAAATTCGATTTAATCGTTGAGAGCAGAGAAGGTGGAGGCAAGGGCCCCGCGCGTCAACTTCGTCGTGCCGGTCGGGTTCCGGCTGTGTTGTATGGGCAGGGGGAATGTCTCCTGCTCTCGGTCAAGCCTGAAGAACTCGTGAAAATTCTGCGGGCCCAGGCCGGATCGACCGCGCTCATTTCTATTACCATCAATGGTGCGAAGTCCAAGGCGAACCGCACGGCACTCCTGCGGGACTACCAGATTGACCCGATTGCAGGTAGTGTGTTGCATGCGGATTTTTTTGAGGTGGCGATGGACAAGCCAATCCGCGTCAAAGTCCCCGTGCATCTGACCGGCGGACAGCCGCTGGGATTGAAAGAGGGCGGCGTGCTGCATCAAGCGCTACGCGAATTGCATGTCGAATGTCTTCCATCCGTATTGCCGGACTTCATCGCCGTCGATGCCTCCCAATTGCAGATCAATGAAGGCATCCACCTCAAGGACATTCCAAAGACGGATGGTCTGAGGTTTCTGGACGACCCGGATCATATGGTCGTGAGCGTGGCCGCGCCGATGACCGATGCCAAGCTTGAATCGTTGCTCACCACCGGTGCGCCAGGTGCCGAAGGGGCCAAGGAACCGGAAGTGGCTGTGAAGGGCAAGGGAGTGGCTGAAGGAGCTGTCGGTGCGGAAGCAGGCAAGGCCGGCGATGCCAAGGCCGGTGCAGCTGCGCCCAAGGCTGGTGCGGCTCCTGCCAAGAAGGAACCGGAAAAGAAGAAGTAGTGGCGTTGCGCCTTCTCGTTGGATTGGGCAATCCCGGAGTCGATTATGCCAACACCAGGCACAATATCGGCTGCTGGGTGATCGAACGGGCCGCGGCGCGTTGGTCGATACGGCTTACCAGGAAGGGCGCGGCCCAGCGGGGCTCGGGTCGCGCCGGTTCCAAGCTGGTTGAACTCGCCAGTACCCTTGACTGGATGAACATCACTGGCCCTCCCCTTAAGGGCCTCCTTCGCGAACTTGGCCTGACTCCCGATGATTTGGTGGTCGTGCACGATGACCTGGATCTGGAGCCAGGGCGTCTGCGGATCAGGCACAGCGGGGGCAGTGGCGGCCACAACGGCATCAAATCTGTCATCGAGGCTTTGGGCACGCCACAGTTCGTGCGGCTCAAGATCGGCGTCGGTCGTCCAGCCCCCCGGCAAGACTCCGCGGACTATGTATTGGAGCGCGTCTCGCCTGGCGAGATGGCCGTCTATGAGCCGTGCCTCGAACGAGCAGTCGATGCGCTCGAACTGCTGCTGAACCGCGATCTCGCCACCGCAATGAATCAGTTCAATGTCCGGGACAAGATCGAGGGAGAGGAGCCGCCGAGCTAATCTCTTGCTGGTGAAGGAACGCGCGGAAATGCGCTGTTTACTCAATGCAAACAGTTGCCTGGATCGTTCCCGCCGAAACTGCTTACTATCCCTAATTTGCCGGCGTGCGGTTCAGAAAGCGAGGAGAGGAAAAGATCCTGTTCCAACGTGAAGCCTGTATCGTCGACCTTTGCTTGAACGTCCGACGTTGATGAAAACCCCTCCAACGTCGTTCTCGACCGCGCCACTTCCTTCATCCACCTGCCGTCACAGTGGAGTGCGCTCGCGGTGCACGGTTCATCAGACGAACGACCACTGCGGGAAACCTCTCCAGACCAACCCATTGTGCTGGTGTGCCCTGTACAAGCCTTGCGGTGATCCCTATGGTATGAAGCTCAGTGGCAGAATCAACACACGGTGGCCCCTGTCTGCTGCAGGGGCCACCACATCTTCCGCAAAAGAGATGCGAGCTGTCGCTGTCCTAGCCCTCGGTTCCGCTACGAAGCGCCTGGGTCAAACACATCGTTGTTCCAGTAATCACAGCCGCCTGACCCGCAGAGCGGACCCCCTTCATAGGGCGTGTTCACTGAGAAGTCCGGGACGCTGATCGGGCGTTCGGTATCGATCCCCAGCTCAATGGACGAACTCAACCCATTGGACTCATGTGATCCGGTCGGCCTAACGCTCAAGGTGAAGTGATAGATCTCGTCTGCCGCCACGTCATTGATCCCGTGCCGCCGGTCCAGCAACATTTTGAGGAAGCGGTCGGTTTCCATCTTGGCGATCTGTTGATCGTCCCGGTCTAGGACTGCTCTAATTCGGTCGAGTTTGTGGAGGTAGGGAGCAAAATCTGACTGAGGGTAGTTCGCCTTTTCAAAGATCACCATATTCCACACATCGTCAGTCCACGCTTCGCCGGCTCGCGCCATGCCGCCGCATAGGAACGTGAGGGCACAGGTCATCGGCAGTGCCAGTCGCATGTGTCGTTGTAGCGTGCTCCACTTCATGATTCACTCCTTTCGGAGTTCAAGGTTCGATGAGAACCTCACGCTCTCAGGAATTGGTTGTGTCAGCCTGCAAGAAACCGATCGAACTTGCGTGCCGACAATGGGGAGGGTGGGGATCTGGCCTCCGAACCGAATGCCTGGACCATGGCCTGGGTCTCTTCTGCGATAGAGTGCCGGAACGAATTGATTGTACGAATTGACGGAGGTGCGTACCATTCCCGATGAGAGTGATTTCGCCTACACCGAATGGGCGATGAGCACAAAACAGCATCGCTCGACTCAACTCTGCGAATGCGCGCGAGTCAGACTCATGGATGGCTCGACGATGAGCGGGATCACTGTGGTAGAGTAAAAAATAAGATTAGGTGTGTCCTCGAATCACAGGAGATGCCATGACGACTTCCCATCAGCGGCCCCTCTCACCGCTTTCGCTCTCGGCATTCGATATTTCGGCTGAGCGGGGATTCCTGCCGACGACCGATCCACTGGAGCACCTTCCTGATGAGCCAGTTTTGAACCACATCGGCGTGGAGCTGCCGAAGTTCCTCACCGCTCGACAATTCAGGCGCTTTATCTGCGACCGCAAAGAGGTCGTGGGGCCGGTGCCGGATGATTGGGGGCTCGATGCCTTTCGCTGCGCGATGCGCACCCTCTCCTTTGCGGGGCACGCCTATGTGTGGGAAGACCCCGACCATCCCGCGTCCCGTCTGCCGGCGAGTCTGGCCCTGCCCTGGCACGGCGTCGCGCAGCAGCTTGGCCGCCCGCCGGTGCTCTCCTATGCTTCCTATGCCCTCCACAATTGGCGTCGACTCGATCCGCAGAAGGCCATCGAACTGGGGAATATCGTGCTCTTGCAGAATTTTCTCGGGGGCCTCGATGAAGAGTGGTTCGTTCTCGTGCACATTGAGATTGAAGCGAACGCGGGTCCAGGCTTAATGGGCTTGGTCCAAGCCCAGAATGCCGCGCAGGAGAATAAGGAAGAAGACGTGTTGCAGGGATTACGCGCTCTTGCGACCGCGCAGGAAGCGATGCGTGACACCCTCCTCAGAATGCCGGAACGATGCGATCCCTATATCTATTACAGCCGGGTGAGGCCCTACATTCATGGCTGGAAGAACAGTCCGACATTGCCCGAGGGATTGGTCTATGAAGGCGTGGCAACCTATGAGGAACGGCCGCAACAGTTTCGCGGCGAAACCGGCTCGCAGAGCTCGATCGTGCCGGCTCTGGATGCCGGCCTGGGTGTGCCTCACGCCGATGATCCGCTGACTCAATATCTTGAGGAGATGCGTGACTATATGCCGCCGCGCCACCGAGCGTTTGTGGCCGCTCTGGAGGCTCGGGTCGATGCGCAGCAGCGTCCGCTGTTGTACGCCTTTGCTCGCGACCGCAAGGCGAGAAATCCCGACCTATGGAAGGCCTTTTGCGTGTGCGTGGATCTCCTTGCGCAATTCCGTGAAATCCACATCGGGTACGCCGAGCGCTATATCTTTCGGCAACATCAATCGCATGCGAGCAATCCGACCGCCGTCGGCACAGGCGGCACGCCGTTCATGCCCTATCTGAATAAGCATCTCGAAGAGACCAAGCGTTTCGTTCAAGACTAACTGGAGGCCTGACTTGTGAGACAGGGCGTTCCGCAGTGGAATAGTGGCGCCAGAATTCGTACACTGCTCCCGTTTTCATTCTGACCCATGCGAAAATCCGGCGAACCTATCTATCTGCGGATTCACCTCATCGCACTGGCGGTGGTCATTGCGGCTACCGTGGCATTGCCGCGTTTGGCGGAAGTCTTCGTCGGGCCACTGAGTTTCGGGACCCGCGCTCTGGCGGGTGTGGGTATTGCCGTCGCCGGAGGGATTGTCTTGTATCTCCTCTACAATTCCTCTGCCCGCAACGAGCCCTAACAGGATTCTGAAAAAGTCCGCCAGCTGCGTGCTCGCAAGACACTGCCGGCTCACTGCCCTGTAGAGACGTGGCGCGCTTTATTCATCGCGCCGTGCACCTCGCTACGGCCTTGTTGGACGGACTTTTTGAGCCTCCTGCGGGCATGCTGTTCCGTCGTGCTCCCTGTGTGGGCGCTTGAATTTCTGGCGCGCCAAAAGAGTTTTTCCGCAGCCTCGTAGATCGGCCGAGTCGTGCCACCAACAACGCCGGGCCTCGACTCAACGTTTCGTTTCGGTGGAGCATTTGGGCCGGTCGGCGGTTTTGATAGCACCTATCGGGCGCATCAATTATTCGTGGGAGTGTCCTATCATTTTTAGGAGGGCCGCCATGACTCGATCGATCGTCTTTTTGTGTCTGTCGGGCGTGGTAATGATCTTGGCCGCCCGTGCGCAATCGCTTGACCAATCGGACCGGCTGGCGTCCTTCACCCGTCCCGCGGATACTGGTCGTGCAGACGCACCATCCGATTGGGGTGGGCCAGGACAGTGGTGGAATCCATTCGGGTACTATGGTTCAGGACTTGGATGGTACGGCGGCGGTCACCGTGGCGCGACTCATTCGTCGAGCCAGTCTTCTCCTCGCCCGACCGCACCGGCCAATGCGCCGCCACAATCTAAAAAGTCATCATGAACAGGCACTTCACATTCTTGAATCGAACCCCACGCTGCCTGATGCTCCTCTGCATCATGCTAGGGGTGTCGGGTTGTGCCCAATCAATACATCAGACAGAGCGCCTCACGAAAAGCGACTTTGTCGCCGACCCAGGCTATGCGGGCGATCAGTCCTATTCTTATTGGCCTGGCCCGGGATATGGCGCCGGGTATGGGATCGGATATGGCTATGGACCTGGGTATTGGGGAAATCCACTCGGATACTATGGGGCCCCTTACGGACCCTTTGGTTTGGGGTGGTATGGTGGCTCTGGCGGCTTTAGCGGAGCGCATCGACCATCGGGTATGTCGGGGTCGCGTCCTGTGCCGCCACCTCACGCTCCGGCGCAGTTCAGGAAAAAGTATTGAGAAACCTTCGTCAGCTCGGCTCGGATCATTTTTCTCCTGGTTTGGCCCATTCCACAGAGGCGAAGTCGTGTTCTGTGAACGGGGAAAATATTTCCGCCCGTTTGACACATTCTTTGAGGCTGTGATACCTTCGCCAGCTCGTCCCGGCTTGTCCGGCATACCTACACCTCGCTCCCATCTGTGAATGGGGGCCGATGCCCAGGAGGATTCTGCATGGAACTCTACGAGTCCCTGTTCATTATTCGTCCGTCGTTAAGCGACGAAGAGACGACAGCGCTAATTGAAAAAATGAAGGGCACCGTTACGAAGAACGGGGCTTCGATCGAGCGGGCTGAGAATTGGGGCCGCAAGAAACTCGCCTACGAGATTAAGCGTGAGCGCAAGGGCACCTATGTCTACTTCTACTTCAAGGGGCCGGGAGCGGTGATCGCCGAACTCGAACGTTCCTATCGGCTCGAAGATTCGATCATTAAATTTCTGACGGTCAAGTTGGAGCAAGAGCCTGCTCCACCGAGAGGCGCGCCCGTGCCAGCACCACAGGGAGCCACCGTTGGCGGGGTTTAACAAAGTTATTCTGGTCGGGAATCTGACCCGCAATCCTGAGCTGCGTTATACGCCGAGCGGGACGCCGGTCGCCAGCTTCGGTTTGGCGACAAGCCGACGCTTTAAGCAGGCGGAGGAGCTCAAGGAGGAAGTCTGCTTCATCGACATCGTCGTGTTTGGCAAGCAGGCCGAACATTGCGGACAATATCTGAGCAAGGGCAACGGCGTGATCATCGATGGCCGGCTCCAGCAGCGGCGCTGGGAGACGGAAGACGGCCAGAAACGCAGTAAGCATGAAGTCGTGGCTCAGGGCGTGACCTTTCTGCCGAAGCGGGGCGAGGCCGGAGGCGAGAGCGGCGGCCCGCACGAAGAACCCTCATACGAAGACGAACAGTCGTAGCAGACGGGGGCGAGCATGGAACGAGGAGAACGTAGTAATGGCGGAGGCGGGGGCGGACGGTTTTTTCAACGCCGCAAGCCGTGCCGATTTTGTGTCGATAAAGCGCCGATCGATTTTAAAGATGTCGGTCTGTTGCGCAACTTTCTGACGGAGCGCGGACGCATTGTACCTCGGCGCATCTCCGGCAATTGTCTGCAGCACCAGCGCGTATTGACCGTGGCGGTGAAGCGGGCGCGCCAGATCGCCTTGGTCAGTTTTGCTGAAGAGCGATAGGGCGAGGGCTTAGGAGTTGGTGAGTCTTGAATCAGGTGGCCGAGCGGCCAGTCTCTCGCTCTGTTCGGAGATGGCATTACCCACTATGACGGTGCCTATGGATACGCTCAACCCAGCGATCGTCGATATCGCCCCGGAAGGGCTATCCCTGTCGTGCACCGCCAGCGGACCGCAGCTTGGCTTGAACGAGCCGGAGGAGAAGTTCGAGGGACCGCTCACGATCAATCTTGAACTGGTTCAGCAGGACGGCCCGATTGCGGTCACCGGAACCTTGGAGGGGACGGCGATTCGTCAATGTGTGCGCTGTCTCACCGATTTTTCAGATCCGCTCGTCGTTTCTTTGTACGCGGAGTTTCTCCGGCAACCTGATGAGATTGCCAAGCCTTCAGTGGACCAGGGCCGGAGAAGTCCAAGGCGAGCCGCCCAGCCGGTTGAGCCAGTCGAAGAGGCGGAAGAGGAAGACGAGGTGTATCTCTACCAGGGTGATCACCTGGATTTGGCTCCGATGGTGCGCGAGCAGGTGATCTTGGCTGCTCCGATGCAACCGTTGTGTCGGGAAGATTGTCTTGGGCTCTGTCCGCAATGCGGGCAGAACCTCAATGATCGTCGCTGTGCCTGTCCTCCGGCGCCGGGACCGAGCCCGTTTCGTGTGCTACGTGGGCGCCAGTCGAAAAGTGGAAACGCATAGTCTGTTAACCGGGTCATGTGCCCGTTGAAGGAGTCGTCATGCCAAATCCAAAACACAAACATTCACGGTCACGGCGAGACATGCGGCGAACGGCCAAGACGAGGTTGGTTCCCCCTGGATTTTCGCTCTGCCCGCAGTGTCACGAATTGAAACTGCCTCACTATACGTGTATGAATTGCGGGACCTACAAGGGAAAGGCCGTCATCATCGTCGAGGAATCCTAACTACATTTTCTTTTCCAGCCGTGATTCGGATACAATTGCCCACCGTGATCACGATCCGACGCTATGTGACGCGTCAGGCCGTTCAGGTCCTAGCCGGCAAGGCGTCTCTACACGACTCTTCACCTCTCTATCCGTGGACCGCTAACCGCACATGAAGATTGCCGTCGATGCGATGGGCGGAGATCACGGACCAGCCCCGGTTATTGAAGGCGCGATGCAAGCTGTGCAGGAGCTGGACATCGGCGTCATCCTGGTCGGCAAAGAAGATGAGTTGACAGCCGCCTGCCGGAAGCTCAACTGCTCTGACTCGCGCATTACGATCCGCCATGCCCCTCAGGTAGTGGAGATGCATGAGTCGCCGGCGTCGGTGGCTCGGAAAAAGCGAGACTCGTCGATTTGGGTCGCGACGGAACTCGTGAAATCCGGTGAAGCCGACGCAGTGGTGAGTCCGGGCAATACCGGCGCGAGCATGGTTGCCTCTTTCTTCGTGCTGGGATTGACGAAGGGGGTGGAGCGTCCGGCGATTGCCACGATGTTGCCCACACTGACGGGGAGCGCTGTGATGCTGGATGTCGGCGCCAATGTCGATTGTTCGGCGCAGCATTTGGAGCAGTTCGCGTTGATGGGGAATGAATTTGCCAAGCATCTCTATGCCAAGCCCAATCCGCGCGTCGGCCTCTTGAGCATCGGAGAAGAAGATACCAAGGGAAACGAAGTCACCAAGGAAGCCTTCAAGCTCCTGAAGGCCAGTCCGCTGAATTTTATCGGCAACATCGAAGGGCGAGAAGTCTACAGCGGCAGCGCGGATGTGGTGGTCTGTGACGGATTTATCGGCAATGTGGCCCTGAAAATATCCGAAGGTGTCGCTGAAGTCATCAAGAAGTTGTTGATGAAGGAGATCTCGGGTTCATGGCTCGGGCGGTTAGCCTATCCCTTGATTGCGGGCCCGTTGCTAAATCTCAAGCGTAAAATCGACTATGCCGAATTTGGCGGCGCCCCTCTGCTCGGCGTGAATGGGACCACCATCATCTGTCACGGCCGTTCCTCCGCGAAGGCGATCAAGAATGCCATTCGTCGGGCGAAGGGGCTGGCTGAGACTCGGTTGGATGAGCTGATCCAGCGCGATATTGAAGAAAGTTTCGCGCGGCACCAAGATGAACGGCCGGAAGGGAAGCAGGCGTGATACGGGCGCGAATCACCGGGACAGGGTCGTATGCGCCTGAACGGGTCATGCCCAATGCCGAGTTGGAGCAGTTGGTCGCGACGTCCGATGATTGGATTCGAGAGCGGACCGGCATCCGCGAGCGTCGCATTGCGGCCAAGGGACAGGCCTGTTCGGACCTGGGGCTGATTGCGGCAGAGCGGGCCTTAAAGGCCGCGGGTGTGTCGGCCGGCGAGCTCGATATGATTCTGATGGCGACATGTACAGGGGACATGCCACTGCCCTCGACAGCCTGTCTGCTCCAGCATCGGCTGGGCGCCAGCAAAGCCGCTGCTTGCGACATCTCTGCCGCCTGTTGTGGATTCGTCTATGCGCTTGGTGTGGCTGATGCCTACGTGAGAACTGGCATGCGCCACGTCTTGGTGGTGGGATCGGAAGTCATGTCGGCGATTACCGATTGGACGGACCGTAATACGTGTATCTTATTTGGCGATGGCGCAGGCGCGGCGGTGGTGAGCGCCTCCGAGGGTGAGCGGGGCATCTTGTCCACTCATTTGCATTCGGATGGCAGCCTTTCCGATCTGATCGTCGTGCCCGGAGGCGGGACGCGAATTCCTCCTTCGGAAGAGATGATGAGTGAGCGGTCGCAGTACATCAAGATGAAGGGCAATGAAACGTTCAAGGTGGCGGTGCGGACTCTCGAGGAGGTGGCGCGAGAGACGCTCGCGGCCCACCATCTGACCGTCCAGGACCTCGATCTCTACATCCCCCACCAGGCCAATCTGCGGATTATCAAGGCCGTGGCGGACCGTCTCGGGCTTCCACTCGACAAGGTGGTGCTGAATATGGATCGATATGGCAACACGTCCGCAGCCTCGATTCCCTTAGCCTTGGATGAAGCCGTGCGTGACGGACGGGTGCGGGATGGACAGCTGGTGATGCTGGGGGCGTTCGGAGCGGGGCTGACCTGGGCCTCGGCGCTGATTCGCTGGTAAGAAGGCGATAGCTGACCGACGACTCACATAGAAGGCGAGTCGCCTGATTTGCTTGCTTTTTCCCGTTGACATTGAGCCTGGTTTCTACGATACCTTACGCGGCTATGGCGGTTTCAGAAATTGGATTTCTTTTCCCCGGACAGGGGTCACAGTCGGTGGGAATGGGGCGTGCATTCTATGACGCGTCTCCGGCGGTGAGGGCGGTCTATGATGAGGCCTCCTCCATCCTCGGGTACGACGCCGCGCAGCTGTGTTTCGACGGTCCGGCTGAACGGCTGAATCTGACGGAACATACCCAGCCGGCGTTACTGGTCAGTAGCGCGGCGGCGCTCAAGGCCTTGGAACCGGCTGGACTCAAGCCGGTGGCCGTCGCAGGACATAGTCTTGGTGAGTACTCGGCCGTGTATGCGGCGGGCGGGTTATCGTTCCGCGATACGGTGGCCCTGGTGCACAAGCGAGGCCGTTATATGGCCGAGGCTGTGCCTCCCGGGACTGGCTTGGTCGCTGCGCTGTTGGGACTCTCTGCCGATGTTGTGAAGGCGGCCTGTCAGGAGGCAGCCTCGGTCGGCGTCGTCGCCGCGGCGAATTTCAACTCTCCCGGCCAGGTGGTCATTGCCGGAGAGAAGGCTGCGGTTGAACGAGCGATTGAGATTGCCAAGGCGAAGGGCTGTAAAAAGGCGATTCCATTGCCGGTGAGTGTGCCAGTCCATACTCCGTTGATGCAACGCGCGGCAGACCGCCTGGCGGCGGAGTTTGATGGGGTTACCTGGCGGGATTTGACCGTGCCGTTGGTGAATAATGCGGAGGCGGTGGCGCTGCAGCGTGCTGGGGACATTCGATCTTCCCTGGTTCGGCAATTGCCGTCATCCGTACGATGGGAAGAATCGGTGCAGACGATGGTCCGGTTGGGCGTTACGACGTTCGTCGAGATTGGGCCGGGGACCATTCTGACAGGGCTGGTGAAGCGCATTGTGCCGGATGCCGTCACATTAAATGTACATGATCCGAAATCGTTAGAAGTCACACTCACCGCGTTAGGCGTGAGGAGTCAGGCGTAAGTGTTGATGAGACGGCGGGGAGCAGACTGATGTCATTACAGGGGAAAGTGGCAATTGTCACCGGTGCGGCTCAGGGTATTGGGCGTGCGATTGCGGAAGCCTTGGCTGAGGATGGGGCGGACATAGTCGTCGCGGACCTCGATCCGGCGCGCTCGCAAGAGGCGGTGGCGGCAATTCAGAAGCTGGGGCGTCGCGCCTTCAGCGTGAAGGTCAATGTGGCCGATTGGAACGATGCTAAGGCCATGGCCGATCAGGTGATGCAGGAATGGGGGAGAATCGATATTCTTGTGAACAACGCCGGGATTACCCGTGACGGGTTGTTGCTCAGGATGAAGGAAGAAGATTGGAACCTGGTGTTGCAAGTCAATTTGAACGGGACCTTTCATTGCACGAAAGCCGTCCTGCTGCCCATGACCAAGCAGCGTTATGGACGGATTGTCAATATTGCCTCGATCGTGGGCGCGATGGGCAACGTGGGCCAGGCCAATTACGCCGCGTCAAAGGCGGCAGTGATCGGGTTCACCAAGACGGCGGCGCGCGAGTATGCGAGTCGAGCGGTCACGGTCAATGCGGTGGCGCCGGGCTTTATCGATACGGCGATGACGCAGGGTTTGTCGCCCGAGGTGAAAGAGGCATTGCAAAAGCAGATTCCCCTGGGGCGGTTAGGACTACCGTCCGATATTGCCGCGGCGGTTCGTTTCTTGGTGTCGGATGCGGCATCGTATATCACGGGGCAGGTGTTGCACGTGAACGGTGGCATGCTCATGGTATAAGTGAGTCAGGTCGGGTGACCGGGTCGGTCCTGATCGATTCGGCGAATCCCGGTGTGGATGAAGGAGGCTAGGATGGGGAAGGAGGTGGGCAAGTCAATGGCAACAGTAGATGAACGGGTGAAGAAAATTATTGCCGAGCAGCTGGGGGTCGAGGAAGAGGAAGTGACCCTGGAGGCGCATTTCGTCGAGGACTTGGGCGCCGATTCGCTCGATACGGTCGAATTGGTGATGGCGCTGGAAGAAGAGTTTGAAATCGAGATTCCCGATGAGGATGCTGAGAAAATTCTGACGGTCGGGAAAGCACTCGAATACATTAAAGAGAAGGCGTAGCTGGACTACACCTATGCAGGATCGACCCACCAGACGTGTCGTGGTAACCGGTCTCGGACTGGTCACCCCTCTGGGAACCGGAGTGGAGAAGACCTGGAAGGCTCTCTGCGCCGGGGAGTCGGGTATCGGCCGCATCACGCGATTCGACCCGACCGGCTATGACGCGCAGATTGCCGGGGAGGTCAAGGATTTCGATCCGGCCCAGTTCATCGAGAAAAAAGAAATCAAGAAGATGGACACCTTCATCCACTATGCGGTGGGGGCGAGCCAGCTTGCGGTGAACGATGCGAAGCTCACGGTCTCGCCCGAAGAGGCCACGCGCGTCGGGGTGTATATTGGGTCCGGTATCGGCGGCTTGGGGTCCATTGAGCATTACCACGATGTGCTCAAGGAAAAGGGTCCGGGCCGGGTCTCGCCGTTTTTTATACCGATGACGATCATCAACCTGGCTTCAGGCCAGGTGGCCATCCGAATTGGCGCCAAGGGGCCGAATTCCTGTGCGGTTACGGCCTGCGCCACGGGTAATCATTGCATCGGCGATGCGAGTCGGCTCATTCAACGAGATGATGCGGATGTGATGATCGCCGGAGGCACGGAAGCGGCCATTACGCCGTTGGGCGTAGCCGGGTTTGCTTCGGCCAAAGCCCTCTCCTTCAGAAACGATGAACCGACCAAAGCGAGTCGGCCATTTGACAAAGATCGAGACGGATTCGTGTTGGGGGAAGGAGCGGGGGTGGTGGTGCTTGAAGAACTCGAGCATGCCCGAAAGCGCGGCGCGCGCATCTATGCCGAAGTCATCGGGTACGCGATGAATAGCGATGCGTACCATATTACGGCCCCGCCCGAGGAAGGGGAAGGCGCCGTTCGTTGCATGGAAATGGCATTGAAGGATGCTGGCGTTGCCAAAACGGATATCGGCTATATCAACGCTCATGGCACGTCGACCATGGCGGATGCCATCGAGACCAAGGCGATCAAGCAGGTATTTGGGGCACAGGCCTACCACATTCCTGTCAGTTCGACGAAATCCATGACCGGGCATTTGCTGGGTGCGGCCGGCGGGATTGAGGCCATATTCAGCATTCTCGCGCTCTACCACAGCATATTGCCGCCGACGATCAACCTTGATCAGCCTGATCCCGCTTGTGATCTGGATTACGTGCCGAATCACGCGCGCCCAGCCAAGCCTCAAGTTGTGCTGTCCAATTCCTTCGGCTTCGGCGGGGTCAATGCCTGTCTGATCTTTCGCCGGTGTGATCCCTAATTCCCTGCTCATCGCGAGTCGAATTTTATGACGCCGGTAACGTCAATTGAGACGGTCCAGCGCCTCCTGGGCTATCGCTTCCACCAGCTTCGTCTGTTGGAAGAAGCCCTGACGCACAAGTCTTATTCCAACGAGCGGCGCAGCAAAGATCGAACCCAAAACGAACGGCTCGAGTTTCTTGGCGATGCGGTGCTGTCGCTCGTCATGAGTGAGTATCTTGCTGGCGAATTTCCTGACAGTAGTGAAGGCGGGCTTTCAAAGCTGAAAGCACAACTCGTCAGCGAGGCCTCACTCGCGAAGGCCGCCCGGCGCATGAAGCTGGGTCGTCTGTTACGATTGGGAAGAGGGGAAGAGCTTTCGAAGGGGCGGGAGAAACACTCTCTACTGGCGGATGCCCTGGAGGCATTGATTGCGGCGGTCTATTTAGATGGCGGGCTTGAAGCAAGCCGGATCTTTACCTTACGAGTCCTCGAAGAAGAATTGCTGGCGACCCGTGCCGAGCAAGCCCGCCCTGGGATGGATGATTACAAGACCCAACTCCAGGAGGTCTGTCAGAAGCGTTTTGAGACACTGCCGCATTATGCGACAGTCAGAGAATCTGGCCCTGATCATGAGAAAGTGTTTGAAGTCGAGCTCACGATCCAGGGTATCATGCGTGGAGTCGGACATGGTCACAGCAAAAAAGAGGCCGAGCAAATGGCGGCAAAGGAAGCTCTGTCGCAGTTCATGGCGTGAGGCGATAAAGGTGGATCAGTAAGAAGGAGGCACGATGGCACACACTCAATGGAAGAAGGCGTTGGGAATTATGAGCGTAACGAGTTTGCTCATTGCGGGTGGTATGACGGGAGTTTGTTTAGCGGCTGAACCTGCACCTGCACCCACAGGAAATGAATCTGTGAGCGCCAGCAACGCGAGGGCGATCATAAAGACTAAGTTCGGGGATATGGAGATCAAATTTCTGCCCGACGTAGCTCCGAATCATGTCGAGAATTTTATCAAGCTGGCCAAGTCCGGCTTTTATAATGGCACGATTTTTCACCGTGTGATTCCAGGATTTATGATCCAAGGAGGCGACCCGAATACCAAGGATTCATTGAAGAAAAATGCGTATGGCCAAGGTGGTCCCGGGCATAATGTGAAAGGCGAGTTCAGTGACCTGCCTCACAAGCGTGGCGTGGTGTCGATGGCGCGGGCCAACGATCCGGATAGCGCGGGGTCCCAGTTTTTTATTGTTGTGGAAGAGTCGCGGTTTTTAGATCGAAAATATACGATCTTCGGCGAGGTGGTCAAAGGGATCGGGGTCGCAGATAAAATTGTCGGGTTGCCTAGAGTCATGTGCCAAACGGGTGCGCCGAACCCTGCAGACAAGGGGCCTTGCGACAATCCAATTGAACGCGTCGAAATGACCGTCACTATTGTGGAGTAATTCGAATCAGAAGCGCGTTACCGGGCAGTGTGCATCAAGATAAACGATGATTCCCGGGCAAAGAGGGCTGTCGCCCTCGTAGCCCCTGTTCGCCTGTAGCGTGGCGAACGGGTTTATTGCCGATCCATTGATTTCAAAAGAAAATTCTCCGTCCCTGGAGATTCCTGCCCGCATCCTCGGCTCGGTGCTGTACGGTCATATCAAAAAGGCTGGTTGTTTTGCTGGGCGCGGACCAGCGTCAACAAATGCGCGAAAGCTTTTGTCACCCGCTCGGCATGAGACGCGGATCGAAACAGTAACGTGTCTTCTGGAAATTGGGCTTCGAGCTCCGCGATCGCTCCGGTACAAAAACTAGTTTTCATCACGCAGGGGGCGCTGCTCTTACAGGTAAAACGAACCCCGTAGAGGATCAGGTTGTTCTCACGACTGTCCTGTCCTTGGTACTCGATTGTATCGATGTCATGCAGGTCGAAATGGGTGAAGCCCGTATTCACCTCGTCATGACCATGATTGAGCTCAACTGCTCCGAGTTTCGTTCCCGTAGGAATGACGCTATACACTTCGGTGATTTTCGTCGCTTTCCCGGCTTTAGGGTTTCTGCAACTGAGGCTGCGAACAAAACCGTGGGTGTTAGCCATGTCGCCAATGAACTGAACAGTATCATCGACAGTTTGACTGATGGCCGCAGTTGGAGAGAATAGGGCAAGTGCCAGCGCCAGCGCCCGCAGCATGGTTGAGAGGCGGTAGCCCCCGGATCGCAGGCTCATCTTGCCGTCATGCATGGTGGTTCTCCCTGAATCGCTGGCTTTGGTCATGTCTGGGTGGTCCTTACCCTACTGAACCCGCTTCGACACTGCAAATCCATAGTGAGGTGGCGCGAGAGGACAAGACGCAATGTGGGGATGCCAGAACCTCCATGCGATCGCGGGAGGGTTCAAGCCTCTTGCGCGATTTCTGCCGGGGGAATGGCCGGGAAAATAGTTGGTTCGAGAGGCATAATCGGCGAAAAGTCGATCTGTTCGGCAATCGGCGCGAATCGGAATGTATTCATGAGCGTAGAGATCCGGAATTCCATCTTGTCCAAATTCCGGTAATGGAGCAGTTGGGAAAGAAATGTCCCCTCCATGTGCGGCTGCTGGGGGTCAACCTCCCATGGATGAAAATACATGACTAGGGGGCGGCCCTGCCGTTCGATGCGTTTCATTAGCCGACACAAGAGTGGAAAGGGCAGGAGACGAAAATAGCTGCCACCGGCAATGGGGAGCCGCAGCCCACCGAGGTTCACAGTGGATGGGGGTACTTCCCAGATGGGGCCTGAAGAGGTTTGCCGCAGATGGTGCCAGGGGTCCGATCCAGGAATACCGCAATGGTCATGTCGGATGGGGACGACGCTCGAGTCGTACGTATAGCCTTCTTCCGCCAAAATCGGTAGAGCCCAGAGGGTTTCCCGGGTAATGGTGAAGCCAGGCGCTCGATAGCCCTGGACGGGCAAGCCTGTGAGGTCTTCAAGAATCTGTTTGGCTTTTCTGACATCTGCACGAAACAATTCGGGTGTTTGTGCCGTCACCAACTCATGCCCGTATCCATGCGATGCGACTTCATGCCCGCACTCGATGATTTGCTTGATCAGCCCTGGATGACGTTCAGCGACCCATGCCAATACAAAAAAGGTGGCTCTCGTTTGATAGCGAGCGAGAAGATCGAGCAGTTTGCAGGTATTCAGGGTCACCCGACTCTCAAACGACCCCCAATGTCGGCGACGAATCGGGGAGTCGAATCGAGATACTTGAAAGTGCTCTTCGATGTCGAATGTTAGGCAATGCACAGGCGAATTCCTTACCAGCTGTATGGTATTCCATACAAGGTGAGATTTTTCAAGGAGGCCGTGCGGGATGGGAATGGGAAATTCACAGAGAGCCCCTTTCGACGTGCTGTGTATACTATGTGCGCAGCACGAAGTAAAGCAATGTTTGAGCCGCTCTCGTTGTTCAGTATTATCAATATGATAACTGAAATAATTGAGCCTGGAAGTGATGAAAAGTATCCAGCGTAGCCGGGTCTGTGTATCCATAAGGATACTATTTCGGGAAATAAAAAAAACGGTGCAGGTCGAGGAAGTGTGGAGAATGCTCGAGTTCGATTTTCCGTTAGGCGGCGTGTCTGTGGGTTCCAGTGTTCGGCAGTAATTGCTGTAGAGGTACCGTGAAGCGGAACACGGAGCCGCTTCCGAGCTCGCTTTCTGCGCCGATGTGTCCCCCCATCAATTCCACTAACTGTTTGCAGATGGCAAGTCCCAATCCCGTCCCGCCATATTTTCTCGTCGTGGAGCCGTCCGCTTGCACAAATGGCTGGAACAGTTTTGAGAATGCGCTGGGGGCAATTCCAATTCCATTGTCAAACACAGAAAACCGGACATGTATGACTCGGTTGTGGTCGGCCGATGTTTCGCCATAGCGAGTGGCTAGAAATTCGAGGCGCTGCTCAGGCGGCCGCTGATCGACCTCCACTTGGACGAAGACCGTTCCGTGATCGCTGAACTTGATCGCATTAGCTAGCAAATTGCTGAGGATCTGCTGAAGTCTGGAGGGATCGCCAAGCAAGCCAGACGGCACCCCGTCGGCGATCTGAGAGGTTAACACCAGGCCTTTCCGCTGGGCGCGTTCGGTAAACAGCGCGATGACTCGATTGAGAAACACGGGCAATTCAAAGTCCAGCAATTCGAGAGACAGTTTTCCGGACTCGACCTTGGAGAAGTCCAGAATGTCATTGATGATGACCATCAAGGCCTCGCCCGAAGAACGGATGGTTTGGGCACAGTCCAGTTGCTCAGCCGTGAGCGTCGTGTCCAAGAGCCAGTCCGTCATCCCCAGCACGCCGTTCATGGGCGTACGGATTTCATGGCTCATGGTGGCAAGGAACTCAGACTTGAGCCGAGTTCCTTCAATGGCCGCATCGCGGGCCTGCGTCAGCGTGGCTTGGCTGGTTCGGAGTTCCTGCAAGACTTGGTTGGCTCGAACCATATAGCGGATGCGGTGGGTCAGCAGCATCGCGTTAAACGGCTTGACGATGAAATCCGTCGCGCCGGCGTCGTAGGCTTTCGTAATCGAGTCAAAATCGTCCAGGCCGGTCATGATGAGGATAGGCACATGCTCGCCGTTCGGCAACTGACGCAAGGCCGCGCAGGTGGCAAATCCATCCATTTCTGGCATCATGACATCCAGTAACACGACGTCGGGAGTGTGCCGTTGAAAAGCCGCCCAGGCTTCGCGTCCATGTTCAGCCTCCTCAACGATCCAGCCGGCCTGTTCCAATGCCTCGCGGGCAAACATGCGGATAATGAGGTCGTCATCCGCCACCAGTGCGAGCGGGGTCCGTCCGGGTATGAGAGGGTTCATGGCTGTCTCCCCTTTGCGATCTCGTTTCGAAAGACTGCACAGGCAGCGAGGTAATCCGATTCCAACTGAACGAGAACGCGGTCGGCATCGATCAAGTTCTTACGGCCACCCATGGTTTCCAGTTCCTGACATTGCGCGGCCACCGCGATCGCCCCGAGCTGAGCGCTGCTTGATTTGAGCCGGTGTGCCATGGCTTGCAGCGCCGCAGGATCGTTCGCGCGAATGGCGTCGCGGAGGGCATCCACACTGTCCCGCGAATGGTCGAGATACTTCCGGAGGACGGATGCCAGCACATCGGGCCGGTTGGGTCGTTGCAATGCTCGTATATTATTCAAGGCCTTCGGGTCTATACCAGGAGGCATTGTCATTGCTTTCACTGTTGGTTCAGTCGTCAATGGTGCGGAATCAGGCATCGGGGCTGAATCGGGAGAGGCTGAAATCGGAATAGGCATGGAGCTCTCCGTGGTCTGCTTGGGCAGCCATTTGAGCACCATGTCGCGCAACTGCATTTGGGTATAGGGTTTGGTCAGATAATCATCCATGCCGGCCGCGAGGCATTGCTCCCGGTCGCCCTGTATGGCATGCGCCGTCAAGGCGATGATCGGCAAACGACGTCGCCCCGAAGAGCGTTCGCGTTGACGGATTCTTCCTGTCGCGGTGAGTCCATCCATTTCAGGCATCTGACAGTCCATCAAAATCATGTCGATATTGCCGCGGTCGGATGCCATCAAGGCCTGCTGGCCGTTCTCTACCACGTCCAGCTCATACCCGAGTAGTTCCAGCATGCCGATAGCAACCTCTCGATTGACGGGGCTGTCTTCGGCCAGCAGGATTCGTCCGGTTGGTTTCGGGGCAGGATCATCAGTCACGAAGGGGGATGAGTGGGGCCGAGGGACCCCCACGGCTTGTTCGGTTGCGAGATAGGGCGCGGGCAACTGCGCGCAATGCCTGAGTCCCTGTGGCAATGCCGCTCCAAGGGATTGGCGATCAAGCCGGGCCGTAAAGGAGAAGGTGGAGCCGATCCCAGGCATGCTGTCCACCGTAATGGTTCCTCCCATGAGGGAAACCAACTGTTTGGCAATCGAGAGGCCAAGCCCTGTGCCGCCGTATCGTCGAGTGGTTGAGCCGTCTGCTTGCGAAAAGGCGTCGAAGATGCGTGATTTCGCGGCTGCCGAAATGCCGATGCCGCTGTCCGCCACGGTGAGTCGCAAGAGAGCCTGATCGGTCGTACTTTCTACCAGTTCGGTGGTCAACGAGACTGTGCCGGTCTCGGTAAACTTCATCGCGTTGCTCAGGAGATTCAGGAGGATTTGGCGGAACCGGACCGGATCACCCTTGAGGTAAAGCGGCACTCCCTCGCCTATGCGCTGCGTAAGCTGAAGCTGTTTTCGCCGCGCCGCCTCCACGAACAGCTCCAGTGATTCCGAGAGCACGTGCGAGAGATCAAAACCGACCGATTCTAATTCCAGCTTGCCCGCTTCGATCTTCGAAAAATCGAGGATGTCGTTGATGATCGCGAGAAGGGTTCGTCCCGAACGGTGCACGGTGGAGGCGAGATGTCGCTGCTTGTCCGTAAGCTCGCTGTTGAGCAGCAACTCAGTCGTGCCCAGGACGCCGTTCATGGGAGTCCGAATCTCATGACTCATATTCGCCAGAAACTCGCTCTTTGACTTGCTGGCGGCCTCGGCGGCTTCTTTCGCCGCTCGAAGCTCTTCTTCGGTGCGTTTCCGATCAGTGGTATCGATGTGGATGCCGACCATGCGTGAGGCTACGCCGTAGCCGTCTCGGATGACGCTACCTCGTGACAGGATCCACCGGTAAGAGCCATCTCGATGCCGAAGGCGATGTTCGTACTCAAATTGGTTCATTGTGCCGTCGAGGGCAGCTTGTAAGGTCTCAAGAGTCCGTTGTCGATCATCCTCATGAATGCGTGAGTTCCAGGCTTCAAAGTCGTTCGTGAGTGTGGAATCGTCGTGGCCGAGGTGATGTTTCCATTGTGTGGAGAGATAGACCGTGTTCGTCGCTACGTTCCAGTCCCAGATACCGATGTGCGAGCCTTGCACCGTCATGGCCAAACGCTCTTCGCTCGTGCGTAGCGCTTCTTCCGCCCGCTTTCGCTCCGTAATGTCCACCACAAATGCCGTGAAAGTGTAAGCATTCTCCAGGCGCAGCGGAGTAATGGCCAGCTCGATTGGGAACTCAGTGCCGTCGCGGCGCAGCGCGGTGATTTCGATCCGCTTGTTCAAGACTGGTCCCTCACCGGTCTTGAGGAACTGCTCGAGTCCGCGTTGGTGGGCGTCGCGGTGGGCGTAAGGGATGATGGTGTCCGTCATTGCGCGGCCGATGACTTCTTGGCGCGTCCATCCGAAGATCTGTTCGGCCTGAACGTTCCAGTCGATGATGTTCCCCTGGTCGTCCATTCCGATGACTCCGCTGATGGCGGTGTCGATGATCAGTCTCGTCCGACCCTCATTTTTCCGCAGGGCTCGCTCTGCTTGGAGGCGTTCGGCTGCTTCCAGTGCGAGGGAGACCAGGGAGGCGACGGCATGGCCGAACTGCTGTTCCTCCAGCATCCAGGCCCGCCCTGGGCCGATCTGTTCATGACAGAGCACGCCTACGAGTTTCCCCTTGAAGAGAATCGGGATGTCGAGTATGGCAGTGACGTCGAAAGGGACGAGATAGCCGTCGGCGAGCTCGGATATGCGGCAGTCAGTACGAGTGTCGGAGATATCGATAACGCGCTCGGAGAGGATCTCTTGGAAATAGATGGGATATGCCGACGCCCGCAATTCCATTCCGGAGGAGTGGCGGTCGGTGGCTGCTTCATAGAGGTCCTTGCATTGCAAGCTGCTTCGATCCTCGGTCAATAGCCAGACACTGACTCGTCCCACGCTCAGTGTCGCGGCGGTGGTGCGGGTAATTTCTTTCAGCGCATGCTCCAGCACGCCACTTTGGAGAATGGTGTTGCGAGTCAAGTCGAGGAGCGCAACTTGGTGTCGCCGCAGCAGTTCTTCGGTGTAGCGGCGTCTATCCTCTGCCTGTTTTCGGTCGGTGATATCGCGAAAGACCAGCACGGCACCTCCCAAGCCATTCTCTCGAACGATGGGCGCCAGAACATAGGAGACAGGAAATGCGCGTCCGGCGATGGTGGTGAGCAGCCCGTCATCGGTCCGAAAGGTGTCACCGTGCGTAGTTTCTTCCAGTAGTATCCGGGTGAAGATCGGTTCGGTGAGACTTGTTCCGGAGGACAATGAAATGATGGCAGGCAGCGGGCGGCCGACCACGTCGGCTTCGGTGCAGGCAAAGAGGCGCTGGCCTTCGGGATTGAGCAGCAAGATGTTCCAATTTTGATCAACCACACAAAGTCCGTCGCCGAGCGACCGGAGGACGGTGTGCAGTTTGTCACGTTCCTCGGACAGTTTGCTCTCCGAGGTCCGACGCAACTGCTCGTTGAGATCCTGCATTTCTTTCGAAGAGAGGGCGATGGAACGTTCTAGCAATTCGTGCCCCTGATCCGACTCGGTATAGCTCTGGCTCACTCGTTCCAGCAGTTTCTGCCAGGTGTCGGGTGAGGCGGGAAGCGTAGCGGCTTCCAAGCCCATACGTCTCAGTTGTCGTGCGAGCAGCGGATGCATAGACATTAGACTTCGGTGATGGTCGTCAACGTCATGGTTTGATTGTGCAGATCGCAGGCGCCGCTTTCGTAAGGAGAGATCTCACCATAGGAGTAAAATCCAATCTGTCGACTGCCTTGCGGGAGAATGTCCAGAGTCGCTTCGGTTTCCTCCTCCGTCCGTTCCCCGAGGACCAAACGCCGCCCAACGCAACTGATGGCAATCGATAGCGTTGAGCATTCTGAGGGCAAACTGTCGCGGTCCTTCGTCGTCAGCGTGGCGGCGTCGGATGCGCCCTGAATCAATCGATCAAAATTCGCACGCATGAGCTGCGCATAGACGCCTTGTGGAATGTCCCCGGCGAACGTCATGGATTGAGAGACTTCGTCCACGGCGAGGATGGTGCGGACCAAAATTTTCCCCTCTGAAAGCGAGCTTCGGATCGCGAGGGGAAAGAGTAAGCCCGTTGCGGGAAGGCCGGCGGCGCGATCGCCCAGATACTCCTTGTACAAGTGCAGCGCGGGGCGTCCATCAAGCTCATAGAGTACATTGCCGTGTGATTTGGTGACCAGCCGCTCAGGGCCGAACTTGTCCCATCCTCCTTTGGAACCGTGTCCAATGCGGAGGTGGTCGCCACACAGCCCGACGGCGGTGACATAGCCGCTCTGCGGCGTGCGGTCTTTCAGGACCCAGGTCTTCTTGAAGTGTGTTCCGTCGCCGGCCAGACCGCCGGTAATGACCACGCCCCCGCCTAAGCTATCGTTGAGACCTTTGACCAGCTCGCTGCCATTGACATGGAGGCCGTCAGACAACACCAGAATGGCGCGAAGCGAGGGCCGGTTGAGCTGGGAGGCGATCGCGGTTCCGGCGCTATAGGAGTCCTGCGGATCGCGCACGATGGCCACTGCCGTGCGGACGGTGGTTTTTTCAAATTTCACGGCGGCCACAACGAGGCTGCCATCCGAGATTTCACTTCCGTGAATTTCTCCGGCTGTCGAACACCCGATGACGTGACTCTGAGGGCAGGCGTCGAGTACCTGTTGGATGCGGTCCGGTGTGTCGATTAGGCCTGACGAACCAAACAGCACCAAGAGGGTTTCCGTAGAATCGAGCCGGGCGAGTGTCGAAGGAGACCACGAACTGTCGGCTTTGATGCAGTGTGTTGTCACATCCATGGGTGCGTGCTCCTTCTAAGTCCTACCATTCGTTGTCCGATCACAATTGATGTGATGGTGCTGAGCTTGTCGGTGCCGTGACTGCGTGCTCATCCTGGTCCGCGGAATGTGGTGCAGCCGCATCCAGAGGGATCGTGAACCAAAATGTCGTGCCCGTCCCAGGGGTACTGGTAAGGCCGAGACGGCCATGCATCATGCCGACCAACTGTTTTGCGATGGCGAGGCCAAGCCCGGTGCCTCCGTATTTTCTGGTCGTCGAGCCGTCCGCCTGAGAGAAGGAATCGAAGATTTTTTCTTGGGCATGCAGTGGAATGCCGATCCCGGTGTCCATCACCTCAATGCGCACCTTCCCGGGCTCCTCATCGGCGGATTGGACGGAGACTGAGATGCCGCCTCTTTCAGTGAACTTGAGCGCATTCCCGACTAGGTTGGTCAGGATCTGGCGCAGACGATGGGGGTCGCCGTGAAATGTGTGGGGAGTCTCCGGTGCGATAGTTATCGTCAGCGTCAGGTTCTGCTTCGAGGCACGCTCGTGGTAGAGCGCGATGGTCTCATTGATCACCTGGCGAAGATCAAACGGGATGCGCTCCAACTCCAATCGGCCGGCTTCGATCTTCGAGAAATCCAAGATATCGTTGATGATATGCAAGAGATTGTTTCCCGAGGCATGTACGGTGTCGGCGTAGCGGCGTTGTTTGTCGTTCAGCGTGGTCGTGAGCAAGAGCTCCGTCATGCCGAGCACGCCGTTCATAGGAGTCCGGATTTCATGGCTCATGTTGGCCAGGAATTGAGATTTTGCGAGACTGGCGGCTTCCGCGGCGTCTTTGGCGCGACGGAGGACCTCTTCCTGTTCCTTCCGCTCCGAAATATCCTGCACAAAGGTGGTGAAATGCTGGATGTTTCCCACGGCAAGGCAGCTCATGGCAATTTCGACGGGAAAGTGATCCCCCGAGCGTTTGCGTCCCAGCATCTCAACGCGTCGATTGAGAATGGCTCCAGGAACGAGCCCCGAGTGAGGTGGCGAGCATTCGGTGGAGGTGGAGCGGAACGATGTCGACAAATAGTCGGTGAGCGACTTTCCGACGGCCTCGGTCCGTGGGACGTCGAACATTATTTCCGCCTGGGTGTTCCAGTCGGTAATGGCACCTGTGTCATCCGTCGTCACCACCGCGTCGAGCGCGGTTTCGGTGATCATGCGGGTGCGGGTTTCGCTCTGCAATACTTCAGCCTGTGCGACCTCATTGACTCGCCAGAAGTAGAGCAGAGCGGCGCATTGGGCAAGGATATAGCCGGCATGGATCAGGGCCCACGTCCATGGATGGGCTTGTCCTTCGGGGTGCCGATACACCATGGCGGGCAGCAGCGTTCCCACCAGACCATGGTTGAGGATGATGAACTGGAGCCCGACCAGAAACGGCAGCCAGTCTTGGTACAGCACAATCACGGACATCATGACGAAAAAATGAAAGTGCAGCTCGATATACCCTCCCGAAAGGTGTACGAGAAGGGCGGAGGCGATCATTAGCCCGCACGTGGCAATGGCCGACTGGAGCCGAGGGGGGACGGCCGGGAGATCTGCAATAGCAGCCAGGAGGGCCAGGCCAGCTCCTCCGGCGACGCAGAGGCTGGACGTCGCGCCCATGTAGAGGCCGAATAACAAAACTCCCAGTGCATGGAGCCACAGCACCAAGAGGATGCCTCTGTGGCGTGAGGCCCAGACTGCTTCTGCAAGGGCGTCTCCCCTAGGCAGGATTGCCAAGAGACTCGTCAGGAAGGAAATCATAGGCATCAAGAGGTTAGGGCAATTCGGGCCGTTTCACGCTGACGCAAGCATGAAGTTTCTGGCCCGTCTGTATCGGCAGAAGCCTCGTGAAACTAAAGAGAAAGCGCGTGGCAGAGAGGCGTGAAAATAAGCTGGCGGGGATTGGACTGACCGCTTCGGCGGCGATTGGTTACGGCCGACGCAGGATCGCTGCTAGTGATGGTGATGATGGCACTCGGGACCGTGTACGTGTGACGGCTCTGGGGGTGGCGGAGTCAGTTGGCCCGGCAGTACGATCCGGCCGGCTTCGTGTTGTTTGCTCAAGTGTTCCGCAATTTCGGGGTGGAAGGTTTTGACATAACCGATCATGCCGCTCAGGAAGCGCCGGGATTGGAAGTCTTGGCCGGAGAATTCTGAGATGAGCGCTAAGGCTCGGTCCAGAATTTCTGGAGCGGAACCCAGGTCGGCGATCTGTTGAGGGTTTTGCTTGGCGAAGGTGTCATATTCCTTCTTGAGCCGTTCGGCGAACATCGGCATGGGGGCCGACGGCACATGCAAGGGGCTCAAGGTTCGGCGAAGGGCCTGGATGGCGGCAATGACTTCGGCATCCTGGCCGTCGCGCCGGTCGTGAAAGTATCCGAACGTGACGACCTCGATGAGATTAAAGAACGCGGCGGCCTTCTCGCCACCGGCGACGCTGAGTTGGCGATAGAGCTCGCGCCGCACTGGCGCGAATTGTTCGCCGAGTCGCTTTTGCTGGTAGTCGCTGCCGGTTTCGAGGTAGGCGCAGTCAGGAGGGCAGGAGATTCTCGTCAAGCGATGCTCTCCGCAACATTGGCTGCAAATCAGGCCGCTGAGGGCCGGGCAGGATCGTTTTCCCTTACGCTGATGACAATACACGCACTGGCTCATTTGGCAGCTGATCCTTTCTTCTCTGATTTCAGCGGTTCGACGAATCCATAGTCCGCCAACGTGCGCTTCGCTCGGTCGGCCGAAGAAGAGGCTAGGGGCGATTCGAGTCCGTTGACCTCGGCGGCGTTGGAGTCCTGGTAGGGAACAAGAATCAAGTGGTTTGCGCGGTCGATACCCAGATCCGTGGGCGACGGGAGGTATTCCGCGATGACCTGGAATTTTTGGTTCGGCCCCATCCGCCAAATTTTCCCCTTGGTCGCATCCGCCACATACATGCTGCCCCACCGATCGAAATCTACCCCGCTCAGATTCTGAAAACGGGCGGTGAAAAAGCCGTTGGAGACTAACTCCGTGAGGGCTCCTTCGGGCGTGATGTCGAAGATTTTCCCGGAATCATAACTCACCACCACGACATGCCCGGTCTTCGGATGTACGGCGACTCCTGACGGGCCGGCCAAATGACCGCCGGACACATAGAGTGAGAGGGTCAATGGCGGTGTGAGATCCAGGCGGTAGATGGCGTTGCCGAGTTGATCGGCGAGATACAAATGGCCCTGGCCGTCGGCGGCCACGTCGACAAGGGATTGGGGCGAATTGGCGTTGGTCGGGCGTGGGAGCACGACGGTGGAGAGAGGTTTTCCTGTTGTCTTATCGAAGGCCCGAAGCGTATCCAAGTCCGTGACGTACAGCACGTGATCGACGACCGCCATGCCTTTGGGCGCGTGAAGGGTGACGTCCCCGCGGCCACCTTCAATGAACTTGAAGGCCGTGATGCGTCCGTCGTCGCTCAGCTTGGTAATGAATCCGTTATTGTCCCGAGCCTCGGATTCCCCATTGATGTTGGAAATAAAATACGAATTCGACACTGGATCGGCGAGGAAGCTGTGGGGGGCTTCCAATCCGCTGACCTGAAGGGCCAAGGCGATCGACCCCTGTAGAAAGACTCCAATCGTCGCCCAAATAGCCAGTCTGATCCAGCGGCGGCTCATTGTCCGACTAAAGACCCTATGAAAACTGGTGTTGGAAATCATGCAAGACGGTGTCGCACAGAAGATTCTGTGGCTGCATCGTAGCCAAGGGTCTCAGAGACTGTCAAGGAAGCCACGGCATTACCAGGAGGGAGAACGATTCTGGATCAGGCGCGGTGTGATGAAACGAGGGCCTCAAGCGCCGATCTCCATGCGGCTTGCGGGCGGTTCTTCCCTGGCTTCCCTAGCGTTGACTTGTTGAAAAATGGCCTGCTATGGTGCCCTGACTTTTTCTTGCTCATGTTCAGCTCAGGGAGGATATTGTGGCTGCACGAATCATCGACGGGAAAGCATTGGCCCAACAAGTCCGTGAAGGGCTCGCCAAGGAGTCCGCGGCCGTGTTGGCCAAAACAGGCATGAAGCCGGGGTTGGCCACCATTTTGGTGGGTGATGACCCTGCCTCGCACCTCTATGTCAAAAGCAAACAAAAGGCCTGCGATGCAGCGGGAATCTACATTGATGATTCGAAGCTACCGGCCAGCACCACCCAGGCCGAACTGCTGGCACTGATTGCCCAGAAGAATGCCGATCCGAAGATCCACGGCATTCTCGTTCAACTGCCACTTCCCAAACATATCGACAGCAAGGTCATTCTTGATGCGGTGTCCGCCCAGAAAGATGCCGATGGGTTCCATCCCTATAATTCTGGCCGCCTCGTGGAAGGCAGTCCAATTTTTGAAGCCTGCACGCCCAAGGGGGTCATCAAGATGATCGAGTCGACCGGCGTGTCTATCGAGGGCAAGCGGGCCGTTGTGCTGGGGCGTAGTAATATTGTCGGTAAACCGCTCGCGCTGATGTTGCTTCATCGCAATGCCACGGTCACGATTTGCCATTCGAAGACGAAGGATCTTTCGGCAGTCTGTCGTGAGGCCGAACTCCTATTGGTGGCGATCGGGAAAGCCAAATTCGTCACGGCTGATATGGTCAAAGAAGGAGCTGTGGTGATCGATGTGGGGACGAATCGCCTCCCGGACGGGAAGGTGGTGGGTGATGTCGACTTTGAGTCAGTCAGCCAAAAGGCCGGTTGGATCAGTCCGGTTCCCGGCGGAGTGGGACCCATGACGATTGCGATGTTGCTCGACAATACCGTTGAATCTGCTAAGAGAATGGCAGGGATGAAATAGGGCAAGGATAGGACGTGAGGTAGAGGGAGATGACCACACATGTGTAGGAGACCCAGATGACCCGAGAGCCGCGGCGACTCAAAGACGTGTTGGCGCAAGGACAGTTTGCCGTGACGGTGGAATATAACCCGCCGAAGGGCACGAACCTGACTCATGTGGTGGAAAGTGCCAAGTCGCTCGTTGGCCGGGTTCACGGGGTTAATGTGACCGACAATACGGCGGCCATCGTGCGTGCCGGCTCCTTGCCGGTCTGTCGCATATTGTATGAGTTGGGGCATGACCCGGTGATGCAGTTGACATGCAGGGATCGTAATCGTATCGCCATGCAATCCGATCTCATGGGCGCGCATATGCTCGGCATTCGGAACATTCTCTGTCTGACGGGGGACTATCCGACGGTCGGAGACCACAAAGATGCGAAGCCAGTGTACGATCTGGATTCCGTGCAAGTCATGCAGTTGGTGCAAGGGCTGAATGAGGGAAAGGACTATGCGGGCAACAAACTGGACGGCTCGACTGCTTTCACGATCGGCGGCGCCGTCACGCCGGAGGCCGATCCGTTAGGTCCGATGCTGGTCAAGTTTGAAGTTAAGGTGCGGGCCGGAGTGGATTTCTTTCAGACCCAGGCGATCTATCAGCCGGAACAGTTCAAGACGTTCATGGAGGCGGTGCGGCCCTTCAAACGGAAGGTGCTCGCAGGAATTCTGCTGTTGCGCAGCGCGAAGATGGCGGAATTCATGAATGCCAACATCCCAGGCGTGTGCGTGCCGCAGGACATGATCGACGAAATGCGCGCAGCGGGCGACAAGCGCGCGTTGGATGCGGGCGTGGAGATTGCAGGGCGAACGATCAACGCCGTGCGTCCCTACTGCGATGGGGTGCATATCATGGCCATCAAGGCGACCGAGCGACTGCCGGAGATTCTCACGAAAGCGGAACTCGGGTGATGACTGTCCCGGACTTGCAGCAGTGCAAGCGCGAGAAACGGAAGATCACTGTCGTGACGGCGTACGATGCGCTGTTCACACGAATCATCGAGCAGGCAGGGATCGACGTCATTTTGGTGGGAGATTCGCTCGGCGTGGTGGTTCAGGGGAAGGCCAACACGTTGTCGGTTACCATGGAGGAGATGCTGTACCATACGAAGCTGGTAGCCGGAGCAGCTCAGCAATCCCTGGTCATCGGAGACATGCCCTTCATGTCGTACCAGGCCAGCGTGAATGATGCCTTACGCAATGCCGGACGATTTCTCCAGGCCGGCGCGACCGCCGTGAAGCTGGAGGGAGGAGCGGCGGTGGCCGATCGGGTAGCCGCGATGGCGAGGATCGGCATCCCCGTCGTAGGTCACCTTGGGATGACCCCGCAGTCTGTCCACCAGTACGGTGGATTCAAGGTGCAGGGCAAAGCCAAGGATCAGGCCCAGCAACTCCTCAATGATGCCCAAGCGTTGGAAGCGGCGGGTGCCGTGGCGATTGTGCTGGAGGCGATTCCCGCTGAGGTAGCGAAGTCTGTGACCGAGACTGTTGCCATCCCAACTATCGGCATCGGTGCCGGGTCTCACTGCGATGGCCAAGTGCTGGTGCTGTATGATGTGTTGGGGCTCTTCGACGACTTCGTCCCAAAGTTCGTGAAGCCCTATGCCCACCTCAAAGCCGATGCTGTGGACGCCCTGCGTCGTTATAAAACAGATGTCGAGCAGGGAACATTTCCCTCCGACTCCGAAAGTTATCACTAGCAGGCTGTTGACAAACCCTCTCCCGCTCTCGCTGCTGGTGTGATAAGAGAAGACTCCATCAGGAGGGCTGCCAGT
This sequence comes from uncultured Nitrospira sp., assembly GCA_964493335.1. GTDB lineage: Bacteria > Nitrospirota > Nitrospiria > Nitrospirales > Nitrospiraceae > Nitrospira_A. The sequence goes on from CAZBNV010000027.1 coordinate 42,380, forward strand.
ATGATGGGTACTGCCGATCCCCAGCCGTCGCTGTTCTACCACATCAATCTGGAACAGTATGTGACCCCCGATCATCCGATGCGGAAGATCCGGCCGTTGATCGATACGGCGCGGATCCGACAGCTTTGCGAGCCGCTCTATGCTGAAACCGGCCGGCCGTCGATTCCACCGGAGCAACTGTTTCTGGCCCTCCTGGGTGGGTATCTGCTGGGCGTCACGTCGGAATGGGCCTTGGTCCGGGAGCTAACGGGGAACTTGGTCCTCCGCTGGTTTGTGGGACTGGATTTAGATCAGCAGCCGTGGGACCACTGGACGTTCTCGCAGAACCGGAAGCGGCGGTTTACGGAGAGCGGGCTGCTCGAACGGTTGTTTGATGAGACGGTGGCCCTCGCCATCAAACAGCAGTTGGTCTCCCACCATACGACGCTCGACGGGACCCTGGTCCAGGCCAATGCCTCGCACAAGAGCTTCGTGCCGATGGAAGTGTTCCTGAAGCCAGAGGAGTACAAGCGCCGGATTCGATCACTGGATGCGGGGCCGGAGCCGGACCAGGATCCGGGGAATCCCACGGTCACGTTTCGTGGGGAGCGGCGCTCCAATCAGACGCATATCTCGACGACGGATCCTGACGCCAAGCTGGCCAACAAGGGGAATGGCACCGCCGCGATGGTGGGCTATACCGTCAATGGCTGGATGGAGAATCGCCATCGGCTACTGCTGGGGATCAAGGTCGAATCGTTTCGAGGGCCGGCGTCCGAGATGGACGGCGGGCGGGCGTTGCTGGATCGGTTTCATGCGACGCAGGATCTTCGGATTCAGACGGTGGGTGCGGATAACGGCTATTTTGCCAAGCCGTGTCTGACCGCCCTCGTGCGACGGCGGCTCACCCCACACATTGCGGCCAAGACGACGGGACGAGAGGCCATCCATCAACGGGTGCGTCGGCTGAGTCGGACGGTGGGCGATCGCCTCTCGCAACCGGCGTGGAAGAAGATCGAAGAACTCTGGGGCGAGGCACAATGCTGGCACGGGTTCCGGCGCTTCCAGCGGCGGGGGCTGCTGCAGGTCCGAGACGAGGCGTATCTGATGGGCTGGCTGCTGAATCTGAAACGGCTGTCGAACATACACCCGGCACCGGCCTAGAGGGGGCACACGGCGACTGGGGCTATGCGGGGGGGGGAGAGCAGACAATGGACGGCTCACACTCCATGCCGGACGGACCCATCGCCCAACAGAGACCTGAGTGAGTACAGCCGTGACAGTGAAACCGTTTCAAAAGGCTAGTTTGTCAACACACTGCTAGCAGGTTGCTGAAAAAGGCCCCAACGTCGTTCTCGGCTCGAATCAATCCTCCACATAACCAGAGGCTGCGCCTCCGGTTTCTTCTCGCCTGCGGCCTCGTCGGCTGACCTTTTTGAGCCACCTGGCGGGTTGCTGATCCCAACAGGACAGATGCGTTGCTCACGGGGACTTACTCACCGATCGAGCGTTTTCGCATGCTTCTAATCGAATGCGTACCCATGACTGGCTGTTGTTGTGCATCCACAATGTGACGTCCTCGGCGAATGTTGTGGTATCTATTCCCATGTAGTGGTCGGGAGTGTGCTGCAGGCGCAGGAGCCCACTGCGGGCAAGATTTTTGGCCGCAGCCTCGTTGCCAAGCGCCTGTTTGAGATTGGCTCCGGCGAACTGAATGAGGGCTTGGAAGAAGTTGCCTGCCACTGTCGTGCGTCCGCACGCGTGCCATATCCCCTCGAAGACCTCGTGTGATTCCCACCAATAGGCGAAGTTGTAGAGATCCACTGCATGAAGGTAATCCTCGGAAGCCGCCCACTCGTCGTGCTTGATTGGGAGTGGGCGTGGCTCCAGCAAGCGGAAGGAGTGGCCCTGTGGATGTCGACGCGGGTGAGGGGTCTGCCCGGGGATGAAGCGGTAGATGGGAAAATTCCGGGTGCTATAACGGGGCTGGTCAACCTGGACAAGCGGGTCATCGACTTCCACGAGTGTCCTCGCAGGTGACCTGAAACACCCGACGGTCTTCCAAGCGTACCGCGGTGAGCTGGCGTCCGTAGACACAGCCGGTGTCCAATGCCAACAGATTCGGCGTGATGTGGAGACCCATGGCCGCCCAATGCCCATACACCATGGTGGCCGTCGCGTTCTTTCTCGATGGAATACTAAACCAGGGGAGAAATCCTTCCGGTGCCAGCTCCGGTGGCCCGGCGAAGGACGATTCCATCACGCCGGAAACCGAACAGGTTCTCAGACGGGTCAACACTTTCATAATGCTCGCAAAACGGATGGGACCGGTCAGCTCGGGGGCCCATTGCAAATGATCGTTAGGATGAAGCGCGCCCAAGGTGTCTGCAAATTGAATTCCGCGAAGCGCCGTCTCGGCTTCCTTGGCCAGTTGTTGGGCCTCTTCAATGGTCCATTGCGGCAATAACCCCGCATGGACCAACACCCACTCACCTTCACGATAGAGCAGCGGCTGATGTCTGAGCCATGCGAGGAGTTCATCGCAATCCGAGGCGTCCAAGACTTGCGCGAGCGTATCGCTCCGCCGAAGCGTGGACAGTCCTGCGGCGACCGCAAGGAGAAAGAGATCATGGTTGCCAAGGACCGTGATGGCGGCAGGACCAAGATTTTTAATGTATCGGAGGACGTGAAGCGAATCTGGACCCCGATTGACCAAGTCCCCTGTGAACCAGAGACGATCGTGTTGAGGATTGAATCGAACTGTATGTGTGAGTCGTTGCAGGGAGGTGTAACAGCCTTGTATGTCGCCGATTGCATAAGTTGCCATACTTCTGCCCACACTAGCGCGGATGGCATCTCTTCGCAAGCCATGTGGTGGGGTAGGAATAGTTAGATAGGCCTGTTGTGAAAAGTCGAGGGCAACCAACCTTGAGCCTTCGGGTGTTTTGGAAGACGGGATGGATCAGCATCCTTCGCGGGCCTGCAATTCGTTGCTCATCACCACACAGGCGGCGGCGTGAGCCTGAGTGAGTTGTGCCAGCAGCCCCTCCGCCCGCTCCAGCTGGGCCAGGCGGCCGAGGGTCTCCAAGTCTTTGCAGTGGGCGTGGGGAAGGAAGGACCACTAGCAGTTCCAATGTTGCGAGGTAGGATTCGACAATGTAGAGCGGAGGAGGAGCGTATCGACGACGAGATCCTTGCGGTCGACAATTGAACATAGAGCGGCCCGTGATTTTGCACTGTGGTCACCGTGTCGTGCACCGCAAGCGTAAAGGCTCCGGTGGCCAGGATTGCGGCGCCGACCAGCAGGCCAAGGCGAAATTTAATCGATCGAGACAGCTGAGTAGGAGGAGATATCTGATTTGAGCTCACGGTTTTCTTGAATGACCTGTAACAAACCGCGACATGTACTCTCTTATCGGGCAGGGCCTATCAAGTCTTAACCCTAGTCACTCAGGAGGTGGCGTATAGAGGGGCGGTGAGTGTGTTCTTGCTGCCCAGCGAAGGTCGGCACGCGGGGACAAACCTTGCCGGCACGCAGACGAGGCATGTGGATAAAAGATTCCCAAGGTCTGCGAACATCTCGATCTGGTGTTGCGTCTGTGGCTGTTTTGATGGATAGAGGTGATCTTGAGGAGGGAAATTTTTCTAACCCGACTCGGTGAGATGGTTCTGTCGAGTGCATGGCTCAGGTCGGACGGCGCATGCCGATAGGTTCAGGATGATGAACGATGCGAAGAATGTCGCGCGATCTTAGCTTCGTTCTGAGCGCAGACTAGGCTTGCCAAGATGTGAGTGGAATTAGGCCGCGAGGAGCAGGGTAGTCTTCTTGTCCACATCCCGCCCTGTCGAGAACAAGCAGGCGGGCGGAATGTGCAATGTGGCTACGCAGGGTCTTGCAACTATGCGGCGTCGCCCAAAACCAGTAGCAAGTATTTAGGAAGAACTATATCTCGGATGGAGGATTGTTGCCGGGGACGCCGCTCATCTGCTGGTGGCGGCAGGCTACCGGTAACGTGCTTCAATCTTGCTCGACAATCCGCCACGCGCGGTAAAGTCGCCTGTGACGCGGGCCCAGACTGGACGGCAGGCGTGGACGACATCCTGCAGAATACGATTCACTGCATTCTCGTAAAAGATCCCTAGGTTTCTATAAGCGTGGATATACATTTTGAGTGCCTTGAGCTCAAGGCAGTGCTTGTCAGGCATGTAGTGGAGTGTGATTGTTCCAAAGTCCGGGAGGTTGGTCTTCGGGCAAATCGCAGTGTATTCGGGAATAGCGATCGTAATTTCGTATCCCTTGTATTGGTTCGGGAACGTTTCGATATCAGGGAGCGGGCTAGAAATTCCGCTTATGGCATGGCTCTCGTTATACCCCAGCGTGGTTGTTACTGAATTCCTTCTTTTTTTTCCTTTTCCCGTACCCTTCACCCCTACCCCTTAAGCATTTTATTAGACTTGTTTCATCCATTCCAGCTGTCCAAGCTCATTGAGCTTGTGGTACAGAGTGATCCACGGGCAGGTCATTTCTGGGTAGACCTCACAGAATCCACCTTTTCGGACGCCTCCGCACGGGCCATGGCTCATGAATTTTGGGCATTCGGCTTTTAGTGAGCCATCAGGGATCGGTGGGCGCTTGTGTACCCCGCCAGCATATTGCTCGCTCTGTTCTTCTCCCGGCACAAGGACTCGTATAGGCATAAAGTGGAGTTTAAACCGAATCGCGTTAAGCGACAACATCTACCCGCTTCTTCGACGAACTTCAACTGAATAAAGCTCCATCTTCCATCTCCTGTAAAGGAAAACCTCACGTTCCGGCGGATTTAGTGCCAAGGGCCTAGCGCCGGTGCCCGTACTAGGCCTTCTTTCGTCCAAGGTGGGCCTTCTGCAAAGTTGCAATGCTCTCCTGGACGCTATAGACTGGCCATCTGGAATGACAGCCCCTTCTCTGCTGCTGTGATGACTTGCGATTGACAGATTTTTTCGCCCTTTGCTACACTCGGCGTCGAAGCAAGGTAGAAGAGAGCCGACATTCCTTTCCATATCAGGAATTAGCCCAGTACTCAGGCCAGTCAACGTCGACATAATCTGCACATGAATTTCCTTTTGGCTGCGTCACGGCTGGGAGGGAGTCACCGCGAATAAAGGGAGGGAGTCCTTATGAGCCTTGATTACGTTAAGTTTTCAAGCGGCTTTGAAAAGTTTATGCCGAAAGAATACCGGGACATGGTTGAGCATGGACCTTTCGGCAAAAAGGTATCCGTATCGCAGATGGGATCGTTCAAGGAAGTGCTCGAAGAGCATCCGATGTGCGCTGGCTGTGCGATGACTCTCTTTATCCGGCTCGCCATGATCGCATTCCCCAACCCAGAAGATACTATCACCGTTGGAACGGCCGGCTGCGGGCGGTTGGCGATCTCACAAGCCGCCATTCCATTCGTATATGGTAACTACGGCGACCAAAACGGCGTCGCGAGCGGGTTGTCCCGTGGTTTACGCTTGCGCTTCGGTGATAAGCCGAAAGATGTAGTTGTGATGGCCGGAGACGGTGGCACAGCGGATATCGGATTTCAGCAGGTGCTGCACTCGTGGTTCCGTAAAGAACGGTTCACGACGATCATGTTGGACAATGAAGTGTACGGGAACACCGGTGGACAAGAAAGTGGGATGACGAATCGCGGCGCCGTGCTCAAGATGGCCCCGTTGGGGAAGAAGTTCGAGAAAATGGACATGTTGCAGATGGCGAAGGTCGCCGGCTGTGCATATGTGGCGACGGTTGTGCCGAACAATCCTCGTCGGGTTGAGAGCGTCATTAAGAAGGCCGTGTTGATCGCCAGAGAGGTGGGGTCAACCTACATCCAGGCCTACACGTCCTGCAATATTGAGTACGCCATTCCGACCGACAAGGTGATGGAAGACGCCAAGAACGTTGAAAACGATCGCTATCAGTTTTCCGAATACATTACCGACGAAGCGAAGCAATTTCTCACTGAGCGCTATGGCTATAAGGAATTTCTCCCGAAGCCGGCCGCTCCCGCTCCTGGTCTTCCAAAGGCCTGAGTCACGTTTAAGGAGGATTGAGTATGGCGAAACGGTTCAACATTCGGATGGCGGGCGTGGGAGGCCAAGGCGTTGTGACCGGCTCACACATTCTGAGTACTGCGGTCATCAATGCTGGTGGGGAAAGCACGATCGTTCCGTTCTATGGCTCAGAAAAGCGCATGGCTCCCGTGGAAAGCTATGTTCGGGTGTCAGACGAGCCCATTTACGAAATCGGAGAAATCACCTTCCCTCACATCATTATCATTTTCCATCCACAGGTCATTACTCATGGCAAATCGTACACGATGCCGTTTTACTTCGGGCTGAAGGAAGACGGAATCGCGTTGATCAATAATGATGGTCCGATGAAGCTTCATCGGGATCAGGCTCGCGAGTTAGAAGAGCGCCGTGCAAGACTCTACTATTTCCCCGCTACCAAGCTCTCCCTCGAAGTGGCGGGCATGGATCTGTGCACAAATATGGCATTGATGGGGTGCATCGGTGCGATCACGGGGCTGACCACGGTCGAAGCGTTGGAGCAGTCGGTGAAGGATCGGTTCCTTGGTAAAGGATTTGTGGTCTCCGGCGGAACCGCAGCTCTGGACAGTGTTGTCGAGCGGAAATTCAAAAAGAAGCAAGAATTGATCGATAAAAATGTGGCGGTGATTCAGGCCGGCTGGAACTACGCAGTCGATCATGGTTGGGCTGCGCCGACGGTCAAGCGATCGGAAATTCGTGCGACGGTGAGCGCCTAACAAGGATTTAGTACGAAGGAGTTCTAATGTATTTAGTAGCCCATATCGATGTTGAAATTTGTGCCTCAAAGAGCTGCAAGCTCTGTACGCAATATTGTCCTGAGGCAAATACCATTCAGTATAGCGAGGAGATGGGGAAAGAGAAGGGCTTTAAGTACGGGTCCGCGTACGTCGCCGTGGATCGTTGCAAAGGCTGCGCACAATGTGTCTGGGTGTGCGACAATATGGCAAAAAATAATGCCATTAAAATGATCATGATCGATCAACTACCGATGGCCGCATTGACGGATAACATTACTTACGGTGATAAGAGTACGATAGCGGTCTTGGCAAGCCCAGTGGTCGGGTGAGCGTAAGAAAGGGGAGTGGGCGTGGGAATGACGCAAGATACGAGAGAAAGAATTATCGTGCCGGGACCGGCAGGGTTCCATCCACCGTCAGCGGCTCAGTTGGGAGTGGCGCTGCCGGATCCAGGAGAGGGGCTCTATTATGGATTACTTGAGCCTAATGAAGACATAGTGATTGAAGAGATGGCTCGGAAAATGCTGACAAGCCCGAACGCCACGATTTTCCCCGGGCCTCTGGTTCTGTGGGCATGGAATAATCATGCCATCGAAAAGGCTAAGGCAGTTCTTGAAATCGCTGCGCAGATTCCTGAGGTGATGATCATTCCCATGCCCGACTATCGCCCGAAGTACCCGAAGATCGATCCTGAAGAGGTCATCAATCCGAACCATCCCAATCTTACGATTTGGGGTAATAAGATTGAAGCCTGCATTTTCATCGGCGTTCATTGTCACTACGCTAATCTCACTCTGAAAATGATTCGTGCGGGGACGAACTGCTGCACTATGGCTATTTGCGCCGAGCAGGGTCATGAAGATGCCATGCTGACCATTCGCGATTCAGACACTCTAAAGTTGAAAAAGACCGCGCAAATCTTCAAGAAAGTTCGTGAAGAGATGGGCATTAAGCTGCCGGATAGCGGCGAAAATGTCCGATTCACAGGGACTCAGGCCAAAGTCCATAATGGCAAGACGCATACTAACCCTATGACCTTTATGCCCTCGGCTGCCGGCGTTGGCAGCGCAGCCACATTTGGCCACTCAGCTGATCAGATGAAACGAGAAGGCTAGAGCGTAGGTTAAGGCGATACAGTCAAGAGGTGCAACGATGAGCGAAGCATTAGAACCCCAACAAAAGACGAATCCCCAAGGCGATCCTATTACGAGCGTGTCTGCTCCTAAGGCTGAAGCTAAGAAGGATCCGCATGCGGATGCGAAGCGGCAGAAGATTGTGACTCCGGAGTATATGTTTTTAGAAGCTCCTCGGACGAAAGAGTTTATTACCGGGAGTGAGGCAGCGAAAGAGGCCATCCGTCGGTCTAACGTCGATCTTGCCATTGCATATCCCATCACGCCGCAAAGCGAAACGATGCAGTTGGTGGGCGTGTTGTACGGCGAGGGTTATGTTAAGGAGTATTATCGCGGAGAAGAGGAAGTCGGCGTGATGGCGGCAATTGCGGGAGGGTCGCGAGCCGGGGTTCGTTGTTATACCGCGACTGCCGGTCCGGGGACGCTGAGAGGACTGGAAGGGATTGCTTCTTGGCCGGGCCATCGGTTGCCCGTCGTTGCCATGTTCACCTGCCGAGTGGTGAACGCTCCGTTGGCCATTCAGCCGGATAATATCGAAGTGTCGTACCTCTTGAATTGCGGCATGATTATCTTTCACGCAGAGAATCAGCAAGACATGTACGACTTTACGCTGGCTGGCTTCGTCATCAGCGAGAAGAACGATGTCACGCTTCCTGTGGGTGTGTGTTGTGATGGGTTCTTTGTCACGCATGCCAGAGGTTATGTACGTATGCAAGATCGCGGGATGAAGCTTCCGCCAAGGGAGCCATGGCGAGGGGCTGTGCCTGTACTCGATGCGGAGAATCCTCCCGCCAGACTGTCGAGAGATGCCCCGGTTCAGAAGTCGAATTTTATGGCGTACAATATTCACGCGGTGTGGCAACAAGAAGTGTGGGCTGCAGTAGAGCGTTCGCGCAAGTACATCAATCAGTACATGGGCGGCTTGCTCACGGCAGAGAATGTCGACGATGCCGAAGCCGTCATCATTGCGTCGGGCAGCGCGGCAGCTCAGTCTCGTGAAGCCGTGCGGATTTGCGCAGAGAAGGGTATTAAGATCGGCTTGATCAAGATCCGGTCGCTCCGTCCGTTCCCAACCCAAGAACTGCGTAAGTTGTGCGGAAAAGCCAAGTTGATTGTTGTCCCCGAATTCAACTACGTCGGATGGCTAGCGAAAGAGGTGGCAACCGCTATCTACGGTTTCTCCAATGCAAAAATCATCGGTGGCCCGCGAGTGTACGGTGGCCAGTCGATGCCAGTCGAATTGATTGTGGATGAAGTCGAATCCGGTTTGACTGGAAAGAAGTCGACGAACGTGGCGATGTCTCAAGTTATGGGCGCATCCGCATCGGAGCATGAGGCCATGGTGCATTTAATGCGTAGCATTTAGCCTGAGAAGCACAGTTCGAGCCAAAGCAGCAGGGCCCGTTCGGGTAAACCGAACGGGCCCTGTGCTTTTGAGGAAATGCTTGAAGCCGGTTTTCAGCCCTGAAGATCTTCTTCGACTAGATCAGGGCTTTCCGGCATCCCGTGAGCCACGTATTTGGCATAGGATAAATAGATCGATGCGCTATCACGCATGGCTTTGGTGCCATTGGCCATGCGATGCAGTTTATCCGAGCCAGGCGCTTCGGTCTTACGGAGATGATCGACATGGTCATGCAGGACGAGCGTAAAGCGCTCCATGGCCATTTCCACCTCTCGATAGGCTTGCAAAATAGGGTCAGTCATGTGAAATACTCCTCTCTCGACAGAATACCGCAGCATGGTTTGAGGGGTCAACCAAGAGGCCGATCACTATGTACCAACTATCGTCGGCTGTGTTAAGTGCCATCGCTGCGGTGGCTAAGGTGAATGTGCTGGAGCCGCATCAGCGGGTGCCGGAATCCATCATTGAGGGCGTGTCACGACTCTCAGAAATGTTTACGAGGCGTGGTGACCAAGGTCCGGGGGTGGCTTATTTCGAGGAACCTCAGCTACGTTCCGCATATCTGGCCTACTACGTGCCAGTTAATCTTGCTAAAGTGCAGGTTCTTTTGGATGAACTGCAGCCGGTGCTTCCCGCCCGTTGGAATGAGGAATTTCGAGTGCTAGACATTGGGGGAGGCCCTGGAACGGGGGCACTAGGCGTGCTTGATTGGTGCCGCTCAAAGTCTGTGATGCCTCCATCTTCCCTTCGTATGACGGTTGTTGACCGTTCGCCGCAGGTCTTGAGGCTGTGTGCTGAGATTTTGAAGGTTTATGGTGAACAGCATCCAGATCAACCCATTGCCTCGGTGAAGACGGTTGAATGCAATCTTGAGCGTTCCCTTTCCCCAGCTCTCCGTGAAGTCGGCATGGGCAATGGCTATCACCTGATTATTATTCAGAATCTTCTCTCAGAATTATTTGTCGGGAGTCCGGACCCCGTAGGGCTACGGACTGCGTTAATTGGGGAGTTATTGAATTATTTGGCCGCGGAGGGAAGCCTTATGCTCATTGAGCCGGCATTACGATCTGCCTCGCGGGGGTTGCATCAGGTGCGAGATAAACTTTTGTCGGAGCAGCGCTGTTCTGTTTATAGTCCCTGCCTCCATGACGCGCCGTGCCCTGCACTGGCAAAGCCAGATGACTGGTGCCATGAGGAACGAAGATGGGAGGTTCCAGCCTGGATTGCTCACGTCGATCGAGAGGTTGGGTTTATTAAAGATGCACTCAAGTTTTCCTATGTGATCTTGCGCAAAGATGGGAGAACTCTGGTGGCTCGGAATGTGAATTATCATCGAGTGGTCAGTGAGTTACGTGTTATGAAGGGCGAGAAGAGGGTTTGGTTGTGTGACGAAACGGGAAGACCCGAGATCGGACGTCAAGACAAGGAGCGATCGGCCTCCAACGCTCCGTTCGATGACTGGCATCGTGGGGCAATCGTACGAGTCAGTGAGATTGTTAGAAAAGACCGAAAGGGCAGGCCAGCCATGGTCGGCCGAATTGTTTCGTCGGGAACAGCGGAAATCGTCCGTCCTGCCTGAGATCCTAATCTGCTTCCGGCTCAGAGCTGCCGTGTTGATGCGTGACGCGGTCCTCATCGAAGAGTTCCGCCATCTCGTCTGCCATCATATCGCGGTCGTTGGGTACCGAAACCAGGGGGATTTCCTTGCGTGGCTTCTCGACAGCTTCGCTGGGGGCGGGAGTTGGTTGAGGGGCTTTGGGGGTTGGGGTATCACTCATATGAACACCAGTATACACGAACGGTGGTCGGAAAGGTCACTCAAATGCTTCTAATGACGAGTGTTCAGGGAACTGTGTCTTGCAGGCAGTACAGGTGACGAAATAAATCGCTTCACGGACAGACATGGTAATGCGGAAATCGAGGTTCACGCCTCGATGCTGACAGCTTGGACACGAGATTTCTTTCAGGCGGTAGGGGATATCCGGCTGGGTCCGCCGATAAAAATCCATGTCGGTATACACCGGGAAATTATATCGACACTTGAGGCAGACGGCACGGCATTCCCCATCGGACTGCAAGGTTCGTCGGTCGACGCCGAAGGCGTTCGTCTTGCAAATTGCGCAGCGTATGCTCGGCAGCCGTTTCTCAACCTCTTCAAGCGATGTGTGAGCCATCAGTTTCCCCTGCAAAGATGTCCTGAGTATACGCACCGAACTGGGGCATCTTCAAGCGCCGGGCTTAGGTTCCCAGGATTCCCTTGACCAGTAGGCTATGCTGCCTATACTAGCGAGATCATGCATATGATTAACAAACGTCTTCTCGTGGGCAATGCCGATGATGCAAAGAACCCTCCGCCGCAGGTGAGTGCCATTCTGATGGTGGCTGAAGAGCAGAGCGTGACGGTGCCAGCGAGGATTGTCTACGCCAAGATTCCTTTGAAAGAATTTGGTGAGCCAACGGTCTCGTCGCTGGGCAAGGCTGTGGAATGGATAGAGGCGCACGTTGCGGACCACCGCCTCATGGTGTGTTGCCGGGTGGGGATGGGACGTTCGGTCTCAGTAGTCATTGCCTACCTCTGTTGCGTGGAGGGACTATTCTATGCGGACGCTGTGAAGCTTGTGTTGACGCGGCGTCCCGGCGGTATGCCTTTGCCGCATCTCGAAGAAATTATCGAAGACCTTCGTCATCGCCGACAGGGCCGACGCGGTACTTCAATCGCCTAGAGATCAGGTTGTCTGCTCATTCGTTCGTCTGCTTGTTTCCCATCATTTCGTCCTCCTCCTAGGGCTGGTTTCACGATCTCAGCCCCATATCGTTTTGTACCAGCGCAAATCGTTCAGGGGTGGAGTTGCATTTTGTCCTGTCGCCGTGGCGTAATTTGATGTCTGTGAGGGGCGGTCTTCGTCACCTCGGAATGTCCTTCGATGCCAGAATTGCCGGAAGCGGAAGTCGCTGCGCGCCAATTACGTGAACGAGTTGTGGGAGCGACCGTGCGAGATTGCTGGGTCGGCCGTGACGACATCGTTCGCGAAGGGCTATTGTCCATAGCATGGTATCGTCAGTCCAAAATAACGGAAGTTGAGCGACGAGGGAAGAGTGTGATTCTTACCTTTGCTCGCGACGAACATGTGAGATTCCTTGCCGCCGAATTGGGCATGACCGGGTTGCTGGTTTTTCAGTCTACGCCGACCAAACATCCGCAACATACCCATTTTATTCTGTATCTTGATGGAGGGGCCGAACCCGAGATCCGATACTGGAATCCCCGACGATTTGGGCGCCTGTCGTTGCTTGATCAGGCAGGACTGGATCGGTATACAGGACGCCGATTCGGGTACGATCCTCTCGCAATCAGCCTTGAAGAATTCCTGCGGCTGCTCGGATCGACGCGCAGCCAGCTGAAGTCACTGTTGATGCATCAACAGGTGATCGCGGGGATTGGAAACATCTATGCCAATGAAATTCTCTTCCGCGCCGGCCTGCACCCTCATCAGGCAGCCAATCAGCTGCAGGGAAAAGTCATTGCCCGGCTCTACGGAATCATGGGGGAGGTCCTGCGGGAAGCCATCGCCATGGGAGGGTCCAGCGTGCGGGATTATTTTGCACCGGATGGAACCGAAGGCCAGTATAAGCGCAGGCATCTCGTCTATGCGAAAACCGGGGAGCCCTGTCCGAATGCCTGTGGCGCAGTGATCCGACGATCTGTCGGAGAGCGAAGTTCCTTCTATTGTCCAATTTGCCAACGGGGAAGGCCTAGCCGTTCCGCCAGACAGCGGAAGGGCTCCTTACAAACTTTGCCGAAGTCGAAGGCACAACAATAAGCTTATCAATTATTTATGATGATGAATCTTCAGTGCTCATTGTGGTAGGACTTCTGTGCTTGAAGCGTAGGCCCTTTGGAGGATTGAGCTAATCAACAGAATTCGGTACTCTGTCGCTCCGTTTCTCTGCCCTATCACACACCAAGGAGTCGTCAATCATGGCGAAAGTGCTCGAAGGTCCCGGGATGGGGCTGATGAAGAAATGGGGAATCAACGTTCCCAATTATGTGGTCGTCACCTCCGTTGATGAGCTGACAAAGCTGGGACAAGCCAATGAATGGTTGAAGAAGTCCAAGCTGGTTGTCAAGGCGCATGAGGCCCTCGGGTCGCGCTTTAAACTTGGCCTGGTCAAGATAGACTTGGACTTCAAAGCCGCAGAGGCGGCGGCGAAGGAGATGATCGGCCGCCAAGTCGGTAGCATCACCGTGACCCAGGTCATCGTCTCTGAAATGATTCCGCACAAGGAAGAATATTATTGCGCTGTGAAATCCACTCGGGAGGGTAGTGAGGTTCTGGTTGCCAACTGCGGTGGAATCGAAGTCGAATCGAATTGGGAACGCGTTAAGAGGTTGTGTCTCGAAATCGGGCAGTCACCCTCCTCAGAATCGCTCGAAAAATTGTCCAAAGATGCCGGATTTGCCGGACCACTCGTCAAGAGGATGGCCGAGTTTGCAGGGAAAATGTTTGCCTGCTTCGACAGCGAAGATGCGCAATATCTCGAAGTAAACCCCGTAGTTTTGCGCGCAAGTGACGGCGAACTCGTGGCGCTCGACGCGGTGACGTTACTTGACGGTGATGCCAAGTTTCGCCATCCAGATTGGAACTTTGCCTTTGCGGCAGAGTTCGGCCGCGCCTATTCTAAGCAAGAAATCGACGTCATGGCAGTCGACAGTAAGATCAAGGGCTCGGTCAAGTTCATTGAAATTCCCGGTGGCGATACCGCCATGTTACCGGCGGGTGGTGGCGCTAGCGTGTACTACTCGGACGCAGTGGTCGCGCGCGGCGGCAAGTTGGCGAACTATGCCGAATATTCAGGTGATCCACCTGATTGGGCCGTGGAAGTCCTCACGGAAAAAGTGTGCTCGTTGCCCGGGATCAAGAACATCATCGTCGGTGGCGCGATCGCTAATTTCACCGACGTCAAGAAAACGTTCGGCGGCATCATCAATGGGTTCCGTAAGGCGAAATCGGAAGGCAAGCTAAAAGGCGTGAAGATCTGGGTGCGTCGCGGCGGACCGCGTGAAAAAGAGGGGCTTGATGCCATGCGCGCGTTGAAAGACGAAGGCTTCGACATCAACGTCGTCGACCGCAAAACACCGATT